>NZ_JBFBJW010000003.1:0-632367 GCF_040686315.1 Micromonospora sp. NPDC085948 | reverse complement strand
TCCGAGACCACGTAGATGCTGGCGCCGAGGGCGAGAACCAGCACGGTCCCCGCGGCGGCCATCAGGCGACGCAAGCGTCTCTTCACATTCATCGGATCCTCTCGGCGGTGTGGTGGGTGCGGTGATAAGCGACATCACACGTCACACCTTTTTACATTAATGCGCGTCCATGTATTGCGCCAGCTGCCGCAGCCCTTGCTGCTGCGGACTTCCTGACGCGGGCCTGCGATCCAGGACGGATATGCTCAGCAGCGAACAACGGTGCGTCCCCGTGTCGGGGCAATAATCGATTCGAGGGCGCGGTATGAACATCGGGGAGATCGCCCGTCGGGCGGGGGTGTCCCGCAGCACCGTGTCCTACGTGCTGAGCGGTAAGCGGACCGTGTCGGAGACGACCCGGCAGCGGATCCAGGCGGTCATCGACGAGCTGGACTACCGACCCAACGCCAGTGCCCGCGCGCTGAAGGAGGGACGCACCCGCACCCTCGGCCTGGTGATTCCCCCGGCGAGTCAGCGGCTGACCGACATGCAGTTGGGTTTCGTCGCCAGCGTCGTGGAGGCGGCCGCTCGCCACGACCTCGATGTGCTGCTGTCCCCGTCCGGTGGTGACCACGACCGGTCCTTCGAGCGGATCGTCACCGGGCGTCGGGTGGACGGCGTGGTCCTGATGGAGATCCGCCTCGCCGACGACCGCGTGACCCGCCTGACCAGGGCCGGTCTGCCGTTCGTCACGATCGGGCGGATAGCCGAGCCGCAGGACATGAGTTGGATCGACATCGACTACTCCGGGCTAATCGCCCGCTGCGTGCACCACCTGGCCGACCTGGGGCACCGGCACGTGGCGCTGGTGAACCGCTCCGCCGAGCTGGTGGCCGCGGGTTACGGCCCCAGCCATCGGGCGCTGGCCGGCTTCCGGGCGGCGGCGGTGGAGCGGGGCCTGACCGGTGTGGAGGTCTGCTGCGGCGACGACACCGCCTCCGGCGAGGCGTGCGTGGAACAGCTGCTCGTGACCCATCCCGACGTCACGGCCATCGCCACCATCAACGAGGCCGCGCTGCCCGGAATGCAGCGGGCGCTGACCGGCGCCGGCCTGTCCGTGCCCCGCGACTTCTCCGTCACCGGTGTCGCCGCCCAGCACTGGGCGGAGGACTTCCGTCCGCCGTTGACGGCCGCGGACGTGCCGATGGTCGAGATGGGCGCCGAGGCCGTGTCGCTGCTGTTGGAGAGCATCGCCGCCCCCGGCGCCGTGCCACGTCACCGGCTGTACAGCCCGCCCATCTCGTTGCGCTCCAGCACCGGTCCGGTGCGGGCTGCTACTCCTTCGTGATCCGCCGTTCCTCCTGACCGGCGGCCAGAATGAGATAGCTGCTGGCGGTCCAGGTGTACGCCCGGTCCCGGAGCCCGGCCCCGGTCTCGGCGTCGAAGTTCTCCGCGAATCCGGACTTCTCACACAGCGCCAGGAACCGTCGACCGATCTCGTCGGCGATCCTGGTCTGCCCGGCCCGCCGCAGGCCGTCCTCGACCAGGACGGTGGAGGGTGCCCAGATCGGGCCACGCCAGTAGCCGTCGGCGAGATAGTGCGCCGAGTCGACCGGTTCGGTGGCCAGCCCGTGGGTGGTCAGGTGGGTTTCGACGCCCCGGGCCAGCGCGGCGGCGACCGGAGCGGGCAGGTCGGCGCCGAGCGAGACGGGCATCAGGTCGAGCAGGCTTCGGCTCGCCCGCCGATCGCCGGTGTGCGGGTTGCGGGCGGTGAAGCGTTCGCCGTCCCACAGGTCCCGCAGCATGGCGCCGTGGATCCGGTCGGCCTCCCGGGACCACTGTTCGGCGGGCTCACCCAGCTCGGTGGCGAGGTCGGCGAGGCAGCGAAGCTGGGACACCAGGAACGCGGCGAGGTCGGCCGTCTGGAGGACTCGGTTGCCGTCGAAGGTGGTCGCGTTGTCCCAGCCGCTGTCGTTGCCGTGCTGGTAGTGGGGCAGCTCCTGGCCGGGGGCCCGGCGGGCGTCGAGCCAGAACCGGGTCCAGCGGGCCAACCGGTCGTACGTCTGCGCCAACGCCGCGCGGTCCGGTGGCTGGGGAAGGCGTCGACGCAGGTGCCGCAGGGCCCAGCCGTGGATGGGAGGCTTGACGTAGTTGTGCAGGACCTCGGAGTGCGTGACCGAGTCGGGTAGGGCGCCGGCCTCGTCCTGGTGGTCGAAGGGCAGCTGGAACTGGTGCCAGGCCAGCTCGGGCTCGCCGGCGGCCAGGGCGATCGCGTTGAAGCAGTGGTCCCAGCTCCACACCTTGTCCATCCAGTGCTTGGACATCAGGACCGCGGGCCGGGTGACGAAGCCCGCCGGGGCGACGGTGGCCGACCACAGGACGTAGGCGGCCAGCTCGGCGGCCGGCGTTTCCGCACCCCGCCACGGTGCGACCGCGTCGACGAACGCGCTGAACTCGGCGGCCCGGTCGCGGCACAGCTGGTCGAAGGGGACGGACCCGGCGTACGGGCGGCGGGCGGTGGCGTACTCCTCGATCGCGATCTCCCAGGGCTGGTCACCGGGGAGGTCGACGTACCGGTCCGCGGTGCCGAGCGCCTCGACGCCGTCGGTGCGCCGGAGAGCACCGGAGAGCACGGTGATCCGGTAGCGGCGACCGGTCTCGTACGAGGTGAACACGTGGGAGCCGTCGAGCGGGTCGTGGTAGAGGTAGGTGCCGCTGAACGGGGTGAGGGTGGGCGCGGCCGCGGCCACCCGCAGGCCGAGCCGTCGGCCCCGGATCCGCAGGGTGTCCGGGCCGTCGTAGACAGCCTCGATCCGGTCGGCGCCGTTCCGCCAGGTCAGCAGCGCGGGTGTGGCGACGATCGTGGCGTCGGCCGCCGCGGGGGAGAGCCGCAGTACGGGGTGCAGCCCGGTCTGGTGGGAGACCAGGTGCAGATCGTCGGCGTACGTCTTCTCGGCGACCACCGGGGAGATGTTGAACCAGGCTCCTCGGTAGCTGAACGGGATGTCCTGGACGGGGAACTCCGGACCGGACGGGGCGACGGTCATGGGTGGCGGGTGCCTTTCTGTGGTGCGGGTGGTCAGTCCTTGACGGCGCCGGCGGTCACGCCCATCGAGACGTAGCGCTGGGCCAGGATCAGCAGCACCGCGGCGGGGATGGAGGCGACGACAGCGGTGGCCATGATGGCGTTCCACTGCTGGTTGTTGTTGCCGATGTAGTGGTAGATGCCGAGGGTGATCGGCTGGTGGTCGCCGCCGCCGGCGAGTGTCGAGGCGAAGATGAAGTCCGACCACGACCAGAGGAACGCGAACAGGGACACCGTGACGATCGAGTTGCGGCTGACCGGGAGCACGATCGACCAGAAGGTTCGCAGCCGGCCAGCGCCGTCGACCACAGCGGCCTGGAGCAGCTCGTCGGGTATGCCGGACATGAAGGCCGTGAAGATCAGCACAGCGAACGGCACCGCGAGCGTCGAGTCGGCCAGGATCAGGCCGGGCAGCGTGTTCAGGACGCCGAGACTGAGGTAGATGGCGTAGAAGCCCATCGCCATGATGATGCCCGGGATCATCTGCGCGATCAGCAGGACGAAACTCAGTGCCGTGCCGCCGGGTGGCCGCAGTTTCGCCAGCGCGTATCCGGCGGGGGCGGCCAGCGCCACGGTCAGCGCCACCGTGCCGAGACCGACCAGGAAGCTGGTGCCGAGGTACGGCAACTGCTGGTCGAGCACGGCCCGGTAGCCGTCCAGCGTGCCGTTGGTCGGGAACAGGTGCGGGGGATCGGCCCGCATGTCCTGGTCCCGGGTGAACGACACATTGATCATCCAGTAGACGGGGAAGAGCATCAGCCCGGTCAGCACCAGACCGACGACGGTCTTCCACCAGACCCGAGGTGTGGAGGTGGTCATGGCAGGTTCTGCCTCCGCTGGATCCGGATGTAGACGAGCCCGGCGATCAGGGCCATCACGATGAGCAGGTTGCCGACGGCGGCACCCGGACCGAACTCGGGCAGCAGGTTGCCGAAGCCGAGTCGGTAGGACCAGGTCGCGAGCGTGGCGGAGGAGTTGGTCGGGCCACCCTTCGTCATGATCCAGATGATGTCGAAGACCTTCAGCGTGTAGATCAGCCCCAGCAGCAGCGTGATCGCGGAGACGGGACGCAGCAGCGGAAAGGTGATCCCCCAGAACCGTTGCCAGCTCGACGCGCCGTCCAGCGCGGACGCCTCGTACATCTCGACCGGGATCGCCTGTAGCCCGCTGTACAACACCACCAGGTTGAACGGGATGCCGATCCAGATGTTCGCGATGATCACCGAGGCGAGCGACCAGCCCGGCGAGGTGAGCCAGTTGACCTGGTCGATGCCGACGACGCCGAGCGCCGCGTTGACCAACCCGGAATCGCTGTTGAGAAGCCACGACCAGGTCGAGGCCGAGACGATCAGCGGCAGCAGCCACGGTACGAGGATCAACGCCCGCAACGTGCGCGACAGGGGAAAGTGCTGGTGGAAGAAGAGCGCCAGGGCCATGCCGATCGTGAACTGGAAGACCAGTGAGGCGCCAGTGAAGACCAGGGTGTGCGTCAGCGTGGACCCGAAGGCCGGATCGGTCAGGACCGTCCGGTAGTTGTCGAGGCCGGCGAAGGGCGCGCCACCCTGCACGAACGAGCGGACGGTGTACTCGCGCAGGCTCAACTCGAGATTGCGGTAGAGGGGGTAGGCGTAGAAGGCCACCAGGTAGAGGGTCGCCGGGGCCAGGAAGCCCCACGCCAGCCAACGGTTGGGCCGGCGGGCGCGGGACGGCGGAGGACCGGGTGGGGCGGACTTCGCCGCCTCACCCGGATCCGGTACGGCAGTGGAGCTGTGTGTCGAGGGGAGCATGGTGTCGGTTCGGCGCGGTTACCTGGTCGCGGCCTGAGCGGCGGTCAGTGCGTCCTTCGGTGACTTCCCACCGCTGAGCGCCGACTGCACCGCGGTCCACAGCGATTCCGAGATCTTCGGGTACTTCGTGCCGAGGTTGTCACCGGTGCGGCCCTTGGCTGCCCGGACCGCCTCCACCCAGACCTTGAGCTTGGGGTCGGCGGCCTGCCGATCCTGCACGGCGGCGACGGGTGCCACGTAGGACAGCGTGGTGTCGGTGGTGAGCAGGTTGTCGGCGTTGGTGAGGCAGGCGACGATCTTCTGCGACGTCTCGTACCTGTCGGTCTTCTTCTGCACCGGGATGGAGACGAACTCACCGCCGGTGGGCGCCGGCGCCGGGCCGCCCGCGCTGGCCGGGATCGCGATGGTGCCGTAGGAGAAGCCGAGCTTCTCCGCGTTGGCCAACTGCCAGGTGCCGTTCTCGGCGAACGCGAAGTCGCCGGTGGCGAACTCCTGCCAGCTCGTGGTCTGGGTGTTGTTGATGACCGAGTTCGGCGCGAGGCCCTGCTTGAGCCAGTCGGTCCAGAGCGTCAACGCGGACACGGCCTGCGGTGAGTCCAGGCTGGTCAGCTGGGCTCCCGAACCCCAGAACCAGGGCAGGAACTGGAAGCTGCCCTCCTCGGTGCCGATCGCGGAGAAGGTGATGCCCTTCTTCCCCTTGGCCTTGACCGCGTTCAGTGCCGCGGTCAGCGACGCCCAGTCCTTGATCGAGGCCGGATCGACGCCAGCGGCCTTCAGCAGGTCCTTGTTGTAGTAGAGGGCGAGCGTGTTCGCCCCGATCGGCACCCCGTACGTCTTGCCCCCGCTCTGGCCGGCGCCGAGCAGGTTCGGCGCCATGGCCGAGACGTCGAGCTTGTTGTCGTCGGTGGTGGTGAGCGCGCCGGCCTCGGCAAGTGTCGAGATGACCGGGTTGTCCACGATCAGCACGTCCGGTGAGTTGCCCTGCTGGGCGGCGAGCAGAGCCTTGTTGGTCAGGTCGGTGGTGTCGTAGCCGGTCCGCTCGACGCTCGCCGCCCCCGCCGAGGTGCCGCACTTCTTGAGCAGTGCGACCCACTCCGAGTCGGCGGCGAACTGCGGATACGGGTCCCAGACGAGGTAGGCGCCGCCGTCGCCGGGTCCGTCGCCGGACGACGATGAGCAGGCGCTGCCGGTCACCGCGGCGAGCGCTATCACGGCGACGGCGGCCAGGCGCCGTCGACGACTGAGTCCTGTCATGTGTTGCCTCACTTCAGTCGATCGTCAGGGTGGGGTGTGCGGGTTGACCGTCGCGGGTCGGACGACGTCCGACCATGAGGCGAACCGATTCGACAAATCGGTTCGCACGAAGATAGGTCCGTCGTTGCCGGCTGGTCAAGAGATGATCGGGCGTTCTGAAGGTTGCGCTGTGAAACGCCACCTTCACCGCGCCGTCACTTCATTGACATCGTTCAGTTCCTGGTCCTACGATCCCAGCGAATCGATTCGCAAGCGCAGCCCTCCGGAGAGCGTCCCCCGCGCCCCACCAAGGAGCCGCCCGTGAAAACCCCGTCCCCCGGCAGGTCAGGACGAGCGCACGCGCTCGTCGCCCGACTCGTGGTCGGCCTGCTCGCCGCCACCGCCGCCGTAACCGTCGCCGCGTCCCCGGCCCAGGCCGCCGACGAGTCGATAAGCGTCAACTTCGCCACGGACAACGGCACGCCGACCTACCGCGCGTCCGGCTGGATCTACGGCATGACCGAGAACGCCAGCGGTCCGGCCGACCACTTCTACCGAGACGTCAAGTTCCAGTCCATGCGTGCCGGTGGCGCGCAGCTGCCGGGCAGCGGCTGGGTCGGCGGCACCTACGACCGCCGGTGGAACTCCACCCTCGCCCAGGCACGTCGGACCACCGCCCTCGGCGGGAAGTTCATCATCCTGCCGCACGACCTGTGGGGTGCCGACGGCGCCGGAATCTCGCGCTTCCCCGGCGACAACGGCAACTGGACCGACTACGACAACTTCCTGACCCGGCTGATCACCGACGTCCGGGCGTCCGGGCTGAACGTGCAGTGGGACATCTGGAACGAACCCAACATCACCATCTTCTGGAACCGCCCGATCTCCCAGTACCTCGAACTGTGGCGCCGCACCTACCAGCGCCTCCGGGTGGAGTTCCCCAACCAGCTCATCGTCGGGCCGAGCTGTGCCTGCGTCCCGTCGACCAACCACGCCTTCTGGAACCAGTACCTGGACTTCGTCCGCTCGACCAACACGGTGCCGGACATCATCAGCTGGCACTCGCTGCCGGGCGACCCGGTCGCCAACGTCGCCGCCGCCAACGCCACCCTCGACCCCCGTGGCATCCCCCACCCACGGCCCTACCAGATCAACGAGTACGGCGCGCCCGACGAGCAGAACCCGGCCGACGGCGCCTGGTACATCGCGCGGCTGGAACGCGCCCGGGCCGACGGCCTGCGCGCGAACTGGGCCAGCGGAGGCAGCCTGCACAACGACCTCGGCAACCTGTTGATCCGCAACTCGGCCGGGCAGCACCAGCCCAAGGGCGAGTGGTGGAACTACCGCTACTACGCCTCGCAGACCGGACAGATCGCCGCGGTCACCCCCAGCCAGTCGTACGACGCGTTCGCCACGAAGGCGACCGGCACGGCGAAGGTCCTCATCGGCGGTGGTCGTACCACCGGGAACCTGACCGTCAACCTGCAACGCCTGGACACCACCAGCGGCATCGTGGCGAACAACCAGGTCCGGGTCCTCACCCAACGCATCCCGCACAACGGCGGCGGCGCCGTGCCGGGGCCGATCACGGTCTCGAACAGCGTGGTCAACGTGTCCAACAACAACGCCACCGTGTCCGTGCCGTACACCAACCAGACCGACACCTACACGATCACCCTGCTGCCCCCGTCGGACAATGGCTTCCAGTCGGTGGCGGTGGCCCAGCACTCCCAGCAGTGCCTCAACAACGTCGGCCTGAGCACCGCCGACGGCAACGTCCAACAGCAGAACTACTGCGACGGCGGCGACCAGCAGCTCTGGAACTTCCGTCCGGTCGCGGGCGTGGCCAACACGTACACCGTGGTCAACCAGCAGAGCGGCAAGTGCCTCGACGTCAGTGGCGTGTCCACCGCCGACGGCGCTGCCGTGCACCAGTGGACCTGCCTGAACAGCTCCAACCAGCAGTTCACTCTTCGCAAGGTGACCTACTCGGGCAACGACTCGCACGACTACCAACTCGTCGCCCGACACAGCGGCAAGTGTGTCGATGTCAGTGGCGTCTCCACGGCGGCCGGCGCACTCGTCCACCAGTGGACCTGCAAGGCGGTCAACCAGGGCGGCACCCTGAACCAGACATGGCGGATCCTGGGGCGGTAGTCGTCCCGGGGGAGGTGACGCGCTGGCTGCCCCGCCCAGCGGCCAGCGCGCCACCCGGCAACCACATTCATTGACATGAATAAAATAAAGGTCATACGATTCGCTGCGATTCGCCATGCCACCACCCGCCCGTGGCGCGTCGACGATTACCCCGCACTTCCCCGACTCCGAGGAGCCACCTCGTGCGAACCCCGTCCCGCAGCGGGCCAGACACAGCCCGCGACCTCATCCCGAGACGTCAACGCGTCCGACGTCTGACCCTCCTGGCCGGTGTCCTGGCCGGGGTGCTCGTCGTCGTGGGCATCGGCGTCGGCACCACCCCCACCGGCTCGCCCTTCGCCGCCGAGGCCGCCGTGGCGGCCACCATCCAGCCGGGGCAGAGCACCCGGATCGTCGGCACGCCGTCCGGTCGCTGCCTCGAGGTGCCCAACTCCAGCACCACCAACGGCACCCAGACGCAACTCTGGGACTGCAACGGCGCCGCCGGCCAGACCTGGACCTGGACGTCGAGCAAGCAACTCCAGGTGTACGGCAACAAGTGCCTGGACGCCTCCGGCCGGGGCACCACCAACGGGACCCAGGCGATCATCTGGGACTGCAACGGCCAGAACAACCAGCAGTGGAACGTCAACAGCAACGGCACCATCACCGGCGTGCAGTCCGGGCTCTGCCTCGACGCCAACGCCGCCGCCACCGCGAACGGCACCAAGGTCATCCTCTGGGCCTGCAACGGTGGCGCCAACCAGCAGTGGGCCTCGCCGAACACGCCGCCGACCTCGGTGCCGCCGACCTCGGCACCGCCGACCAGTCCGCCGCCGAGCGGTGCGCGCCCCTGCGACATCTACGCCTCGGGCGGCACTGCGTGCGTCGCGGCGCACAGCACGACGCGGGCGCTCTACGCGGCGTACTCCGGCAACCTCTACCAGGTCCGGCGCTCGTCGGACAACACGACCCGCAACATCGGGCTGACCGGCACGGGTGGCACCGCCAACGCGGCGACGCAGGATTCCTTCTGCACCGGCACCACCTGCGTGATCACCGTGGTATTCGACCAGTCCGGGCGCGGCAACGACCTCTGGTACCAGGGGTCGAGCGTGGTTCCGGGATCGCCGCAGAGCAGGCCGGCGATCGCGACGTCGGAGTCGCTGACCGTGGGTGGCGCCAAGGCGTACTCGCTCTACATCAACCCCGGCAACAGCTACTGGCGCGACGGGCACCTCACCGGGGTGCCGACCGGCGCCGCCCCCGAGGGCATGTACATGGTCACCAGCGGCACCCACGTCAACAACGGCTGCTGCTTCGACTACGGCAACAGCGAGACGACCCGCAAGGCCGACGCCGCCGGTGCGATGGACGCCATCAACTTCAGCAAGCAGTGCTGGTTCGGTGGCTGCTCCGGCAGCGGACCCTGGGTGCAGGCGGACCTCGAGTGGGGTCTCTTCCCCGGTGGCAGCCAGAGCTGGAACCCGAACCAGCGCGCCTTCACCAGCAAGTTCGTGACCGCGACCCTCAAGAACAACGGCACCTCCCGCTTCGCCATCAAGGGCAGCGACGCCACGTCCGGCAGCCTCTACACGCTGTACGACGGCTCGCTCCCGCCCGGCTACAGCCCGATGAAGAAGCAGGGTGCGATCATCCTGGGCAGTGGCGGTGACTGCTGCAAGCCCGACGGCGGCGCGAACCTGAGCGCCGGCACCTTCTACGAGGGGGCCATGGTCGCCGGCTACCCGTCCGACGCGACCGAGGCCGCGGTGCAGGCGAGCATCGTGAGCGCCGGCTACCGCTGACCCCGGCAGCGGCGTCTGAACGACACGTGCGCCGGTCACCACCGCGGTGGTGACCGGCGCACACCCTCGTCGACGCCCGCCGGCTCAGGCCGGCGGTCACGGCCGGCGAGGCTCCGAGGAGGTACGGGTGCGCGCCGTCCCCGGAGTGCCGTTCGGTGTCAGGCCACCGAGCAGCTCGCGCCGTCGAGCGTGAACGCGCTCGGCTTGGCGGTGTTACCGGTGTGCGTGGCCTGGAAGCCGACGGTCACCGATCCGTTGGCGGGTATGCCGGCGTTGTAGGCGACATTCCTGGCCGTCACCTGCCCCGAGTTCGGGGAGTAGGAGGCGTTCCAGCCCGAGGTGATGCTCTGCCCGCCGGGCAGGGTGAACACCAGGGACCAGCCGTTGACGGCACCGGTGCCGGTGTTGGTGACGGTGATGTTCTCGGTCAGCCCGCTGTTCCAGGCGTTGACCGTGACGGTCACCCGGCAGCCGCCGGAGTCCGGCGGCGGGGTGGTCGGGTTCGGCGGCGGGGTGGTCGGATTCGGCGGTGGCGTGGTCGGATTCGGCGGTGGGGTGGTCGGGTTGGGCGGTGGCGTCGTCGGGTTGGGCGGGCTGGTCAGGCCGAAGAACCCGATGGCGGACGCGGCCATGCCGCTGGCGGGCAGGCTGTGCCCGGCGCCCTGGATGCTGTACGCCTCGACCTGAACCGTGCCGCTGCTGTCGGCGTACCTGCGCCGGTTCCAGTTCGGCTGCGGAGTGTCGGTCGAGGTGGGTGTCTGGCTCAGCCCGAACACGTTCGTCCACTGCTCGATCGACTCCTGCAAGAGCGAGTACGGCACGAGGGTGTCGTTGGTGCCGTGCCACAACTGGATGCGCGGGCGGGGTCCGGAGTACCCGGGGTACGCCTGGCGGACCGCGTCACCCCACTGCTGCGGCGTCCGGTTCATGTTTCCGCCGGTGCACTGGCTGCTGGTGGGTGGGAAGTCGGCCGCGTTGGCGAAGCAGTTGAACGGCACCCCCATGAACGCGGCGCCGGCCTTGAACACGTCGGGATAGAGGGCCAGCATGTGGTTGGTCATCATGCCGCCGGAGGAACTGCCGGTGGCGTAGACGCGGTCCGGATCGGCGGCGTACTGCTGTTGCACGTGCCGGACCATCGAGACGATGGACACCGGGTCACTGCCGCCGCCGCGCCGCTTGGCCGCGTCCGACCAGACGTCGAAGCAGTTGCCGAATCCGGCCTGCTGGGTCGCGGACGGGTAGATCACGATAAATCCGTAGCGGTCGGCCAGGCCGGCGAACTCGCTGCCGGAGTAGAAGCCGGGGCCGGACCCACCGCAGCCGTGCATCGCCACGATGGTCGCCGGCCGGGCCGGGCGGTTGTCCGGCACGTAGACGTGCATCCGCATCCGACCCGGGTTGTCACCGAAGCTGGTCACCTCGGTCAGCGACGCCGCGTACGCGGGTTGGATCGCGGGGACCGCCAGGCCGGCCGCCAGCAGCGGCACGGCCAGGGTGAGCAGCAGTTTCCTTCTGATTCTCAACGGACGACTCCTTCGATTGCCTGTGCAGGCTGTGGATGGCCGCACGATCTGCCTCGCGGGGATGCCCGAGGCCCGCGGTGATCGCGCGATGCCCGCTACCGGTGGCTCGCCCTGCCCGACTCCGGACCACATCGCGTGGCGATTAGTGTTCTCCTCGGACCAACAAGTGTCAATCGAAGCTCTTCTATCGCCTGTCGACCGCGACGCTCGTTCGGCGGTATTCCGTCTACAGTCGTCACACCGTCCCTGAAGAGCACGGAGCGCCTGTGGCAAGCCCGTTCGACATCGACGAGATCTATCCCGACGACGGAGACCAACCGCTCCGGCTGCCCCGGCGGCAGGTCGGCAACTCGCCGCAGGGCGTGGCGGTGACCCTGCTGGCTGATTACACCCTGCGGACTCGTGCCGCGATCCCGTCCGCCGCCATCGTCGCGCTGCTCGCGGAGACCGGGGTGAGCGCGGCCGGCGCGCGTACCGCGATCAGCCGACTGGCCCGTCGCGGCGTCCTGGAGGGCAGCCGACGTGGGCGGCGCAGCTCCTACCGACTCAGCCGCGCCGCCGCTGTCAACCTCTCCGCCGGCGGCCACTGGATCCTCGCCTCGACCAGCTCGACCGTGCCCTGGGACGGGTGCTGGACGATCGTCGCGTTCTCGCTGCCGCAGGACCGGAGTGCCCAGCGCCGGGCCCTTCGTGCCCAACTGCGGTGGCTCGGATACGCGCCGTTGTACGACGGACTGTGGATCTCGCCGGACGAGCTGACCCCTGCCGCTCGTACCCAGCTCGACCAGCTCACCCTCGGTGCCGTCACGGTGTTCCGCGGACGGCAGACCGCGATCGAGTCCGCCATCCACCGCGCCCCGATCGAGGCCTGGGACATCACCGAGATCGGCCGGAGCTACCAGGCGTTCCTTGCGCACTGGACGGCGGTGTTGCCGCGGGTGGCGGCGGGGGAGATCGACGGAGCGGCCGCGGTGCGGGCCCGGACCGAGGTGATGGACACCTTCCGGCGCTTCCCCGTCCTCGATCCGCAGCTGCCCCTGGAACTCCTGCCGAAGAACTGGCTGCGGAGGCCGGCGCGGGAGTTGTTCGAGGCCGTCTACGACGGCCTGGCGGCACCTGCCGAGCGGCACGTCCGGGCTGTCGTCTCGCGGTTCACCGACCACGAGCCGCCCGGTATCGAGGCCCACACCACCGCCGACATCCTCGCCGGAGTACGCCCCGACGAGGACCCGGCGGGTCCGGCGCACGGCGCAGCCGTCTGCTGACGGTGGGTCATGCTCCGTTGTGCTGTGAGCGATAACAGTTTCACCGGGATACTCGCGTCGGCGAGGGGGTCGCGACGCGCATCAGCCCCTGGCCAGGGCTGCGCACCGGGCGGCGCTGACGAGGCAGGCATCGGCGGAGGTCAGCCCCCACGGTATCGATCCGGGCGTATGTTACGTCTTGACGAACGGCATGTTATCGCTCACCCTCGATATTGAGGACGCCAGCGATGGTTCACCGGGCGAGCCGCTGTCGCACCTCACGATCACGACGTCCCTCAGGGCATGCGGACGTCGATCAAGCGCCCTCGGCAGCGCTGTCAGCCCGCCGGACGACAGGTGTCAGTGCGCTCACCGACGCCGTCGACACCGACCGCGCCGCCGCCAACCCGCTCCGTGCGCGTCGTGATCAGGACCAGCCCTCCCGGACCGACTCTGGCAAGAAAGTGGCACGTCACCACCACCATTGCGACCACCACTGAGAAGGAACGACATGAAACCCAAGAGAACTCTGCTGGCGGCGGCGTCCCTCGCCGTCGCACTCACCGCGGGCATGACGGCGGTGCTCGCCCCCACGGCCAGCGGCGCCGGCACGACCCTGAAGGCGGCGGCGGCCGAGAAGGGCCGCTACTTCGGTGCGGCCGTCGCGGGGCAAAAGCTTTCCGACAATCAGTACGTGACGATTCTGAACCGCGAGTTCAACAGTGTCGTGGCCGAGAACGACATGAAGTGGGACGCGACCGAGCCGCAGCAGGGTCGGTTCAACTACACCGGTGGTGACCGGCTGGTCGCGCACGCGCAGGCCAACGGTCAGAGTGTGCGGGGCCATGCGCTGTTGTGGTATCAGCAGCAGCCGGGTTGGGCGCAGAACATGTCCGGCAGCGCGTTGCGCAGCGCGATGATGAACCACGTCACGCAGGTCGCGACCCACTTCAAGGGCAAGATCCATTCGTGGGACGTGGTGAACGAGGCGTTCGCTGACGGTAACAGTGGTGCGCGGCGTGACTCGAACCTGCAGCGCACGGGTAACGACTGGATCGAGGCGGCGTTTAGGGCGGCGCGGGCCGCGGATCCGGGTGCGAAGTTGTGTTACAACGACTACAACACCGACGGGATCAACGCGAAGTCGACGGGTATCTACAACATGGTGCGGGACTTCAAGTCCCGTGGTGTGCCGATCGACTGTGTGGGGTTCCAGTCGCACCTGGGCACGTCGTTGTCCAGTGACTACCAGGCCAATCTGCAGCGTTTCGCCGATCTCGGTGTGGACGTGCAGATCACCGAGCTGGACGTGATGACCGGCGGCAACCAGGCCAGCATCTACGCCGGGGTCACTCGGGCCTGCCTGGCCGTTGCGCGCTGCACGGGCATCACCACGTGGGGTGTGCGCGACAGCGACTCCTGGCGCGGCGACGACAACGCCCTGCTCTTCGACCGGTCGGGCAACAAGAAGGCGGCGTACAACTCCGTCCTGGACACCCTCAACTCCGGCTCGACCACGCCCACCACGCCCCCGCCGGGCACCGGGGTGGACACCAGCGCCTGGTACGTGTTGCTCAACCGCAACAGCGGTAAGGCGCTCGACCTGTACGCCTCGGCCACCAACGACGGTGCCCGGATCAGCCAGTGGTCACGGAACAACGGCACCAACCAGCAGTGGCAGTTCACCGACTCCGGCGGTGGCTTCTACCGGGTGAAGTCCCGGCTCTCGGGCAAGGTCCTCGACGTCAGCGGCCGCTCGACCGCCGACGGCGGTGCGATCGTGCAGTGGTCCGACAACAACGGCACCAACCAGCAGTTCCGGCTCGCCGAGTCGAGCGGCGGCTATGTGCGGCTGATCAACCGCAACAGCAACAAGGCCGTCGAGGTGCAGGGCTCGTCCACCGCCGACGGGGGCAACATCGTGCAGTACGCCGACTGGGGCGGCAACAACCAGCAGTGGCAACTCGTCCGCATCGGATGACGACAGTCATGAACTAGCGGGACACCGTAGCGGCCCGCCCCATCCATCGGGGCGGGCCGCTACGACCGTCAGCGAACCTCGTCCATCGACTGTGAGCGACAACAGGACAGGCGTCAGGTCGTCCCGGGCCGCCGAGGCTGTGGGTTTCCGCCAGCTACCCGAGCCCCTGCTGGCGGCCGTGGTGGCCGTCTCGGACAGCGGTTCCGATAGACGTCGGTCGTTTGACGTATGACGTCGTTAGCGCTAATTTTCCACCCGCGGGCGGCGCGGCGGCAAGGTCGATCGCTGGCCTGACCGGGCACCTGTTCCGGCGGCCGCATCCCGCCTGCGCACCCCCGACGTGCCGACGCCACCACCAGACGCTGGCACACCCCCAGTCCACGCGCGGGCGTTCTGCTCGTGGGTGACCCCGATCGAAGGAGTGGACCATGAAGTCCATCGGTGAGGTTCGTTCCGCCTCTCCACCGAGACGTCGTTGGCGGTCAGGGTTGGCCGCCGCGGCGGCCGCGATCATGGCGGCCGGCACACTCGTCGCGGTCAACGCGGCACCCGCGGCGGCGGCGACAGTGGACACCAACGCCTGGTACGCCCTGGTGAACCGCAACAGCGGCAAGGCGCTGGATCTGGTCTCCTCGGCCACCACCGACGGCGCCCGGATCAGCCAGTGGACGCGGAACAGCGGCGCGAACCAGCAGTGGCAGTTCGTGGACTCCGGCGGCGGCTTCTACCGGCTGAAGTCCCGGCACTCCGGCAAGGTGCTCGACGTCAGCGGCTTCTCCACCGCTGACGGCGGAGCGATCGTGCAGTGGTCCGACCTCAACGGGACGAACCAGCAGTTCCGGCTGGCCGACTCGGACGGCGGCTACGTCCGGCTGATCAACCGCAACAGCAACAAGGCCGTTGAGGTGCAGGGCGCATCCACCGCCGACGGCGCCAACATCGTGCAGTACGCCGACTGGAACGGCACCAACCAGCAGTGGCAACTCGTAAGAGTCGACGGCAGCAACCCGCCGTCGGGTGGCAGCGGGTGCGGCAAGGCACCGACGCTGGCCAGCGGCACGCACACGATCCAGAGCAATGGCAAGACCCGCACCTTCATCCTGCGGGTACCCGCCAACTACAACAACAGCAACCCCTACCGGCTGATCTTCGCGTTCCACTGGCGCGGCGGCACGATGCAGGAGATCGCCTCCGGCGGCACCAGCGGGACCCCGTGGTCCTACTACGGGCAGCAGGAGCAGTCGAACAACAGCGCGATCCTGGTCGCGCCCCAGGGGTTCGGCAACGGCTGGGGCAACGCCGGTGGTGAGGACATCGTCTTCGTCGACGACATGATCAGCCGGATCGAGAGCAGCCTCTGCGTCAACCCGAGGCAGCGGTTCGCCCTCGGCTTCAGCTGGGGTGGCGGCATGAGCTACGCCGTCGCCTGCGCGCGGGCCAACGTCTTCCGCGCCGTCGCGGTCATCTCCGGTGGGCAGATCAGCGGTTGCAGTGGCGGTACGCAGCCCATCGCCTACTTCGGGCTGCACGGCATCTCGGACAACGTCCTGGGCATCTCCGGTGGCCGGGCGTTGCGCGACACGTTCGTCCGGAACAACGGCTGCACCGCGCAGAGCCCGCGTGAGCCGGCGGCCGGCAGCCGCACGCACGTCACCACCACGTACTCGGGCTGCCGTTCCGGTTACCCGGTGCAGTGGGCCGCGTACGACAACGGTCACATGCCCGGTCCGGTCGACGGCACCTATGCCGAGAGCGGCATCACGACCTGGACCAAGGGTGAGATCTGGAGGTTCTTCGCCCAGTTCTCCTGACCCGCGTTGCCGACCTGGTCGGCCGCTGGCGGCGCCTGCCCCCGTAGCCCGGGGGTGGGCGCCGCTTCGTCGTTCGGCCGGTCAGCGTTGCAGACGAACCGGCTTGCCGGAACCGCTGCGGCGGACCAGCCAGGCCTCGGTGATGTGGGTGAACATCGCCGCGGCGGCACCCTCGGAGTCGTGCGCCGCGATGCGCTCGTAGATGCGCCGGTGGCCCCGGTTGGACGCCACGCACAGGGAGCGCTCGGTCCGGCCCATGTAACGGGCGGTGTTGATGACCTGACTCTCCAGTGCCCGCACGACGCCGCGAGCGATGCGGTTCCCGGACGTCTGCATGATCGCGTCGTGGAAGGCCCGGTCATGCTCGTGGTAGGTGACGTGGTCGTCGACGAGCTGGTCCATCCGGTCGACCATGGCGCTCAGCCGGTCGATGGTCTGCGCGTCGGCGAGCCGGGCGGCGACGTTCGCCATGTCGGATTCCAGCACGCGCCGGGTGACGACGAGATCGTCGAGGATGGCGAGGCTGTCGTCCTGGGCGATGGTGGCCCCGAGGACGAGTTCGTCGAGCATGTCCCACTGCGCCGCGGGGGTGACCATGGTGCCGGCGCCCTGACGCACCTGCACCAGCCCCTTCTCCTGCAGGATCTTGACCGCCTCCCGGACGACGGTCCGGCTCACCGAGAAGGTCTCGCAGAGGATCGGCTCGGGCGGTAGGGACGTCCCGGACGGGTGTACGCCGCGTACGATGCGCTCCACCAGTTCGGCGGTGACCGCTCGGGCCAGGTTGGTCGGTCGACGCACCCATGCCGGTGTCACCGGGCTGTTCAGGGCCGTCTCCTGCGATGGCGTCATGTCCCCTCCGAAAGGCTCGCCGTGGCACGACGTCTGGCTCAGTGTACGGCTGAGTATTGACGTCACACGTCATACGAGTTACGTTCCGGGCAACATTGGCACGGCGGCGCGTCCGCCGGCCACCCCACTTTCTGAGGTGACAACTGATGAGACAGCGCGCAATATGGTCGGCCGTCCTCGTTGTGGGCCTGGCCCTGGCCGGTTGTGGAAGTGCTAGCGATTCGAGTTCGTCAAGCGGGTCGGACAGCAAGCTCGTCGTGTGGGACTGGAAGTCCGGCGAGCCGTTCGCCAAATCCTATCTGGACAAGGCTAAGGCCGACTTCAAGAAGAAGCACGCAAAGGTCGAGGTCGAGTTCGTAGCGCAGCCCTTCGACCAGTACTACACGCTGCTCGGTGCGGCGATCCAGTCCGGCAAGGGCCCGGACGTCATGCTGTTCAACGGTGGTGGCCAGATCCGCGACCGCGTTGACGCGCTGGTGCCGATCACCGACTACGTGGCCGAGGACAAGCAGCGGTTGGCCGGTTGGGAGGCGTTCAGCAAGGACGGCAAGGTCTACGCCGCCCCGGTGACCCTCCAGGGCTACCCGATCTACTACAACAAGGAGGTCTACCGCAAGGCCGGCCTCGACCCGGCGACCCCGGCCGCCACCTGGGACAAGTTCGTCGCCGACTGCGCCGCCATCTCCAAGGCCGGCTCCAAGTGCTTCGCCCTCGGCAACAAGGAGGGCGTCGGCATCCAGTTCTGGCTCTCCAGCCTGGGCTCGACCACCCTCACCGCCGCGGAGTACGACGCCTGGATCGCCGGCAAGCGCGACTGGAACTCCCCCAACGTCAAGCGGATCTTCCAGACCTGGAAGGAGTCCGGCGACAAGAAGATGAACAGCGACGGGGCCAACTCGACCGCCATGTTCAACGACTCGTTCGCGCTCTTCCAGTCCGGTAAGGCCGCGCACGTCATGGGTCTGATGTCGGACGTGGGGCACTGGCAGGACTTCAACGAGTTCCTCACCCCGGAGAAGCTCGGCGTCATGAAGGCCCCGGTCGTCACCGCTGGCACCACCCCGAGCCTCCCGTACGACGGTGGCATCGGCTACGCGGTCGCCAAGTGGACGAAAGACCCGAAGGTGGCCGCCGACCTGGTGCGCTCCCTGAGCTCGGCCGACGCGTTGAAGGCCTTCTACGCCGACGCCGGCGCGATCGCCGCCGACACCACCATCGACGTGTCCGCGGGCGGGCCCGCGGTCTCCACGATCGTCGGCGAGCTGAAGAGTGGCAAGCCCGCGCTGCACGTCGCGCTCTCCTCGAAGACGCTCGACCTGATGGGCCGCCTCTCCCAGCAACTGCTCAGCGGTTCGATCACCGTCGACGAGGTGGTGAAGCAGTTGGCCGCTTCCGACCAGGCGGGCTGACCTCGTGTCAATTGGAAACACGCAACCGTCGGTCCGTCTGGCTCAGGCCGGACGGGCCGGCGGGGCGGGGCCCACCCCCGCCGCCCATCGGCATGGTGCGCAGTCTCGTCGCACCCGCGGCGGTCTGCGGGCCGAACGCTTCGCCCCCTACGTCCTCGTCGCTCCGGCCATCCTGATCATCGTGGTGCTGCGGCTCTATCCGCTGCTCCTCGGCGTCAACTTCTCCTTCACCGGCGACGGTGCGCAAAACGGGACGGCTGTCGGATTCGGCAACTACCGCGAGCTGTTCCACGACCCGCTGTTCCGGACCGCGCTGAGCAACGTCGGGCTGCTGGTGCTGTTGCTCCCGGTGGCGGTGGCCATCCCCGGCCTGCTCGCGACGTTCATCTACCTGCGGGTGCCCGGCCACCGCTTCTACCGCAGCGTGTACTTCTTCCCCGCGGTGCTCTCGCCGGTCATCGTCGGCGCGATCTTCAACCTGCTGCTCGCCTTCGACGGCCCTCTCAACGCCATCCTCGGGTCGTTCGGCATCACTCCGGTGGACTGGCTCGGTGACCCGGACCTGGCGATGTTCATGGTGGTGGGCGTGCACATCTGGGCCACCTTCGGGATGGCCCTGGTGGTGTTCCTCTCCGGCTTCGCCACGCTGGACCCCGCGCTGCTGGACGCCGCCCGCGTCGATGGGGCGTCGCTGCGCCAGGTGGTCTGGCACGTGATCGTTCCGGCCCTCTCGCGCACCATCCAGTTCGTCTTCGTGACCACGATGATCGGGATGCTGACCTCGATGTTCGGGCTGCTCTACATCATGACCAGCGGGGGGCCGGAGGGGTCGACGTACCTGCCGGAGTTCTACATCTGGAAGCAGCAGGGCCAGATGAACCGTCCCGCTCTCGCGTCGGCCGCGTCGACGATCCTCTTCATGATCATGCTCGTGGTGGGGCTGTTGCAGATCAAGCTGCTCGAACGATCCGGAAAGGAGGATTGATGTCTCGGGCCCGCCTGGGATGGTGGCTGATCGCCATCCCCATGTCACTGCTCGCGCTGGCGACGATCTACCCGCTGCTCTTCACCGCCAACGTCGCGATGAAGACCCGCCGTGACTACATCCTCGACCGGTTCTCCCTGACCGACGCCCTGCGCTGGGAGAACATCAGCACGGCGTGGAACAGCGTCGGCATGGGCCGCTACTTCGTCAACTCGCTGCTCGTGGTGACGGTGTCGGTGCTCCTGCTGCTGCTGCTCGGGTCGATGGCCGGCTTCGCGCTGAGCCAACTGCGGTTCCGTGGCTCGTCGGCGTTGTTCCTGGGTTGCCTCGCGGGGCTCTTCATCCCGTTCCAGGTGATCATGGTGCCGCTGTCCCGGATCATGGCCGACGCGGGGCTGATCGACACGTACCCCGGTCTGATCCTCGTCTACGTGGCCCAGTTCCTGCCCTTCACCGTGTTCCTGATGACGAGCTACTACCGGGGCATCCCACCGGAGATCGTCGACGCGGCCCGGATCGACGGCAACACCGTGTACGGCGTGTACCGCCGGATCATGTTGCCGCTGGGCAGGCCGGCACTGCTGTCGGTCGGCATCCTCAACGCCCTGTTCTGCTGGAACGACGTCCTCATGGCGCTGGTGATGATGCCCTCGGCCGATCACCGGACGCTCATGATCGGGGTGACCTCCCTGCGGGGGCAGTACTCCGACAACATTCCCACCTTCGCCTCCGGGGTGCTGATCGCCGCCATTCCCGTCCTGTTGGTTTACCTGTTCCTCCAGCGCCAAATTGCCGACGGTGTAGCCGCCGGTTCCACGAAGGGTTGACATGCGGATCACGGGATATCGGACGCTCACCACGGTCCAGGAATGGGGGCGGCCCGTCGGCGATGCCAACGGGGTGTTCCCCGACGGGGTGGTTCCGGTCTCGATCGTCATCGTCGACACCGACGAGGGCGTCTCGGGAGTCGGCCTCGGGCCCCACGTCGAGATCGAGCGGATCTTCGCAGCCATCGAGGGCGAAGACCCCCGTGCCGTGACGACCCTGTACGACCGCATGTTGCGGCACACCTTCAAGGCGGGCCACGCCGGCCCGGTGTTCGGCACCATCGGCGCACTGGACACCGCGCTCTGGGACATCAAGGCGCAGGCCGCCGGCGAGCCGCTGTGGCGGCTGCTGGGCGGACGTGACCGGCGGGTCAACGCCTACGCGTCCGGACTGGACATCGGGCTCACCGACGACGAACTCGTCGCGGAGTACGAGGTCTACGCCAGTCACGGCCTGCGTGCCGCGAAGCTCAAGGGCGGTCTCGACATCGAGCGCGACCGGCACCGCCTCACCCTGGTCAAGGAGGTCCTGACCGAGGCGGGGCACGGCCGGCGACCGGGTCTCATGCTCGACGTCAACGAGGCCTGGACGCGCAAGCAGGCCGTCCGGCACGTCTGCGAACTCGAACGCTCCCTCGACCTCATCTGGATCGAGGAGCCCGTCCGACGCTGGGACGCGGAGGGCCTCGCCGCCGTCAGCCGAGGAGTCTGCGCGTCGGTCGCCACCGGGGAGAATCTCACCGGGCTCGAACAGTACCGCCCGCTGCTCGCCGCCGGCGCGGTCGACGTCGTCCAGATGGCCGCCGTCTGGGGGGTCACCCACTTCCTGCGGGCGTCCGCCCTGGCGCACGCCTACGACCTGCCGGTCAGCCCGATCGGCAACAGCCCGATCGGTCTGCTGCACGCCGCGACCTCGGTGCCGAACCACCTGACGAGTGAGTTGCAGGACCTGCACCCGCCGGTCGGCGTCTCCGTCGACCTGCACGTCGAGGACGGCGCCTTCATTCTCGGCGACGCACCCGGGCTGGGTGTCCGCATCGACGAGGAGCGGATCCGGACGGCCAACCACCGCCCGCAGGCGCAGACGGCCGAGAGCCCCAACGTCCGGCCGGAACGGGCCGGTCGGCGGCTGTTGGGCGGAATCGACGGGGTCGTCCCCGCCCGCCAGGTGCCCGTCGTGCCGCTGAACTACCGCAACGAGGTGTCGCCCACCGGGCGGCACTGAGCTGACCGCCAGAAACAGGGAACGCGTGGGTGCACCGCCATCGCGGTGCACCCACGGCCATGTCCGGTCGGCACGAACGACGTGCCGGCCGTCGAGACGGAGGATCGATGAAGGCAGTCGTCTACCGGGGGGCGCGAGACCTCGGAATCGAGGATCGCGACCCGGTCCCGCCGGGTCCCGGCCAGGTGCGGATCGAGGTGGCGTACACCGGGATCTGCGGCACCGATCTGCACATCTACCACGGCGACATGGACGCTCGGGTCGGTGACTCCGCGATCATCGGGCACGAGATGTCCGGCCGGATCGCGGCCGTCGGGCCGGACACCACCGGCTGGAGCATCGGGCAGCCCGTCACCGTGCTGCCGACCCGGCCGTGTGGAACGTGCGCTGCCTGCCAGCGCGGGCACTCCCACGTGTGTCACGCCATGAACTTCCTCGGCATCGACTCGCCGGGTGCCATGCAGTCCTACTGGACCGTGCCGGCGGAGCTGGTCCTGCCGCTCCCGGAGGATCTGCCGCTGGACCACGCGGCGCTCGTCGAGCCGGTCGCGGTCGCCGTGCACGACGTCCGCCGGGGCAACGTGACGGCCGACGACCAGGTGGTCGTGGTCGGCGGTGGGCCGGTGGGGGCGCTCATCGCCGTCGTCGCGCAGGGTCGCGGCGCGCGGGTGCTCCTCGTCGAGCCGGACCCGTTCCGTCGCGAGGTGGCGGCCGGGATCGGAATCGAGGCCGTCGACCCGGGCGCGACAGACGTCGTGGCACTTGTCAACGAGCGCACCAACGGCGCGGGCGCCGACATCGCCTTCGAGGTGTCCGGCTCCGCCGGCGGCGTCACCACCGCGGTCGACGTCCTCACCACCCGCGGTCGGCTGGTGATGGTGGCGATCCACCCCCGGCCCCGCGAGGTCAACCTGCACCGGTTCTTCTGGCGTGAGCTGGAACTGCTCGGCGCGCGGTTGTACCAGCGCGACGACATGGTGGAGGCGATCCGGTTGGTCGCCTCGGGCGAGATCCCGGCGCGACAGCTCATCTCCCGGGTGGAACCGGTCGAGGCGGCCAGTGCCGCCTTCACGGCACTGGAGGGTGGCGGCGTGATGAAGGTGCTGCTCGATCTGCGGGAGGGAAACCAGTGACGGCCCTGTTCGACCTGTCCGGACGCGTCGCCGTGGTCACCGGCGCCCGGCGCGGCATCGGCCTCGCCATGGCCGAGGCCCTGGCGCTGGCCGGTGCCGACATCGTGGGCGTCTCGGCCCAGCTCGAATCGGATGGCAGTGAGGTCGAGCGCCGGGTGCGCGCCGCCGGCCGCCAGTTCACCGCGCTGCGTGCCGACCTCGGCGACCGGACGGCCGTACACCAGTTGGCCCGGGATCTCACCGCTCTCGGGCCGATCGACATCCTGGTGAACAACGGCGGCACGATCGCCCGCACCCCGGCCGCCGAGCACCCGGACGAGATGTGGGACCACGTCATCGAGGTGAACCTCAGCAGCCAGTTCGTCCTGAGCCGGGAGATCGGCCGGACGATGGTGGAGCGTGGCCGCGGGAAGATCATCTTCACCGCCTCGCTGTTGAGTTTCCAGGGCGGCATCACCGTCCCCGGCTACGCCGCGTCGAAGTCGGGCATCGCCGGGCTCACCAAGGCGCTGGCCAACGAGTGGGCGGCCCACGGGGTGAACGTCAACGCCATCGCCCCCGGCTACATCGCCACCGACAACACCCAGGCGCTGCGCGACGACCCCGACCGCAACCAGGCGATCCTCGCCCGGATTCCGGCGGCCCGGTGGGGTCGCGCCGACGATCTCGGCGGTGCCACGGTGTTCCTGGCGTCCTCGGCGTCGGACTACGTCAGCGGGGTCGTGCTACCCGTCGACGGCGGTTGGATGGGCCGATGACGGGCCGGCCGGTGCCCCTGGTGAGCGTCGGCGGCGAGCCCGTTCGCCGCGTACCCGGGCTGGCGGCGTCATGAGGACGCGAGCGCTGCCGCGTCGCCCGCAGGTGCGCCTCACCGAGCTGGGGTTCGGCGCGGCCCAGGGCGGCAACCTGTATCGGGCGACGACGGACGAGGAGTTCGCCGCGGCGGTCGACGCGGCGTGGGCGGCGGGCGTCCGGTACTACGACACCGCGCCGCACTACGGACTCGGGCTGTCCGAACGCCGCCTCGGCGCCGCGTTGCGTCAGCGGCCGCGCGACGAGTACGTCGTGTCGACGAAGGTCGGACGACTGCTGGTCCCGTCACCCGAGAACGCGCACCAGCGGGACTCCGAGGGGTTCGACGTTCCCGCCAGCCACCGCCGGGTGTGGGACTTCAGCCGCGACGGTGTTCTTCGCTCGATCGAGGCCAGCCTCGAGCGCAGCGGGCTGGACCGGATCGACATCGTCTACCTGCACGACCCCGACGAGCACTGGGAGCAGGCCGCGCACGAGGCCGTGCCGGCCCTGCTCGACCTGCGTGACCAGGGCGTCGTGGGTGCCATCGGCGCCGGGATGAACCAGTCGGCGATGCTGGCGCGGTTCATCCGGGAGACCGACGTCGACGTGATGATGTGCGCCGGGCGGTACACCCTGCTCGAACAGGGTGCGGCCGACGAACTGTTGCCGATCGCGGAGAACCGGGGGGTGGGCGTGGTCATCGCGGGCGTCTACAACTCGGGGTTGCTGTCGCGGGACCAGCCGCCGGCCGACGCCGTCTACAACTACCAGCAGGCCCCACCCGAGGTGATCGAGCGGGCGCGGCGGATCGCGGCGGTCTGCGAGACGTACGGGGTGACCCTGCCGCAGGCGGCACTCGCCTTCGTCCGCAGGCACCCGGCCGTGGTGTCGACGGTGGTCGGCGTCCGCACCGAGGCACAGGTGACCGAGACGGTACGACGGTCCGACGTCGCCGTACCGGAGGATCTGTGGGGCGCCCTGACGGCGGCTGGGTTGCTCGCCGTGGCGCCCGGTCCGGGCACGGCGGACCAACCGAACTGACAAAAACGTCCCGGCCGGGACCGGCTCCGATTTCCGGACACCGGTCCCGACCGGGACGTCATCTGTTACCGCGACAGGTCACACCGCGGTGAACCGCCACTGCTGGTTGGCCGCGCTGTGGCAGGTCCACTGCAACAGTCGGGCGCCGTCGGTGGTGGCCGCGCCGTTGACGTCGACGCAGAGGCCGCTCAGCACACTCTTCACCGTGTACACGCCGGAGGTGCCCGTCGCGGTGGCGGTGAACTTCTGCTGGTTGCCGTTGTTGCAGGTGGCCTGCTGGAGGAAGGCACCCGCCGCGGTCGAACTGCCGACCACCTCGACGCACTTGCCGCTGTGCACCGCCTTGAGGTAGAGCGCGCCGTTACCGGCGTCGACGGCCTGCCACCTCTGGTTGTTGGCACCGGTGTTGGCCCACTGGGTGATCTGGGCGCCGTCGGCGGTGGAGACACCGCTGACGTCCATCAGCTTGTTGCTGTGCTGCGCCGTGACCGTGTAGGTCTTGCCCGCCAGGCCACCGCCGGTGCCGGTGCCGGGTGTCCCGACGCCGTTCCCGCCGAAGGTGTGCGAGTCCAGATCGAACGAGTTGCTGCTGCCCTTGAACACCATGTAGAGCGTCTGTGTCCCGCTGGAGGCGGCGACGCTCACCGGAGTCGTGGACTGGTAGTTGTCCCAGCCGCCCGTATTGGGCACCGTGGTGGTGGCCAGCAGGGTGCCGGTCGGCGAGCCGGCGCGCAGCTCGATCGAACCGCCACCGGATGGCGACGACACCCGGTAGCTGACCGTCGAGATGCCGGACAGGTTCATCGGGCTGAACGCGATCCAGTCGTTGGTGGAGATGTCACCGATGCGCTTGGTGCTCTCCGCGGCGGCCTGGTCGATGACCCGGATGCCGGACTGGCTGCTGAAGTACTCGGACTGCTTGTGCTTCGGTTGCAGGATCGCCTGCGCGGTGCCGGTGAGCGGGGACCCGCCCCCCGAACCACCGTTGTCGGTGTACCGCGCGTTCAGCACGTAGAACAGGTTGGCGCCATCGGGATGCCCACCGAGCAGGTCGGTGGAGATGGTGCCCGAGCAGCCCGGGTATTCGGTGGTCTCGTGCGCGTGGTCGTCGTGACCCAGCGCCGGGTTGAGGATGACCTTCGAACAGTCGACGGTGCCGCCGTCCGGATCGGTCACCGTGATCTGGTACGACACCTTGTCACCGAAGGTCAGCATGCCTCCGTTGCCCGGTGTGGTGATGGTGACCACCGGGGCGCTGTTGCCGACGGTGATCGGGACGTTGGCGAAGCCGGTCTTACCGGTGCTGTCGGTGACCTTCAACTGGGCCGTGTAGTTGCCGTTGGAGGTGTACGTCTTCGACGGGTTGGCCGCCGTCGAGGTGGTGCCGTCGCCGAACGTCCACAGGTAGCTCAGCGTGTTGCCGTCCGGGTCGGACGTGCCCGCGCTGCTGAACTGGACGGTCAGCGGCGAGGAGCCGCTGGTGGGTGTGCCGGTGGCCTTGGCGATCGGTGACCGGCCGCCCTGGATGTAGTCGATCCGGTAGAGCCCGGAGTCGCTGTTGCCGCCACCGAAGTTGGTGCCCCACTCCAGCAGGTAGAGCGAGCCGTCCTTGCCGAACTCCATGTCCATCGGCTTGTTGAAGTTACCGCCGGGCAGGAACGAGTTGGTGCGGGTCACCGCCGAGGAGGAGTCGAAGTGCACCTCCTTGATGTAGTTGCGCGACCACTCGTAGAAGAAGTGCACGCCGTCGTAGTAGGACGGGAACTTCGTCTGGGACGGGTTCGACGCGTCGTAGCGGTAGACCGGGCCGCCCATCGGGGCGGAGCCGCCGGAGCCCAGCTCCGGGAAGGTCGTCGAGGCGGGGTAGCCGTACCAGATGTTCGGCATGACGACTGGCTTCAGGCTGGTCAGGCCGGTGTTGTTCGGCGAGTTGTTGACAGGTGCCGAGCAGTTGAACTTCGAGCCGACGACGCCGGTGTCCGGGTTGTACGGCGCGTAGGGCTGGTTGTTGCCGTGGCAGAACGGCCAGCCGTAGTTGCCGGGCGTCTTGATCACGTTGAGCTCGACCAGGCCCTCGGGACCACGGTTGGTGGTCGGCGGGTTGCGGTCCGGTCCGTAGTCCGCCAGGTAGACCCAGCCGTTGGCGGGGTCGATCGAGAAGCGGAACGGGTTGCGGAAGCCCATGGCGTAGATTTCCGGCTTGGTCTGCGCCGTGCCCTGGGGGTAGAGATTGCCGCTCGGGATGGTGTAGCTGCCGCTGGCTCCGGGACGGATGCGCAGCAGCTTGCCGCGCAGGTCGTTGGTGTTGCCCGCGGTCCGGGCGGCGTCCAGGTTGGACTTGCCCGAGCGCCAGTCCAGCGGGGCGTAGCCCTGCCAGTTGGGGTCGAGGTTCGGCGGCGTGTCGTCGCCGGTGCCGATGTAGAGGTTGCCGTCCGGACCGAACTCGATGTACCCGCCGGTGTGGCCGGGCTCCGGGAAGGTCCGGTCCCGGTACGCCGGGATGTCGATGATCGTCACGCCACTGGACGTGTTCAGCGTGTCACCGCTCATCGTGAAGCGGGAGACGCGGTTGATGTCGGTCGAGCTGCTCGCCGGCGAGTGGTAGAGGTACACGTACCCGTTGGTGGCGAAGTTGGGGTCCAGCGCCATGCCGGTGAGGCCGTCCTCGCCGCCGGTGTAGACGCTCAGCGTCCCGGCGGTCACCGTGCTGTTGGTGGAGGGCTTGAAGATCTTCAGCTGCCCGCCGCGCTGGGCGTAGAACACCCGCCCGTCCGGGGCCACCGCCATCGCCATCGGGTCGACGGTGTTGTCGTCCAGGGTGCGCTTCTCGAAGTTGCTCCAGACGGTGCCGCCGCAGTCGCCGGGAAGGTTGCCGGCGGCCCACTGGATTCCGCCGAGGACGTGGTTGCGGAAGTTCGTCTCGCTGTAGGAGGCGATCGCGTGGCCCATCGCGGTGGCCCACACCCGTCCGCCGCCGGTGTTGCGACACCAGGAAATCGGGTGGTCCGGGCCCATCGCCCGGGCGCCGGGGTTGTACGTGCGCTCGTCGGCGGTCACCAGCACGTGCACCTTGCCGCGCGGGTTGGAGTCGAAGTTGTACCACTCCTCGCTGCGGTTCCACCGATCCGGCAGACCGGCCGTCGACGGGTGCTGCTTGTCGGCGACGATGGCGGTGCCGGGCAGCACGCCGGGGGAGTGCTCCGGCATGTGGGCGCCGCCGTTGATGGTGTTGTCCCACCACGGGTATTCGGTGTCGATGCCCATGTCGGTGGCATTGTGGACGGCCACGATGCCCTTGCCGCTGGCGAGGTAGCCCTCCACCGCCTGGCGCTGGGCGGTCGAGGTCCAGACCATGCCGGAGGTCTGGAGCATCACGATGACGTCGAAGGTCGCCAGGTTGGCAGCGGTGAAGACGCTCGAGTCCTCGGTCGCCACCACCTCGAAGTTGTTCGCTGTGGCCTGCTGCTGGACCATAGCGATCGCGGCGGGGATCGAGTCGTGCCGGTAGCCGGTGGTCTTGCTGAACACCAGGGCGCGGAAGGCTGGGGCAGCCGACGCCGGTGGGGCGAGTCCGAGAGCCAGTAACAGGCCCGCGATCACCGAGATGATCATCGTATTGCGACGCATGGCGTCTCCTAGGTTGGACGGACAACTCCGAGTGCGTCCACGGGCTCACCCTGCGTCAGGTTGTGCCTGGTCGCATGGTGGACACGAGTGCGCTGGTCTGTCCTCGTGCCGTTCGCCGAAACGGCAGTCAGACCCGCGGGACATCACAGAGGGTGATGGCGGCTGTGGTTCGTGTCCCGTGGTCCACAAGGTCAGGATGAGCTAGAGATTAACGGCTGTCAATGAATGGGGTGACGTCCGACGTCTTGCCCTGATGACGACGGCCATGTCCGAATCACTCGCGCACGGCGTCGCTGCCGGCCGAGTGATGGCCCTGGCAATCAGCCCCGGTCGAGGATTGCGGACCTGCATCCAAACATCTATGTTCTTCATACGTGTGATGTTTCGTCGATGTCAAGAGAATGTTCGCAACATAAAAACGGAAGTCTTCGCAGCTAGCTGCGAAAGTTCCGAGTCCGGCCGCGAGCGGGTCGGACGCTGGCCTGTGCACCTTGTTGATGACTACTATCTGTGAGGGCTTTCGGGATGTCAGATCCACCGCCGTCGCCGCTGCTCACCCTGCGGGGCATCGGCAAGTCCTTCCTCGGGGTACGCGTTCTCGACGGTGTCGACCTCGATGTCACGCCCGGCGAGGTCCACGCCGTCGTCGGTGAGAACGGCGCCGGCAAGTCGACCCTCATGAAGATCGTCTCGGGCGGGTACGCCCCGGACGAGGGCACCGTCGAGTTCGCCGGTGAGTCGCGCACGTTCCGTGGCCCGCGCGACGCCCAGCGCGCCGGCGTCGGCATCATCCACCAGGAGTTCAACCTGCTGCCGGAGCGCACCGTGGCGGAGAACGTCTACCTGGGCCACGAGCCGGTCCGGCGCGGGCTGGTCGACCGTCGGGAGATGCTCGACCGCACCACGCGCCTGCTCGCCTCGATCGGGGAGACCACGTTGCCCGCCGACGCCCGGGTGGGGCAGCTCGGCGTCGCCCAGCAACAGGTCGTCGAGATCGCCAAGGCGCTCGCCCTGGACGCGCGGCTGCTCATCATGGACGAGCCGACCGCGGCGCTCGCCGACCACGAGGTCGAGCTGCTCTACGGGTTGGTGCGCCGACTCCAGGAGCGGGGCATCGGCCTGTTGTACGTCTCGCACCGGCTCGCCGAGGTCTTCGACCTGTCCAGTCGGATCACGGTCCTGAAGGACGGCCGCCGTGTGACCACCGTGGACACCGCGAGCACCACCGGCGACGAGTTGGTGCGGCACATGGTCGGCCGGGAACTGTCCAGCTACTACCCGGACCGGGCCGCACCCGAGGACCGGGGTCCGGTGCGGCTCAACCTTCGCGACGTGGGCAACCGGAAGCTGAGTGACATCAACCTCCAGTTGCGCGCCGGCGAGGTGCTCGGCATCGGCGGCCTCCAGGGCTCCGGGCGGTCCGCGCTGGCCCGTGCGATCTTCGGGGTGTCGCCGTTCACGACCGGCGACGTCACGCTCGACGACCGGCCGGTCCGACTGCGCTCACCCCGCACCGCGATGCGGGCCGGCATCGCCTACGTCACCGAGGACCGCAAGGGCGAGGGGATCGTCCCCCGACAGTCGGTGCTCGACAACGCGCTGCTCGCCAGTCGGGCCGTCTTCGCGGCCCGGTCCGGCCGTGCGGCCCGGACCGTTCGGGTGCGCGAGCTGCTCAACGCCGTGGAGGTCCGTGGTGCGGGCGACGACCAGGAGATCCGGTTCCTGTCCGGCGGCAACCAGCAGAAGGTCGTGCTGGCCCGCTGGCTCGCGCTCAACCCGCGGATCCTGCTCTTCGACGAGCCGACCCGCGGCATCGACGTGGGCGCGAAGTCGGCCATCCACGACCTCGTCCGCCGCCTCGCCCGCGACGGGGCGGCCGTGCTGATGATCTCGTCTGACCTGCCGGAGCTGCTGGGTATGAGTGACCGCATCATCGTCATGCGGGACGGCCGTGTCGCGGGCGAGTTGCCCGCCGGCGCGAGCGAGGAAGAGGTCGTCACCCTGGCGGTCGGCGCCGTCCCGGCGGCCGCCGCATGAGCGCCCTGTCGCTCCTGCCGGCCCGGCGCCCCGTACCGGGCGTCTTCGTGGCCCTGACCCTCACCCTCGCGATCGGCTGGCTTGTCGTCCTCGTCGACGGTGGCCAGCTCTTCAACCAGAGCACGACGGTGAGTCTGCTGCACGTGGCGGCCGGCCTCGGGCTCGTCGCCGTCGGCCAGACACTTGTCATCCTGGGTGGGTCGCTCGACCTGTCGGTGGCGTACGTGATCAGCCTCAGCACCCTCGTCGCCGCCGAGACGATGAACGGCAGCGACGGCGCGGTGCTGCCGGCGATCGGCCTGGTGCTCGTCGTCAGCGCCGGCATCGGGCTGTTCAACGGGCTCCTCGTCACCAAACTCCGGGTCAACGCGTTCATCGCGACCCTCGGCGTCGGGCTGCTGCTCAAGGGCTACCTCGACAACGGCTACGACGGGCCGGCCGGCACCACCGCGCCGTCGCTCGTGCAGGCGCTCGGCTACCAGCGCATCGGCCCGGTGCCGGTGTCGTTCCTGCTGCTGGTCGCGGTGACCGCGGCGGCCTGGTTCGCGCTCTCGAAGACCCGCTTCGGCCATCACCTGGTCGCCGTCGGCGGGGACCCGGAGGTGGCTCGGCTCTCCGGCGTCCGCAACGACCGGGTCCTCGTCACCGCCCACGTGCTGTGCTCGATGTGTGCCGGGCTCGCCGGTATCTACCTCGCCAGTCGGCTCGGCTCGGGCGCGCCCCGCGTCGGCACCGAAGGCCTCTACGACCTGGAGTCGATTGCCGCGGTGGTGATCGGTGGCACCGCCCTCGCCGGTGGGCGCGGTGGCGTCATCGGCACGGTCGGGGGTGTGCTGCTGCTCGCCAGCATCGACGCGATCTTCAACCAGTTGGAGGTCGACGCCTTCTTCAAGCAGGTGATCCGGGGCGCGATCATCATCGCCGCGGTGGCCGTCTACGCCCGCCGGGCCATGCGAAAGGCGGCTGTCTAGTCATGCAGACCGTTCAGCGCCGTACGCTGCCGCTGCGTCTTCCGCGGGTCCGTCCCGGTGGCATCCTGCCGATCCTCGCGATTCTCGCGGTGTTGGTGGTGCTCGTCGGCATTCGACAGCCCGACTTCCTCTCCCCTCCGTCGCTGATGTCGTTCCTCGGGCGTTCGGCGCCGATCATCCTGCTCGCCGCCGGCCAGTACTTCGTGATCGTCTCCGGCGAATTCGACCTCTCGGTCGGCTCCCTGGTCACCGCGCAGGTGGTCGTGGCCGCCCGGCTCATCGACAGCGATCCGGCGCGTACCTGGCCCGTGGTGCTGCTGCTGCTCGCCTTCGGTGCGCTCGTCGGGCTGGTCAACGGCCTGATCACGACACGGCTGCGGGTGCCGTCGTTCATCACCACCCTCGGCATGTTCCTGATCCTGGTCGGCGCGGTCTACCTCTGGTCCGACGGTGCCCCGAAGGGTGGCCTCTCCGAGGAGTTCCGGCGGTTCGGCCGGCGGGCGTTCGAGGACGTGCCGGTGCTCGGTCGCGTGCCGTTCGCGCTGCTGGTCCTGGTGGCCCTGGCGGTGGTGGCCGTGCTGCTGATGCGGTCCGACTTCGGCCGGACGCTCGTGGCCGTCGGCGACAACCCGCGCACCGCCGAGCTGAGCGGTGTACGCGTCTGGCGTACCCGCACGATCGCCTTCATCCTCAGCGGGCTCGCGGCGGCGGCCGCGGCGATCCTGCTGGGCGGCTACAGCGGCGTGTCGTTCCAGGCCGGCGCCGGCCTGGAGTTCGGTGCGATCACCGCTGTCGTCCTCGGTGGCGTCGCGCTGGGCGGGGGGCGCGGTTCGGTCGTCGGCGCGATGCTCGGTGCGCTGACCCTTGAGCTGCTGTTCGCCCTCATGAATTTCTACGGCGTCTCCGGCGCCCTCAGGTCGACCGTCCAGGGCGGGATCATCCTGCTCGCCGTGGCGGTCTCGGCAACGCGTTCTTCGTCGAGATAAAGGGGAATCCATAGTGCGACGTTCCATGGCGGCCTTGGCCGCTGTCACCCTGCTGTCCCTCACCGCCTGTGCCACCGACGAGCCCTCCGCGAGCCCCTCGGGCGGTGCCTCCACCGCCGCCGGATCGGGCACCGGGGAGCAGTCGAAGTTCTTCGTGCAGGCCGACTACGACGCCGAGCTCGCACTGCTCAGCGCGACCGCGACGGGCCCGGCCGACAAGCCGTGGGAGCAGGTGCTCAACCCGAAGCTGGTGGACACCGCCAAGTTCAAGAAGAGCGGCCCGCACAAGATCTGCTTCTCGAACGCGGCACTCAACAACCCGTGGCGGCAGGTCGGGTTCAAGACCATGCAGGCCGAGGTCGAGGCGCAGAAGAGCCGCATCAAGGAGTTCGTGCACGTCGACGCCGAAGGCAAGGACCAGAAGCAGATCGCGGACATCAACGACCTGCTCGGCAAGGGCTGTGACGCGCTGATCGTCTCGCCGAACACCACCGCCACGCTGACCCCGGCCGTCGAGGCCGCCTGCCAGGCGGGGCTGCCGGTCGTCGTCTTCGACCGTGGTGTCAACACGAAGTGCCCGGTGACGTTCATCAACCCCATCGGCGGCTACGGGTTCGGCCACGTCGGCGCCGAGTTCGTCAGTCAGAAGATGAAGCCCGGAGGTAAGGTTCTCGCTCTGCGGATCCTGCCGGGTGTGGACGTCCTGGAGACCCGCTGGTCGGCGGCGAAGGTGGCGTTCGACAAGGCGAAGGTCGACGTCGTGGGTGTCGAGTTCACCGACGGCGACCCGGCCAAGACCAAGAAGATCGTCGACGACTACATCCAGCGGTACGGCACGATCGACGGCGTCTGGATGGACGCCGGTGCCGTGGCGGTCGCGGCGGTCGAGGCGTTCCAGGACGCGGGCAAGCCCGTTCCGCCGATGAACGGTGAGGACCAGCTCGACTTCCTGAAGATCTGGAAGGACAAGCAGCTCACCGCGATCGCACCGACCTACCCGACCTACCAGTGGCGTACGCCGATCATCGCGGCGCTGCGGATCCTCGACGGCGAGCAGGTCTCCAACCCGTGGAAGCTGCCGCAGCCGACCGTCACCCAGGACAACCTGGACAAGTACCTCGACGCGAACATGCCGCCGCTGCACTACGCGATGTGCGGCTGCACCGACCTGCCCGGCTACCCGCAGCGCTGGAAGTAGGACCTGATGTACGCCATCGGCGTCAACCCCTGGGTGTGGGCCTCGCCTGTCGACGACGAGGCCCTGGCCGAGCTGATCCCACGGATCGCCTCGTTCGGCTTCGACGCGGTCGAGCTGCCGATCGAGCAGCCCGGCGACTGGGACCCGGTCCGTACCCGGGATCTGTTGGCGGCGCACGGCCTCGTCGCCGCCGGCGTCTGCGCGGCCCTCTCGCCGGGGCGGGAGCTGGTCGACGCCGCGCCAGCGGTGGTCGAGTCGACGGTGGCGTACCTCAAGGGCTGCGTGGCGAGCGCCGCGGCCGTCGGCGCTGGATGCGTCGGCGGCCCGGTGTACGCCTCGGTCGGCCGCACCTGGCGGATGTCGCCGGCGGCTCGCGCGGCCTGCTACGCGGATTTCCGGCGGGCCCTGGCGCCGGTTGCCGAGCAGGCCGGCGAGTTGGGCGTGACCATCGGTGTCGAGGCGTTGAACCGCTACGAGACGAGCGTCGTCAACACGATCGAGCAGACGGTCGAGTTGATCGACGGGCTCCCGTCGAACGTCGGCATCATGATCGATACGTATCACATGAACATCGAGGAGGCCGACCCCTACGCGGCTCTGGCGGTCGCCGGCCCGCACATCAAGCACGTGCAGGTCAGCGGCTCCAATCGGGGCGCACCCGGTGCGGACCACTTCGACTGGCCCCGCTTCTTCACCGTCCTGCGGGACACCGGTTACCAGGGTGCGATCTGCATCGAGTCGTTCACCGGTGAGAACGAGGCCATCGCGGTCGCCGCGGCGATCTGGCGTCCGTTGGCCCCCTCGCAGGACCGTCTCGCCACGGACGGCCTGCGCTATCTCCGGGAGATCCTCGGGTGACCGCCCCCACCCACCGAGGCCCCGGCCCCCGGGCTCTGCCCGCCACCCCCCTCTAGAGTCAGGAGCACCGTCCCGTGTCTGTCTCGTCCAGTCCCCCGCTGCGGCGACTGTTGGCCGGCGCCGCCGCGTCAGCGTTGACCGCGCTGGTCGCGGTGACCGCCTCGGCGTCCCCCGCGCTCGCGGCCACCACCACCCTCTACGCGTCGCCCAGCGGCTCCGGCACCAGTTGCTCGGCCAGCCAACCGTGTTCACTGTCCGCCGCGCAGACCGCCGTGCGGGCCGCCAACACCACGATGTCCGGTGACATCGTGGTCGAGCTGGCCGACGGCGCGTACCGGCTGTCGGCGCCGATGCGGCTGACCGCGGCCGACTCCGGCAACAACGGCTACCAGGTGATCTGGCGTGCCGCCGCCGGCGCCCGTCCGTCGATCACCGGTGCCCGGGCGGTGACCGGCTGGTCGCTCGTCGACGCCGGGAAGAACATCTGGCGGGCCAACGTTCCCGCCGGGCTCGACTCCCGTCAGCTCTACGTCAACGGGGCCGTCGCCACCCGGGCGCGTACCGCCGTGAACCGCGCCGACTTCACCTTCACCACGTCCGGGATGCGGTTCACCAACAGCGCGCTCAACTACCTGAACAACCTCGGCAACCAGAGCCGCGTCGAGGTGGAGAGCGTCGGGTCGTTCACCGACCGGTACTCGCCGGTGCAGAGCATCAGCGGCAACTTCCTGACGATGCAGCAGCCGGCCTGGAACAACAACACCTTCGGCTTCGACACGCTGTCCCGTCCGCACCGCGCCGGCCCGTTCTACCTGGCCAACGCGTACGAGTTCCTGGACTCGGCGGGGGAGTGGTACCTCAACCCCAGCAGCGGCCAGCTCAACTACATCCCGCTCGCCGGACAGAACATGAGCTCGGTCAGCGTGGAGCTGCCGCAGCTGCAGTCCCTGGTGAACGTCGGCGGCACCTACGACGCGCCGGCGCACCACATCTCGTTCAGCGGGATCACGTTCACCGGCACCAGCTGGCTCGGCCCGAGCAGCAACAACGGCTTCGCCGACCAGCAGACCGGTGCGCACATCGTCGGCACCTGGGCCCGTCCGTCCGACGCGCTGACCTCCTGCCAGGAGGGCTGCTCGCTGTTCGAGGCCACCCGCCCGAGCTGGGCGCAGATGCCGGCCGCGGTGCAGGTCTCCGCCGCCAACACCATCAGCTTCAGCGACTCCCAGTTCGTCAACCTGGGGCAGACGGCGATCGGTATCGGTAACGACGCCAACGCCCACGCCAGCGGTGTCGGCCTGGGCGTCAACAACATCACCGTCACCCGCTCCGAGATCGCCCGCAACTCCGCCGGCGGCGTCGTGGTCGGCGGCGTGCGGGCCGACGCCCACCACCCCAGTGACCAGCGGATGGTCAACCGCAACGTCACGATCAGCAACAACAAGGTGCACGATCTCGGCCTGGAGTACCGGGGCGTGGTCTCGATCCTGACGACCTACGTGAACACCTCGCTGGTCTCGCACAACGAGGTCTACAACATGCCGTACACCGGCATGTCGATCGGCTACGGCTGGGGCGCCAACGACGCCGGCGGCAGCCAGCACTACGCCAACCGTGGCCTGTACAACTACCAGCCGCGCTACTCCACGGCGACCACCGCGGCCAACAACCAGGTCATCGGCAACTACGTGCACGACGTCATGCAGCAGATGACCGACGGCGGGTGCATCTACTCGCTGTCGGCGAACCCGGGCGGGTTGATCGCCGAGAACTACTGCCTGCGGACCAACGGATGGTTCGGGCTCTACTTCGACGAGGGCTCGCGCTACTACACCGCCCGGAACAACGTGTTCTCCTCCACCGGCACCTGGGCAACCGCCAACTACTACTACGCCGAGAACATGGGCAACTTCACTGTCACCAACAACTGGTCGACCAGCAGCGGCACGAACGTGACGAACGGTGACCGCGGCAACGTCGTCAACAACAACGTCACGGTCAGCAACGGCAACTGGCCGTCCGGCGCGCAGACGGTGATCAACAACGCCGGCGTGCAGAGCGGCGGCAGCACCAACCCGCAGAACGTGCAGCTCGTGGGCGCTCAGTCGGGTCGTTGCGCCGAGATCGGCAACTCCAGCACGACCAACGGCACGCAGGCCCAGATCTGGGACTGCATCAGCAACGCCGCCAACCAGCGGTGGACCCACACCGCGAGCCGGCAGCTCATGATCTACGGCACCAAGTGCCTGGACGCCTCCGGCCAGGGCACCGTCAACGGCACGAAGGTGGTGATCTGGGACTGCAACGGTGGTGTCAACCAGCAGTGGAACATCAACTCCAACGGCACCATCACGGGCGTGCAGTCGGGTCTCTGCCTCGACGCGAACGGCGCCGCGACGGCGAACGGCACGAAGTTGATCCTCTGGGCCTGCAGCGGTGGCACCAACCAGCGGTGGACGGTACGCAGCTGACGTAACGTCGGATGGCACCGGATCCGGGCTGGGGCGCTCTCGCCCCAGCCCGGTTCCGCTTGCGGTGGCCCGGCGGCTCACCACCGCAACAGCCCGTCCGTCCGGTGCGCGGTGTTACGGGGATACTTCGGGCAGGTTTCATTGATGCTCTTGACAGGCATTGTTAGCGATAACACGATGGGCTTCACGCCGCTCTCGCGTCTGGAGTCCACCTTGGCCGTGTCGATCCGCCTGCGAGCTTCCAGCCTCATCCGCAGCTTGCTGCCGGTCAGCCCGAGCGCCGTGCTCGACCGCCTCGCCGACGCGTTGACCCGACCCGACTCCACAGTCCACACCCGTCCGGCCGGCCGGCTGCGCACGCTCGCATCCATCGCCGTCCTCGTCGCAGCGGGCCTGGTGGTGGTCGCACCCGCCGCCGCGCAGGCCGCCGACCCGTGGTCGCCCCGCTCGTCGTACACCTCGACCGACACCGGCGCCGGCACCTACTCGGTGCCGCTGCTCAACGCCGACGTGCCGGACATCAGCGTCGAGCGGGTGCCCGCCGCCGAGAACGACGAGGGCCGCGACCTCTACTACATGATCAGCACCACGATGCACCTGAGCCCGGGTGCGCCGATCATGAAGTCGTACGACCTGGTCAACTGGGAGATCGTCAACTACGTCTTCGACCGGGCGAGCATCGGCGACTCGTTCTCGCTGCGCAACGGCCAGAACTCGTACGGCCAGGGCCAGTGGGCGTCGTCGCTGCGCTACCGCGACGGCATGTTCTACGCCGTCTTCAACACCAACAACCTCAACGGGGCGTACCTCTACCGCACCGACGACATCGAGAACGGCGCGTGGCAGCGCACCGCCCTCGGCCGTGGTCTGCACGACCCGTCGCTCTTCTTCGACGTCGACGGCACGCCGTACATCTTCTACGGCTCCGGCGGCACCAGCGCGGTACGCCTCAACGCCGACCTGACGGCCATCGCGCAGGACTACCCGAACATCTTCACCGCGAACAACTACGCCGGGCAGCCGTTCATCGGCGGGCTGTTCGAGGGCGCGCAGGTCTACCACATCGACGGCTGGTACTACGCCGTCATCATCACCTGGCCGTCCGGGCAGGGACGCCAGGTCGTGATGTTCCGGTCGAAGGACCTGCTCGGGCGCTACACCTCGGCCGGCGGAGTCAACACCTACGAGGCGCGTGGCGTGCTCAACTCCAACGGCTTCGCACAGGGCAGCCTGGTGCCGATCAGCCGCGCCGACGGCCGGACCGACTGGCACGGCATGTTCTTCCGCGACACGTTCCCGATCGGGCGGATCCCGGCGCTCATCCCCGCCACCTGGCAGGACGGATGGCCGACCTTCGGCACCAACGGGGTCGTGCCGGTCAACGGCCTGTTCGACAAGCCGATCCGGCTCAGCCCGGCCGAGGAGGTCTTCGAGCGGCAGAAGAGCATTGTCGCCTCGGACGACTTCGCCAACGACGCGCCGCACAGGGCGTACCAGGACGAGCAGTGGACGGTCCCCGCGCCGCTCGACCCGGCGGAGATCGCCCCCAACGGCTCACGACTGGACCTGGCGTGGGAGTGGAACCACGCACCGGACAACAGGTACTGGTCGCTCACCGACCGCGACGGCTGGCTGCGGTTGACCGCCGGCAAGGTGGTCACCGGCCAGTACGTCTACACGAAGCTGTCCAACCGGGCCGAGTTGGCGTGGTTCGAGGAAGCCCGCAACACCCTCTCGCAACGTACGTTCGGGCCACGGCAGTCGGTGCAGACGCGGATGGACATCTCCGCGCTGAAGAACGGTGACGTCGCCGGCCTGGCCGCCTACAACCGCGGATTCTCGTACGTGGCGGTCAAGCGCGTCGATGGCGTGAACACCCTCGGCGTCGTCAACCGGTCCCAGCCGTTCGCTGTCGACCTGGACCAGGCGACGGTGGAGAACTTCGTGGCGGGCAGCACCGTGGCGTTGGGAGACGCGACCGAGGTGCACGTGAAGGCGGACCTCGACTTCGCCTCGCCGGTCGGCCAGTTGTGGACGACGTTCTACTACAGCCTGGACGGGTCGACGTGGACCCGGCTCGGCAACCGGGTCGGCCCGCAGACGCTGGACGGCAGCCTCGCCCACTTCATGGGTCACCGGGTCGGGCTGTTCACCTACGCGACGCAGGAGACCGGCGGGCACGTCGACTTCGACAACTACCTGCTCAGCGACACGCTGACCGCGCAGGCCCGACCGCTGGACACCGTCGCCCTCGACGCGGCGATCGCCCACGCGCACACGCTCGACGCGCGTCACTACCCGCCCGACGCCTGGGCCGCGACGCAGTCCGCACTCGCGGCGGCGACGTCGGCGCGGGCCGGACAGCTCGGCACCCAGAACCAGATCGACGCCCCGGAGCGCGCGCTCAGCTACCAACTGGCCCGGCTGGGCGTGCTCGCGGCACTGCCGGTCACGGCCAGCGCCGAGGTGCGGTGTCTGGCTGGCAGGGCGTACGTGGCGGTGCGGGCGCGCAACGACTCGGACGCACCGGTCGGGATCACCCTGGAGACCCCGTACGGGAACCGGTCGTTCGCGGCCGTGGCGCCGGGGGCCAACGTCTACCAGTCGTTCCCCACGCGCGCGGCGGCGGTGCCGGCCGGTTCGGTGACGGTCCGGGCCACCGGGGCGGTCGCGGGCCGGGACGTCACCACCGTGCACTCCGCTCAGCACCCCGCCACCGCCTGCGGCGAATAACCCCACCACGAGCCTCAGGCTCACCGACCAGCACCCACCGGCGACCGGCCGTGTGGCGCGGAACAGCGACCTGTCCCGCGCCGCCGGCCGAGGTCGAGCCGGTGGCGGCGGTCGACCCCTGATGTCCGGACCACCTACCACCACCGATCCCCCGCACACCGATGACCGCACGTCAGAGATGAAGGAGGATGTCTCGTGGAACAACGAATGCGACGCGCGACCCGAGGACGGGTCGCCGCGATCGCGACGGTCGGCCTGATGCTGGCCGCAGGGTTCGCCACCGGGGCGGCGCCGGTCCAGGCCGCCGACACGAATCTCATCGTCAACGGCGGGTTCGAGGACGGCCTGACCAACTGGTTCGTCAACAACGGAAACGCCAGCGACGGCGCGCAGTTGTCGGCCACCGCGGATGCCTACGCCGGTGCGAACGCCGCGCTCGTGACCGGCCGGGCGACGACCGGATCCGGGCCGATGCAGGACCTCAGCGGCAAGGTGCAGGCCGGCCAGGCCTACACCCTGACGGCCCGCATCAAGTACGAGAACGCGAGCGGACCGGCCACCAAGCAGTTCTTCGCCACCATGCACTACGGCGGTGGCACCTACACCAACCTCGTCAGCGTGACGGCGACGAAGGGTCAGTGGGCGCAGTTCAACGGGACGTTCACGATCCCGGCGACGCAGACCGTGTCGACGGCGCGGCTGTTCTTCGAGACCCCCTGGACGGCCACCCCGGCCACCGACCCGGACCTGCACCTCATGGACTTCACGCTCGACGACGTGTCGGTGGTCGGCGCCGCACCGCCCGCGCCGGCATCGAAGACGATCGAGGTCGTCGGGAAGCTGCCCGGGGAGCACAACCCGTTGATCGGGCACAAGTTCGGCGCCGACGGCTTCGGCCTCGTGCACGACGGCCGGGTGTACATGTACATGACGAACGACACCCAGGGCTACGCCCCGAACCCGACCACGGGCGTCTCGCCGGGGATCAACTACGGCGACATCAACCAGATCACGGTGATCTCCTCGGCGGACCTGGTGAACTGGACCGACCACGGTGAGATCCAGGTCGCCGGCCCGAACGGGGTGGCCCCGTTCACCGCCAACTCGTGGGCTCCGGGCATCACCAAGAAGGTGGTGAACGGCGTGGAGAAGTTCTTCCTCTACTACGCCAACGGCGGTGGCTCCAGCAACGTGATCACGGGTGCCTCGCCACTCGGCCCGTGGACCAGCGAGCGCACGAGCACGCTGATCGACGGTCGCACCCCCGGTGCCGAGAACGTCGCGTGGAAGTTCGACCCGGCCCCGTTCGTGGACGACGACGGCCAGCCGTACCTCTACTTCGGTGGTGGCCCCGCGTCGACGAGCATGCCGCCGGCCGAGCGCTTCAACAACCCGAAGAACATCCGGGCGATCGAACTCGACGACACGATGGTCGCGACCCAGGGAACGGCCGCCGTGGTCGACGCCCCGGTCGCGTTCGAGGCGGGTCACGTCTTCAAGCGCGACGGCAAGTACTACTTCTCGTACTCGTCGCACTTCGGCGGGAACGACTTCGGTGGTAGCCAGCAGCCGCTGCCCGGCTACCCCGGTGGCGGCCAGATCGGCTACATGATCTCCGACAACCCGATGTCGTGGCCGAAGGAGACCTACGCCGGTGTGCTCTTCCCGAACCAGTCGCAGTTCTTCGGCAGCGGCACCGGCGGCAACAACCACCAGTCGGTGTTCGAGTTCGAGGGCAAGCACTACTTCACCTACCACGCGCCGACGTTGAACAAGCGCATCAACGGCAACACGACCCAGGGGTACCGCAGCCCGCACATCCAGGAGTTGGCCTTCAACCCGGACGGCACGATCCAGCAGGTCGTCGGCACCTACGCCGGGGTGAACCAGGTCCGCGACTTCGACCCGTACCGCGTCTTCGAGGCCGAGACCTTCGGCTGGAGCAAGGGTGTCGCGACCACAAAGGTCGACGGCAGCTCCGCCCAGTTCGGCGGCGCGGCACCGAACCTGGTGGTCCGCGACATCGACAACGGCGACTGGACCGCGCTGTCGTCGGTGGACTTCGGCCACAACGGCGCGCAGAGCGTGACGGCGAAGGTGCGGGCGCTCGCCGCCGGCGGGCAGATCCAGGTCCGCCTGGACACCGCCACCGGTCCCGTTGTCGGCACGGTCGCGGTCGACACGCCGGTCGGCCAGTGGGCCGAGGTGACCGCGCAGCTTGCCGGCGTCAGCGGCGTGCACGACGTCTACTTCACCTACACCGGCCCGGCGGGCGTCGACCTCTTCGAGATCGACACCTGGGCCTTCCAGGCGGCCACGCTCGAACTGCCCGTCACGGCCACCGCGTCGGCGCGGTGCGTGGGCGGCAAGGTCCACGTGGCCGTGCAGGCCCGCAACGACCATGACGCGCCGGTGACGATCGCTCTGGAGACCCCGTACGGCGAGCGCTCGTTCGCGGCCGTCGCGCCGGGTGCGAACGCGTACCAGTCGTTCAGCACGCGTGCCGTCTCGGTGCCCGCGGGTTCGGCGACGGTCCGGGTGACCGGGGCGGTGGGTGGACAGGACGTGACGACGGTCCGCACCGTGCAACATCCCGCTGGCACCTGCGGCGGATAACCCTTGATGGCTGAGAACGGAGACCACATGAACACAGACAAACGGCGGCAGTTGCTCGCGGCCGGTGCCGTCGGCGCGGTGCTGGTCGGGGCCGCGGTGCTGCCGTCGCCCGCCCTGGCCGAGCCGGACGACGACGCCAGCGTGCGGGTCACTGTCGACATCGACGAGATCAGGGAGCCGGGTGTCCTCGCCCTGTCCGTCGCCGGTGACGCCGTCGCGCTCTCCGAGGACGGCTCGACCCTGCTGGTGCGCCAGTTCGTCGGTACGCTGCCGACGGTGACGGTCACCGACACCCGCGTCGCCGACGAGGTTCCCGACGGTGCCAGCTGGGCGGTGCTCGGCAGCGCGACCGACTTCGCGGGCAACTCCGGCCAGGCGCCGATCACCGCCGACCACCTCGGCTGGAAGCCCCGGCTGCTCGACGGCGGGGAGACCGGCCTGGTCACCGAGGGCGAGGAGGTGGTGACCGCGCTGGACGAGGCGACTCAGCCGGGCAACAACGTCGGCCTCGTCGACCAGGAACTGCTGGTCTCGGCCTTCGACTCCGAGGCCGTGGCCAACGACTCGTACTCCGTCAACGCCGACCTGTACCTGCGTACCCCGGCGGAGGTCGCCGCCGGCGCCTACAGCTCGACGCTCACGCTCTCCCTGTTCGAGTAGTGCTGTGGCGGGGGTCCGGACCGGGCCCCCGCCACACCCCCTGCCGAAGGGCTCATCGTCATGACCGTTCCCCCGCTGCGCCGGGTGCTCACCGTTCTCGCCGTCGTGACCCTCGCGGTGACGGCCGCGCCGGCCGTGGCGGTGGCGGAGCCAGACCCGAAGGCGCTGACCTGGACGGTCCAGCCGGCCACCCCGAGCGGCCCCGACCAACGCCGGTGGATCAATGCCAGCCTCGACCCGGGGCAGGTCGTGACCGAGCATCTGGCGGTCCGCAACTTCAGCAAGAACGCGGTCGCCTTCTCGCTGAAGGCCGCCGACGGCTACCTCACCGACAAGGGTCGCTTCAACATGCTCTCGTCCGACCGCCCCTCGGTCGACGGTGGCACCTGGATCGACGTGCAGGAGAAGGTCACCGTCGGCCCCGGCGAGACGAGGGTGGTGCCGTTCACGATCACGGTGCCCAAGGGTGCCGCGCCGGGGGATCACCCGGCCGGCATCGCGGCGACCGTCACCAGCACCGGTGGCACGGTCAACGTCGAGAGCCGAGTGGGTTTCCGGGTCATGGTCCGGGTCAACGGGACCGTCCAGGCGACCCTGCCCGTTCAGGGCCTCATCGCGAGGTACACGCCGTCGTGGAATCCCTTCGCCGGTGGCACGCTTCGGGTCCGCTACACCGTCGGCAACGACGGCAACGTCTGGGTCAGCGGGACGAGCCGGGTGGCGGTGTCCGATCTCTTCGGCCGGACCAGCCACGACGCCACAGGCGCGGTCGAGGAGCTGCTTCCGGGCGGCAGCCGGGAGATGGCGACCCGCGCCGACGGCGTCTGGGCGCTGGGACGTCTCCGCACGACAGTCACCACGTCACCGACCCTGCTCGGCGACGGGCAGGCCGCCGGTGCCGACCTCCGACCGGTCTCGGCCACCGTCACCACCTGGGTCGTCCCGTGGGCGCAGCTCGCGCTGTTGGGCCTCCTCGCCGCACTGCTCGTCGGTCTGCGGGCGGCGGTCCGTCACCGCCGACGTCGGCTGGCGGGGCTGCTCGCCCGCGCCCGCCAGGAGGGTCGGCAGGAGGGTCAGGAGTCGGTGCTCGTCGGAGGCGGTCCCGCCGACGGTGTGCCCGACGCGGGCGACGCCCGCCCGTAACCCGCCACCGGACCGCCCGCCCGCGAGCGCCGTCAGGCGGCCGGCGGCGTGTCCATGAGGGAGCCTGCGCCGCGTACCTCGGCGGTTGGTCAGCGCTGCTTGGTCTCCCAGAAGATTTTCGAGATCTCCTCGGTCTTCCCGAGCAGCACGCGCGGTGGCCGCCGGACCGATGCTCACCGCTGGTTTCTGATGAGAGCCAGGAGGGCACCGTGCGTCCGCTCGTCGGCGGCGACGACAAGACCGTTCCCATCCGGATGAACCGGCCTGCCGTCGATCCCGGTGACCACACAACCTGCCGCCTGACCGAGGGCGATTCCGGCCGCGAAGTGGACGCTGTCGCACAGGTGCTCGCCATCCGTCACGTAGCCGGCGCGACGACCGGCAGCCACCCAGGCAACGGCCAGCGTGGTGGAGACGACGCGGGGGCGGAACTGTTCGATGAACCCCTCGTCGCCGAGCATCCGGGCGGCGAGGAAGACGTGCCGGTTGGGAAACGGCGGGTCGAGATTGACGTCGACAAGGCGGGACTCCGCCGACGGGGTGAGTGGCTCGTCGACGCCACCGCGGCGGGTATACGCGGCGATGCCGTCGGTCCAGAACACCTCGTTGGTGAACGGGTCCGCCGAGGCGGCCACACGGACCCGTGCCCCTGCCCGCAGCGCGACGTTGACCGAGGTCAGCATGGTCCGCACGGCATAGTTCAGCGTTCCGCACAACGGGTCGACCAACCACGTGCGCCCGTTCTCGCCGGTGCCGGTGCGCCCGCTCTCCTCCGCCAGCACGCCGTCGTGCGGACGTCCGGCGCGCAGGACGTCGAGGATGGCCCTCTCGGCCTCGACGTCCGCGGTGGTGGCGAAGTCGTCCGCGGTCTTCAGGAAACGGGCCAGCGATGATCCGTACTGCGAGCGGACGACCGCGGCTCCGGCTTCCGCCGCCGCGATCGCCAGCGCGTGATCGGTGATCGACATACCCGAACCATAGGTGGGCGACGGTCAGGACACCGCCGCCCGCACCAGCTCGCCGACCCTCTTCTCCACCGCGGGGCTCCACTTCTGCAGCGCGTACGCCACCGGCCACAGGTCGCCGTCGTCGAGGTTGGCCGCGTCCTGGAACCCCAGGGTCGAGTACCGGTAGTTGAACTTGCCGGAGTCCTGGAAGAAGACGACGATCTTTCCGGCGGCGTCCGCGTACGCGGGCATCCCGTACCAGGTCTTCGGCGACAGCTCGGGCGCGGCAGCGGTCACCGCCACGTGGACGCGCTCGGCGAGCGCACGATCATCCGGCTCCATCTGCGCGATCCGGTCGAGGAGCGCCTGTAGCCCGTCGGCCTTCTTGGCGCCCTTCTTGCCCTCGGCGCGCAACTCGGCGGCGCGCTCCTGCATCGCGGCCCGCTCCTCGGCGCTGAAACCGTCGGACCTGGTCGTGGTGGTCTTCGCGGACATGCGGGGGCTCCCTCTCCTCGTTCCGGGTTCGGCGTGCTGCCGGTGACCTGGGAAAAGGCTAGACCGGGTGACACCGGCCGGGCTTCTCGATTCCTGACCGGTCAGGCCGAGGCGCGGGCAGCGGCAATGGTCCGTCCACGCTCGGACTCCGGAAAGCGGTCGAGCATGGCACGAACCTCGTCGGCGCTCACGTTGGCGCCGAACAGCTCGCTGCCTGGTTCGAGTCGTACGCCCTCGGCCAGGGCGCCGGCGACCACCGGATCGAAGCCCAGCGCGTCCACCAGGGTCGCGACCGTGGCGAGGTCCGTGGCGTCGTCGCCGGCGATCGCGATGGCCTTGCGGTCCGGCGATCCGGTCGCCCGCGCCCCGTCCTCGAGATCGTGGTAGCCCATGTGGTTGAACGCCTTCACGACCCGGGACCCGGACAGGTAGGCCTGGACGATCTCGCTCGACGAGGTACGCGCGTCGGTGAGGTCGTCCCGGATGCCGTCGATCTCCCACCAGTAGTTCATCGCGTCGACGACGAGCTTTCCGCGCAGCGCCTCGGCGGGAACACTGCGGTACTTACCCAGCGGCAGGGCCAGGATCACGATGTCGGCGGCGGCCACCGCGTCGGCCGCCGTGGTGGCCGCCGCCCCCGGAGCGAGCACCTCGACGGTGAGGGCGATCTTCGCCGGATCGCCGGAGCCGGCGACCAGCACGCGGTAGCCGGCGGCGACGGCGAGCCGGGCGAGCACCGTGCCCACCTTGCCGGCCCCGAGCACACCAAGGGTCTGGGGCCGGTCGTTGTCGAACATGTCGTCCTCTCGGTTCATGTGGTGATCAGGCCAGCAGCTCGCGGACCATGGGGATCACCCGGGAGCCGTACAGTTCCACGGCGCGCATCCGGGCGCTGACCGGTTGCGCTCCAGCGGAGTAGATGAGGTCGAACCGGCCGACTCCGAGGCTGCGGATCGCGCGCGCCATCCGACGGGCCACCGTCTCGGGTGAGCCGATGTAGAGCGAGCCGTTCTCCACCTCGGAGTCGAACTCCTGGCGGCGGATCGGTGGCCAGCCCCGCAGTTTGCCGATCCGGTCTCGCATGATCCGGTAGTGCGGCCAGTAGATTTCCTTCGCTTCCTCGTCGGTGTCGGCGATGAAGCCGGGCGAGTGCATGCCGACCGGGTGTGCGGTCGTACCGAGTTGCTCGGCCGCCCTGCGGTAGAGGTCCAGGTACGGCGCGAAACGCTCGGGGGCGCCGCCGATGATGGCGAGCATGAGTGGGAGCCCGTACTGGGCGGTGCGGACGACCGACTGCGGTGAGCCACCCACGCCGACCCAGGTGCTCAGGTGTCCCGACTCGGTCTTGGGAAAGACGTCGGCGTTCTCCAACGGGGCACGCAGGGTGCCGCTCCAGGTGACCGGCTTCTCGTCCAGCAACTTGACGAACAGCTCGATCTTTTCCTCGAACAGCGTGTCGTAGTCGCGCAGGTCGTAGCCGAACAGGGGGAACGACTCGGTGAACGAGCCGCGACCGAGGATGACCTCGGCCCGGCCGTGCGACAGCGCGTCCACCGTGGCGAACCGCTGGAACACCCGGACCGGGTCGTCCGAGCTCAGCACGGTCACCCCGGAGGCCAACCGGATCCGGGACGTACGGGTGGCGATGCCCGCCAGCACCGTCTCCGGCGTCGACACCGAGTACTCCGGCCGGTGGTGCTCGCCCAGCGCGATGACGTCGACGCCGAGCTGGTCGGCGAGCACCGCCTCGTCGACCACCTGACGGATCGCCGCGGCGTGGGAGACGAGCTTGCCGGAGTCGTCCTCCGGTACGTCGCCGAACGTGTCGAGGCCGAACAAGAGGTCAGACATGGGTGGGCTCCTTCGCCAGCAGCTCCCGGACCCGCGGCGCGACCTCACTGCCCAGCAGTTGGATGGTGCGCGCGCGTGCCTCGCGGGGCAGGTGCATGATGTCGTACTTCAGGTCGAAGCGGTTCAGTCGCAGGTCGCGGGCGACCGTGGCGATCTTCTGCGCCACCGTCTCGGGTGATCCGACGAAGAGCGCTCCGTGGTCGATTTCGGCCTCGTAGCGTGCGCGGTCCGGTTTGTAGAAGCCGCGTTCCGCGGCGAGCGCCGCCGCGACCGGCTGCCAGTATCGCCACCACGTCTCCACCGCCTCCTCGTCGGTGTCTGCGACAAGGCCGAGTGAGTGCTGCCCGATTGGCTGCGGGGTATGCCCGAACTGGTCGAGCGCTTTGGTGTAGAGGTCGACGTGGCCGGCGAACCGTTGGGGTCGTCCACCGATGATCGCCATCATGAGCGGGAGACCGTGCCGGGCGGCGCGGACCACCGAGTTCGGGCTGCCCCCGACACCGATCCACGTCGGGATCCCACCGGGCCGCATCCGTGGGTGCAGACGCTGTTCGGTCAGGGCGCTTCGCACGGTTCCGGACCAGGTGACCGTTTCGTCGCGCCGGAGCCGCAGGAAGAGGTCGAGCTTCTCCTCGAACAACCGCTCGTAGTCGGCCAGGTCGTAGCCGAACAGCGGGAACGACTCGGTCGCCGACGCGCGTCCGAGGACCAACTGGGCGCGGCCGTTGGACACGGCGTCGAGGGTGGAGAACTCGTGGTAGAGGCGGACCGGGTCGTTCGTGCTCAGCACGGTCACCGAGGTGCCGAGGCGGATCCGCTCGGTCGCCGTCGCGGCCGCGGCGAGCAGCACGGGTGTCGCCGAGTCGTTGTGGCCCTCCCGGTAGTGCTCACCGAGGCTGAACACGTCGAGTCCGACCGACTCGGCGAGTCGTGCCTCGTCCACGAGGAGTCGTACGGTCTCGGCGTCGCTCAGCACCCGGTCGCCGTCGGTGGCCACCTCCCCGAACGAGTTGAGCCCCAGTTCGAATCCGGTAGCTGTCATGGTGTCCTCCTCGGTGCTTCCGCCGGCGACCCGCGGGAGCGGACCTACCGGTTGACGTGTCAATGATGCTAACTTGGCGATTGACACGTCAATTCCCGGGAGAATGAGATGACGGAGACCACACCTGCCCGGCGGGGAGGACGCCAACTGCCGACGGCCGAGGAACTGCGGATCTGGCGGAACTTCATCGAGACGACGGCGGCGCTGAGTGCCCGGCTGGAGTCCCGTCTCCAGGGCGACTCCTCCCTCTCCACCGGGGACTACGCCGTCCTGCTCGCTCTCAGCGAGGCGCCGGACCAGGCGATGCGCTCGTCCGCGCTCGCGGCGCACATCGGCTGGGAGCGCAGCCGGCTCTCCCACCACCTGGGGCGGATGGAGCGGCGTGGCCTCATCCGCCGCCAGGAGTGCCCGACCGTCCCCCGGGGGGCGGAGGTGCTGCTCACCGCGGCCGGAGCCGAGGCGTTCGGCACCGCGACATTTCCCCACCTGCGCGCCATCCGAGAGCTCTTCGTCGACGCCCTCACGCCCGAGCAGATCGTCGCGGCGGGCGAGATCGCGGCAGCGCTGCGAGCGCGCCTCGACGAACAGCACGAGGATTGAGGGCATCGAGCACCGCGGAGAGGAGTACGCATGCTCAGGGGCCTGCTGATCAGTGAGAGCCTGCGAACCGGAGCGGAGCTGACCGTACCGTTGCGGGTGGAGAAGATCTGGCGGGTCGACACCGCCAGCGCCACCGCCGCGCAGCCCGCCACCTGGACGTTGATCGAGTTCACCGCCCCGGACGCGGAGGTGGAGCGGCTCGCCGCCGCGCTCGCCGACTGTCTGTCACCGACGGGCGGCTGGTACGCCGATTTCCGGACCGACGCGGAAAGGTTCGTCGTCTTTGCCGGCAAGGCATTCCGGTATCCGCTGGGCGATCCGGCCGGCGAGGCTCACGCCAAGGCGTACGGCAGGTCGGTCGGCGTGCCCGAGCCCCAGCTCGACTGGGGGGACTGAGCCCGGGTGCCCGCCGGTTCGGGCGATCGTCCGTAGGCCAACGGAGGGCTAGGCTTCGGCGTATGTCAGGGGCGCGATGGCGTGACCGGACGGCGAACGTCGCCCTGGTGCTCGCCGTCGGTCTGGTCGCCCTCGTCGGCCTGGTGGTGCAGTCGCGCGGCATCGACACCACCGCCGAGTGGACGGCGCTGCTGGTGGTGCTCGCCTCCTCCGCCGCGCTGTCCGTCCGCCGCCGCCATCCGGTGCCGGTGGGTGTGGTGGCGTTGGTCGCCGTCGGCGCGTACGGGGCGTTGCTGCACAAGCCCGGCCCGATCATGTTGGTCTTCGTCGTGGCGCTCTACACGGTTGTCGACGAGGGACATCTCTGGATCGCCATCGGTCTCGGTCTCGCCTCGGTGATCGCCTTCGCCGCCGCGGACAGCGACAACCGATCCCCGGACACCATGAACGGGGCAACGCTGCTGCACGCCGGTTGGCTCGTCGCGGTCATCGTCGGCGTGACCCGCAACCGCCGCGCCTACCTCGCCGAGGCGCAGGCCCACGCGATCGTCGTCGAGCAGCGGATGGAGGAGGAGGCCCGGCGGCGGGCCACCGAGGAGCGGCTGCGCATCGCCCGCGAGGTGCACGATGTCCTCGGCCACCACCTCTCGCTGATCAATGTGCAGGCCAGTGCGGCGTTGCACCGGCCGGACCCGGTCCGCTCCGAGCAGGCGCTCACCGCGATCAAACAGACGAGCAAGGAGACGTTGCGGGAGCTGCGGACGACGCTCGGCGTGCTGCGGCGCGAGGGCGAGGCGCCGACCGTGCCCAGCGCCGGCCTCGGTCGCCTCGACGATCTGGTCCGGACGGCCGGACGGCCCGAACTGACGATCAGCACCGAACTCGCCGAGACCAGGTCGTTGCCCCCGGAGGTCGACCTGGCGGTGTACCGGATCGTCCAGGAGGCACTCACCAACGTGGCCCGGCACGCGGACGCCACCGCCGCGGTGGTCCGGGTGCGGGCCGACCGCGACGACGTGCTGGTGGAGGTGGAGGACGACGGCACCACCACACCCGGCGCGCCGGGCAGCGGGATCATCGGCATGCGCGAGCGAGTGAGCGCGCTCGGCGGTTCACTGACCACGGGTACGCGCCCGGACGGTGGCTTCCGGGTCCGCGCCCGCCTGCCGCTGCGACCCGGCTCGACGACGGTGGGGGAGTCGGCGTGATCCGACTGTTGCTCGCCGACGACCAGACCCTGGTCCGCGCCGGCTTCCGCTCCATCCTGGACGGTGAGGATGGCATCGAGGTGGTCGGCGAGGCCGCCGATGGCGCCGAGGCGGTGCGCCTCACCGCGCAGCTGCGTCCGGAGGTCGTCCTCATGGACATCCGGATGCCCGTACTGGACGGCCTCGCCGCGACCCGACAGATCATCGCGACCTGCGCGGCCCGGGTGATCATCCTGACCACGTTCGACCTGGACGACTACGTCTACGGGGCGCTCCGGGCCGGCGCGAGCGGCTTCCTGGTCAAGGACACCGAGCCGGCGGAGCTGATCCACGGGGTGCGGGTGGTCGCCCGTGGCGACGCGCTGATCGCGCCGTCGATCACCCGTCGGTTGATCGCCGAGTTCAGTGCACGGGCCACGCATCCGGACCCCGGGCCGCGACTGAGTGTGCTCACCACCCGCGAGCGCGAGGTGCTCGCACTTGTCGCCGCGGGCCTGTCGAACGACGAGATCGCCGCGCGGTTGGTGCTGAGCCCGGCCACCGCCAAGACCCATGTCAGCCGGATCATGACCAAGACGCAGGTCCGGGACCGTGCCCAACTGGTGATCCTCGCCTACGAGTCCGGCCTGACCGTTCCCGGTTGGCTCACCCGCTCCTGACCGTGGTCAGGCGGCCAGCCGGGCGCTCCGGGCCAGGGCCAGTCCACCGAGGACGACGCCGACCAGTCCGATCGCCAGGGCCACGAACGCGCCGCCGCGCCCGTTACCCGTACCGATGCCGCTGTCGGAGGTGGCGACCACCACCCCGCCGAGCACCATGCCGGCCAGCCCCGAGGTCAGGGCCAGGACGGCTCCGAGTCGCGCCGAGCTGGAGCCGACGCGGCGGGCGGGGCGAGCCAGGGCCAGCCCGCCGACGACGACGCCGACCAGCCCCAGCAGGACGCCGACGCTCGCACCGGCTCGCCCGGAGCTCATGGCGAGAGCGGTGGCGGCGGCCGGCTGGGCCGAGGCGTGAACGGCCAGCTCGATCCCGGCGGGCGGGGCGGCCACGGCGGCGACGAGCAGGTGACGAACGGACATCAGGGGTTTCCCTTCGACGGTGTGACAGCTACCGGTGGCAGCGTAGGTAGCGCAGCGTGCACCAGTCGTCAGGCCGGAGTTGCCAACAGACCCACAACCCGGGGGGTACGCGTCCGCGGCGGCATACCGCCGCAGTCGTCTCCCGGGGTCTCCGACGTACCACCGCCACCACCGCTCTGTCGGCAACCGGACAGGTGCCCGATCGACGAACGGCACCCGTAACCCGCGTGCGGAGAGCGGCAAAGATGGCTCTGACCTGCGGATCTGTCGGATCCCGGCAGTGGCCTTCCGGCCCCGCGGGTGGTACGACTGGTGCGTCGTCCGGCCAGACGGTGCGGCGGCAGGAGGAGGTCTTGCCTTGCGTATCGCACCTAGCACGTCCCCGCAGCGACCCCGGTCCTTGTCACGGGCCGTGGACGGGCTCGATGCCGTGTCACCGCCGGCGATGACACCGTGGTGACGAGCCCGGAGGCCAGCGAGGAGAAGGAGGCCGCCTACAACCGCGGTGTCGACGCGGGTCGGATCGAGCAGCGTCTACAGGGGCACGACGAGCACCTGCGGCACATCAACGGCTCGATCGACTCGATGACCCGGGCGTTGCAGAGTCTCACCGAGGAGCTTCGGGCCAACGTCGCCCTGTTCAGCGCCAGCGCGATCGCGACTCACCGGGACACCAAGGAGCGGGACAGGATCGCGGAGGTCCGGGTGGAGGAGGCGGGCATCGTCGAGTCCCAGCGGACGGTCCGGTGGACGGCCTGGCAACGCGGGTTCGCCGTCATCGGCGCGATCATCCTGATGGTCAACTTCGGCCTCGGCCTGTACGTGGCCTTCAACCGCTGACGCGACCCGCCGTGGCCAGCAGGAACGCCTGATCGTCCCGCTCGGTGCCGCGAGCCCGCCGCACCAGGCGGCACTCCTCCCGCAGGCCAGCGGCCTCGATCTCGGCGGCGACCTGGTCCACCGTGTAACGGTGTCGCTCCAGACGGATCTCGTGACCGAAGCGGCGGCGGTAGGGCCCGGACAGGTCACGCGTACCTTCACCGGCCTGGAAGCCGACGAGCAGGTGACCCGAGGGTCGGAGCACCCGGGCCGCTTCCGCGAAGACGCGTGCCTGCCCGGCAGGGGGCGTGTGGATGGTGGAGTACCAGAGCAGGACACCGGCGAACCGGTCGTCCGGGTAGGGGAGAGCGGTCAACGAGGCCACGGTGACCATCAGGCCAGGGTGGTCCCGGCGTGCCCGGACGATCATGCCCGGCGACAGGTCGACCCCGTACACCAGGCACCCACGGTTGGTGAGGTACCTGCTCATTCGGCCCGGACCGCACCCGGCGTCGAGGACCCGGGTGTCACCGCCCGACGTCACCGCCGCGGCGAACGCGTCGACCATGGCGAGGTCGAGTGGGGACTCGGCGCGGGTGTCCGGCAGAAAGGTGGCGTAGTCCTCGGCGACGATGTCGTAGGCCCGTCGCACGCCGTGCAGGTCGAGCGGATCGGCGGGTGCGGAGCCCATGGTGGGGCTACCGCTGCCAGGTGTCGATGGTCCGGACAGCGTCGCGGACGACCCGGTCCAGAATGGTGGGATTGCCGCTGGAACCCTCCCACCCCTGGTCGTTGAACACCGTCACCACCGTGTCGACGCGGGCCACCGCGATCTGGCTGGTCTCGGTGCCGCCGGTGTGTTCTCCGTTGAGGCTGGTCGCGGGCCAGGTCAGGTTCAGCAGCAGCGCTTCGTCACCGACGCCGGGCAGAGCCTCACTCTTGGCGGTCGCCCGGCTCCCGTCGTGTTGGAAGGAGGGACACGCCTCCAAGGCGGTGCGCAGACGCCCCATGTAGTCCGTGGCGCCGGTGCCGTCGAACGTGAAGATGGTCTGGTGGATCATCCCCTGGGGCGTGTTGCCGGCATTGTCGTCGGCCTTCTTGTAGGTGACTGTCATCGCGGCGCTCGCCGTCACCTGCCGGCCCCCGGTGCCGAACTCGTTTCCGCAGAGCTTCGGCAGAGCCTCCTCGACGGGCACCGTCCGGCGCGGAGACTTCCGCAGCTCGGTCGGCAGCTCGACGAACGCCGACGTCGGAATGGTCGTCGGGCCGCTGGCGCTCGACGAGGGCTGGCCCGTCGGATCCACGGCCGCCGCAGCGGAGGTCGGCGCCGCACCCGACGGGGTCGAGGCGGGCGGGTCTTCGGTGGTGGTGCAGGCCGTGGCGAGTGCGATGGTGCCCAGCAGCGGGATCAGCGCAAGCACGCGTCGCGTACGGGTCGGCGGTAGCGGTGTGTGTCGGCTCATGATCACCTTTCGTCGATGTCGGGGCAGTTCCCGGTGGCGTACCGTCCCAAACGACGATTTGCCGCGCCGGACGCTCGCCCCAGCGGTGGTAATCGGGATGTCGACACATCCGCCGGCCCGCTAAGCTGCCCGCATGACCAGCGTGATCGCCAAGTGCACCGGAGCGTCGTGTGACGTCCAGGTCGGTGCTCGGCGACGCCGGCGATCCGTCGCCCGCCCGCGCTGACCTGTTTTCTGCGACCGGCGGATCGAGCCGCCGGTCGTGCGCTGGTCGTCCTCGGTCCGCCCGCATCTCCTGTCGTCTGAGGCCCGCCTGGCAGCGCGGGTCCGAGTGAGATCGGCGTACTCATGGATCTTGAAAGGTTGTTGGCCGACCGGCTGGCACCGGCGTTCGCGGCGGTGGCCGGCGGACCGGTCGACCCGCTCGTGCGGCGCTCCCCGCGAGCGGATTTCCAATCCGACGCGGCGCTGGCTTTGGGTCGGCGGCTCGGCCGTCCGCCGCGCGACATCGCGGCCGAGGTGCTGGCAGACGCGGTCCTCGACGACGTCTGCGTGTCGGCGGAGGTCTCCGGGCCGGGGTTTCTCAACCTCACCGTCGCCGACGCGGCCCTTGCCGACCTGGTCTCCGGGCTGGCCGGCGACGCCCGGCTCGGCGTGCCGGTGACGGCGGCCCCGCAGACCGTGGTGGTCGACTACTCGGCGCCGAACGTGGCGAAGGAGATGCACGTCGGGCATCTCCGCTCCACAGTCATCGGCGACGCGGCGGTACGGCTGCTGGACTGGCTGGGGCACCGGGTGGTGCGGGTCAACCACCTGGGTGACTGGGGGACACCGTTCGGCATGCTGATCGAGCACCTGGTCGACCTCGGCGAGGCCGGGGCGGCGCACGAGTTGTCGATGGGCGACCTGGACGGCTTCTATCGGGAGGCGCGGGCGAAGTTCGACTCCGACGAGACGTTCCGGGAACGCTCGCGGCTGCGGGTGGTCGCCTTGCAGGGCGGCGACGAGCAGACGCTGCGGTGGTGGCGGCTGCTGGTGGCGCAGTCCGAGCGGTACTTCCTGACCGTCTACGACCTGCTCGACGTGACGTTGTCCGAGGACGACTTTCGGGGCGAGAGCGCCTACAACGATCTGCTGGCGGGGGTCGTCGACGACCTGGACCGGTTGGGCATGCTGGTGCCCAGCGGCGGGGCCGACTGCGTCTTCCCGGCCGGCTTCAGCGGCCGGGACGGCGAGCCGACGCCGCTCATCGTGCGCAAGAGCGACGGGGGGTACGGCTATCCGGCCACCGATCTGGCCGCGCTACGGCAGCGTGTCGGCGAACTGGGCGCAACCCGCTTGCTGTACGTCGTCGGGCTGCCGCAGCGGCAGCACTTCGCGATGGTGTTCGCGGTCGCCCGGGCGGCCGGTTGGCTGTGCCCGCCGGCGCGGGCCGAGCATCTGGGCTTCGGGTCGATCCTCGGCGGCGACGGGCGGATGCTGCGCAGCCGGGCTGGTGAGTCGGTGAAGCTGGTCGGGCTGCTGGAGGAGGCGGTCACCCGGGCCACGGACCTGGCCCGGCGCAGGAACCCGGAGCTGGATGCCGAAGCCGCAGCCGAGATCGGTCGCGCGGTGGGGATCGGCGCGGTGAAGTATGCCGACCTGTCCACCGATCGGACCAAGGACTACGTCCTGGACTGGGAGCGGATGCTCGCCCTGGAGGGCAACACCGCGCCGTACCTCCAGTACGTGTACGCCCGGATCCGATCGATGTTCCGGCGCGCCGGGACGACCGCCCGGCCGGACGCGCCCCTCGTGCTCACGTCGCCGGCGGAGCGGGCGCTCGCGGTCGAGCTGCTCGGCTTCGCCGCGGTGGTCGGCGAGGTGGAACGAAGCCTCGAATTTCATCACCTCGCCGGTTACCTGCACCGGCTCGCCACCGCGTTCAACGCGTTCTACGAGCGCTGCCCGGTGCTGCGGGCCCCGGACGAGCTGCGGGAGAGCCGGCTGCTGCTGGCCGAGCTGACGGCCCGGACGCTGCGGCAGGGGCTGCACCTGCTCGGCGTCCGAACCCCGGAGCGGATGTGAGGGGTCAGCGGGTCTTCTTCGTGGCCCGCTTCCGGGGCGGCGTCAACAGGTCGGCGATCTGTGCGATCGCGGCGGGCACCAGGCGGTAGTAGGCCCACACCCCCCGCTTGTCGCGTTCGAGTAGGCCGGCCTCGGTGAGGATCCGCAGGTGATGACTCACGGTCGGCTGGGACAGGTTGAGCGCCCCGGTGAGGTCACTGACGGACGCCTCACCTTCGGGCGCGGACTGGATCAGGCTGAGCAGACGCAGTCGCGCCGGATCGGCGAAGGCCTTCAGCACCCCCGCGAGTCGTTCGGCATCGGCCCGCTTGATTGGATCGCCGGTGAGCGGCGAGATCGCAGGCATGGCAGTTTTCGCAGTTCCCACGCCCACTATGGTTACACCAACACCATCAATAAGCAGGTAGAACCGGCATCAATACTCCAATGGCGTCCGTACGGCCACTCGAGGCGGCTGAACGTGAGTCGAACGTCGACGACCGTGGTGACGTATCGGCCGTGTGGGGCTCCGCCGTGCCCCACACGGCCCTACGCCGACGGACCTGCCGTCGAGTGAGCCGCGACCCGAGGGTCAGCGGCGTGGTCGGGGTGTGCTGCGCGGCTGGACGTACGGCGGTCCCGCGAGGATCAGGTCCGACTTCAGCTCCTGGTACGCCCGCTTGGGCTGGTAGTTCTCGTCGTAGATCGTGGCCAGGCCCTCCGGCGGGTCGTCGAACCAGTCCGGCACCCAGGAGTGCCTGTCACTGAAACCCCACACCGTGTACGACAGGCAGCTCCGGACGGCGAGGCACGCCTTCATCAGCACGCTGAAGTTCGCCGCCGAGGCCTGCAACCGGGGGTTGATCTCCTCCGCGTTGCCGGCCTGGACACCCGCCGTCATCTGGCTGCGGACGTCGACCTCGGTGAACGCGGTGGCGACGCCGAGCCCACTGAACTTCTTCAGCGCGGCGGTCACCTGGAGGGTGTCGAAGTTGCCGTACTGGGTGCCGAGGTGACCCTGGGATCCGACGCCGTCGATCGGCACGCCCTGTGCGCGTAGGCCCCTGGTCATCTCGTAGACGAACTGGGTCTTGTCGTCCGCCGGGTTGCCGGAGCCGAACGCCTCGATGTTGTAGTCGTTGTAGAACAGCAGGGCCTTGGGGTCGGCCGCCCGCGCCCAGCGGAACGCGTCGGCGATGTAGCCGGGCCCGAGGTTCTCCGCCCAGAAGCCCTTGTAGTGCAGGGTCGACGGGGTGTCCCAGGGGTCGCTGACCGCCTCGTTGACCACGTCCCACTGCCAGATCTTGCCCTTGTACCGGTTGGCGACCGTGGTGATGTGCTTGCGCAGCAGCTCACGCAGCTCCTGCTTGTTGATGGAGCCGTCGGCGACACCGCTGGTCAGCCAGCCGGGCAGTTGGTTGTGCCAGACCAGCACGTGGCCGCGGACGCTCTGCCGGTTGCGCCTGGCGAAATCGATGAGCTGGTCGGCCGCGGCCCAGTCGTAGGTGCCGCGGGTGGGCTCCAGGACCTCCCACTTCATCACGTTCTCGGCGGTGACGGAGGTGAACTCCGAGGAGGCCAGCGCGCGGTACTGCGGGTCACCGGCGTCGTTGAGGGCATCCATGTTGACCGCGGTGCCGACCTGGAGGCCGTGGCGCAGGCCGAGGGCGCCGAGGCTCTGCGCCGTGGGGTCGTACGGCCGACCGGCGGTGGCGGGCACCGTGTTCAGCGCCGCAACGGTGAGGACGGCAACCACGCCGACGGTGGTCCACTGTCTCAGCTTCATGTGCCTTCCTTTCCAGACCTTGATCGACAACTGTCGATCAACAAGGTGCGGGTCCGGTGTTGGCGGATGGGAGCGGGGTTGGTGGTCGAGCGCCCTGGCTCGGGGCCGGAGGGCCGGTGGTGCCGGCCGGTGACCGGAAACCTGCTCGAAACGTTAAGGCCGTCAATGTCCGGGCGTCAACGCTGAAAACTTCCGGAAATTCGTCATATGACCTGCGGGGGCTCGCCGGAGATGCTCGCGAAACTTCCGGGGACCGGCGGCAAGTCGCGGCCACGCTGCCGAGATCGCCGACCGGGTGGCCGACGATCTCGGGCGTCGCTACGAGAGTTGACCTGGGCGGGTCAGCGCAGGCCGGCGAAGAGGTCGTCCTCGGGGATCGGCGCGTCGGTGCGGTCGCGCACCCGAACGAAGGTCTCCACCCCCATCAGCTCCGTGAACCGCTCCCGGCCCAGTTGCAGGAAGAAGATGTTCTCGGTCTGGCTGGCGTGGGTGGCCAGGGCGTCGAACTTCTGCGCCCCGAAGCTGCTCGTGTCCACCCAGGTGCTGATCTCGTCGTCGGGCAGGCCGAGCTGCGGCATCGGCTCCGCCTCCGCCTCCGGGTCCGGTGCGTCCCACTCGACGCCGAGCTCCTGCATGATCTGGCCGAACTGCTCGAACGCGGTGCGCGGCACCGTGGTCCAGTACACCTTCGCCGGGGTGTCCGTCTGCTCCACGGCGGCCATGGTGATCCGGTGCGCCTGGATGTGGTCCGGGTGGCCGTAGAAGCCGTTCTCGTCGTACGTGACGATCACGTCCGGCTGGTACTGCCGGATCAGCTCGGCGAGTCGGTCCGCCGCCTCTGCCACCGGCGTCGTCCAGAACGCGCCGGGCTGGTCGTTCGTCGGCCAGCCCATCATCCCGGAGTCGGCGTAACCGAGGGTTTCCAGGTGGCTGACCTTCAACACCGCGCAGCTGGCTTCCAACTCGGCCTGGCGCATCGCCACGACAGCGGCGGGGTCGTGCTTCGGGTCACCCGGCTTGACCCCACCCGGGCCGTCACCGCACCGCCCGTCGGTGCAGGTCACCAGGACCGTCGTGATCCCCTCCGCGGCGTAGCGGGCAAGGACGCCACCGGTGCTCGTCGCCTCGTCGTCGGGGTGGGCGTGCACCGCCATCAAGGTCAGAGGTCGCTCAGCCATGCCATCACCCTACGGTCGTGTCCCCACCCGGAGTCGCGCAGGGCGACGCTGTGTGCATCCTAGCCAGCCCGGATCGGGCCGGGGTCGATCACCGGCAAACCCTGATCGACCACCCGGCGGGTCCCTAGATTGAGGCGTGGTCAGCACGTCCGAGGGTGAGAACGCGAGGAGAGGTCCGGCATGGGGGCATCGTTCGGTGACGTGCGACAGGTCGACGCCGGGGTCCTGACCATCGGGTACGTCGACGCTGGGCCGTCCGACGGTCCGGCGGTGATCCTGCTGCACGGCTGGCCGTACGACATCCACAGCTTCGCCGACGTCGTGCCGCTGCTCACCGACGCCGGCTACCGGGTCGTCGTGCCGTACCTGCGGGGCTACGGCACGACCCGGTTCCTCTCCGACGACACCATGCGCAACGGCGAACCGGCAGCCATGGGGCTCGACCTCATCGCCCTCATGGACGCCCTGAAGATCGACAGCGCGAAGCTGGCCGGGTTCGACTGGGGTGCGCGTACGGCCGACGTCGTGGCCGCGCTGTGGCCCGAGCGCTGCCGGGGGCTGGTCTCGGTGAGCGGCTACCTGATCGACGGCCAGGCATCGGGAAAGGTGCCGCTGCCCCCGAAGGCGGAACTGGCCTGGTGGTACCAGTACTACTTCGCCACCGAACGCGGCCGGGACGGTTACGACCGGAACCGGCGCGACTTCGCCAGGCTGATCTGGCACACCGCGTCCCCGAAGTGGTCGTTCGACGACGCGACATTCGACCGCAGCGCGGCCGCGTTCGACAACCCCGACCACGTGGACATCGTGATCCACAACTACCGGTGGCGGCTGGCCCTCGCCCCCGGCGAGTCGCAGTACGACGAGGTGGAGAAGCGACTGGCCGCGAAACCGAAGATCATGGTGCCCAGCATCTCGCTGGAGGGGGATGCCAACGGCGCGCCGCACCTGGAACCCGCCGTCTACGGCAAGCAGTTCGCCGGGCAGTACGAACACCGGACCGTGGGCGGCGGCGTCGGGCACAACCTGCCCCAGGAGGCGCCCCAGGCGTTCGCCGACGCGGTCCGGGACGTCTGACCGGGCCGCTACCCTCGGCGGCCCGATCGCTGGGGCTCCGGACGTTCCACCCGCACCGGGTCGCCGCGCACCAGGGTGTCGTGCACCCGCCACCGGGCGGTGGTGACGGCACTGCGGGCCGCCTCGTCGTCCTGCTCGACGCGTTGCCGCAGCAGTCGCAGGGCGATCCGGCGGTTGAGGCTGAACTGCCGTTCCTCGTCCACCACGACGACCAGGCCCGACGGGCGGTGCGTCGCGCGGACCGCCGTGCTGGCCTTGTTGCGGTGCTGACCACCCGGACCGCCGGTACGGCAACCGACGATGTCGACGTCCGCCTCGGCGAACGGCGTCGGCGCCGCGTCGGGTGAGGGCGGCTGCGCGGTGACGTACCAGTTCTTGCGGCCCGTGCTCGCCCGGTACGGACTCGGGGCCTGCCAGCAGAGCGTCCCGGTCCACGAGGCCGCGAACGCCTCGGCGTCCGCGCCGGTGATCCGGATGAGCGCCGAGCGGTAGGTGCCGGTCCGATCGCCGGCTGTCACCTGAACCTGTTCGATCGTCAGACCTCGGCGGGTGCCAGCTCCGGTCAGCCGATGCAGGAGCTGGGCCAGCGCCCAGGCGCACTCACTCGGGCCACGGCCGGCGGACAGCAGCAGGAGCACGCTCACGACCGGCCCCGTCCGTCGCGGTGACCCCGCCGCTGAGTGCGGGAGGCGGACCCGAGATCGGGCGTCTTGTAGGTGACCAGGGGAGTCGTGCTGACCACCGGGGTGGCCAACCGGTGCTCGGCGAGATCGGCGATCACCTGCTCGATGCGCTTGTACGCCGTGGGCGCCTCCTCGAACAGCAGCTGGCGGTCGCCGCACACCACGAGCGAGCCCACGGGCGTGCGACGTAGTTCCTCGACCGTGTGCTTGGCCCGGCCCCGTCGCAGGGCGTCGGCGCGCGACATCTTGCGACCGGCGCCGTGCGCCACCGAATAGTTGGCCTCCGGCCCGGCGTGGGCGGCCACCAGGTAGGAGGCTGTACCCCGGGTGCCGGCCACGAGGACGTCGCGGCCGTCGCCCGGCGCCGCGCCCTTGCGGTGCAGGTAGACCCCGTCGGAGACCTCGACCAGGTTGTGGCACTGATCGACGATCGGCGGGGTGGGTTCGGCCCCCAACGCGTACGCGACCCGGGCCGCCAGCACCCGCCGGTTGAGCGATCCCCAGCGCACGGCGTCGTCGTGCCTCGTCAGGTAGGCGGCGGGATCGGGAGCGGCCCCGGCGCCGTGCACCTCGGTGTGCGCCCGCAGAATCCGTTCACCCAGACCACGGGAACCACTGTGCACGATCAGCACGAGATCACCGGCGTCGAGCCCGAGACGACTCGCGTGGCGCACGTCGAGGACGGTGTCGACGCGCGCCAGCTCCACGAAGTGGTTGCCACGGCCAACCGTCCCGAGACCGTCCAGGTGACCGGCCGGAACGTCACCCTGGACGACCGCCCAGGCCGGGTCGTCGGCGTCCTGATCCGGGTCCAACGCGCGGTCGAGGTCGGGGAACCGGGCGGCGAGGCGCTCCGGCACGGCACGCTTGAGCTTGATGGGGAACACGGCGATGCCGCAGCCGATGTCGGAGCCAACCAGGAACGGGTAGAGCACCCTCGACGCCATGGCCGCACCGATGGGTGCGCCCTTGCCGGGGTGCAGATCCGGCATCGCCGCGACGTGGATCATGCCGTCGAGGGCGGCAACCTGCTGGCACTGGTCGAGCGCGGCGGACTCGATCCAGCTCGCGGGCGAGGCGAACACCGTGACGGTGGCCGGGGTGGACGGGGGCAGGGACTCCCGAGGGGAGTGGTGCTGCAACAAGGAGACTCACTTCGTACGCAGACGCGGGAACGGACGACAGCACGGCCCTCCGGGAGGTGTCACCGGGGGCGAATGCGCGGGGTGGTTCCGTCAGTACGTCATGGACGTCACTCTCGGGCAGCCCGTCCCGTACGGCAAACGATTTTCGGTCGCGGCGTACGCTGCCGCGATGACCGCACCGCGTCGCATCCTGGTCTACGGGGTGCACGGCTCGGGCAAGTCCACTCTCGCCGAGCGCCTGGCCGAGCGCCTCGGGTTGCCGTGGTATCCGGTGGACGACCTGTTGTGGCTGCCGGGGTGGGTCGAGGTGCCGGTCGCGCAGCAGCGCGGGCGCATCGAGGAGATCTGCCGTCGGGACACCTGGATCCTCGACGGCGCGTACCACGGATGGCGGGACGTGCCGCTGGCCCGTGCCGACCTGGTGGTGGCCCTGGACTACCCGTGGTGGCGCTCGTTCTGGTGGTTGCTGCGTCGCACCCTGCGTCGCCTGGGCACGGGCGAGGTGATCTGCAACGGAAACCGGGAATCGCTGGGCAGTGTGTTGTCCCCGGACTCGATCCTGGTCTGGCACGCCTCCGCGTTCGGCCGGGAACGGCGGCGAATGCGGGCCTGGCAGGCCGACCCGGCCGGGCCGCCGGTGGTGCTGTTCACGAGTCCGGCGGGCCTGGATGACTGGTTGGCGGGCCTACCGAACCGGTGACGCCGGTCAGGATTCAGAGCCACGCCGCCGCGCCGAACACCGCCTGGCATACCCGCGAGTTACGCCCCGACCTACATCGAGGGTGACCCGAGTGCGGCGACCGCCATCACCAACGACGCCGCGTACCGGGCCGCCCTCGACGAGCGGCACACCGCGATGACCGAGCAGTTCGGTCTCCGCAGCGCACAGGTGACCGTCCCCGCGGAGCCCGGCCCCGATGACCGGCACACCAACCGGCGGCTCACTCCCCGCTGGGGAGTGGGCCGCCGGTGTCGCGCATGGTCAGTTCCGAGGATGCCCGGCCGGCAGGTCACCGGCCGGGCCCTCGATCAGGACTCCCGGGTACGACGTCGGGCGAGGAAGAACGCGAACGCGCCCAGCACGACAAGCGCACTTCCGATGCCCGTCATGGCCGGGACCGCGCCACTGCCGGTCACCGGCAGGATGGGTCTCCTGCCGTCCCCGGGGCTGCCGGGTGCTCCGGGACTGCCGGGTGCCCCAGGGCTACCGGGTGCGCCTGGGCTACCGGGTGCGCCTGGGCTACCGGGTGCTCCGGGACTACCGGGTGCTCCGGGTGCTCCGGGTGCGCCGGGGCTACCGGGCGCCCCAGGGCTGCCAGGTGCGCCGGGTGCGCCGGGTTCTCCGCGTGCGCCGGGGCTGCCGGGTGCGCCAGGGCTGCCGGGTGCGCCGGGGCTGCCGGGTGCGCCGGGGCTGCCGGGTGCGCCTGGGCTGCCGGGTGCGCCGGGGCTACCGGGCGCGCCTGGGCTGCCGGGTGCGCCTGGGCTGCCGGGTGCCCCAGGGCTTCCCGGTGCTCCGGGGCTGCCAGGTGCCCCAGGGCTGCCAGGTGCACCTGGGCTACCGGGCGCGCCTGGGCTGCCGGGTGCTCCGGGGCTGCCGGGTGCGCCGGGGCTGCCGGGCGGGCCGGACGGGCCGGGAGGACCGGTGGGCCCGGGTGGACCTGTCGGTCCGGGTGGGCCGGTGGGGCCGGCGCACAGCGGCGCGGTGATGTCGTTGTCGTCGAGAGTCACGGCGGCGGTTCGCGCCAGCGCGCGGCCCTGCAGGGTCGCCTCCGTGGCCATCGTGACCGAGGCGAGCGCCATGACGTTGCCGACCATTGTGGTTCCCGTGCCGATCGTCGCCGAGCTGCCGACCTTCCAGAACACGTTGCAGGCCGAGGCGCCGTTGGTCAGTACGACGGTGCTGTCCGACGCCGTCGTCAGCGAGGAGTCGATCTGGAAGATGAACACGGCCGAAGGGTCGGCCTGGGCGTTGAGCGTCAGCGTCCCGGTCAGTTGTGCGGCTCCGATTCGGTAGACGCCCGGGTTGAGGGTGTTGCCGCCCAACTCCGACGGGATGACGGTGAACGGCGTCCGGCCGGCGGCGTCGTTGAAGGCGATCGTCAGGTCGCTCTGGGCCTGGAGAGCGACCGCGTCGCCGAGGTGGATCTCGCCGCCGATGGTTGCCGTCCCGAAGCCCATTGCGGTGTTCCCCGGGTATCGTCCGAGGCTCTGGGCGAGGAAGCTGGGGCCGGTGTTGGTCGGCTCGGCGCCGGCGAGGACGGAGAAGTTGCCGGCTGTCCCCATGTTCACCGGTGCGTCTGCGGCAACGGCTGGTGTCGTGTTGACCAGCAGGAGGCCGGCTGCGACGGCGGCCGCCGCAGCCGCCGCGAGCGCCGGTAGGAGACGTCGGCGAAGACGATGATGACTGGGTTTCGCTGTCACAGAACACCCTCCGTGGGTACTACTTCGCAGGGGGCGCCTGGTGGGCCGCGCCCTGCGCGAAACTGCCGTGATGACGTGGACAAAGTGCGGTGACCACCACATCACGTCATCGGCGCGTATACCCACAAAACGGGATATTGCGTACGAACCGGAGCGCAATAGCCATTCATATTCATGTTTTCCCTATTACGCCCTGTGATTGCCCGACGCCTACTCCCGCGCCGCCACCTTCGCGAGAAGTGGCCGCTCGTCGATCGACAGGCGAAACTCTTCCCAGGCCAACGGTCGTCCTCAGTGCTGGTGTGTCGGCGCGGGCCGGATCGCCCGGCCGTGCACGCAGGGTGAGGACGGGCCGTTGCTGGTGGCCGGGAAGCGGAACCGACGCAGCTCCTCGATCACGAACCCTTCGGCACCGATGGCGGCGACGGTGTCGCGGTTGGTGTGGCAGCCGGCGAACAACTTCGGCCACAGTGTCGCGTCGAGCAGGCGTTGGGTCCGGTGCAGGCGGCTGCTCTGCTCGGCGGCGACGTGTTCGAAGAAGCGCAGCTGGCCGCCGGGGCGCAGCACCCGGCTGACCTCCGCGAGCGCGCTCGCCTGATCCGGCACGGTGCACAACACGAGCGCGACGACGGCCGCGTCGAACTCGCCGTCACCCGCGGGCAGGGCGTCCGCCAGACCGTCGACGACGGTGACCGGCACCGGTGCGCTCGGTGCCGCCCGCTCGGCGGCGGCGCGCAGTCGACGTTCCGGCTCGACCGCGACGACCTCGGTCACCGCGGGTGGATAGTGGGCGAACATCCTGCCGTTGCCCGCGCCGATCTCGATCACCCGGCCGGACAGGCCAGCAACCAGGTCCCGTCGGAACTCCGCCGTGCCGGCGCGGTCCATGGCGACGCTGAGCCTCTCGTACACCCGGGCGAACACCGGATGGGACACCACGGCCACGTCAGACCTCCAGGGGACCGGCTGATTCTCGTCGCACTGTTCTTGGGCGATTGTCCTGCATCGGTGCACGGTTTCCGTCTTACTGGTGGGCAGCGGTTGCAGACCCACCGCAGACAGGACGTGTTCGACCATGAAGATCGTCGTCATCGGTGGCAGCGGCCTCATCGGCTCCAAGCTCGTGGACAATCTCGGCGCCCAGGGGCACGAAGCGGTGCCGGCGTCACCAAAGACCGGCGTCAACACACTGACCGGCGAGGGAGTGGCCGAGGCGCTCGCCGGTGCCGATGTCGTGGTCGACGTGTCGAATTCGCCGTCGTTCGAGGCCGCCGCCGTGCTGGAGTTCTTCGAGACGTCCACCCGCAATCTCCTCGCCGCCGCGGCGGCGGCCGGGGTGGGCCACTACGCGGCGCTCTCGATCGTGGGGTGCGACCGGATCCCGGACAGCGGGTACATGCGGGCGAAGGTCGCCCAGGAAAAGCTCATCGTCGCGGCCGGGATCCCGTACTCCGTGGTGCACGCCACGCAGTTCTTCGAATTTCTCCAGGGGATCATCGACGCCGCCACGGACGGCGACACCGTGCACCTCGCGCCGGTCCTCATCCAACCGATGGCGGCGGACGACGTCGCGGCCGCGGTCGCCGACGTCGTGGTCGGTGCGCCGACAAACGCGGTGGTCGAGATCGCTGGCCCGAAGCAGTTCCGCCTCGACGAACTGGGCCGATCCATCCTCGCGTCCCAGCAGGATCCCCGGTCGGTGGTGGCCGACCCGGGCGCCCGGTACTTCGGTGCCACGCTTGGCGAACGCTCGCTGGTCCCCGCCGACGGCGCCCGCATCGCCGCCACCAGCCTCGACGACTGGCGTACCCGGGCCGGGTGACTCGGCCGCTACCCGGCTGCGACGGGTGGGTCCGCCCGCCCACCCAGACGCCGCACCAACTCCCGCACCGCCGCGGTGAACGACTCGTCCGCCTCGTCCGGCCAGTGGCCGTGGATCGGAGGGGGAACGCTGTCGCTGGCCGGCGTCACCACGTCCCGGGGATCGCGTTGTCGACGATCGACGGTGTCGGCCGGGTCGCTTCCCGCAGCCCCCCGGGGTGACCGGTGGGGGGAGAAGACCCAGCCGCCGATCGGGTCGGTGTCGCGCCACAGGTTCACCCACCGCCAACCGACCCGGTGGCCGATGTCGTGCAGTGCCGCATCGTCGATGTAGGCGGGAAAGAGCCGCGCGTAGAGGCGACGCAGCGGTGACCCGTGGGTGAGCAGGGCGACCCGGCTGCCGACCTCCGGCGGCAGTTGGAGCACCGTCGCGGCGAGCAGCACCGAGCCGTGGCTGTGCCCGGTGAGCAGCACGGCATGGCCGCTCTCGACGAGGTACGTGATCCGGCGGGTCAGCTCCGGCACGGCGCGTTCGGCGTAGCAGGGCGGTGCGAAGGGGTGGGCGGCTCGGGGCCAGAACGTGCCGAGGTCCCAGAGCACGCCGACGTGCCGCCGGAACGGGATGGTCCGGTAGGCGAAGACGCTGCCGACGATCATGCCGAGGATGATCGCGGCGATCAGCCAACTGCCGAACGCGATGGCGAAGGTGACCACGTCCGCCGGCAATCCGATGTTTCTCTCGACCACGTCGCTCGGGAACTGTCCCAGCAGGCCGATGGTGGTGTTGGCCGTGGCGAGGCCGGCGAGGCAGCCGAAGAGCACCGCCAGCGGCACCAGCTTCTCGGTGAACCGGGCCCGGGCTATCGCGTCCCGGACCTGCCGCAGTCGGGTGCTGGCCTCCGGCGGCGGGTCCGGGTAGTCGTGGGCGACGATCGCCGCGGCGTCGCGACGCCGGCCCCGGCGGGAGATCACGATGACCAGACCGGCGACGACAAGCGTGACCACGATCGCGCGCAGGAAGCCGAAGATCACCCACGTGTACGCGCGGGGTGGACCGGCGGCGATGCCCGCACCGGTTGGCGTGTCCCGGTCGAGGAAGTCCGCCGCCCGGTAGACCACCTCGGCGGAGTACGCCACCGCCACGCTGATCCCGGCGGCCGCGATCGCGAGCCCACCCAACCCGAACAGCGGCGTCGCACCTCGCTGCCGGTCCCGGCGCCGGAGCAGCACCACGGCCAGTGCGGCCAGCAGGGTGGTCTGTGCGACGAACAGCCCGGCCAGGGTCATGTCGTAGCCGGGCAGCTCGCGACGTCCGTCCCACGGCTGCGGACTGGCCAGCACGTAGGCCACCACGAGGACGGTCAGGACGATGGCGCTGGACCGTAGCGCGTGGGTGATCCCGTCGAGGCGCCGATCCGTCGCGGCCCGGTCGATCAGCGGGGGAGTGCAGAGCGATCCCACGCAGGCGGCCAGGACCACCACGGTGGCCACCGTCAACGCGACGCCGATGGCGGTGGCGCCGCTGGCGACCCGGGCCAGGAGCAGGGTGAGGTCCAGCGTCGCGAACGCGGCGGCGACGTGGATCGAGCGCAGCCGCCCGACCAGCGGCTCGGCGTCCCACTGACCGACCGCGCCGAGCCGATGCCCGGAGACCTGCTCGGGTGCGCGAAACGCCTCGAACGTCCGCCCCGGCCGGTTGCTGATCCGCCAGATCAGGCCGATCGCGGTGGCCGGGACCAGCGCGAGTACCGCCAGTCGCACCCCGACCGGCCGGCCGCTCAACCAGGACAGCCAGCTGCGTCCGGCGAGGCAGTTCGCCGAGTTCAGACACTTCCAACCCACGAGATCCAGGGCGACGCCGGCGATGCCGAGCACGTAGAGCACGGTGAGCGTGAGCGCCAGCAACCGGCACAGCGACCTGACCGTCGCCTCGGAACCGGAGTTCGCGGGACGCATCCAGATCGCCACGTTGACCAGCATGAACGGCAGCAGGAAGACCAACCCCAGGGCGCGGACCACGGTCCCGGCGGGCAGATCACCCCAGCGGTACGACTCCAGCGTCAGCCCGTGCGCGCCGGTGGCGTCCGAGTACCGGGGACGCGGCCGGTAGAAGCCTCCGTTGCGGTCACCCGCCACCTGCGAGACCTGCCGCAGGTCCAGCACCTCTTCGGCGTTCGCGCCGGAGACGCCGTGCACCCGCAGCTCGACGATGCCGCCGGTGGTGTCTGGCTCGCTCAACCGCGCTGGTCCATCCGAATGCCCCCCGAGGCGTCTCGGCAGCCCTCGGGCACACGATCCACCCGAGGCCAGCCCTGCCAGCCCGCCGTGCCGGGGCCGCCACCCGGACGGCGGCAGACCGCGGTCTACCCGAACCGGACGGCCTCAATCGCGGCCCGCCCACGCCGCGACGGACGCCGTGGCTGCCCTTCGTCGTGGTCGGCGCCGCGCACACGCTCGGGCGGGGAGGTCGACGCACCGGCGCGGGGGATTGATCGGGTGCTGGCGGGGTAGGTGCCGCCATGGTCGCTGCCGGTCGGCACGGAGCGGAGGGCCGCGCTCCGATCGTGGTCCGGCTCTGGGACCGCGTGGTGGCCACGCTGCGCGACCGGATGCGTCGGGTACGGGCCTTCGGCGGGCTCGCGGTGCAGGCCGGTCTGGCCGCGGCGCTGGCGTGGTTCGTGGCGCACGAGCTGCTGCACGTGTCGCAGCCGATCTTCGCACCGATCTCCGCGGTCTCGACTCTCGCCGCGTCCGTCGGCCAACGGCTCCGCCGTACCGTCGAACTGATCATCGGTGTCACCGTGGGGGTGCTGATCGGCGATCTGCTGCTCGTGCTGATCGGCACCGGGTGGTGGCAACTCGTCCTGATCGTCGTGCTCGCGATCGTGGTCGCGCTGTTCCTCGTGGGCAGTGCGGCGGTGGTGGTCCAGGCCGGAGCGACGGCGGTGCTGATCGCCACGCTCAGTCCGTCCATCCGTGATCTGGAGATCCCTCGGTTCGTGGACGCGCTCGTCGGGGGCGGGCTGGCGCTGCTGATCACCACCGTGCTGCTGCCGCTGAACCCGCTGCGGGTGCTCAACCGGGCCGCGCGGCCGGCGTTGGACCTCCTCGCCACCCAACTCGACGCGACCGCCAGCGCGCTGGCCGAGCGGGACGCTGATCGGGCCCGCACCGCCCGCAGCGAACTGCGGCAGAACAAGGGCCAGGTGCAGGCGTTCGTCGAGGCGACCCAGGGCGCCCGGGAGGCCAGCGTCCTGTCGCCGGTGCACTGGCGCGAACGGCACGGTCCGGTGAGCCGGTACGCGCAGGCGGCAGAGCCGATCGACCGGGCGATGCGCAACAGCGGGACCCTCATCCGCCGGTCGGTGACGCTGATCGAGGACGGTGAACCGGTCCCGGACGCGCTGCCGGGGGCGGTGGCCGATCTCGCCGAGGCCGTCCGGTTGCTCAAGCGGCAGTTCGCCGCCGCGGTCGAGCCGAACCGGGCACGTGAGCAGGCGCTGCGGGCGGTCCGGACGGCCGGTGCGGCCTATCGGGAGGGGGTCGGCTTCTCCGGGGCGGTGGTGGTGGCACAGGTCCGGACGACCGTCAGCGACCTGCTGGTGGCCTCCGGGCTGACTCAGGCAGAGGCGAATCACCTGGTCCGGGGCATGTTCGGCGAGCTGGAAGCACCCGGCGTGCCGCGGCGGGCCTGATCGGTCGGCACCATTGTGAGCCACGCCTGTTGCGTTCTGAGCCAAAGTGGTGCCATGATGGTGCCATGGAGCTGAGGTCATACGTCGAGAACCTGCGAGACGAGTTCGCCATTGCTGCCGAGGGGGTCGACCCCGAGGCCCGGATGCTGGCCGAGCGGCTCTTCGCCCAGTTGGAGGCGGCGACCCGTCTCACGTTGCTCGAGGCCCTGTCCGACGCCGCCGACGAGATCACCCGCGATCTCGCGCCGGGTTCGGTGCACGTCCGGTTGCGCGGGCGCGAGCCGGACTTCGTGGTGACGCCGGCCAGCCCGCTCGTCGACGAGGTGAGTGAGGCCAGCGGCCCGCCGCCGCTCGCCACGCCAGCCCCCGCGCCGGAGGGGGAGGACGGTGGCACCTCGCGGATCAACCTCCGACTCCCCGACCACCTCAAGGCAAGCGTCGAGGAGGCCGCCGGGCGGGCCGGGCTCTCGGTCAACGCCTGGCTGGTACGCGCCGTCGCCGGTGCCGTCAGCGCCGGCGAGACGGAGCGTCGCCCGCCCCGCCGGGTGGAGCCACGCTCCGGCCAGCACCTCACCGGCTGGGCCCGCTGACTCTCCGTACCCCCTTGTTTTCCCGCCGCTGACCAGCGGCGACAGTCGCCGACCACCTTTCGGGAGACCACCATGCCTGTTTTCGAAACGCCAGAACCCATCGCCGTCCGGGTCGAGCTGCCCGTGGGAGATGTCTGGATCAAAGCGACCGACCGCACCGACACCGTGGTGACGGTGCGGCCCCGCGACCCGTCGAGCAAGGCCGACGTGAGCACCGCGGAACAGACCACCGTCCAGTACGCCGCAGGACAACTGCTGATCAGGGTGTCGAAGAGTTGGCGCCGCTACGGCTTCGGTTCCGGGCCGTCGGTCGACGTCCTGATCGAGCTGCCGGCCGGGTCGCGAGTGCACGGCGAGTCGTCCTGGGCGGCGTTCCGCTGCGAGGGTCGGCTGGGCGAGTGCCGGATCAAGACGGGGAGCGGGATCCGGCTCGACGAGACCGGGCCGTTGGACATCGACAGCAGCCACGGCGAGGTCGCGGTGGAGCGGGTCACGGGCTCGGCCCGGGTGAAGGTCTCCTCCGGCAAGGTCCGCATCGGGGCGGTCGACGGCTCCGCCGAGATCAAGAACTCCTCCGGTGACTGCTGGATCGGCCGCAGCGGCGGCGACGTCCGGGTCAACACCGCGTACGGCGACATCACCCTCGACGCGCCGCTGGCCTCGGTGACGGCCCGCACCGCCTACGGCAACGTCCGGTTGGGCGAGGTCGTCCGAGGGGCGATCGAGCTGAACACCTCCTACGGCGCCATCGAGGTCGGCATCCGGCGTGGGACCGCCGCCTGGCTCGACGTCAGTTCCAAGCACGGCCGCGTCCACAACGCCCTGGAGACGACCGACGGCCCGGCGCAGACCGACGAGACGGTCGAGGTCCGGGCGAACACCTCCTACGGCGACATCATGATCCGCCGCGCCTGACCCGCCCACCGCGACCACGAAGGAGGAGACCATGACCAGCTCCACGAAGCCCGCGATCGTCGCCACCGACCTGCGGAAGTCCTACGGTGACAAGGTCGTGCTGGACGGCATCGACCTGATGATCAGCGAGGGAACGATCTTCGCGCTGCTCGGCCCCAACGGCGCCGGCAAGACCACCACTGTGCAGATTCTCTCCACCCTGATCAACGCCGACGGCGGGCACGCCCGCGTCTTCGGCCACGACCTGGCCCGAGACCCCGACGCGGTACGCGAACTGATCGGCGTCACCGGCCAGTTCTCCGCCGTCGACAACCTGCTCACCGGCCGGGAGAACCTTCTCCTGATGGCCGACCTGTGTCACCTGGACAAGAGTGTCGGCCGGCGACGGATCACCGAGCTGCTCGACCAGTTCGACCTGACCGAGGCGGCCGGCAAGCCGGTGTCGACGTACTCGGGAGGCATGCGGCGGAGGCTCGACCTCGCGATGACCCTGGTCGGCGCGCCCCGCGTGATCTTCCTCGACGAGCCGACCACCGGTCTCGACCCGCGCAGCCGTCGGGCCATGTGGCAGATCATCCGCGCGCTCGTCGCCGAGGGCGTCACCATCCTGCTCACCACCCAGTACCTGGAGGAGGCCGACCAGCTCGCCGATCGCGTCGCGTTCCTCGACCACGGCCGGCTGATCGCCGAGGGCACCCCACGTGAACTCAAGCGGCTCATCCCGGGTGGCCACGTGGTGCTGCAGTTCGCCGACCAGGACGGGCTCGAATCGGCGGCCCGTACGTTCGCCGCCGGCAGGCGGGACGACGCGGCACTCACCCTCCAGGTGCCGAGCGACGGAGGGGTCGGGTCGCTGCGTTCGCTTCTCGACCACCTCGACCGTGCCTCGATCAGCGTGGCCGGGCTCTCCGTGCACACCCCCGACCTCGACGACGTCTTCCTCACCCTCACCGGCCAGCCGGACTCCCGCGCCGGCCGACCCGACCAGGAAAGGGCTCCAGCGCGATGAGCACCGTCTCCCTCGCCGTGCGCGACTCGAGCACCATGCTGCGACGCAACCTCCTGCACATGCGGCGGTACCCGTCGATGACCATGCTGCTCATCGGCATTCCGATCATCATCCTGTTGCTCTTCGTCTACGTGTTCGGCGGCACGCTCGGCGCCGGCCTCGGCCCGTCCGGCGGTCGCTCCCAGTACGCCAACTACGTCACCCCCGGCATCCTGCTCATCACGGTGGTCAGCGCGGCGCAGGGCACCGCCATCTCGGTCGCGATGGACATGACCGAGGGCATCATCGCCCGGTTCCGGACGATGGCGATCTTCCGACCGTCGGTGCTCACCGGCCACGTACTGGGCAGCCTGGTGCAGACCCTGCTCAGCCTCGCAGCCGTCATCGGCGTGGCGCTGCTCGTCGGGTTCCGGCCCACGGCCAACCCGGTCGAATGGCTCGCGGCGATCGGCGTCCTCGCCATGATCACCTTTGCGCTCACCTGGCTGTCGGTGGCCCTCGGTCTGGTGAGCGAGAGTGTCGAGACGGCCAGCAACCTGCCCATGCCGCTGATCCTCCTGCCGTTCCTCGGCAGCGGCTTCGTCCCCACCGACTCCATGCCGACCCCGGTGCGGTGGTTCGCCGACTACCAGCCCTTCACGCCCGTCATGGAGACCCTTCGCGGTCTGCTGCTCGGCACCGGGATCGGCGCCAACGGGATCGTCGCGGTCGTCTGGTGCGTCGTCATCACCGTGGGCTGCTTCTTCTGGGCCAAGTCGCTGTACAACCGCAGTCGGGCCACCTGATCCCGGCACCCCCGCCCGACGTCCCGCCATCGCGACGGACAGCCGGCGACTCGGCCCACGGGGCCGAGTCGCCGGCTGTCCATGTCGCGCGGCGCGGCCCGACGGCGGTCCGTCGCGAGGGCTTGATCGACTCGGATTTCTTGGAGTCGGCCGGTCTCCCGCGCTGGGACCCCCCGATTTCAAGGAACGCGAGTGGATCAGCCCGGCCCGCCACCCGTCCGTCCGGCGGACTCGCGGACCGCTCCGGGTAGGACTCAAACGTCGAATGTTATCGATAACACCGGCCCGTCCCGAGGCCACGAGGTGAGCCCGTAGTCGCCGGGGGAGCGCTCGCTTGCGAGCCATCGCGATGCCGGCAGCCATGCCAGAGGTCCGACCATGGGAGCGCGGCGACCCGGTGATGTTATCGCCAACATCATCAGGCGCCGGTGCTCGGCGGGCATTCCGTGGTGAGGGTGGTGCGGTACCTGTCGCCCGGCCCGCCGAGGAGCGTTCGGTCGGTGGCCGATCCGTGCGGCAGGCCGCGTTCTCGGTGCCGGATCGGGGGCCGACACCGGATTCGCGTGCTTTGTGGCGGTCCGCCAGCGACGCGCCCGAGTCGGCTCGGCTTCCGCGTTCCGTTACGGAGCTGTTGCGCCTAGATGTCTTGACGAGGCTGGATGTGAGCGTTAACACTATCCCCGTTAACGGTGGAGGTGAACATGAACCGTGTGGACGGAGCTGACGACCGCTACGTCGTCGGTGTCGACTTCGGCACCCTGTCCGGGCGAGCTCTGGTGGTCCGTGTCGGTGATGGTGCCGAGTTGGGGACCGCGGTGCACGAGTACGGCGACGGCGTGATCAGCACGGCGCTTCCAGGAGGCCGAGCGCTGCCTCCGGACTGGGCTCTGCAGAACCCGGACGACTACCGCGACGTGCTGCGCAACGCCGTCCCGGCAGCGGTGTCCGCCGCGGGGGTGGATCCCGCCGCGGTGGTCGGCATCGGCATCGACTTCACCGCCTGCACGGTGCTGCCGACGCTTGCCGACGGCACCCCACTGTGTGAGACGCCCGAGTTGCGCGACCGGCCGCACGCCTGGGTCAAGCTGTGGAAGCACCACGCCGCGCAGCCGCACGCCGACCGGATCAACGCGCTGGCCCACGAGCGGGCCGAGCCGTGGATCGGCCGCTACGGCGGCAAGATCTCCGCCGAGTGGCAGTACGCCAAGGGCCTGCAGATCCTCGAGGAGGACCCCGAGGTCTACGACCGGGCCGAGCGCTTCGTCGAGGCGGCCGACTGGATCGTCTGGCAGCTCTGCGGCACCGAGACCCGCAACGTCTGCACCGCGGGCTACAAGGGCATCCTCCAGGACGGTCACTACCCGTCCGAGGGCTTCCTGACCGCGCTCAACCCCGACTTCGGCGACTTCGTGACCAAGCTCGACGGTCCGTTGCTGCCGCTCGGCGCCCGGGCCGGCGCGCTCACCGCCCAGGCCGCCGCATGGACCGGCCTGCCGGAGGGGATCGCGGTGGCCGTCGGCAACGTCGACGCGCACGTCACCGCGGCGTCCGCGCAGGCCGTGGAGCCCGGCCGTCTCGTCGCCATCATGGGCACCTCGACCTGCCACGTCGTCAACGGCGCGCAGGTCGCCGAGGTGGCCGGCATGTGCGGTGTGGTGGACGGCGGCATCAGCCCCGGCGCGTGGGGTTACGAGGCCGGGCAGAGCGGTGTCGGCGACATCTTCGGCTGGTTCGTCAAGCACGCCGCCCCGGCCGGCATCGACTCGCACGAACAGCTCACCGAGCTGGCCGCGAGCCAACCGGTCGGTGCGCACGGGCTCGTCGCGCTGGACTGGTGGAACGGCAACCGCTCGCTGCTGGTCAACCACGACCTCAGCGGGATGATCGTCGGAATGACCCTGGCCACCCGGCCGCAGGACATCTACCGGGCGTTGCTGGAGTCCACGGCCTTCGGCACGCGGATGATCATCGAGGCGTTCGTCGATGCCGGTGTGGCCGTGAACGACCTGGTGATCGCCGGTGGTCTCACCAACAACGCGCTGCTGATGCAGATCTACGCCGACGTGACCCGGCGACCGCTGAACATCATCGCGTCCGCGCAGGGGCCGGCGCTCGGGTCGGCGATCCATGCCGCCGTCGCCGCCGGTGAGTTCCCGTCGATCCACGAGGCGTCGCAGGCGATGGGCCGGGTGCACGAGGCGGTCTACCGACCGGACCCGGACCGGGCGCGCGCCTACGACGCCCTGTACGCCGAGTACCGGGCGCTGCACGACCACTTCGGTCGCGGCGGCAACGACGTCATGCTCCGCCTGCGGGCGATCCGCAACGCGGCCGCCGAGACCGCCACGGCCACCCAGGAGGCCGCGCTGGAGGTCGTCGCGTGACAGCGGCCGGCGGGCGGAACGTCTCCGGTCGCCAACCAGTCCCACCGGCGGGTTCCTGACCCTCTGCGGCCACACCCGACCCGCCGGTCTGCACCACCCCGAAGTAGCAGCACGCAACACCCGCGTACGCCGCTCCTTGCACATCGGCGGTTGGCGCGGTTCCCCACCACACCGAGCCAAGGAGATTCGATGCGCAAGATGCGAATGCACTCCGCTCCGTGGCGCGCTGCCACGGTCCTCGCCAGTGTGCTGCTCGTCGGCAGCATGGCGGCCTGCGGCAACAGCGACACCGGCGGCGGCGGCGACACCAAGGACGACGGCAAGATCACGATGGGCTTCTCGCAGGTCGGCGCGGAGAGCGGCTGGCGTACCGCGAACACCACCTCGATCAAGGAGTCCGCCGCCTCGGCGGGCATCGAGCTGAAGTTCGACGACGCGCAGCAGAAGCAGGAAAACCAGATCAAGGCGATCCGCAACTACATCCAGCAGAAGGTCGACGTGATCGCCTTCTCGCCGGTGGTGGAGTCCGGTTGGGACACCGTGCTCAAGGAGGCCAAGGACGCCAACATCCCGGTCATCCTGACCGACCGCTCGGTGGACTCGGCCGACAAGTCGCTGTACAAGTCGTTCCTGGGCTCGGACTTCGTCAAGGAGGGCAAGCTCGCCGGTGAGTGGCTGGTCGAGCAGAAGAAGACCGCCACCGGCCCGGTGAACATCGTCGAGCTGCAGGGCAACACCGGTGCGGCGCCGGCGAACGACCGTAAGAAGGGCTTCGGCGAGGCGATCGCCGCCAACCCGAACCTGAAGATCATCGCCTCCCAGCCGGGTGACTTCACCCGCGCCGGTGGCAAGCAGGTCATGGAGCAGTTCCTCAAGGCCAACAAGCAGATCGACGTGCTGTTCGCGCACAACGACGACATGGGCCTGGGTGCGCTCGAGGCGATCACCGCCGCCGGCAAGGTGCCGGGCAAGGACATCACCATCATCACGGTCGACGCCGTCAAGGATGGTATGCAGGCCCTCGCCGACGGGAAGTTCAACTTCATCGCGGAGTGCAGCCCGCTGCTCGGCCCGCAGCTGATGGACCTGGCCAAGAAGGTCCACGCGGGCGAAGAGGTTCCGGCTCGGATCGAGACCCAGGAGACCACCTTCACCCAGGCGCAGGCCAAGGAGGCTCTGCCCACCCGCAAGTACTGATCGACGTCGGGGGGCCGCCGCGCTCGCGTGGCGGCCCCGCCTCGTCCCCCCATAAACCCGAACGGACCGGGCATGACCCGCGATGACCCGTGCCACGCCCGCCCGAGCCCCCCGCAGGGGCGGCCGGGCGTGCGCGGTGGGAGCGCAGCGGCCCTTCCGCGTCGACAACCCCCAGAAGAGGTCTGATGGGATGACGGATAGCCGTCCGGTCCTGACGATGACCGGGATAAGCAAGTCCTTTCCCGGGGTGCGCGCACTCCACGACGTAAACTTCCGGCTCTTTCCCGGCGAGGTGCACGCCCTGATGGGCGAGAACGGCGCCGGCAAGTCGACCCTCATCAAGGTGCTGACCGGCGTCTACGACACCGACGAGGGCGCGATCACCCTGGACGGCGAGGCGGTGTCCTTCAGCGGGCCGATGCAGGCGACCGCCCACGGCGTCAGCACCGTGTTCCAGGAGGTCAACCTCTGCACCAACCTGTCGGTGGCGGAGAACATCTTCATCGGCCGTGAGCCCCGGCTCCTCGGCGCCGTCCGCTGGGGCGAGGTTCGCCGCCGCGCCCGAGCCCTGCTCACCCGCCTCGACCTCGACCTCGACGTCAGCGCGCCGCTCGGCTCGTACTCGCTGGCGATCCAGCAGATGGTCGCCATCGCCCGCGCCATCGACATCAAGGCCCGGGTGCTGATCCTGGACGAGCCGACGTCCAGCCTCGACGCCGGCGAGGTGGCGCAGTTGTTCCGCATCATGCGGCAGCTGCGCGACGAGGGCATCGCGATCCTGTTCGTGACCCACTTCCTCGACCAGGTCTACGACATCGCGGACCGCATCACCGTGCTGCGCAACGGTGGGCTCGTCGGCGAGTACCTGACCACCGAGCTGCCCCAGCTCTCCCTGGTGGAGAAGATGATCGGCAAGGAACTCGACGTCCTCGAGGGCATCGAGGAGCACTCCCGACGGGACCTCGCCGCGGTGGAGAAGGGCACCCCGCTGGTGGCGGTGTCGGACTTCGGCCGGGCGGGGGCGGTCGAGCCGTTCAGCCTCACCATCCACGCCGGCGAGGTGGTGGGCCTGGCCGGCCTGCTGGGCTCGGGGCGTACCGAGGTCGCGCGGTTGTTGTTCGGCGCGGACCGGACCGACGGCGGTCAGGTCGTGGTGGACGGCACGTCGAGTAGCCTGCGGACCCCCGCGCAGGCCATCGACCACGGCGTCGGCTTCTGTTCGGAGAACCGCCGCGCCGAGGGCATCGTCGCCGACCTGTCGGTCCGGGAGAACATCATCCTCGCCATGCAGGCGGCCCGTGGCTGGCTGCGTCCCATCCCGCGTCGTCGCCAGGACGAGCTGGTCGACAAGTACATCAAGGCACTCAACATCCGGCCCGCGGACCCGGAGGTTCCGGTCCGCAACCTCTCCGGTGGCAACCAGCAGAAGGTGCTCCTGGCCCGGTGGCTGATCACCGAGCCGCGGCTGTTGATCCTCGACGAGCCGACCCGGGGCATCGACATCGGCGCGAAGACCGAGATCCAGAAGCTGGTGACGCAGCTGTCCGACGGTGGCATGGCGGTGCTGTTCATCTCTGCCGAGTTGGAGGAGGTGCTGCGTCTCAGCCACAAGGTGGCCGTCATGCGGGACCGCCAGATGGTCGCGCAGCTCGCCAACGACGACAGCCTCAACGCCGACCGCATCATGCAGACCATCGCGAGTGGGTCCCACCGCGAGGAGGCAGACCGATGAGCGACACCGTGAGCCGCTACCGGACGATCACCGGTCACCGGCTGTTCTGGCCCGCGGCCGTGCTGGTCGCCATGCTCGCCGCGAACACGATCTACCGGCCCGGGTTCCTGTCCATCGAACTCAAGGACGGGCACCTGTACGGCTCGCCGATCGACATCCTGCGGTTGAGCGCGCCGCTGATCCTCGTCGCGCTGGGCATGACCCTGGTCATCTCGACCGGCGGCATCGACCTGTCGGTCGGCTCGGTCTGCGCGATCAGCGGCGCGATGGCCTGCATGTACATCAGCAAGCAGCCCGACCAGAACAGTCTCACCGTGGTGCTGACCGCCCTCGCGATGGCGTTGGGGGTCGCGCTCGTGCTGGGCGTCTGGAACGGGGTGCTGGTGGCCGTGATCGGGATCCAACCGATCATCGCCACCCTGATCCTGATGGTGGCCGGCCGGGGTCTCGCCCAGCTGATCACCCAGGGGCAGATCATCACCATCAACTCCGGGCCGTTCCGGACGATCGGGCTGGGTCACCTGCTGACCCTGCCGCTGGCCATCTTCATCGCCCTTGCCGCGGCGGTGCTCGTCGCCGCGTTCACCCGCCGCACCGCACTCGGCATGATCATCGAGTCGGTGGGCGGCAACGCGGAGGCGAGCCGACTCGCCGGTATCCGCTCCGGCCGGGTCATCTTCCTCGCGTACGTCGTCAGCGCCGTCTGCGCGGCGGTCGCCGGCTTCATGATGACGGCCAACGTCTCCAGCGCCGACGGCAACGCCGTCGGTCTCTGGGTGGAGTTGGACGCCATCCTCGCGGTCGTCATCGGTGGCACGTCCCTCGCCGGCGGCCGCTACTTCCTGAGCGGCACCATCCTCGGCGCGCTGATCATCCAGACCCTGACCACCTCGGTGTACGCCATGAACATCTCGCCGCAGACCTCGCTGCTGTTCAAGGCGGTCGTCGTCATCGCCGTCTGCCTCATCCAGGCGCCGGCCTTCCGGGCCCGGTTCGCCCGCCGCAGGCGCAGCGTTCCGCCGTCCGCCCCCATCGCCGACAAGCCGAAGGAGCAGGTGCCGGCATGACCACTGGAACGCTTACCGCCGGTCGTACCCGGTTCCGGCTGCCGAGGAAGCAGATACCGGTCCTCGCGACGCTCGCCCTGCTGCTGGTGATGTACGCCATCGGGGTGTCGCAGTACACGGCGTTCTCCAACGTGCAGGTCATCTTCAACGTCTTCATCGACAACGGCTTCCTGCTCGTCGTCGCGGTGGGTATGACCTTCGTGATCCTCACCGGTGGCATCGACCTGTCGGTCGGGTCGGTCGTCGCCATGACGGCGATGGTGTCGGCCGCGCTGCTGCAGGACGGCATGCCGGCGGCACTGGTGCTCGTCATCGCCCTGCTCATCGGCCCGACGCTCGGTCTGCTGATGGGTTGCGCCATCCACTTCTTCGAGATCCAGCCGTTCATCGTCACGCTCGCCGGGATGTTCTTCGCCCGGGGCATGTGCACGTTCATCTCCGGCTCGTCCATCCCGATCACCGACGGGTTCTGGACCTCGATGTCCCAGGAGCGGATCGGTAACCCGCAGGGCAACTTCGTGTCGATCAGCGTGCTGATCGCCTTCGTCGTGGTCGCCGTCGCCGCGTACGTGCTGGCCTACACCCGGCTGGGCCGCAACGTGTACGCCATCGGCGGCAACCCGCAGTCGGCCCTGCTGATGGGTCTGCCGGTGGGGCGGACCCGGATCGCCGTCTACACGATCAGCGGCCTGTGCTCCGCGATCGGTGGGATCCTGTTGTCCTTCTACACCCTCTCCGGTGCGCCACTGATCGCCGTCGGCATGGAGCTGGACGTCATCGCCGCCGTCGTCATCGGCGGCACGGTGCTCACCGGGGGCGCGGGTTACGTCTTCGGAACGGTGCTGGGCGTGCTGGTCCTGGGCGTGATCCAGACCCTCATCACCTTCGATGGGAGCCTCAACTCCTGGTGGACCAAGATCGTGATCGGCGGTCTGCTCTTCGCGTTCATCCTCCTCCAGCGCCTCATCGGAATCCGTTACAAGTGACAGTTCCTCTCGCGGAAGGCAACCCCATGGCACCACAAACCCAGCCCGAGATCTGGTTCCTCACCGGCAGCCAAGGCATGTACGGCGAGGAGACGCTCCGGCAGGTCGCCGAGCAGTCCCGCCAGATCGCGGCCGCGCTCGACGACTCGCCGCAGATTCCCGCCCGGGTGGTCTGGAAGCCCGTCCTGACCAACAGTGGTGAGATCCTGCAGGTCTGCCGGGAGGCCGCCGCCCAGGGTGCCGTCGGGGTCATCGCCTGGATGCACACCTTCTCGCCGGCGAAGATGTGGATCTCCGGTCTGGACGCGCTGCAGACGCCGTTGCTGCACCTGCACACCCAGGCCAACGTGCTGCTGCCCTGGAACGACATCGACATGGACTTCATGAACCTGAACCAGGCCGCCCACGGCGACCGGGAGTTCGGGTACATCCAGACCCGTCTCGGTGTGGCCCGCAAGACGGTGGCCGGGCACGTCAGCGACCCGCGGGTCACCGCTCGGGTCGGGGCGTGGGCACGTGCCGCGCTCGGTTGGTCGGCGATGCGGTCGCTGCGCCTGGCCCGCTTCGGTGACAACATGCGCGACGTCGCGGTGACCGAGGGCGACAAGGTCGAGGCGGAGCTGCGGTTCGGGGTCTCGGTCAACACCTACGGCGTCAACGACCTGGTCGAGGTGGTCGGTGAGGTCACCGACGCGCAGGTGGACGACCTGGTCAAGGAGTACCAGGACACCTACCGCATCGGCGGCGACCTGCTGCCCGGCGGTGACCGGCACGACTCGTTGCGGTACGCGGCCCGCCTGGAGTTGGGCATGCGCACGTTCCTGGACACGGGCGGGTTCCGGGCCTTCACCACGAACTTCGAGGACCTCGGGGGCCTGCGTCAGCTGCCGGGTATCGCCGTGCAGCGGCTGATGGCCGACGGCTACGGCTTCGGTGGCGAGGGCGACTGGAAGACGTCCGTCCTGGTGCACACGCTCAAGGCGATGTCGGTGGGCGTGGACGGCGGCACGTCGTTCATGGAGGACTACACCTACGACCTCACCCCGGGCGAGGAGTTGGTGCTCGGCGCCCACATGCTGGAGGTCTGCCCGACCATCGCCTCCGACGTACCCAACGTGGAGATCCACCCCCTGAGCATCGGCGGTCGGGAGGACCCGGTCCGGCTGGTGTTCGACGCCGCCCCCGGCCCGGCGGTGGTGCTCGGGCTCGCCGACATGGGCGAGCGGTTCCGGTTGGTGGCCAACGAGATCGACGTGGTGACGCCGCCGCAGCCGTTGCGTCGACTGCCGGTGGCCCGTGCCGTCTGGCGTCCGCGGCCGGACCTGCCCGTTTCGGCCGAGTCGTGGATCACCGCCGGGGCACCGCACCACACGGTGCTGTCGCAGGCGGTGGGCGTGGAGGAGTTGCACGACCTGGCCGAGATGAGCCGTACCGAACTCGTCGTCATCGACGCGGACACCGAGCCCCGCCGCTTCGCCGACGAGATTCGCTGGAACCAGGCCTACTACCGGTTGGCCCGCGGCTTCTGACCGGCGCGGCCCGGCCGCGTCCATGACGGGTGGTCCATCCCGGCCTGCGGGCCGGCGGTGGGCCACCCGTTCGCGTCTGCGTCAGCAGGGCCACGAGGCGATTGTGTTACGCCTTGACTAACAGCATGTTATCGCTCACAGTCTATAGCCAAGATGGTCGATGTCGTTGGCTGGTCCGGCCGCGCGCGCGTCCTACCCCGCGGTTTCGGCACCTCGTCACCGTGACGGTCGGGCAACCGGTGTTAGCGATCACATGGCCGGGCGTGGTCAGCTCGGTGCCCCGCCCGGTGCCGCGGACGCCGACCCAGACCGCACGGTTCGCGTCAGCAGAGGAGGATCATGCTTTCCATCGGTCGGGTTCCCCGGGGTGCACCACGGCGTGGGTGGCTTACGAGACTCGCCGTCGCCGCGATGGTGCTGGTGGTCGGTGGCGCGGCTGCGGCCGTCGCCTCGTCGCCCGCGTCAGCGGCCACGGTCGACACCAGCGCGTGGTACGTGTTGGTGAACCGCAACAGTGGCAAGGCAGTGGACGTGTACAACATGGCCACGAACGACGGCGCGCGGATCACCCAGTGGACGCGCAACAACGGCAACCAGCAGCAGTGGCAGTTCGTCGACTCCGGAAGCGGCTACTACCGGCTCAAGTCGAGGTTGTCGGGCAAGGTGCTGGACGTCTCCGGCCGCTCGACCGCCGACGGCGGGCCGATCGTGCAGTGGTCTGACAACAACGGCACCAACCAGCAGTTCCGGCTGGCCGACTCGGACGGCGGGTACGTCCGGTTGATCAACCGCAACAGCAACAAGGCGATGGAGGTGCAGGGCGCCTCGACCGCCGACGGCGGCAACATCGTGCAGTACGCCGACTGGAACGGCACCAACCAGCAGTGGCAGCTCGTTCGCGTCGACGGGACCAACCCCACGACGCCACCGCCCACCACCACGCCGCCCCCGTCGAACGGGACGTACACGAACCCGGTGGTCTGGCAGGACTTCGCCGACGTCGACATCATCCGGGTGGACAACGCCTACTACATGTCGGCGTCCACCATGCACTACTCGCCGGGCGCGCCGGTGCTGCGCTCGTACGACCTGGTCAACTGGGAGTTCGCCGGACACTCGGTGCCCAAGCTCGACTTCGGCTCGAAGTACGACATGAGCGGCGGCAGTAACGCGTACGTCGACGGGATCTGGGCGTCGACGCTGAACTACCGGCCGAGCAACAAGACGTACTACTGGGCCGGGTGCATCGACTTCGCGCAGACCCACATCTACACCGCGTCCGCCGTCGACAGCACGTGGAGCAAGCACACCACCATCCCCAACTGCTACTACGACGCCGGCCTGCTGTTCGACGACAACGACACCCCGTACGTCGCGTACGGCAACGGCACCATCAGCGTCGCCCAGCTGTCCGCGGACGGGAAGTCGCAGGTCCGCGCCCAGCAGGTGTACCAGACGCCGTCGAGCATCGGGACGCTGGAGGGCGCCCGCTTCTACAAGCGCAACGGCGCTTACTACATCTGGCTCACCCGCCCGGCCAACGGCCAGTACGTGCTGAAGTCGACGAACGGCCCGTTCGGCCCGTACGAGCAGCGGCAGGTGCTGCTCAACCTGCCCGGCCCGATCTCCGGTGGCGGCGTGCCGCACCAGGGCGGACTGGTGCAGACCCAGAACGGCGACTGGTACTACATGTCCTTCGTCGACGCGTACCCCGGTGGTCGGATGCCGGCCTTGGCCCCGATCACGTGGACCGGCGACGGCTGGCCGGTGCTGCAGACGGTCAACGGCACGTGGGGCACCACGTACCCGAAGCCGAACCTGCCGGCGCCGCCGCGAGCGGTCAAGCCGCTCACCGGCACCGACACGTTCGCCGGCACCACCCTCGGTCCGCAGTGGGAGTGGAACCACAACCCCGACAACAGCAAGTGGTCGGTGAACAACGGGCTGAACCTGCAGACCGCCACCGTCACCGGCGACCTGTACAAGGCGCGCAACACGCTGACCCACCGGATCCAGGGACCCACCTCGACCGCCACCATCGAGTTGGACTACTCCACGATGCGCGACGGAGATCGCACCGGCCTGGCGGTGCTGCGCAACTCGTCGGCCTGGATCGGGGTCCGGCGGGACAACGGATCCACCCGTCTGGTGATGCAGAACGGGCTCACGATGGACGGCAGTTGGAACACCACGAGCACCGGCAGTGAGGTGGCGAGCACCGCGGTCTCCGGTGGCCGGATCTGGTTGCGGGCCAACGCCGACATCAGACCCGGGTCCGGCCGGCAGGCCCGCTTCTCGTACAGCACGGACGGGGTCAACTTCACCTCGTTCGGCAACACCCTGACGTTGGCGAACAACTGGCAGTTCTTCATGGGCTACCGGTTCGCCATCTTCAACCACGCGACGTCGGCGCTCGGCGGCGCGGTCACGGTCCGTCGATTCGACCTGACGACGCCGTGACGCCGGTCACACAGCGATCGGTTTGACCGGTGGCGTCGACGAGCGCCGGCCCAGCCGGCACATGGAGTCGGCGCCACCAGGTCATGTTCCAGTCGGCCCTGCTCCACGCTCTCTCCAGGAGCGTGGAGCAGGCTGGCGAGCCACCGCAGCCCGTAACCGCGAGCCGGATGCCCGCGTACGGCGCGTGGGAAAAGCCTTGCGCGGCTTTCGATGCGTAGCACATCCGGGCACAGCCGTCCCGTATTCGAAGCGGATGCTGGCGTAGACTGACGGCGATTCAGCGCTGGTCACCTGGGATTCAGCACCGGCGTGGTGGCTGAGCGAGGGGGATCGGGCCGGGCCGCTCCAGTCGACGTCGACGGGCCGCGGGCCGGAGACGTAGCGGGGAGAGTGAAATGGCCGTCCACGGTCCCGCGATGACAGATGTCGCTCGTCTGGCCGGTGTCTCCCATCAGACGGTGTCGCGGGTGCTCAACGGGCACCCCAACGTTCGTGAGCAGACCCGGCTTCGGGTGCGGGCGGCGATCGCCGAACTCGGCTATCGCCCCAACGGCGCCGCTCGTGCCCTGGTGACCGGCCGATCCCAGGTCATCGGGGTGGTCGCACAGAACACGACGCTCTACGGTCCGGCCTCGATGTTGGCCGCGTTGGAGCAGACCGCCGCCGAAGAGGGTTTCGCGGTGAGTGTCGGCAGCGTGCGAAACCTGGACCACCGCTCCATCTCGGCCGCCGTCGAACGACACCTGTCGCACCGGGTCGCCGGCATCGTGGTCATCGCGCCGGTGGAGTCGGCGGGTGAGGCGTTGGAACACCTGCCGCAGGATGTCCCGCTGGTCACGGTCGACGGCGACCCGAGCCGGCCGGTCCCGTTGGTGACGGTCGACCAGGTGGCGGGCGCCCGGGCGGCGACCCAGCATCTGCTCGACGCGGGGCACCGCACCGTCTGGCACGTCTCCGGGCCGTTCGACTGGTTCGACAGTGTCGGCCGGATCGACGGTTGGCGGGAGGCGCTGCTGGCGGCCGGGGTGGACCCGCCGCCGCTGATGCCGGGGGACTGGTCCGCCGCATCGGGTTACCGGTGCGGGCAGATGCTGGCGAGGATGCCGGAGGTCACGGCGGTCTTCACCTCGAACGACCATCTCGCGCTGGGCGTGCTGCGGGCGTTGCACGAGTTCGGCAGACGGGTACCGCACGACATCAGCGTGGTCGGCTTCGACGACGTGCCGGAGGCGGCGTACTTCATTCCGCCGTTGACCACTGTCCGCCCCGACTTCGACGCGGTGGCGCGGGCGAGCCTGCAGATGCTGCTGGCCCAGATCGAGACGGGCACCGGCGGGGCAATGCGGCAGACCATCGCCCCGGCCCTGGTCGCCCGCGAGAGCGTCGCCCCACCGCGGAGTTGACGTCGGTCCCAGCCGAAGGCTGTTGGGCGGAGTGACCGGCGTTCGCGCACCTCGCCGTGCTGCTGGCTCGTCACCGTCGGTAAGACGCCGCTCAATCGGGAGCTGATTTTTTTCATCGACCGAGGGCAATGCAACTACCGACGAAGTATTGAACCTCGTGAAATGTGGCCGTAACATGATGGACGTCTCTGTTAACGCTAACAAGATTTGGCGTCCAGCTATCGCCCCACCAGTCAGATCGTAGTCACGGGCGGGCGCCACCGACAAGGAGGCTCGATGAACCGCATCACCCGAGGTCGACGCTGGGGGAGCGTACTGGCGGCCGGAGTGCTTGTCGCCGGTGCTCTGGTCGGCCTCCGCGCCCCGGCGGCGCAGGCACTGGACAACGGGGTGGCGCGTACTCCCCCCATGGGCTGGAATTCGTGGAACTCGTTCGGCTGCAACATCAACGAGGCGCTGATCCGGCAGACGGCGGACGCGATCGTCAGCAGCGGCATGCGGGACCTGGGCTACAACTACGTCGTGGTCGACGACTGCTGGTTCAACCCCAACCGGGACAGCTCCGGCAACATCCAGGGCGACCCCACCCGGTTCCCCAGCGGGATGAAGGCGCTCGGCGACTACCTGCACGCCCGGGACCTGAAGTTCGGCATCTACCAGGTGCCCGTCGACAAGACCTGCGCCCAGTACTTCGGCGCCTACCCCGGAGCAACCGGCAGCCGGGGCCACGAGGTGCAGGACGCACGCCAGTTCGCCGCCTGGGGCGTCGACTTCCTCAAGTACGACTGGTGCTCGCCGGAGGGCAGCATCAACGACCAGGTGGCGACCTTCGCCAAGATGCGTGACGCGCTGGCCGCCACCGGCCGACCGATCGTCTACAGCATCAACTCGAACAGCATCCACGCCAAGACCGGCCCGCAGCGCAACTGGGGCGACGTGGCCAACATGTGGCGCACCACCGAGGACATCACCAACGCCTGGGACACCGGCCAGACCAACGGCTACCCGATGGGCATCCAGAACATCATCAACGTGACCGTTCCGTTGGCGTCCTACGCGAGGCCGGGCGGGTTCAACGACCCGGACATGATGGAGGTCGGTCGCGGCGGCATGAACGACACGGAGATGCGCAGCCACTTCGCCATGTGGGCGATCATGGCGTCTCCGCTGATCGCCGGCAACGACGTCCGGAACATGAACTCCGCGACGCAGACCATCCTCAAGAACGCCAACCTGATCGCGATCAACCAGGACTCGCTCGGGTTGCAGGGGACGCAGGTGTCGTTCGACGGCACCCGCCGGGTGCTGGCCAAGCGGCTCGCCAACGGTGACGTCGCCGTCGCCCTGTTCAACCAGGGTGGCTCGACGACGACGATCTCGACCACGGCCGCCGCCGTCGGCAAGTCCGGGAGCTCGTTCACGCTGGTTGAGGCGTGGTCCGGTGCCACCACCTCCAGCAGCGGCACCATCAGCGCCAGCGTTCCGGCGCACGGCACGGTGGTCTACCGGGTCAGCGGTGGGGGGACGACTCCTCCGACGACCACGCCGCCGACCACCCCGCCGCCGGGCACGTCGAGCGCGCTCGCCAGCGCCGCCTCCGGCCGCTGCCTGGACGTTCCGAACAGCAACACCACCAACGGCACCCAGCCGGTGATCTGGGACTGCAACGGTGCCGCCAACCAGCGCTGGACCGTCAACGGTCAGACCCTCCAGGCGCTCGGCAAGTGCCTGGACGCGCCCACGAACGCCGCGGCCGGTTCCAAGGTGCAGATCTGGGACTGCAACGGTGGGGCCAACCAGCGGTGGACCATCAACGCCAACGGCACGATCAGCGGCGCCCAGTCCGGGCTCTGCCTCGACGTCAACGGCAACGGCACGGCCAACGGCACCACGGTGATCCTCTGGAACTGCACCGCGGCGGCCAACCAGCGGTGGACGCAGCGATAGCCGACCGGGCCCGTCGACCGACCAGGTCGCGGCAGCCCACCTGATCCGGTTCCACCCCCGGTGCCCGCGGACGACCCCCGTCGTCCGCGGGCACCGTCGCGTCCGCCGGCCGGCCGGGCCGGCGGTTCTGCCACGCCGCGGCCGTTCTGGCGCGGCGGTCGTGCGCGGCGGCGTTCCGGGCCGGGTGGTTCGGCGCGGTCGACGGTCCCGCCCGACGGCTGTTCGCTCCGGCGCCGGTCACCGCTGTGCTCCCAGGTCCGGGCACCTCCGAGCGCTGGTCCCGTCCGTGGAGACGCCTCCGTTACGAGACCGTGACACCGGTATTTCGGATCAAGTGTTGACGTGCCGGATGTGAGCGCTAACACTACCCCGAAAGGTGACAGTTTTGGCCCCGGCACTCGACGGGGGAGTCCAGAGAGGAGAAGCCCGTGGGCAGGAGATTCCTGGTTGCTCTCGGCGGCGCGATGCTGACGCTGAGTATGGCAGCGTGCAGTGGCGGGGGTGCCGGCAGCGGTGACGACAAGAGCAGCGCGAAGCCTGGCGACCTGACCATCGGTGTGTCGATGCCGACCCAGACCTCGGAGCGGTGGATCGCCGACGGCAACGCGGTGAAGTCCAAGCTTGAGGGCAAGGGCTACAAGGTCGACCTCCAGTACGCCGGCGACGACATCCCCACCCAGTCGCAGCAGGTCGACCAGATGATCACCCAGGGCGCTGACGTCCTGATCATCGCGGCGATCGACGGCACCGCGCTCAGCAGCCAGCTGCAGGCCGCCGCGTCCGCGAAGATCCCGGTCATCTCCTACGACCGGCTGATCCGCGGTAGCAAGGACGTCGACTTCTACGTCAGCTTCGACAACTACAAGGTCGGCGTCGCCCAGGGCACCGCGCTGCTCGTCGGGCTCGGCCTGCTGAACAAGGACGGCTCGAAGGGCACCGCCAAGGGGCCGCTGAACGTCGAGCTCTTCGCGGGCTCGCTGGACGACAACAACACGCAGTTCTTCTTCAGCGGCGCGATGGACACGCTCAAGCCGTTCGTCGACGACGGCACGCTCGTCGTCAAGTCCAAGCAGACCACCCCCGAGCAGGTCGCCACCCTGCGGTGGCAGCAGGAGACCGCGCAGAAGCGCATGGAGAACCTGCTGACCTCCAGCTACAACGACGGCTCGAAGGTCGACGGTGTGCTGTCGCCGTACGACGGCATCTCCCGGGGCATCATCACCGCCCTGCAGAACGCCGGCTACGGCACCGGCGCGAAGAAGCTCCCGGTGGTGACCGGCCAGGACGCCGAGATCGCCTCGATCAAGCTGATCAACGACGGCGTGCAGAGCTCCACGGTCTTCAAGGACACCCGTCTGCTGGCCGACCAGGCCGTGAACGCCGCCGAGGCGTTCCTGCAGAAGAAGGAGCCGGAGGCCAACGACACCAAGACGTACAACAACGGTGTCAAGGTCGTCCCGTCGTACCTGCTCCCTATCGTCACGGTCTACAAGGACGACATCAAGACCGCGCTGATCGACTCCGGCTACTGGACGGCGGAAGAGGTCGCCGCCGGTCAGGCCAAGAAGTAAGCCTATCGTCGGGCCCGGCGGTCGCCGCCGGGCCCGACGTCTGGGCGTACCGTGTCCAGACCTGACGGAGGACAGTGACCATGGACGACACCATCCTCGAGATGCGTCGCATCACCAAGACCTTCCCCGGCGTGACCGCGCTGGAGGACGTCACCCTCGCAGTACGCCGTGGGGAGATCCACGCCATCTGCGGTGAGAACGGCGCCGGCAAGTCCACCCTGATGAAGGTGCTGTCCGGCGTCTACCCGTCCGGCTCGTACGACGGCGAGATCCTCTTCGACGGCAAGCCGATGCAGTTCCGTGGCATCCGCGACAGCGAGGCCAACGGCATCGTCATCATCCACCAGGAGCTCGCCCTGGTGCCGTACCTGTCGATCGCGGAGAACATCTTCCTCGGCAGCGAACGGCGCAACCGCCTCGGGCTCATCGACTGGAACCTGGCCAACGCCGACGCCGCCAAGTTGCTGGCGTCCGTCGGGCTGCACGAGAACCCGGTCACCCCGGTCATCCAGCTCGGCGTCGGCAAGCAGCAGTTGGTGGAGATCGCCAAGGCGCTGTCGAAGAAGGTTCGTCTGCTCATCCTGGACGAGCCGACGGCCGCGCTCAACGACATCGACTCGGCTCACCTGCTCGACCTGCTGCGGGCGCTCCGCGACCAGGGCATCACCTGCATCATGATCTCGCACAAGCTCAACGAGATCACCGCCATCGCCGACTCGACCACCGTCATCCGGGACGGGCGCGCGGTGGAGACCCTCGACATGCGCTCCGACGAGGTGACCCAGCAGCGGATCATCCGGGGCATGGTCGGGCGCGACCTGGACAGCTTCTACCCCGACCGCGAGTCGTCCCCCGGCGAGGAGGTCCTCCGGATCGAGGACTGGACCGTGCGGCACCCGGTGCAGGACCGGATGGTCGTCGAGGACGTCGCCCTGTCCGTCCGCGCCGGCGAGGTCGTCGGCATCGCGGGCCTGATGGGCGCGGGGCGCACCGAGCTGGCGATGAGCGTGTTCGGTAGGTCGTACGGGCGCGACATCCGGGGCCGACTCTTCGTGCGCGGTCGGGAGGTGCAGGCACGCACCGTCGCCGAGGCGATCGACAACGGCATCGCCTACGTCACCGAGGACCGCAAGCGGTACGGGCTCAACCTCATCGACGACGTCCGCCGCAACGTCTCCGCCGCCGCGTTGGACCGACTGTCCCGCCTGGGCTGGGTGAACGGCAACGAGGAGATCAAGGTTGCCGAGGACAGCCGGCGGGAGATGAACATCCGGACGACGAGCGTCATGGCGGTGGTCGGGAAGCTCTCCGGCGGCAACCAGCAGAAGGTCGTCCTGTCGAAGTGGCTGTTCACCGACCCGGATGTGCTGATCCTGGACGAACCCACCCGGGGGATCGACGTCGGTGCGAAGTACGAGATCTACACGATCATCAACCGGCTGGTGGCCGCGGGCAAGGCGGTGATCGTCATCTCCTCGGAACTGCCGGAGTTGCTCGGGATGTGCGACCGCATCTACACCCTCTCCGCCGGCCGGATCACCGGTGAGATGCCGGTGGCCGAGGCGACCCAGGAGAGCCTCATGGAGCTGATGACCAAGGACAAGGAGCTCGTGGCGTGACCACCATCAAGACCCCTCCGACGGAGAGTCCGGCGACTCCGGACGGCACACCCGCCGCCGCACTGCACAGCGGGACGAACGACCTGCGGGCGCTGGTGTTGAACAACCTGCGGCAGAGCGGGATCTACGTCGCCCTGGTCGTCATCGTCGCGTTCTTCGCGATCCTGACCGACGGGGTGCTGCTGAGCCCCGGCAACATCACCAACATCGTCCTGCAGTACTCGTACATCCTGGTCCTCGCGATCGGGATGGTCATCCTGATCATCGGCGGGCACATCGACCTGTCGGTCGGATCGGTCGTCGCGCTGACCGGAGCGGTCTCCGCCGTACTGGTGATCCAGCAGGGCTATCCGTGGTGGGTAGGTGTCGTGGCGGCGATCGCCGTCGGCGTCGCGGTTGGCGCGTGGCATGGCTTCTGGGTGGCGTACGCCGGCATTCCGGCCTTCATCGTGACCCTGGCCGGGATGCTGCTGTTCCGGGGTCTCACCCTCCGGGTGCTCGACAACATCTCGCTGTCGCCGTTCCCGGCCGAATACCAGAAGGTCGCGGCGGGCTTCCTGAACGGTCTGCTCGGCGGGCAGGGCTTCGACGCCTTCACGCTGCTGATCGGCGCGGTCGCCGTGGCCGGGTACGCGGTGAGTGGTTTCCGCACCCGCGTGGCGCGCATCCGCTACCAGCAGCCCGTCGAGTCGTTCCCCTTGTTCGTCGCCCGGGTCGTGCTGGTCGGCGCGGTCATCATGTACTTCGCCTGGCAGTTGGCGCACGCCCGCGGCCTGCCGATCGTGCTGATCATCCTGGCGGTGCTCGTCCTGGTCTACGGCCTGCTCACCCGGCGCACCGTCTTCGGTCGCCAGGTCTACGCGATCGGCGGCAACCTGTCGGCGGCGGCGCTGTCCGGGGTGAAGGTCCGTACCGTCAACTTCTGGATGTTCGTCAACATGGGCTTCCTGGCGGCGGTGGCCGGCGTCATCTACTCGTCGCGGTCGAACGGCGCTCAGCCCGCCGCCGGCAACATGTTCGAGCTGGACGCGATCGCCGCGGCCTTCATCGGCGGTGCGGCGGTCACGGGCGGGGTGGGCACCGTGGTGGGCGCGATGGTCGGCGGTCTGATCATGGCGGTGATGAGCAACGGCATGCAGCTGATGGGCATCGACCAGTCGACCCAGTCGGTGGTGAAGGGCCTCGTCCTGCTCGTCGCGGTCGCCTTCGACGTCTACAACAAGCGCCGGGCCGGCACGGCCCGCTGACGCCTGAACCGAACGTGGCCCCTGACTGCTCTGCGGTCAGGGGCCACGGTCGTACCGACCAACTCCGCGATCTTGCACTTTGTGTCGGCGATCTGCGGCTTATGCAGCAGAAAGTCGGGACAGGAAGTGCAAGATCGGCGGAGTCACGCGGTCAGTGGCAGTTGGCGGTGCCGCTGTCGGTGTAGGTCTGGCCGGCCACCGGTACGAACTGCCAGTCGTAGCTGTTGGAGTGCAGGGTGAACTTCAGGACTCCCCAGGCCGAGCTGTTGCGTGCCTCGCTGTTGGGCTGGATGGTGCCGAAGCCGTAGTGGCTCGCACCGCCCATGCCGGCGACGAAGCTGCGCATGCCCCGGCTGGTGTCGGCGCCGCCGGACGGGTTCATCGGCGCGAAGCGCTCGTACACGTGGTTGTGTCCCCACACCACGACGTCGGCGTTGTAGTCGTAGAGCGCCTGGTACAGCGGACGCGTGGACGTCGACGGCGCGTGGTTGGAGCTGGACGTGAACAGCGGGTGGTGCCAGTACGCGATCGTGCACGGCTTGCTGCTGGCGGCCAGGTCGGCCCGCAGCCACTGCTCCTGGGTCGAGCCGGCGGACATGCTGATGTTCGAGTTCAACGACACGACGTGCCAGTTGCCGAGGTCGAACGAGTAGTAGCCGCGCCCGCTCGGGCCGGCCGACGTACCGAAGTAGTTGTAGTAGCCGGTCGCGCCCGACGTGTTGTAGTCGTGGTTGCCCGGGGACGGGCGGGTGCGGGACTTGTGCCGACCCCAGGTGGGCTCGTAGTAGCTGCTGAACTGCGACGCGGTGCCGCTGTCGTAGACGTTGTCGCCGGTGGTGAAGACCGTGCCCGGGATGTTGTCGAGCAGCGTGGCGGTGGCGCTGTCGCCGGAGCCGGAGTCGGCGATGTCGCCGGCACCGACGAACACCGGATCCCCGGACGGCGGTGTGGTGGTGCCGGTCGCGACCACCAACTGCGGGGCGTCCGCGCCGCTCTCGCGCGTGTCGTAGTAGGCGCCGTCGCCGCTGGCGGAGGTCGCACCGAAGCTGTACGTCCCGTTGCCGGTGACGGCGGCCGTGACGTCGACCTCGTACCAGGTGTTGCCGCTGACCGCGCCGATGGTGCCGAGCGTGGCCCCGTCGATCGTCGGCTGGTTGTTCCAGGTGGTGCCGGTCTCCGACCACGTCGTGTTGGACATCCGGCGGAACGTGCCACCGGCATCGCTGCCGCTGTTGCCGCTGATGGTGCGCAGCCGTAGCTTGGCGCTGGTCACCGTGCCGCTGACCCCGCTCACCGTGAAGCGCAGGAACGAGCGCCGCACCGGCGAGTTGTCCACCACGACCTGCGTGGACGTGCCGTAGTTGGTGGCGGCCGTGTCGCTCTGAACGTAGGTGTCGGCGACCGGCGTGAACGTCACGCTCGCCGCCGACGCCGCGACCGAGCCGGTGAGGACGACGGCGGCGCTGGCGACGACGAGCACCGCGACCGTTCCCAGCGTCAGCGGTGGGCGGGTGATTCGAATGTCCATCCAGGATCCCTTCTCTGCGGGTGGAGAGCGCAAGGAATGTAGGAAGGCCGATGAACCGGCGCGCTGCCGCCAGATGAACAGTACGCTCGAACAACGAAACTCCTCGATGTTTGTCGCTTGTTCACCCGTCGCATGTCTGCTTGACGCCCACGGTCCCTTGCGACCCTTCGGACCCGGTCGCCACGATGGCTGACCGTCAGTCGTCGACCCGAGGAGATGCTCGTGTACCTGTCGACCGTTTCCCGGCCGGTCGCCGACCCGCCCGGATCCGGGCCACGGCGTCGACGACTCGCCCTGGTCAGCGGCAACGTGGTCGCACTCGGCACGGTCAGCCTGATCACCGACATCTCCGCCGAGATGGTGGCCGCCGTCCTGCCGCTCTATCTGGTGCTGGGCCTCCAGCTCAGCCCGGTGGCCTTCGGCGTGCTCGACGGCGTCCACACCGGCGCCACCGCGCTCCTGCGGGTCGTCGGTGGGTTCGCCGCCGACCGGTTCCGGCGGCGCAAGCTGATCGCCGGCATCGGCTACACCCTCTCGGCGGTCGCGAAGCTCGGCCTGCTGCTCGCCGGCCGGTCGATACCCGCGATCGGCGCGGTCATCGCCGTCGACCGGCTCGGCAAGGGCGTGCGCAGCGCCCCGCGCGACGCGCTCATCACGCTGTCCACGCCGCCCGAGGCGCTGGGCCGGGCGTTCGGGGTGCACCGGGCGATGGACAGCGTGGGGGCGTTCCTCGGGCCGCTCGCCGCGTTCGCGGTGCTGCTGGTCGTCGGGCAGTCGTACGACGCGGTCTTCGTCACCAGCTTCTGCGTCGCCGCGCTGGCCGTCGTCGTGCTCGTGCTCTTCGTCCGGGAACGCCCCGCCGAGCAGGCGACGGCCGGCCCGGACGAGCCGGCGGTCTCCGTGCGGGAGGCGTTCGGCCTGCTGGGCGGGGGACCGGCTCGCCGGCTCGTGCTGGCCGCGGCGATGCTCGGGCTGGCCACCATCGGCGACGGTTTCGTCTACCTGCTGCTGCAACGCCGCGAGGACCTCGGTCTGCGCTGGTTCCCGCTGCTCGCGGTGGGAACCAGCCTGGCCTACCTGCTGCTCGCCGCCCCGCTGGGCGTACTCGCCGATCGGATCGGCCGGCTCCCGGTGGTGCTCGGCGGCTACACCGCCCTCGGTGCCACGTACCTGCTGCTGGCCGGTCCGGTCGACGGATGGCCGCTGATCGTGCTGACCCTGGGGCTGTACGGCGCGTTCTACGCCGCGACCGACGGGGTGCTCATCGCGCTCGCCGGACCGGTGCTGCCGGCACGGCTGCGCACCACCGGCATCGCGCTGGTGCAGACCGGGCAGGCCCTCGCGTACCTCGTCTCCTCCGTCCTGTTCGGTCTCGCCTGGCAGGCGTGGGGGCCGGAGGCGGCGATCCGCGCGGCGGCCGTGGCCGTCGCCTGCGTGCTGGTCGGCACGCTGCTCCTGCTGACCGACCCATCCCGACTGATCACCCGGAAGGTGCCCCGATGACCGCGATGTCGACCCGAGCGAAGATCGGCGTGGTGGTCGCCTCGGCCGTGCTGCTGGGCAGCGTGGCGGCCGGTTACGTGGCCATGGCCGCGGAACCCGCCCCGACACCGCCCCCTGCCTCCGGCGACCAGGCGGTCACCCTGACGCCCGGCCCGCGCCTGCTGGCCATCACCGACCGGCACCTGTCCACCGTCGCCACGGCCGACCCGACCGGGCCGCGCACGGTCTCCGGCCTGGAATGCCTGCGGGTGTACGCCGCGGCCGGCACCGGTGTCTGCCTGAAACCGGAGACCGCCTGGTCGTACCAGGTCGTCGTGCTCGACGCGGCGCTGCGGCAGACGCGGACGGTCGGCGTGCCGGGCCTGCCGAACCGGGCCCGGGTCTCGGCCTCCGGCCGGATGGTCTCCTGGACGACGTTCGTCGGCGGGGACTCCTACACCGCCAGCGGCTTCTCCACCCGTACCGGGATCCTCGACACCACCACCGGCGCCACGGTGACCTCGCTCGAAGAGTTCGCCGTCCGGCGGGACGGTCGGAGCTACCGCAGCCCGGACGTCAACTACTGGGGCGTCACCTTCACCGCCGACGACAACCGCTTCTACGCGACCATGTCCACGGCAGGCAAGCGCTACCTCGTCCGCGGTGACGTCGCGGCCCGGACGGTCGAGACGGTGAAGGAGAACGTCGAGTGCCCGTCGCTGTCCCCCGACGGCACCCGGATCGCCTTCAAGGAGGCCGTCGACGCCGACCCGGCGAAGGGCTGGCGGCTGTCGGTCCTCGACCTGGCGAGCATGCGGGTCACCGCGACTGCCGAGACCAGCAGCGTCGACGACCAGGCCGCCTGGCTGGACGGCCGGACACTCGCCTACACGAGACGCCAGAGCGACGGCCAGCCGGACGTCTGGAGTGTCCCGGCCGACGGGTCCGGTACGCCGAAGCTGACCATCCCGGGCGCGGAGTCCCCGGCACCGCTGAGCTGACGGTCCGGCTGCCGGGCGGCCCGGACACCTGACCGCCTTGGTGCGGACAGCCTTCCGTCATGCGGGATTACGCGCCGCACCCATCGCCGTTCATCGACGTTCTCAAGGCTGTTGACCATGACAAGGTTGAGCCGTCGCATCTTCGTCCTCGGTGGACTGGTGACCGCCGGAGTCGCGGTGACCCCCCGCCAGGGCGCCCGCGCCGCGGTGCCGTACCCCTTCAAACTCGGTGTGGCGTCCGGTGACCCGGCGCCCGACAGCGTGGTCCTCTGGACCCGGCTGGCACCCTCCCCACTCAACGCCGACGGGCAGGGCGGCATGGCCAACGCCGACGTGCCAGTCGAGTGGCAGGTGTCCACCACCGACCGGTTCACCTCGCTCGTCGCCTCCGGGTCGGTGGTCGCCCGCTACGCCGACGCGCACTCCGTGCACGCCATCGCGGGCGGGCTCGCCGCCGACTCGGACTACTACTACCGGTTCCGGGCACAGGGCCAGATCTCGCCGGTCGGACGGACGCGGACCGCCCCGGCGCCCAGCGCCTTCGGCCGCGACCTGGTGATGGCCTTCGCCTCCTGCGCCCACTACGAGGCCGGCTACTACACCGCGTACCGGCGGATGGCCGAGGACAACCCGGGGCTGATCCTGCACCTCGGCGACTACATCTACGAGGGCGGCGTCGGCAGCTCCACGGTCCGGCAGCACGTCGGCGCCGAGATCGTGTCACTTGCCGACTACCGCCGCCGGTACGCGCTCTACAAGTCCGACCCGGACCTGCAGGCGGCACACGCGGCGGCACCCTGGCTGGTGGTGCCGGACGACCACGAGGTGGAGAACAACTACGCCAACATGGTGCGCAACGACAGCAGCCCGACGCTGACCGCCGCCCAGTGGACCGCCCGGCGGACCGCCGCGTACCGGGCCTACTACGAGAACATGCCGCTGCGGCCGGCGTCCGCCGCCAGCGGCAACAGCATCCCGCTGTACCGGCGCATCCGGTGGGGTCAGCTCGCCACCTTCCACATGCTCGACACCCGGCAGTTCCGCGACGACCAGGCGTGCGGGGACGGTTGGAAGGTCTGCGCGGACGCGGACCTGGCCTCCCGGTCCCTGACCGGCGCGACCCAGGAGGCGTGGCTGCTCGACGGACTTGCCCAGCGCTACGGCACCTGGGACATCCTCGGCCAACAGGTCTTCTTCGCCCAACAGCTCGACGCGAGCGGGGCGGCGAGCATGGACGCCTGGGATGGCTACCGGGCCTCCCGCAGCCGGATCCAGAACGGCTGGCAGCAGCGCGGGGTACGCAACCCGCTGGTGCTCACCGGGGACGTGCACCGGTCGTGGGCCAACGACCTCAAGGCCGACTACGCCAACCCCGCCTCGGCCACCATCGGCACCGAACTGGTCTGCACCTCGATCACCTCGACCGGCAACGGCAGTGGCAGCACCACGGTCCCGAACGCGGCGGCCAACCCGCACCTGAAGTTCTACTCGGACCGGCGCGGCTACGTGCGGACCACGATCGGTCGCAGCCAGGTGCGCGCGGACTTCCGCACGGTGAACACGGTGACCGAGCACGGCGCCGCGGCGGCCACCGCCCGCTCGTTCGTCATCCTCGACGGCCAGCCCGGCCTGCAGGCCGGGTAGAAGGAGACCCACCATGACCGCACTCACGACACTGCTCGCCGCCTCCCTGCTGGTCGGAAACCTGGCACCGGCCCCGATCGCGGTCACCGCCGAGGCGATCACCTGGACCCCCGCGAACAGCGTGGCCACCGGTGACCAGGACCTGCCCGGCATCGCCACGAACCGCAACGGCCACGTCGCCGTGGTGTGGGAGGACGACCGGGACAGCAGCGCGCCCGAGGACGACACCCACAGCGAGATCTACCTGCGACTGTTTCGCGACGGCACACCCGCGTACGAGCTCAAGCTCTCCGGCGGGGGCACCAGCGGGGCCGCCTGGCGGCACATCAGCCCCGACGTGGGGCTCGACGACCGGGGCAACGCCGTGGTGGTCTGGGCCACCGACGGCGACGGCAACGGCGTCTACAACATCCAGTACCGGGTGGTGTCGCCCACCGGCACCGTGCTCGGCTCGGGGCAGGCCAACGCCAGCGACGCCGGGCAGCAGATCTGGCCGAAGGTGGCCGTCGACCCGGACGGCGCGCCGACCACCGGCGCGGTCGGGTTCACCGTGGTCTGGGAGGACATCCAGGGAACCGCTCCGGCCACCGTCAAGGCCGCCGGCTACACCGCGGCCACCACCAAGGGGTACGAGGTGACCGCCTCGCAGACCACGGGCACGCACCACCGCCCCGACGTGGCGGTGTCCGCCACCGGTGAGGCGCTGGTGGTCTGGGACGAGGACGCCGACGCGAACGGGTCGTACAACATCGGGTTGACCCGCCTGGCCCGGTCCAACGGCGCGGTGGTGCTGTCGCGGCGGACCGCCAACACGCAGAGCGGCGGGCAGCAGCAGCGCCCCTCGGTCGCGGCGAACGTCGTCGGAGACTTCACCGTCGGGTGGGAATCCGACCACAGCGGTACCCGAGGCGTCTGGGCGCGCTCGTTCACCGCCGCCGGCACCGCCCGGCACGACGAGGTCCAGGTCTCCACCGGGGCCGGGGCCGTCGCACCCGGGGTCGGCATCGACGACCAGGACAACGTGGTGGTGGGCTGGACGGTGTCGGGCGCCAATCCGGACGTCTGGGCGCGTGGCCTCAACCCGGACGGCACCTCCACCGGCCGGCTGGCGGCCCAGGCGCTGAGCCAGACCACGACGGGTCGGCAGGAGCACCTGGCCATCGCCTCGTCGCCCTGGGGCGAGGTGAGCCTGTGCTACACCGACGACAACGACGGAAACGCCTTCGACCAGGTGCTCCTCGGGTTGGGCGCGACGAACTCGACCTGGCTGCTGTCCGCCGACGAGCTGCGCCGCCTGAAGGCGCGGGGCACCAGGGCGAGCTGACCCCGTCGACCCCGGGTCGTCTGACACCTCCCGGTCGGGGAGGGGTCAGCCGGCCCGGGGTGGCCGCTCGTACCGGACCAGGGCGGTGAGGAGGGCCGCCAGCAGGCCGAGGGCGGCCAGCGCGGGCAGGATCCGGGCCGCCGGCAGCAACAGGAGGACGACGCCGATCGCGGCGAGCTGGCCCAGCGAGCCGCCGACGGTCAGCCGGAGGAACAGCAGACGACCGACGAGGTAGAGCGCGGCACCGCCGTAGAGCACCGTCGTCGCCGGCCATCCCATCGGCTCACCGGCGGGGTGTCGGGGCTGATCCGTCAGGTTCGCGAGGATCAGGTGGATGCCCAGGGCGAAGTAGACGACCCCGGCGACCAGCGGCAGGTGCGCCAGCGTGTACGCGTCCGACGCCAGTTGCTGACGGCGGCGGGTACGCGGCGAGGCCGAGGTCAGCACCTTCGCGGCCGCCGGGGCGACGCCCACGAAGTAGAGCCACCACAGGCACACGGTCGCGGCGAAGCCGAACACCGCGGCCACCAGCACCGGCCAGGCGATCGTGGCCCGGCCCACACCGGCCCCGGCCGACAGCAGGGACTCACCGAGCACGATGATCAGCACCAGACCGTGGCGTTCGGCGAAGTGCGCCCCGCTGCGGACCTCCCCGAAGCTGGCGGCGGTGGCGATCCGGCCACCGCCGTAGTCGACGAGGAACGCCACGGTCCACAGCACGGTCTGCGCGGTCCCGCCGAGGACGGCGCCCACCAGGAGCGGGACCCAGGCGAGTGTGGTGGACACGGCGAAGCGCAGGGTCTGCCGGCGGTACTGCGGGTTGCCGGACGAGGCGTAGGTCATCAGGGTGAGGTGCACCCAGCGGACCGCGATGTAGGCGATGGCCAGGGTGAGCGGCGGGCTCAACGCGCCGTCGTGGCGCTGCCAGGCTCCCGGGATCACCAGGGCGGCCACGAAGATGGCGGCCATCGCCGCGAGCATTCCGGCCAGCACGGGGCCGTTGTCCGCGCGGACCTGATTGCCCAGCCAGGCGTAGCAGCTCCACGCGTACCAGAACCAGAGCAGGAGCAGCAGCCCCTGGTAGAGGGTGAGTGGTCCCAGCGACTCCGCCATGAAACCGATGAGCCGCGTCAGCGCGAAGACCAGGACCAGGTCGAAGAAGATCTCGAAGGTGGTGGCTCGGTGTGCCTCCTCGACCAGCACCGGCCGGGACCGGCGGATGCGGCTCATCCGCTCATCCTGGCCGGTGTCACCCCTCGTCCGGGGGCCAACGGTCAGCTCCGCCGGATCAGGCGAAGAGCAGGTCGAGGTGGGCGTCCAGCGCGTCCAGTGCCTGCTCGGGGGTGTACTGCCCGCCCAGCAGGTAGACGCCGAGCCCTTCCATGAGCGCCAGCAGTCCGGCCGCGGCGGCGTCGCCGTGCCGGTCGGGCAGAACGCCGGCGATGAATCCGGTGAGCTGCCGGGTGCCCTCCCGGAGGCTGGGCGCGGCGGCCGGACGTACCGCCGTGTAGGCGAGGAACGCGAGCGCCACCCGCCCGTCGTCGCGGGTCCCCTCGTCCAGGGGCAACAGGGCGGCGATCATCGTGCGCAGCAGCAGCCGGGGCGGCGGGTCCACACCCAGTCGCGCCAGCGCCTCGGTGACCCTGATCTGGTTGCGTTCCCGCACCACGCTCAACGCGAACGCCATCATCTCGTCCTTGGTCCGGAAGTAGTGCTGGACCATCCCGGCGGACACCCCCGCCTCGGCGGCCACGTGGCGGAGGCTGACGGCCTCCAGGCCCTGATCGGCGGCGACCCGCATCAGCGCGTCCGCGATGAGGGTGCGTCGCTCCTGGTGATCGACCTTCTTGGGCATGGCCTCGATCGTTTCACAGTGGGTGGCCCGGACAGCCCGCCAGCGGCGCGGTCACCGGCTGGCGGGGGCGCTCGCGGGGGCGCCCCGCGCGCTGCGCAGGAGGCCGTCCGGGTCGTCGGCGTACAGGCGCAGCTCGTTCATCGGCAGGGTCCCGGTCTGCGCCAGGTCGAAGGTCAGCGGTCGGCGCAGCAGGACGTCGACACTGGTCTGGCTGCCGACCGAGATGGACACCACCCGGCGGTCACCCTCCTGCTCGACCTGCACCGATCTGCTCGACGGCAGCGAGCGGTAACGCTTGCGCAGGGCCTCGACGTCGGTCCACGGGATCCAGATGTCGATGCCCGAGCTGAGGCGTACGCGCAGGCCCCGGTCGCCCACCACGTGCGGGTGGATCGTCATGCTGGCGAGGAGGCCGATCATCCAGAGCAGGCCCCAGATGCCGAGGCCGAGCACGATCCAGCGGGCCGGCCGCCACGGCACCACGTGGGTGACGACCACATCGAAGATGGGGATCTCCACGACCGACAGGCCGATGAAGATGCCCAGGATCGGCGTGACCACGCCCCGGTAGCCGAACGGCTCGTCGCCCGGTCCCAGCGGCAGGGGACGGCGGCGGGCCCAGACGTACAGGCTGCGCCACATCGCGGCCTCGGCCTCGGCGGCCCGGCGCAGCAGTGGACCCACCCGCGTCCTGGTCGGTGCCAACGTGTCGGTCATGGTCGTCCTTCTCGGTTGGGAGCCGGCGGTCTGTGGACGGTGACGGTTCCGGCGCCACCGTCCACGGTGACGAGTTGTCCGGTCGTGATCGTCCGGGTGGCGTCCGGAACGCAGATGACGGCGGGAATGCCGTACTCGCGGGCCACCGTCGGGCCGTGCGCCATGATCGCGCCGGTCTCGGTGACCAGCGCCGCCGCGGTGAGGAACAGCGGGGTCCAGCCCGGGTCCGTGGTCGCGGCCACCAGGACGTCGCCGGGTTCGACATGGGCGGTGGCCGGGTCGTGCACGACCCGGGCGGGGCCGGTCACCCGGCCCGCCGACGCGCCCACACCGATCAGCGTCCCGTCGACGGCGGGCACCGCCGGCAGGATGGTCTCGACGTCGGTGCCGTCGGACAGCAGCGCCACCGGCACGTTCCGGCGGCGCAACTCCCGGCGGTGCGTGGCCCGTCGGGAGGCGACCGTCGCGCGCGGGTCGACACCCTGGTGTACGGCCGCGTGCGCCTCGTCGAGGGTCAGGAACATGATGTCGTCGGGTTGGTCCAGCAGCCCGGAGTCGTGCAGGTCGGCGCCGACGAGCAGCAGTTGGCGGCGCGTCTCGCGCAGCGGGTACAGCCCGGCGAACTTGCCGGCCTCGCGCAGGCCGGCGAGTGACCGCGCCCGGCGCAGCAGGAACCCGGCGATGCTGCCCCGCACCGGCCGCCGACGGCGGGCTCGCCCGACCAGCTCCCGCAGCGCCGCCTCCGCTGCCGCGCTGGCTCGCTGGAAGCGCTGGTCGGGACCCTGCCGGGGATCGGTGACCCGCAGGTAGTTGGCGAGCGCGGCGAAGACCGGGGTGGGATCCTCCGCCCAGCGCGGCACCCCGAGGTCGACCTCGGCGACGCCCCGGTGACCGTAGGCGTCCAGGAAGGCGGTCATGCCGATGTCGGGCAGCGTCCCGTGCCGGTGGCGTTCGGCCAACTCGGCCGGCGGGGTGTCGAGCAGGAGCTGACGGTGGTCGCCCGCGCCCTGGGCGAGTCGCCAGAGGGCCAGGTCCATCTCGATGGTGACGTTGTGCGGCATCCCGCCCAGCACGGCGTGGATCTCGTCCGGGCCGGCGACACCCTTGAGCAGGGCGGTCGGCAACGCGGTGGCGAGCATTCCGGCGACGATCGGCCACATGATCGCGTCGGCGGTGTCGTCGGCGTCGGCCTCAGTGGCCTGGACGAAGCGCAGCCGGTCGGCGGCGGTACGCAGGTCGGCGGGGGCGGCCGAGCGAACTCTCAACTGCTCGATCGCCTCGAACATCCGGGTCCGCGCGGCCTCGGGACGGGCCAGCGCCCGCAGGATCCCCACCACCGCGCGGCCGGCCGTCCGCAGCGACGCGGCCCCCGGTGCCCGGCCGCGCGTGGCGCCGCCCTTGGTCGGGGCGAACCGGGGATCCGCGAGCACGTGCTGCATCACCGCCTGGGCGCGCGGCCCGAAGTCGACAGCCAGGAGCCGCACCAGTCGCTTACGGGACGATCGGTCCCGCGCGAGGTCGGTCAAATCGCCGTAGAGGCGGCCGCCGATGTCGACGATCTCGACCCGCACCCCGAGCGCGGCGAGCATCGCGGCGATCTGCGCCCGCAGGGTCGACATGCCCATCGGGGTGACCGGTTGCCGCATGCCCTGGACGTGCCCGAACTCCAGGTAGACGCGGGGGAGGGGCTTCCCGCTCGGCGGCGGGGCGGGGAACAGGCTGGTGATCGGCCGGGACTGGAGGAGCCACAGCACGTCGTCCGCGTCGATGGCCCACTCGACATCCTGCGGGCAGCCGAAGTGCGCCTGCAACCGTTCGCCGGTGGCGCGGAGGCGGGCCAGTTGGGCCGCCGTCAGGCAGCCGGCCTCGTCGCGCGTGACGTCGTCGAGGAGGTAGTGGTCGACGGCGGTGGCGCCGTCCACCACTGTCGTGCCGAGGCCGGCGGCGGCGTCGACGGCCATCTCGTCGCGGCGCCCGGTCAGCGGGTTCGCGGTGAACAGCACCCCCGCCACCGTGGGGGTGACCATGCGCTGCACGACGACGGCCATCAGCACCGTTCGATGATCGATGCCGTGGGCCTCGCGGTAGGCGGTCGCGCGGTCGCTGTGCAGCGAAGCCCAGCACCTCTCGATGGCGGCGATCAGCTCGGCGGTGCCGGTGACGTTGAGGACGGTGTCCTGCTGCCCGGCGAAGCTCGCGTCCGGCAGGTCCTCGGCGGTGGCGCTGGAGCGCACCGCCACCGGGCCGGCGCCGAGCCGCTGGTACGCGGCGACGACCTCGGCCGTCGGGACGACCCCGAGTCCGTGCGCCTCGGTGGTGACGCAGAAACCGTCGGGGACCTGCTCGCCGTGCCGGATCAGCTCGCCCAGCCCGGCTGCCTTGCCGCCGACCACTGCGGTCATGGCGGCGGTCACCTCGGACAACGCGATCACGTGCATGGCGACCCACCCTCGTTGCAATGCGACTGCATTGAAACGACCATACCTCTTTTGCGATGCGACTGCAATGCAACAGCGCTGGCCACCGCCGTACGCGAGACACCCGATCCGGAAACCGTGCGGCTGGGGCTCTACGAGCCTCACGCGATCGAGCTGCTGACCGCGCTGGCCAGCGGGCGCCTGGCGCTCAGCCACGAGACTCGCTCTGAGTAGCGCGTTCGCCCAGTTGCGAACAGTCCATTCGCGGCTCGGCGACGGCACGGTCTGGTTAGGATAAGACCCCCATTTTCTACCCCAATTCACCCTGAAAAGGTGTCGATTTTGCCTCACATTTCGGGTGCCGTGCTGCCGGTACTGCTGGCATTGACGCCGATCGTGCCGGCCAACACCGTTTCGCCGGACCAGTCGGACTTCTCGTTGACCGTCAGCCCCAGCCGGATGGTCGTACCAGCCCACGAGATCGGGCAGCCGCGACAGTTCACCGTGACCAACCGTGGTCAGTCGGCGATCGACGTCTCGATGCGAACGGCGAGCTTCGCGGTGGATCCTGCGGGGGTGTTGACGTTCCGCTCGGACGTGGCACACACGGCGATCGACTGGGTCACGGTGAACCCGAAGCGCCTTCGGCTCGCCCCCGGTGCGACCGAACCGGTGGACATCCGGATCGCGTTACCGGCGAACGCCGAACCCGGCGAGCACCAGGTAGCGGTGATCTTCTCGGCACCACCGCCGGCCAATGCAGCCGGGACGAGCATCCGCCGCAGTGTCGGCGCGCCGATCTATGTCACGGTGCCGGGCGACGCGATCGAGTCGGTGCAGGTAAGCGACGTCGATGCGCCCGGTTTCGCGCTGCGTGGTCCGCTGGCGCTCACCGCGACGGTACGCAACGTCGGCACCCTTCGCCGCAATTTCGTCGCGGCCGACCGGTTACGGGCCCGGGTGGCAGGGGAGGACGTGACGTTCCCCGACTTCACCCTGCTGCGCGACGGCAGCCGACAGGTCAGCGCCCGGTGGGACGATCCACCCTTCATCTGCGTCTGTCGGGTGACAGTCGCGGTGCCGAACCCGGACGGCCGGGCGGGGAGCGCGCAGGCGACGGTCGTCATCCTTCCGCTGCACCTCATCGGTCCGACGGTGGGGGGCCTCGTCATCCTGCTCCTGCTCGGCTGGATGCTCCGGCGTCGCCGGGGCGGTACCGCTGCGGCGACACCGGCGCCGTCCACGGTGGCGGGTGACGCAGCGCATCCGGCGCTGCCGGCGTCGGTTCTTGACGACCTGACCCGGTAGGCCACGTGCTATCCCTCGGTCCGTCCCGATTGGTCTGGCCGGCGGGCCGATCGCCATCCGCCGAGCGTCTTTCACGATTCACGAAATCACGCTCAGGTCCGGTCCGTGTGCCGATTCGTCCTATATTTCCCGATTACGCCCGAAAGCGGCTCATCGGCTGACATAGCCTTAGTGCGTCTTATGGGGGGTTGACGCATGTCCGTGACGATGGTGAATGGCTTTACGGCGAGACGGGGTCGGAGCGGTGCCGCGACGAACGGCGTGCGCCCCTCGTTGACTGTCGCAATCGTCGACAGCACGGACGTGGCCCGTTGAACACCCGCACCCGGTCCTCGCGACTGTTCGGTCGCCGTGAGGTCCGACGCCGAACCGCAGTTGGCGTGGTGGGCACCCTGCTGGCCACTCTGGTCGCCGTGCTCAACCCGGTCGTCGCCGAGGCAGCCGGCACCGTCCTGTTCAACCAGCCCTTCCACAACAACACCCCGGACGGACTCGGTCCGATCGTCCTGCCGGCCCTACCCGCAGCGTCCACCACCCCGAACTTCGCCTGCCTGAGCGCCTCCGGCAACGTCAGCACCGGAGCCCTGCACAGTTGTGCGACGCAGACCGACGCGCCCGGCAGCGGCAAGCTGCGACTCACCGACGCCACCCTCAACCGGACCGGTGGGCTCTTCGGGGCGACCAGCGTGCCCACCGCGTCCGGGCTGGACATGACCTTCAACCTCTACCAGTACGGCAACACCGGCGGTGCGGACGGGATGACCCTCGTCCTCGCGGCGGTCGACCCCGCCAACCCGGCCGCGCCGGCCACCATCGGCCAGTCCGGGGGAGGGCTGGGTTACACGGGTACGCGGACACTGCCTGGTCTGGCCAACGGCTACCTGGGCATCGGGTTCGACGTCTTCGGCAACTACAGCACCACCACCTACCAGGGGAGCGGCTGTACCGACCCAGCCTTCGTCACCGCGTCCAGGATTCCGGGTCAGGTGCTCGTCCGGGGGCCCGGCCGGGGCACGGTCGGCTACTGCGGCCTGAACAGCACCGCCACCAACGGATCGTCGCCAGTGGTCCCACTGCGGGCCAACAACCGCGCCGGCTCGGTCGTACCGGTCGAGGTGGTCATCAACCCGACCACCTCCTCGTTCACCACCGACTCCGGTCTGGTGGTGGCGGCCGGACGTTACATGGTGGTCTTCCGGCCGGTCGGCGCGAGCGTCTCGCGGGTGCTGGAGGGGGCGCTGCCCGCGGTCGCCGCCGGCCTCTACCCCTCACCGAGCTGGCTGAACAGCAACGGCATCCCGCGTCAGCTCGCCTTCGGCTGGGTGGCGTCCACCGGCTCGGTGGTGGACAACCACGAGGTCGACAACACCAAGGTGGTGACCTTCAACCCGGTGCCCGACCTGAACGTCACGCAGACGAGCTACACCGGCCCGAACCCCCAACCCGGTGATCCGGTCAACTACACGGTGGTTCCCTCGGTCGCCGTCGGCGCCAACGAAACCGCCCCGGTCTCGATGACCGCGACCACGCCGACGGGTGTCGTGCCGGTCGGCGCGTTCGGAAGCGGTTGGGTCTGCGCGGCGCCAACGGGGCAGACCGTCACCTGCACCAACAGCAACGGACCCTTCGCCAACGGGACCTCGCTGCCACCGATCTCGGTGGTCGGCATCGTCACCGGGTCCGCCGTCACACCGTCGATCATCCAAACCCAGTCGACGGTCACCGCCTCGTCCATCGACGGCAATCCCGGAATCTCCACCACCACGGTCGTGGGTACGCCGCCGACGACACCGAGCGGAATCACCGTCTCACCCGCGACGAGCACGATTGCCGGTGGCGTCGCGGTGACGGTCGGCGGGACGAACATCGCCGGGGCGACCGCCATCGAAATCGGCACCACGGCGCAGCAGCAGGCCGGTACGCCGGTCGTCCTCCTGCCCTGCCCGTCCGGCCCGGCGGCGGGTTGCTTCACGGTCAACGGTGACGGGACGCTGAGCATCTCGTCCATGCCCGCGCGCAGCAGCGCCGCCACGGTGAACGTCACAGTGGTCACCCGGGGCGTCGCCGCCGCCGCCAGCTACGTCTACACCGACGTACCGGCCACCCCGGCCGCGCCCACCGCGACCGCCGGCCTGGCCAGCGCCACGGTGAACTGGACGGCACCGGCGAGCAACGGCAGCCCGATCACCAGCTACGTCGTCACCCCGATCCGCAACGGGGTGGCGCAGACCCCGATCACCTACGACACGTCCACCACCAGCCGGGTCATCTCCGGGCTGACCCTCGGAGCGACCTACACGTTCACCGTCGCGGCGATCAACTCGATCGGCACCAGCGCGACGAGTCCGGCGTCCAACGCGGTGGTGCCTTACGCGGTGCCCGGGGCACCCACCATCACGGCAGCCAGCGCTGGCGACTCGTCGGCCCGGCTGACCTGGACCGCACCCAGCACCGGCGGCAGCCCGATCACCTCCTACGTCATCACCCCGTACATCGGCGGGGTGGCGCAGACCCCGCAGACCTTCGCCAGCGCGGCAACCACCCAGACGGTGACCGGGTTGACGCCGGGCACCGCCTACACCTTCACGGTGACGGCCCGCAACGCGGGCGGCGCTGGACCACCGTCGGCGCAGTCCGCGCCGGTCATCCCGAACCAGTCGCCCAGCCTCACCAACCCCGCGCCGCCCGCCGGCGAGGTCAGCGTCCCCTACAGCAACCAGCTCACCGTTAACGGCGGTACGGCACCGTTCGCCTGGTCGATCAGTGCGGGCAGCCTGCCGCCCGGGGTGACCATCAACGCGAGCACCGGTCTGCTCTCCGGCACCCCCACCACCGCCGGGACCTTCGACTTCACCGTCCGGGTGCTCGACGCCAGCAGCCAGGCAGCCACCCAGGCGCTGAGCATCGTCATCGCGCCGCTGCCCACGCTGACCTTCCCGCCGCCGCCGCAGGGGCAGGTCGGCATCGCCTACAGCACCCAGCTCACGGTGAACGGGGGCACCGGCCCGTTCGTCTGGTCGGTGAGCGCGGGCAGCCTGCCGCCCGGGGTGACCCTGAACCCGAGTACCGGTCTGCTCTCCGGCACCCCCACCCTCGGCGGCAACTTCTCGTTCACCGTCCGGGTGGTCGACTCCTTCGGCCAGGCCGCCACCAGGACGGTCGCCCTCGGCATCACCGCCTCACCGACGCTGACGTTCCCGCCGCCACCGCCCGGCCAGGTCGGCGTCCCGTACAGCACCCAGCTCACGGTGAACGGCGGAACCGCGCCGTTCGTGTGGTCGGTCAGCGCGGGCACGCTGCCGCCGGGTCTGAGCCTGAACCCCAGCACCGGTCTGCTCTCCGGTACCCCCACCACCGAGGGTAGTTCCAGCTTCACGGTGCGGGTCGTCGACGCCGCCGGTCAGCAGGCGACCGCACCGGTCACCCTGGTGATCACCACCGGGCCGCTGGTCGTGACGAAGACCTCGAACGTGAACACCGTGGCGGCCGGCGGGACGGTGAACTACACGATCAGCGTGACCAACACCGCCGCGGTCGCGCTCAGCGGCGTCACCATCACCGACCCGCTCGGCGGGGTGCTCGACGACGCGGTCTACAACGCCGACGCGACCGCCACCTCGGGCACCGTGTCGTTCGTCAGCCCAACCCTGAGCTGGACCGGCAACCTGGCCGCGGGCGCGGCCGTGACCATCAGCTACTCGGTCACCGTGGCCAGCCCGCCGACCGGCAACCTGATGTTGACCAACACGGTCACCTCGCCCACGCTCGGCACCAACTGCAGCACCGGCAGTCTCGACGCCCGGTGCACGGTCAACGTTCCGGTCTCCGCGCTCACCATCGTCAAGACGGCGAACAGGACCACCGCGACGCCCGGCGACGTGGTCAGTTACACCATCGCGGTCACCAACACCGGGCAGGCCGCCTACCCGGCCGCCAGCCTCACCGACGCGATGGGCGCGGCACTCGACGACGCGGTCTACAACAACGACGCGGCGGCGACGACCGGTGCGGTCTCCTTCAGCTCGCCGAACCTGACCTGGACCGGCGCCCTGGCCGTCGGCGCCAGCGCCACCATCACCTACACGATGACCGTTCGCGCTCCGGACCCCGGCGACAAGGTCATGACCAACACGGTCAGTTCCGGCAGCCTCGGCAGCAACTGCCCGGCCGCCGCCAACGACTCCCGTTGCACCGCGACCGTCACCGTGCTGGTGCCCGGCCTGGTCCTGACCAACACCGCGAGCACCGCGAACACGACACCCAACTCCACCGTCGGCTACACGGTCACCATCACCAACAGTGGGCAGACCGCGTACACGGGGATCAGTGTCGCCACCTCACTGGCCGGGGTGCTCGGCCGGGCCACGTACAACAACGACGCGACCACCACCGCCGGGGCGCTGTCGTACACCAGCCCGATCCTGACCTGGACCGGTGACCTAGCGGTCGGCGCGACGGTGACCGTGACGTTCAGCGTGACGGTCAGCCCGGCGACCACCGGCGACCCGGTGCTGACCAGCGTGGTCTCGTCCTCGGCGGTCGGCAACAACTGCGCCCCCGGCAGCATCGACCCGCGGTGCACGGCGTCGGTCACCATCCTCATCCCCGGGTTGACGCTGCTCAAGACGGCGAGCGTGCCGAGCGCGACGCCCGGCGCGGTGGTGGCCTACGAGATCGTGGTGACCAACACCGGCCAGTCCGCCTACCTGGGGGCGAGCTTCACCGACTCGCTGGCCGGGGTGCTCGACGATGCCGCCTACAACGGTGACGCCGCCACCACCTCGGGGACCGTCACCTACACCAGCCCGACCATCTCCTGGAGCGGTGACCTCGCCGTCGGCGCATCCGCCACGATCACGTACTCGGTGACCGTCGGCAATCCCGCCACCGGTGACCGGTCGATGACCAACCGGTTGGTCTCCCCGACACCGGGCGCCAACTGCGCCACCGGCAGCGTCGACACCCGCTGCTCGGCGACGGTCGCCGTGCTGCTGCCCGGGCTGACCCTTACCAACACCCCGAGCGCGGCCACCGCCATCCCCGGCGACACCGTCGGCTACACCATCACCATCGCCAACACCGGGGAGACGGCGTACCCGGCGACGACAAGTGTCACGAACCCGCTGGCCGGCGTGCTCGACGATGCCGTCTACAACTCGGACGCCACGGCCGACAGCGGGACCGTCGACGTGTCCGGGGCGGTGCTGACCTGGACCGGCGCGCTCGCGGTGGGAGCGACTGCCACCGTTCGCTTCTCCGTGACCGTGCAGAACCCCGACGCCGGAAACCGGGTGCTGACCTCGACCCTCAGCTCGACGGCGGCCGGCAACAACTGCCCGGCCGGCACGCCCGCCGCGGCCTGCACGGCCACTGTCACGGTGTTGCGGCCCGGGCTGACCATCGTCAAGACCGCCAACAGCGCCACCACCGTCCCCGGTGGCGTGGTCACCTACACCATCACCGTGACGAACACCGGCGAGACGACGTACGCGGCGGCAGCGTTCACCGACTCGCTGGCCAACCCGCTCAACGACGCCACCTACAACGGTGACGCGACCGCCTCGTCCGGCACGGTCAGCTACGCCTCGCCCAACCTGAGCTGGGTGGGCGCACTGGGCATCGGCGCCGCCGCGACCATCACGTACTCGATGACGATCCTCGACCCGGACCCGGGCGACAAGTCGATGGTCAACACGGTGGTCTCCACCACCCCGGGCAGCAACTGCGCGACGGGCAGCAGCGACGCGCGGTGCACCGCCACCGTGCAGGTGCTGGTGCCGGCACTGACCATCACCAAGACCTCCGGCGTGCCGACCACCACGCCGGGCGCGACTGTCGGCTACACCGTCACCATCAGCAACACCGGGCAGACGGCGTACCCGACGCTGACCGTCACCGACGCGCTGGCCGGCGTGCTGGACGACGCGGCCTACAACAACAACGCGGTGGCCTCCGCCGGCACGGTCGGCTTCGTCAGCCCCAACCTGATCTGGACCGGGCCCCTGGCCGTCGGCGGGTCAGTGACGATCACCTACTCGGTGACGGTGCACGATCCGGTCGCCGGTGACCTGATCCTCAGCAACCGGGTCAGCTCGACAGCGGCGGGCAGCAACTGCCCGACCGTGGGCGGCAGCGACGCCCGCTGCACAGTCACCGTGCCGGTGGCCCGGCTGGTGATCGCGTTGGACGCCGAACCGGCCACCGTCACGCCGGGTGGGGTGATCCGGGTCGGCGCGACCTTCACGAACACCGGCCAGGTCCCCTACCTGAACACCAGGGTGAATCTCGACTTCGGCGGCTTCATCGACGACGTGCTGCCCACCGGTGACCAGACCGCCTCCTCGGGGACGTTGACCGCAGGCGGTGGCGGTGCGGTCTGGACCGGTGACATCGCGGTGGGGCAGACCATCACGCTGACCGGCACCGCGACCGTGCTCGACCCGGACACCGGCGACCGACAGATCAGCGGCCGCGCGTTCTCCTCGGCCGCTGGCAACAACTGTCCACCCGCGAGTACGGATCCGCGCTGCGTCTTCAGCGTGGCCGTGCTGGTGCCGGGCCTCGCGCTGGACGTCGTCGCGGACACGACGACCGCCGTACCGGGGCAGACCGTCGGTTACACCGTGACGATCACCAACTCGGGGACCTCGCCGTACAGCGCGATCAGTGTGGCCAACTCGCTGGCGTCGGTCCTGACCGACGCGACGTACAACGGCGATGCGGTGACCAGCGCCGGAACCCTGACCTTCGCCGGCACCACCCTCACCTGGAGCGGTGACCTGGCGGTCGGCGCGGTCGTCACGATCACCTACTCGGTGGTGGTGCGCTCGCCCGACCCGGGCAACAAGATCATGGTCAACACCCTGCAGTCCACCGCCGTCGGCAGTTCCTGTACCGCGACCGCCCAGGCGCCCGGGTGCAGCTCGACCGTGCTCGTCCTCACCCCGGCGCTGACCGTCGCCAAGTCGACGACTGCCACGACCGCGCTGCCGGGCACTGCGGTGCCCTACACGTTGACCATCACCAACTCGGGTCAGGTCGACTACAGCGCCGCGAGCGTCGCCGACGACCTGACCGGGATCCTTGACGACGCCGCCTACAACGCGGACGCCAGCGCCACGGCCGGCACGGTCTCCTACGCCGAGCCGGTGCTCACCTGGACCGGCGACCTGGCCGTCGGCGCCACCGTGACGATCACCTACAGCGCGACCGTCGACAATCCTGCCACCGGTGACGACGTGCTCACCAACGTCGTCACCTCCGCTGCGGCTGGTGCCAACTGCCCGGTGGGCGGCGCCGACCCCCAGTGCACGGTCACCGTCGCGATCGTCGACCAGTCTCAACTGACGTTCGCCAAGACCGCGAGCGTGGCCTCGGCCACCGTCGGGTCGGTGGTCACGTACACGGTGGTGGTTTCCAACTCCGGGCTCACCCCGTACCTCGGCGCGGCCTTCGACGACTCGCTGGCCGACGTGCTCGGCAACGCCGTCTACAACAACGACGCCTCGGCCGGCGGGGTCGGCACCATCGCCTACAACGCCCCGGTGCTCTCCTGGACCGGTGACGTGCCGGCGGCCGGGTCGGTGACCATCACCTACAGCGTCACGGTGCAGCCGGTCACCGGTGACAACCTGATGGTCAACACCCTGGTCTCCGACTCCGACGGCGGTAACTGTGCCGCCGGCAGCGTCGACCCGAGGTGCACCACGCGCGTCACCGTGTCGCAGGTGACCATCCTGAACACCGCCGACATGGCCACCGTGCTGCCGGGCGGAACGGTCGTCCTCACCACCACCATCACCAACGACGGCGGCACCGCCTACTTCGGCGCGGTCGTCAACCTGGGCGGCGCCAACCTGCTCGACGACGCCGTGCCGATCGGCGACACGGTCACCTCCGGCGGCCTCGTGGTCGGCCCGGACGGTCTCGCGTGGACCGGCGACCTGCCGGTGGGCGGTGTGGTGACCATCGCCAGCACCTTCCGCGTCCGCAATCCGGACCCGGGCGACAAGATCATCACAAGTACGGCCACCTCGGCGATCCAGGGCAACAATTGCCCGGTCGACGGCACCGATCCGCGCTGCACCGTCCGGGTCGACGTGCTGGTGCCGGCGCTGAGCATCGTCAAGGTCGCCAACACACCCGTCACCACACCCGGCAGCACGGTCGGCTACACCATCACCGTCAACAACACCGGCACCGCACCGTACGTGGGCGCGGTGGTCACCGACGACCTCACCGGCGCGCTGGACGACGCGAGCTTCGGCAACGACGCCACCGCCACCGCGGGCGTTCTGTCGTACGCGGCGCCGACGCTCACCTGGACCGGAGGCCTCGCGGCGGGGCAGAGCGCCGTCATCACGTACACCATGACGGTGTTCAGCCCCGACCCGGGCGACAAGACGATGGTGAACGCCGTCTCCTCGACCGAGGCTGGCAGCACCTGCCCGCCGGCCAGCTCCAACCCGGACTGCTCGGTGCTGGTGCCTGTACTCACCCCGGGTCTGGGCATCACCATCACCGCCGGCACGGCCAGCACGGCGCCCGGCGCGCAGGTGGGCTACACCATCGCCATCGTCAACACCGGGCAGACCGCGCAGACGGGCGTCACGGTGACCAACTCGTTGGCCGGGCTGCTGGACGACGCGACCTACAACGGCGACGCCGTCGCGAGCACCGGCACGGTCACCTTCACCAGCCCGAACCTACAGTGGTCCGGCACCCTCGCCCCGGGGGCGACGGCCACGGTCACCTACTCCGTGTCGGTAGCCAGTCCGGACGGCGGCGATCGTCTCCTGACCAGCCGGGTCAGCTCCGCGGCGGCCGGTAGTAGCTGCGTCGTCGACAGCACCAACCCGGCGTGTACGGCCACCGTGACGGTTTCGGTGCTCAGCATCGTCAACAGCGTGGCCCCGTCGAGCGCGGTGCCCGGCGGCACGGTCCGATTCACCACCACGGCGACCAACACCGGGACCACCCCGTTGACCGCGATCGAGATCGTGGCCGACTTCGCCGGCTCGGTCGACGACGCCACCTATACCGGCGACGCGGCGGCCTCGACCGGCACTCTGGTCCTGGTGCCGGGTACGGCATCGATCCGGTGGACCGGTGACCTGGCGGTCGGTGCGGTGCTCACCGTCACCGGCTCCTTCACGGTGAACAACCCGGACCTGGGCAACCAGATCATGACCTCGGTCGTCAGCTCCGCCGTACCCGGTAACAACTGCCCGCCCGGCGGCACCGACCCGTTGTGTACGGCGACGACCACGATCCTCATCCCGGCGCTGACCGTTTCGAAGACCGCGGACCGGGCCAGCACCGTCCCCGGTGGCATCGTCGGCTACACGATCACCGTCACCAACACCGGCGAGACCCCGTACACCGGTGCCACCGTCACCGACGACCTGGCCATCCTGCTCAACGACGCCACCTACAACGGCGACGCCGTCGCCAGCTCGGGTGTCGTCACCTACGCCGCGTCGACCCTCAGCTGGACCGGTGACCTCGCGATCGACGGATCGGTCACGATCACCTACACCATCACCGCCGACGATCCGCAGACCGGCGGCCGCGTCCTGGTCAACACGGTCAGCTCCACCGCCGCGGGCAACAACTGCCCGCCCGGAGGCTCGGATCCGGCCTGCACGGCGACCGTCCAGGTGCTGCTGCCGGCCCTGAGCATCAGCAAGCACGCCAACGTCGGCACCACCACCCCGGGCGGCACGGTGGGCTACACCATCACCGTCACCAACAGCGGCCAGACCGACTACACCGGGGCCACCCTGAGCGACAGCCTCGCCGCCGTGCTCGACGACGCGACCTTCAACAACGACGCGGTCGCCACCGGCGGCGTGGTGTCGTACGCCGCGCCGACCCTGACCTGGACCGGTGACCTCGCGGTCGGCGGCAGCGCCGTGATCACCTACTCGGTAGCGGTGCACAACCCCTCCGACGGTGACCGGAGCATGACCAACGCCGTCACCTCCACCACGCCGGGCAGCAACTGCCCGGCCGGGGGAACCGACCCGGGCTGCACCGTCACCGTCACCGTGCTCATCCCGGCGCTCACCATCACCAACGTCGCCGACGTGGCCACCACCACGCCCGGCAGCGTCGTCCGGTTCACTGTCACCCTGACCAACACCGGGCCCACCCCGTACGTCGGCATCCAGGGGACGACCAACCTCGCGAACCGCTTTGACGACTCCCGGCCCAATGGGGACCAGGTCGCCAGCTCCGGCACGTTGACCGTGGTCGGCACGGTCGTCACCTGGACCGGCGACATCCCGATCGGCGGGGAAGTCGTCATCACCGGCACGGTCACGGTCAACAACCCGGACACCGGCAACCGGGTCATGGCCAACACCGTCACCAGCAACGCGCCCGGTAGCAACTGCCCGCCCGCGGCGCCCGGTCCCGCCTGCACAGTCAGTGTCGCCGTGCTGCTGCCCGGCCTCGCCATCGACAAGACCGCCGACAACCCCACCATCACGCCGGGTGGCACCGTCACGTACACCATCACCGCCACGAACACCGGGGAGACGGGGTACGTCGACACGACGATCACCGACTCGCTCGCCGGCCTGCTCGGTGACGCGGTCTACAACGCCGACGCCACCGCCAGTTCCGGGGTGGTCTCCTACACGGCGCCGGTGCTGACCTGGCGCGGTGACCTGCCCGTCGGCACCGCCGTGACGATCACCTACACCCTGACGGTCAGCGACAGCCAGGTCGCCGGGCGCACCCTCGTCAACACGGTCACCTCCGGGGCGCAGGCCAACAACTGCGCGGTCGGCAGCACCGACCCGAGGTGCAGCACCCAGGTCGCCATCCTGATCCCGGGGCTGGGCATCACCAAGGCCGCGGACACCGCCACGGTCACCGCCGGCGGCACGGTCACGTACACGATCACGGTCACCAACACCGGGCAGTCGCCGTACACCGGTGCGACAGTCGCGGACTCGCTCGCCGGTGTGCTCGACGACGCCGTCTACAACGCGGACGCCACCGCCAGTTCCGGTGTGGTCTCGTACGCCACGCCGGTGCTGACGTGGACCGGTGATCTCCCGGTCGCGGCGGTCGCGGTGATCACCTACTCGGTCACGGTCAACTTCCCGGACAGCGGGGACCGGACTCTGGTGAACACCGTCAGCTCCAGCACCGTGGGCGCCGACTGCCCGGGATCGTCGGCCTGCACCACCACGGTCGCGGTCCGGATCCCCGAACTGAGCATCACCAAGACCGCCGACACCGGCACGGTCGTCGCCGGCGGGACTGTGCGGTACTCGGTGCTGATCACCAACAGTGGGCAGACGCCCTACAGTGGCGCCACCGTCACCGACTCGCTCGTCGACGTCCTCGACGACGCCGTCTACGTCGGTGACGCCGTGACCACCACGGGCGTGCTGTCCTACACCGCCCCGGTGCTCACCTGGACCGGTGACCTGCCGGTTGGCGCCACCGCCGCGATCACCTACAGCGTCACCGTCAACCAGCCGGTCTCCGGCGACGGGACCCTGGTCAACACCGTGGCCTCCACCACCCTCGGTAATACCTGCCCGGCGGGTGAGGGCGGCGCAGCATGCACCGCAACGGTCGTCGTGGCCGCGCAGTCGATCACGTTGTCTGGCCTGCCGGCCGGGTTCGCCCTGACCGGCCGGCCTCAGCAGGTGGTCGGTCGGCCCGAGGCGGTCACGATGACCGTCACCACCAACAGCCCCACCGGATACGCCGTGACAGTGCGCGGGCTGGCGCCCGAACTGGTCGGGGCGAATCCCGAGAATCCGTACACGATCCCGATCGAGAACCTGAGGGTACGGGAGAGCGGTACCAGCGTCTTCCGCGAACTCTCCGACGTGACGCCGGTGGTGGTGCACCGCCAGCCCGGGCCGTCGGCGCCGGGCGGGGACGCGATCGGCAACGACTACGAGGTCAGCATTCCCGCGGTCGTAGCCGACGAGTACTCCACGACGTTGGAGTACGTGGCGATTACCGAGTAACAGCCTGAGGAGCATCATGCGAAGGATCCCTGTCCTGGCGACCGCACTGGCCGCCTGGGTGCTGGCCGGGCCAGCGGTCGCCCCGGCGCAGGCGGCGGCCCCGACGCCGAAGCCGTCCGCGTCGGCCTCGCCGCCCGGCCCGCTGCTCAGCATCACGGTGGACGACGGCCGGACCGAGGTCGCCGCCGGCGACGAGCTGACATACCGGCTCACCGTCCGCAATCTCGGCACCACCAAAGTGGCGGACATCAAGGTCTCGCAGAGCCTGCCGACCGGGTTGACCCTCGTCTCCGCCGACCGCGGAGGCAAGTCTCGGGACGGCGCGGTCACCTGGGACACCGACCTCACTGTGGGTCAGGAGTCCACCTTCACCACTGTGGCCCGGGTCGGTGAGACGCCAAAGGATCTTCTGCGACTCGCCACGGTCGCGTGTGCCACCGCCAAGGACGGCAAGAAGCCACTCGTCTGCGCGACCCACTCCGATCTGCTCCCGGCCGGCGCCGTCGCCCCGGCCGCCGAGCGCTCCGGCATGTCCTGGCTCTGGTCCGCAGGTGCGGTGGTGGCGCTGCTCATCGTCGGCCTGGGCGCGATCGTCCTGCTTCGCCACCGCCGACGCCGGGTTGCGCCCGTGCCCGCCCACTCGGCGTCCCGACCGACCGAGAGCACCGACCGAATGGCCGGCGCGGTCAGTCTGGATTGAGCGAGCCTCGAGCCGCGTCGGCCGCCGAGAGGCGGTTGCCGAGCCGGCGCTTGTCGTACGGCGCCGATCAGCCGACCGAGTGGGTCACCGTTCCGGTGTAGACGCCTACCACCGTGGACGGTGACAGCTCAAAGATCAAGGTCGGGTTCCAGCTGGCCCTGTTCAGTCCGTCACCGGTGGTCCTGCTGAACGCCCTGGGTTCCGTGGCGAGTGGCACCGCCTCGGCCGCGGTGGGCTGACCCGGTACGAGGACGCCGGTGCCGACGTCCTGCGTAGCTGGTCCGGACCAGTAGTCGATCGTGCTGGCCGGGATCGTCTCTTCCGGCGTCCCGCCACCGGTGGTGAAGTCAGTCGCTGTCACGGTCGCCACCCAGGTCGCCGCGAGCTGTGCGCGATCGTCGACGACGGTGACCGTGCCGAGCTGACCGGAGATGCCCTCGTCGGGCGACCCCTGCCCGAGATCTGTGCTCGCCGGCACGATGATGGAGAGTTCGCCGCCGGCGACGACGACGGTGGCCGTGACGTCGCCGGTGCTGTCGGCCCGGGCGGGCGTGGGACAAGCCACCAGGCATGCCGCTCCGATTGCCACGGTCAGTTCAAAGGGCCTGCGCATTGTTGTTCCCGTCATCACGTGCTGATCCGCTGCGTCTCCTTGTACCGAGCCTATCGGCCGTGATCCCTGCGCACTGCCAAAGTGGACATAGTGCAGACCCGCGAATGGTATTACCGCTGGAGCCGGCGCCTCTGCCGAGGACCTAGGCGACTCGGACGGCCGTCGCCGTGCCGGCGGGGCGAATCGATGTTTGCCGGTGACGTTACGGTGACGAGTCCCCGAGCCGGGCTACCAGCAGCCGACCGTGGCGTCCGACGCGGCGGGGAGACCGGGGGCCGAGGTGTTGCCGGGATCTGCCATGCTCGGCTCGATGACGACCGGCCGCCCGCCCAGAGCCCCTTCCCACCGCCGTCCTCGCAGTCGCGCCCTTCGCATCCTCCTCGCGCTCGTCGCGGTGGCGGCCGTCCTGGGCATCGCGGTGGTCGCGGTGCCGATGCTGCGACCGGCCGGCCCGCGCCCGCTCTTCCAGATGCCGGTCTCCTGTGGCGAGACGTGGCAGCTCAGCACCTACCCCGGTCACGACGACTACGACGTGGACTTCTTTCCGATCGAGGGCGAGGCGTGGGGGCGGCCGGTGCTCGCCTCCGCCGCCGGCACGGTCACGGTGGCGGGCATCAACGGGTCGTTGGGCGACCGCACCCCGGAGAACCCGGACGGCCCACGGGGGCGCGGTGGCGGCTACTGGGTGAAGATCGACCACGGCGGCAAGTGGGAGACGCAGTACCTGCACATGCTCGAACCGCCCCTGGTCGCTGTCGGCCAGAAGGTCGCCCAGGGTGACCAGCTCGGGCGGCTCGGCAGCACCGGCAACTCCGGCGCGCCGCACCTGCACTACGAGCAGCGGCGCGGCTGGGACAAGGTCGAGACGTACTTCGACGGCACGGCGTCGGGCATCACCACCGACGAACGTGAACAGATCCTCCGGCGGGTGAGCAACAACTGCCCGGCCGTCTCCTGAGGACCGCGGTTTGCCCGGCCCGGCTCGGGGCACTGACTGGGGGGACAGTTCAGACGCGGAGAGGAGCCGGCCATGGTCAAGGGTGACGTCGACACGTACCACGAGGACGGGCAGTGGAAGAACAAGGCGGAGGGCAACGAGCGGGCCAGCAGCACGCATGACGTGAAGGCTGACGCGCAGGCCCAGGGCCGGGAGATGGCTGCCGACCGTGGCGTCGAACACGTGGTGAAGAAGCAGGACGGCACGATCGGGGAGAAGAACACCTACCCCCGCAGCCGCGACCCCCGCGACATCGAGGGCTGACCGCCCCTTCGCGGACTGACCTCCTCGGCTGCGCCGACGAGGTCAGTCCGCGTCAGCCCAACCGGCGAACAGGCGTGCTTCGTGCCCGTTGTCGACGGGCGAGATACCAGCCGACCAGCGCGACCAGCACCAGCAGTGCCACGATGCCGACCGCGTAGGCGAGCCAGACCGCTCTCGGGGACTTCGCGACCGCCATCGGTGCCGCGACGGGCAGGGTGATCCGTCCCTCCGCCTTCCGTTCCACCAGCCCGCTGGCGAGGAGCACCTGTGCGTCCCAGACGCCCGCTGGCAGGGACTGGTTGACCTCGATGCGGACCATGCCGTTCTGGCCCGGCAGGATCGTCACGCCGTTGGTGACCTTGAACGGCCCGGCCTGGACCGCTCCCTTGCTCAACGTCAGGCGTCCGGTCATGTCCAGCGCCCGCTCGCCGGTGTTGATGACGAGCGCGGTGACCACGGGCAACCCGCCTGTCCCGCGCTCTGCGCCCAGCTCGTCGATGCGAAAGTCCGTCGGCGGCTCACCGCCCGGACCGATGTCGAGGTAGACACGGACACCGACCCGGTGCACCTGCACGACGTTGCCGTTCGGCTTCGTCGCGCTGGTCACCTGCGCCCAGATGGCGGCGTACCGCTCGCCCTTGGACGCGCTCTTCGGGACGGCGATGTCGACCGCGACCGGCTGCCGCTCGCCTGGGGCGAGGTCGACAGTGGGCGTCTTCAGCTTGATCCAGCCGCTGAGCTCGTTGCCCGTGCGGTCATCGGGAATGGTGAAGGCGTTCTCCTCGACCGACGCGCCCCCGGCGTAGAGCTCGATCTTCTGTGACACCGGGGAATCGTTGCGCACCTCGACCCGCCGGCTGATCGTCGCGCCCGGCTTGAGGTGGTCGATGATGTAGACCCGGGCGCGCGGGTCCTCGGCCCGTTTGGCGGGGATGTCCAGCAGTTGGAGGTTGATCGCGGCCGGATCGTCCCCCGGCTCGTATCGCTGCTCCCGCGCGGCAACGGCTGGTGCCGCCGACGCCCCGACCGCTACGAGAGCGACCGAGGCCAGCAGCACCAGCCGGCCGAGCGGCTCAGACCACCGAATGTGTCACCGTCCCGGTGTAGACACCCTCGACGGTTCCGTCCGGAATGTTCACCTGCAGCGTGGGGTTCCAGCTCGCGAAGTTGTTGCCGGTACCACCCGTCTTGCTGAACGCCGTCCGGGGGACATTGATGATTACCGCCTGGGCCGCGGTCGGCTGCCCCGGCGTGAAGGTGCCGGTGCCGGCCGTTCCGGTCGCGTTACCCGACCAGTACAGGACGTTGATGGACGGGATCGTCTCTCCGGAGCTGCCGCCGCCGGTGACGAAGTCCGTGGAGACGACGGTGGCGGTCCAGTTCGGCGTGAGCGAACCGCGCTGGTCCAGGACGGTGACCGGACCCAGCTGGCCGGAGACGGTCGTGCCCTCCACGCCGTTTCCGATGTTCGCCGTCGCGGGCACCGTGATCGAGAGGCCGCCGGCGGCGTTGACGGTGAGGGTCACGATCGTGTCGCCGGTCGTGTCCGCGGCGGCTGGCCCCGCGAGGGCGGCGGCTGCGGCGATACCGGCCAGGCCGGCGGCGAGAACTTTCCTGCGCATCAAGTCTCCTTCATCCTGAAATCCCCCATGGGATGCACCGAGAAGACTATGTGCGCAAGGAGCCTAATACCGGATAAATAGGATGCATTCGCCCATCGAGGGACCATGGGCCCGAGCGAGATGAAGGTCAGGCCGGCACCACGTACGGGAAGCTGGCGGCGCGGGCGGCCTTGGTGACCTCCGGGGTGAGGCCGGACGTGGTGCCCGTGTTGAGCACCAGGGAGAACATCACCTCCGGTGCGTTGTCGGCCATGCCGCGCCCGTTGCGGACCGCGAAGCCATAGTTGGCCGCCGTGCCGACCCGGTACGAGAGTAGGTCGGGGTAGAGCTGCCGGGCGACGCTCCACCCGTACGCCTGCGGGTCGGGGGCGGTGCCGTTCGCCTTGACGACGCCGGCGACGGCGCTCGCGATCTCCTCGCCGTTCTCGGAGAGGTCCTTGCTGGGGTGCCGGACGTTGGCGGGGTCGGAGAAGTCGGTGTCGTGCGGCCAGAACAGGGGCCACATCATCGGGTGGCCGGCGCGGTTGATCTGTCGCCACCCGCCGGCGTCGGTGGCCAGCATCGTGCGGCACCAGACGCCGATGTCGGTGCGGTCGCGCAACAGCGGCTCGTCGTGGGAGACCTCGAGGACGATCGACTCGACTGTCGTACCGGCGAAGCTGTTCTTGGCCTGGTCCATCCGCCAGGCCGACCGGTCCACCCGGGCGCCGTTCTTGATCGCGCCGTTGATGGTGGCGAGTTCGTCGAGGTCGACGTAGAACGGGTCGGTGATCCGCCCGGCCCAGATCCGGACGTTGCCGCCGGTCGACACCTCGCCGGTGTGTCCCTCGGCGATGGGAGTGCCCATCGCGGCGTCGTCGCGGGCATCCGCGCCGGCGAGCTCGTACAACTGGAAGGTCTGCCTGCCGTTGCCGTCGGGCTCGCCGAAGGCGAACCGGTAGGTCAGCCCCTCCATCTCCGCGCCGTTGAAGTGGATCTTGATCTCGTACCGCGCCTCGGCGTGGAAGCCGCGCTTGATGTCCGCCTTCGTCACCGAGCTGTTGACATCCATGACGAACACCGTGGCGCGGTCGCCGTTGAAGACGTACAGATCGTCGATGTAGAGCTGGCCGCCCTGCGCGGCGAGGGGGGTGTCGAGATGGTGCGACATGAGCTGACTCCCGAAATGCCGGATTCTGGACGTATCCGAACATAGCGGGGCGTCACGCGGTCCTTTGTCCTATCGAGGTAAACCCGAGCACCGGACGGTGGTGGGCCATCCGGAGGTGCTGTCGGACGGCCCACCCGCTCGTGTCGGTGTCCTCAGACGCGGGACCACTTCTGGTTGGCGGCCCCGATGCAGTCCCACAGGTGCAGCTTGCCGCCGTTGTTGGGATTGGCCTCCCGCACGTCCACACACCTGTTGGCGTTGACGTTGACCAGGTCGCCGGCGCCGTTGAGGGTGAAGCGCTGCGCGGTGTTGCCGTTGCAACTGACCAGGTTGACCTCGGTGCCGTTCGCCGTGCCGGCCCAGGCGGGGTCCATGCACTTGCCCATCGCGCGGACCGTCCCGTCGGAGGCGAAGGTCCAGGACTGGGCCGCGGTGGTGTTGCAGTCCCAGATCTGGAGCTTGGCGCCCTCGACCGGGTTGGCGCTGGGGATGTCGATGCACCGCCCGCTCTGCGCGCCCCGGATCCGGCTGGTGCCGGGAGTCGGCTCGCCGCCGCCGGAGGTGTAGCTGGACACCCGGACGTAGTCGACGAGCATCTGCTGCGGGAACTGCGTGGAGCCGTCCGGGTAGCCGGGCCAGTTGCCGCCCACCGCCACGTTGAGAATCATGAAGAAGGGGTGATCGAACACCCAGCGGTTGCCGCCGAGCCGCGCGGGGTCGACCCGGTGGTACTGGACCCCGTCCAGGTACCAGGTGATCACGTTCGGCTCCCAGTCCACCCGGTAGGTGTGGAAGCCGTCGGCGAGCGGCGCCCCGATATTGCGGCTGCCGGTGATGCCGCCGCCGCCGGAGTAGCCGGGCCCGTGCACGGTGCCGTACACGGTGTTGGGCTCCCGGCCGATGTTCTCCATGATGTCGATCTCGCCGGCGTCGGGCCATCCACCGCCTGTGCCGAGCATCCAGAACGCCGGCCAGATGCCCTGGCCGCGTGGAATCTTGATCCGGGCCTCGAACCGGCCGTACGTCTGGGTGAAGGTGGCCGCCGACAGCAGCCGCGCCGACGTGTACTCGCAGCGCCCGTAGTGGCACTGGTAGTTGGCGGGATTGTCCCGGCGGGCCGTGATGACCAGGTTGCCCTGGCCGTCGTGGACGGCGTTGCTGGTGCTGCTGGTGTAGTACTGCCGCTCGTTGTTGCCCCAACCACTGCCGCCGATGTCGAAGCGCCACTTGTTCTGGTCGACGGGCGTGCCGGCCGGGGAGTTGAACTCGTCCTGCCAGCTGATCGAGCCGATGGCGGCCTCGGCTCGGTCGGGATGGGCCGGGACGAGCGCCGCGGCGGTCGCGACGAGGGCGACCGCCAGGAGTACGAGGGGACGAGACCGGGTGCGGGCTGTGAACACGGGAGGCTCCTCGGCGGGGAGTGGTGGAGGCTGCGCGGCGAAGGGCGGAGAGCGCTCTCCGTAGAGAAGCATGTCGATATCAAGTCTTTCTGTCAAGAGTGTTTCCAATACGCCCGCAACGCCCTTCGCGCCGTCGCCGTCGTCGTCGGGCGGGGGTTACTCGATAGCGGTCGAATCGACCCTTCCTATTGCCGTGGGGTGTCCACCCGGGACAGGATGGCGAGGCGTGCGGGAAACCTTCTCGTAACCCGCGCGCTGCTGGTCTCTGTCACAAGGAAGTGGGAGTCAGTCATGAGCGACGCGTCGACGGCGCTGGGTGTGCGCCTCTACCCGGATCTGGTCGAGCGAGGTGGTCTGGCCCCCGCGCTCATCGACACCGCTGCCCGCCACGGGCTCGAACTCGGCCAGGTCACCGCCCCCGAGCAGGGGCGGGGCCGTTTCACCTGCGCGGAGTTGCACTCCGGGAAGGGCGAGGTCTGCGTGAAGCTGGGATCGCAGGCCCGCTACTTCATGATCGATCTGCGGGTGTCCGGCGAGGTGCTGGCGCGCGGCGACGTGATGGACCTGTTGCAGGTCGCCAAGGTGGCCGCGGCCTGGCAGGCCGGGCTGACCATCGCCGAACTCACCGCCCAGTTCCCGTTCATGGAGGAGATCAGGCACCGCCCGGCACCGGTGGTCCAGGTCAGCTAGCCGCGCCGCCTCGTCCGCGTCAACACCGCAACCGCGGTGGCAGCGACGCCTCGACGCCGGCACCACGGTCCAGGTAGGTCGACTGGACGAAGGCGACGAACCGTTCCGCGTCGGTCGCGGTGGACGCCAGCCCGAACGAGACACGGACGGCGCCGCCCGTCGGCAGGCGCAGCGCGGCAAGGTACTGGTCGATCGTGTCGACCTGCGCCAACAGCCGCCGCCGCACCGAGTCCCGGCTGATGCCGAACGCGCCCTCGCCCGCGCCCGGGTTGCAGAAGCAGCCGGTTCGCAGGGCGAAGCCGGCCTCCGCCGACTCCCGCGCGACCAACCGCTCGTCGACCAGGGCACCGTCCGGGTCGCGCAGGTTGAACGTCACCGTGCCGCCACGGCCCGCGCCCGTCGTCGGCCCGTACACCTGCACCAGGGGTTGACCGCTGGCGTGCCGCAGCGTGGTCAGCCGCGCCAGCAGCCACTCGGTGAGCAGACCGACCCGGGCGTGCACGAGGTCCACGCCGATCGTGTCCAGCCACCGCAGTCCGAACTCCACGTCCGGGATGCTCAGGAAGTTGAGCGTGCCGTCCTCGAACGCCGACTCGTCGTCCATCGACCGGTGCCAGTCACCCTGCACGCTGACCGCGCGGATCGTGCCACCGGCGAACCACGGCCGGCGCAGTCGGGCCAGCGCGTCGCGGCGGGCCAGCAGCGCGCCGATCCCGGTCGGGTAGCCGAAGAGCTTGTACCAGCTCAGACACACGAACTCCGGCCGGACGACGCGGAGGTCCAGCCGATTCGTCGGCGCGAAGGCGGCAGCGTCGAGCAGCACGTCGTAGCCGTGCTGGTGGGCCACCTCCACCCAGTCCAGCGGGTGCCGCACGCCGGAGAAGTTGCTCTGCGCCGGGTAGGCGAACAGGCCCCGACCCCGCCGCGCGCCACGGCCGGCGTGCAGCACCGTGGCCAGGTCCGACTCCGCGACCCGCAGCTCCGGCCCACTCAGCGGTACGTAACGTACGGCCGCGCCGGCCGCGCGGGCGTACTCGCGGATGCCGTTCACCGAGTTGTGGTTGTCCCAGGTCAGCACGAGCGGAGCGGTGCGGCCGAAGTCGTACGCCTCACCGACCAGTCGGCAGGCGCCGCTGGCGTTCGGTGTGAAGACCACCGCGTACTCGGACGGGTCCGCGTGGAAGAAATCGAGAACCGCGCGTCGTGCCGACTCCACCAGGGAACCGGCCGCCGCGCTGCCGGGGTTCTCCGAGTGCGGGTTGCCGTACAGGCCGGCCAGCAGCCGGTCGTGATGCTCGCGTACCTGGGCTCGCGCCACGACCCCGGCACCGGCGTAGTCGAGGTACACCTGCCCGGCGGTGTCCAGGTGGCGGTACTCGGTGGCGCGCAGCTCGTCGATCCGGCCGGTGGCGGCGTATCCCGGCAGCGCCGCGGGGGAGGCGTGCGGGATCAGTTCAGGACGCATGACGGGAGTCCCGTCGGGCCAGCACCGCCCAGGCGGCGACGAGGAAGAGCACCGTGAAGCCGCCGAGCACCAGCCAGTTCACCCAGACCGGCCGGGAGAAGCTGTCACCGTACGTGGCCAGCAGCGGCGGGCCGAGCGGGGAGCCGCCGTCGCGCCAGAGCCGTTCCACCCCGGCGGTGTGCCCCAGACCCTCGAACGCCCAGCGGTTCGACATCGCGACACTGAGCCACTGACCGCCGACCGCCATGGCCGGCACCGGCAGGATGGCACCGACGAAGAGCACCTGCGGAAAGCAGAGCATCGGCAGCAGCAGCGTCGCCTGGGCCGCGTCGGAGACCGCCGCCGAGCACAGCAGGCCGAGGGTGAGCGCCGCCGCCGAGGAGAGCAACAGGGTCGCGTACAGGGCCGCGAAGTCGGTGCCGACGACCGGCGGCAGCCGGTCGATCCCGCGCAACACCCCGAGCAGCGCCAGGTCCACCAGGGCCAGCAGCGGCAGCAGCACCGCGACCTTACCCAGCAGGTACGGCAGCAGCCGGACACCCGCCAGTCGCTCCCGGCGCAGGATCGGCAGCTCGGTGCAGATCTGCAGTAGCCCGTAGGTCAGCCCGAAGAAGAAGCCGCCGAACGCGATCCAGAACAGGATCATCACGGTCACGGTCGGGCTCGGTCGGGTGGGCTCGAACGCCCCCGGACGGAACAGCAGCGCGAACATGCCGAGCACCAGCACCGGTGAGCCGAGCAGGATCGCCAGGGTCAGTCGACTGCGGACGACGATCTCCGCGTTGCGCGCGGTGAGGACGGCCCACTGGCGCAGCCGGCCGACCCGCCGGGGCGCTGGCAGGGCGCTGTCACCGTCGCCGATCGCACCGGCCGCCGGGCTGGCGTCACGCCGCGCGGCGAAGCGGTCGGGCCACTCGGCCGGATGTGCCGCCTCGTCGAGCCGCAGGTGCACCTCGACGAGGGACGGCAGGTCGAAGAACTCCCGGGCGGCGGCGGGCGTGCCGGTGAACGCCAGACGGCCCTGACGGGTCAGCACGACAACCCGGTCGCAGCGGTCCACGTCGGTGATCTGGTGGGTGGTGAGCACCACAGTGGTCCCGGAGTCGGCGAGCGTACGCAGCACCCGGAGCAACTCCACGGCGATGGCCGGGTCCAACCCCGAGGTGGGTTCGTCCAGGAAGAACACGCCGGGCCGGGTGAGCAGCTCGACGGCGATGCTGGCGCGTTTGCGCTCGCCACCGCTGAGCAGGCCCACCGGGGTGTCGGCCCGGTCGGTGAGGCGCAACTCGCCGAGCACCTCCGCGACTCGGTGGGTGGCCTCGGCCGGCCCGGTGCCGGGCGCCAGACGCAGCCGGGCGGCGTAGCGCAGGGTGCGGGCCAGGGGTAGCTCGCGGTGGATGATGTCGTCCTGCGGGACGAAACCGACCGCTCCCGCCGGGGCGGTGCCGTCGTAGGTCACGGCGCCCGCCGTCGGTCGCCGTACCCCGGCCAGCAGCTCCAGCAGACTGGTCTTGCCGGCCCCGCTGGCGCCGATGATCGCGACCAGTTCGCCAGGTGCGATGGCCAGCGAGACGTCGGCCAGGATCTGGCGACCGCCCCGGACGCTCTGGCCCAGGGCACTGGCGGCGATGCCGACGCCGGTACGTGACGGAGAGGTGGTCTGCTCGGTCGTCATGTCGGGTGCCCGATCCGGTCGGGGGAGTGGTCCGCACGAACATCGTCCCCTGCCGATGCTACTGAGTGACAACGCAGTTTTGTGCGACCGTTGGCCGGTGATCACCACACGGTTGGTCACGCGGAAGGGGACTGTCTCGTGGATCTGCCCGATGACCTGCTCACGCTGCTGCGCGAGCCGAGCACCTGCTTCGTCACGACGCTGATGCCCGACGGCTCGCCACAGCTCACCCAGACCTGGGTGGACACCGACGGCACGCACATATTGATCAACACGGTGGAATCCCACCAGAAGACGCGAAACGTCCGGCGGGACCCACGGGTGGCGGTGGCGATCTCCGACCCGCAGAAGCCGGGCCGCTACCACGAGGTTCGGGGGCGGGTGGTGGGGACCAGCACCGAGGGCGCCGCCGAGCACATCGACACGTTGGCGCAGCGCTACCTCGGTGGACCGTACCCGTGGTTCGGTGGCCGGGACCAGGTCCGGATCATCCTCACCATCGAGCCCGACCGGGTGCGTTCGATGGGCTGACGGCGGTCACCGTTTCGCGGAGTCACCGGCGAAGAACTGCCGCAGGGCGTCGGCGACCAGGGTGGGTGCCGTCATGGTCACGAAGTGCGACTGGCCCGGCCAGACGACGTGGCGGGCTGCCGGAATCGTCCTGGCGAGAGCGTTCATCGTGGTGGGCATCGGCTCCCAGGTGTCCGCGCCTGCCAACAGGAGAGTCGGCACGGCGATCGCGGACCACCGCGCGATGTCGGTGCTGTCCTGCGCGAGGGCCTCGAGATCGTGCAGCCAGCCGATCGCCGAGCGGCGCGCCTCGACCGGGTCGGGCACCCGATCGGCCGCGCCGGCGGCGATCGCGGCGACGATCTCGGCCGGGACCCGCGTCACGTCGTTCAGAACCGCTGCCATCGCGGCGGCGTCGTCCCGCTCGAAGGCGGCACGGTACCGGTCGAGCAGCGGCACGATCTCCGCCCCGGCCGCGAAGAGCGGTGGTTCGAAGATGGCCAGGGAGCGGACGTGGCGCGGATCGGCCAGGGCGGTGTGCAGCGCCACCGTCGCTCCGTAGGAGGCGCCGACGAGATGGACCGGTCGGCTCGAGGATTGGCGGGCCGCCTCGATGACGGCGTGCAGGTCGGCGGTCTCGTCCCGGAAGGATTTGGTGCCGGCCGGGACGTCGCTGGGGCCGTAGCCGCGCCGCGCCGGCAGCCACACCTCGTGGTCGTGGGCGAGGTGCTCAGCCACCGTGGCCCAGGAGTGCAGCCCGCCACCCGAGCCGTGCACCAGGATGACGGGGTCTCCGACGCCCAGGCGTCGCACCACCAGGCGGGTGCCGTCGGCCGACTCGGTCGACTGGTCACGACTGTTCACTGCTGCTCCCGTCTGTGGGTTGGCCAGGTGCTCAAGGTGGTGTGGACCGCGTCGAGGATCGAGTGCCACGACGCGTCCACGGCGCGCGGATGCCCGAATCCGTCGACGACTTCGAGACTCGCGAAGCCGTGCAGGGTGCTGCGGACGAACCGCATCGCGTCGGTCAGCGCCGGCTCGTCGAGCCCGTAGCCGCGCAGCATCGCGTAGCTCAGCTCGATCAGGCGCAGATGCCCGGCCGAACTCGTGCCGACCTCGGGCGGAAGCGGGAGCTGCGTCGCGGCGTACTGCCCCGGGCGCGCCACGGCGAACGCGCGCCAGGCGTCGGCGAACCCGACGAGAGCCCGGTGGCCCGATCGTCCGGCCACGGCCATCGCGAGCTCGTCGGCGAGCGCGGCGGCCGCCCGGACGGCGACCTGCTCGATCAACGCGTCGCGACTGCGGACGTGCACGTACAGCGCGGCGTCCGAGACGCCGAAGTGCCGGGCCACGGCCGCGACGGTCAACCGGGACAGGCCGACCGCGTCCGCCAGTTCGGCCGCGGCGGCCGACACGCGCGCGCTGGTGAGTCCCTGCCGTGGCATCCCGAACCTTTGTCTCGCTAGGAAGAAACTTAGGAGCCCTAAGATAGCACCGCGCTCCAACGCCCCCGGGCATGAACGGCCCGGTCGGGGGAAGACCGGCTCTTTCGTCAGCGAACGGGAGAACGGGATGCGAGCCGTCGTCTACACCGACGTCCGGACCGTCGCGGTGCGGGAGGTGCCCGACGCGACGCTGGAGGCGGAGACCGACGCCCTCGTGCGCATCACCTCCACCGCGCTGTGCGGCACCGACCTGCACATGTACGACGGACGGACCGCTGCCACCCCCGGGCTGGTGCTCGGCCACGAGCCACTGGGCGTGGTGCGGGAGGTGGGCCGGGCGGTGCAGACGGTCCGGCCGGGCACCCGGGTGGTGATCCCCACGCACCTGTTCTGCGGGACGTGTGTGATGTGCGCCCGAGGGCTCTCGGCTGCCTGTCTGCGGGCGCGGGCGGAGGGGCCGGGCGCGGCGTACGGCTACGCCGGGATGGGCACCTATCGCGGTGCCCAGGCCGACCTGCTGCGCGTGCCGTGGGCCGACGCCAACTGCGTACCCGTGCCCGGTGAGCCGGGGGACGGGTACGAGGACGACTTCGTGCTGCTGGCCGACGCGTTCGTCACGGGGTGGCACGCCGCCGCCACCCTCGCCGGGGTCGAGCCCGGTGACACGGTGGCCGTCTTCGGGGCCGGAACCATCGGCCTGCTCGGCGCCTACGCGGCGCTGCTGCGGGGCGCCCGGGTCGTCTACTGCGTCGACGGTGTCGACGCTCGGCTGGACAAGGCCGGGGAGATCGGTGCCGTGCCCGTCGACTTCCGCCGGGGGGATCCGGTCGAGCAGATCCGCGCCGACCGGGCGCGGGTGGGGCTGCCGCTCGGGGAGGAGAAGCTGGGCGGAGTCGACAAGGTGATCGACGCGGTCGGGTTCCAGGCCCGCGACCGGGAGCGCCCCGACCGGGAACGCCCGGACCAGGTGATCGCGGACGCCGCCCGGCTGGTCAACCCCGCCGGGGCGATCGCGGTCGCGGGCGTCTATCCGGAGAAGGACCTGCGCCCCGGACCCGGCGCGGACGCCCACGAGGATCTTGTCGCACCGTGGGGGACGCTGTTCGCCAAGGGCGTCGCCGTCCGGTTCGGCCGCACCCACGACCGCCGCTACACCGTGCTGCTGCGCGACCTGGTCGTCGCCGGTCGCGCCCGGCCCAGCGTCGTCGTGACCCACCACGGCACCCTGGCCGACGCGCCGGAGTTGTACCGCCGCTTCGACCGCCGCGACGACGGGGTGATCAAGGCGGTGCTGCGCCCGAGTTGACCGGTCGGCACCGGGGCGTGAGCCCGGTCGGATGGCCCCCGATCCGCCCTTAAGGGACGTTAAGCCACGGATCCGTCTCCTGGTGGCGGCCCTGAGGCGACGATCATCGTCGATCCGTCCCGGCGATTGAGGCGCGGGTCACACCCCTGCCCGGCGGTCGCCGGGCCGTTCCGGGCGCGGCGTCGGTGTCGCGGTTTCATCATGATCATTCGATGGTGCCGAGCGCGCGGCGTGGCACCCCCTTTCCGGCCTGCCGCGGATCGTGGCTGGTCGCGGGCCTGTCGAGGAACAGGGGAGCCGGGCGCGGCGTTGTCTCCATTTGACAACGTTGCCACCGACGGGCCAAGGTGCCGGGAGGGGCTGCGGAGGCGGCTGTGACAGGCGAAAACTGTGCGTCGTCGATATTGCCGGATTGTTACATTTTCAACAGTCCCTCGCCTTGCGGATGGCCCTTCGGCCGCAATACGTTGCCGACAACAACAAAACCAAGTGAAGGTTCAACCTTCCGGAGGCAACCGATGACGTTGGCGAGGTGGTACGAGCGATGAGCAACGTGCCGACCCTCCTTGAGATGCGCTCCATCACCAAGGAGTTCCCCGGAGTCAAGGCCCTCTCCGACGTCAACCTGGTGGTTCGCGCCGGTGAGATCCATGCCATCTGCGGCGAGAACGGTGCGGGCAAGTCCACGCTGATGAAGGTCCTCAGCGGGGTCTACCCGTACGGCAGCTATGACGGCCAGATCGTCTACCAGGGGTCGGAGACCAAGTTCTCCGACATCCGGGCCAGCGAGAGCGCCGGAATCGTGATCATCCACCAGGAGCTCGCGCTCATTCCAGGCATGTCGATCGCCGAGAACATCTTCCTCGGCAACGAGCCGCGCAAGCGGGGCGCGATCGACTGGAAGGCCGCGAACCGGATGGCGCTGGACCTGATGGCCCGGGTCGGTCTCCAGGAGGACCCGGACACCCTGATCAAGGACATCGGTGTCGGCAAGCAGCAACTCGTGGAGATCGCCAAGGCGTTCGCCAAGGACGTGAAGCTGCTCATCCTGGACGAGCCGACGGCCGCGCTGAACGAGGCGGATTCCCGGCACCTGCTGGACCTGCTGCGCGGCTTCCGCTCCCGCGGCATCACCTCGATCATGATCTCGCACAAGCTGAACGAGATCGAGGCGATCGCCGACCAGATCACCATCCTGCGCGACGGCCGGACCGTGGAGACCCTCGACGTCAAGGCGGACGGGGTCGACGAGGACCGGATCGTGCGGGGGATGGTCGGCCGTGAGCTGGGCAGCCGGTTCCCGGACCACACCCCGAAGATCGGTGACGTCTTCTTCGAGGTCCGCAACTGGAACGTCCGGCACCCGATCTCCGCCGACCGGCAGGTCTGCAAGAACGAGAGCTTCGTGGTGCGCCGCGGCGAGATCGTCGGCTTCGCCGGTCTCATGGGCGCGGGCCGCACGGAACTCGCGATGAGTGTCTTCGGCCGCTCCTACGGGGTGTACGAGTCGGGCACCATCATCAAGGACGGCAAGGAGATCGTCCTGAAGTCGGTCGCGGACGCGATCGACAACGGCCTCGCGTACGTCAGCGAGGACCGCAAGGCGATCGGCCTCAACCTGCTCGACGACATCAAGACGTCGACGGTGGCCGCCAAGCTGTCCAAGATCCGGCACCACGGCGTCCTGAACGAGGTCGAGGAGTACCAGGCGGCCGAGGCGTACCGCAAGGAGTTGCGGACCAAGGCCCCGACGGTCGACGAGGGCGTCTCGAAGCTCTCCGGCGGCAACCAGCAGAAGGTCGTGCTGGCGAAGTGGATGTTCACCGACCCGGACCTGCTGATCCTCGACGAGCCGACGCGCGGCATCGACGTCGGCGCCAAGTACGAGATCTACGGCATCATCCAGCGGCTCGCCGACCAGGGGAAGGGCGTCGTCGTCATCTCCTCGGAGTTGCCTGAGCTGATCGGGCTCTGCGACCGCATCTACACCGTGTTCGAAGGCGCCATCACGGGCGAGATCGCTCGGGCGGACGCCACCCCGGAAAACCTCATGAAGCAGATGACCTCGACGAAGAAGTTGGCCTCCCGATGAGCCGTATCAAGGACCTTCAGAAGAATCTGTTTGGAGGTACGACCTCCAACGCGCGCCAGTTCGGGATGATCTTCACCCTGGTGGCGATCGTCCTGATCTTCCAGATCTGGACCAACGGGCTGACGCTGCGCTCGGACAACCTGATCGCGCTGTTCCAGCAGAACTCGTACATCCTGATTCTGGCCATCGGCATGCTCATGGTGATCGTCGCCGGGCACATCGACCTGTCGGTCGGCTCGGTCGCGGCCTTCACCGGCATCCTGGTCGCCAAGTCGATGACCGAGTGGGACCTGCCGTGGCCCGCCGCCATCGTGTTCGGTCTCGCCATCGGCGCGGTGATCGGCGCCTGGCAGGGCTTCTGGGTGGCGTACGTCGGGGTGCCGGCGTTCATCGTCACCCTGGCCGGCATGCTGCTCTTCCGCGGCGGCAACCAGTTCATCGGCAACGCGCAGAGCATTCCGGTGCCGGAGGGCTTCCGGGACATCGGCTCCGGCTTCCTGCCCGAGTTCGGGCCGGACACCGGCTACAACAACGCGACGCTGCTGCTCGGCCTGGCCGCCGCGGTGGCCGTGGTGTGGCGCGAGCTTCAGGCCCGTAAGACCCGGCGGGCCATGGACGCCGACCCGGCACCCATGTGGATCTCGGTCCTGCGAATGGCCGTCATGGTCGGCGTGATCGCCTTCGCCTCGCTGCGCTTCGCCAGCGGTCGGGTCGGCACCAGCTTCCCGATCTCCGGCATCATCCTGCTGCTTCTGGTCATCGCGTACTCCTTCTACACCCGCAACACGGCAGGTGGCCGGCACATCTACGCGGTGGGCGGCAACTCCCGGGCGGCCGAGCTGTCCGGCGTGAAGCTCAAGCGGGTCAACTTCTTCGTCATGATGAACATGTCCGTCCTGGCCGCGCTGGCCGGCATGATCTTCGTGGCCCGTTCGGCGGCCTCCGGACCGCAGGACGGCAACGGCTGGGAGCTGGACGCGATCGCCGCGGTCTTCATCGGTGGCGCGGCTGTCGCCGGCGGTATCGGCACCATCAGTGGGTCGATCGTCGGTGGTCTCGTGATGGCCGTGCTCAACAACGGCCTCCAGCTGCAGGGCGTGGGCACCGACAAGGTCCAGATCATCAAGGGCCTGGTCCTGCTGCTGGCCGTCGCGATCGACGTCTACAACAAGAGCCAGGGGCGCTTCTCCATCATCGGGAGCCTGATGCGGCCGTTCCGCCGCGAGGACTCCGCTCCACCCGCCTCACCGCCGGACGCGGAGCGCGAGCCCGCCAAGGCAGCGGTGTCCAGCTGACGGTCACCGACCCCTCACCACCCCGTTACACATCCAGAAAGGCAAGTCCTCACCATGCGTAAATTCTTCGGCACGTCGGTGGTCGCCATCAGCGCCGCCGCGATGCTGGCCCTCGCCGGTTGCGGCTCCGGCCGTGACGGCGACTCCGGTTCCAAGGGCGACGCCGCCAAGGGTTTCCCGGCCAACTCGCTGATCGGCGTGGCCCTGCCGGCCAAGACCTCCGAGAACTGGGTCCTCGCCGGTGACCTGTTCAGCAACGGCCTCAAGGAGGCCGGCTTCGAGGGCAACGTGCAGTACGCCGGCGCGTCGACCACCGTCGCCGACCAGCAGGCGCAGATCACCTCCATGGTGACCAAGGGCGCCAAGGTCATCGTCATCGGCGCGACCGACGCCGCGCAGCTGTCGACCCAGGTCGCCGCGGCGCACGCCGCCGGTGTGAAGGTCATCGCCTACGACCGGCTGATCAAGAACACCCCGGACCTCGACTACTACGTCGCGTTCGACAACTTCAAGGTCGGCCAGCTCCAGGGCCAGGCCCTGCTGGACGGCATGAAGGCCAAGAAGCCGAACGGCCCGTACAACATCGAGCTGTTCTCCGGCTCGCCGGACGACAACAACGCCGGTGTCTTCTTCGACGGCGCGATGAGCGTGCTGAAGCCGGAGATCGACAAGGGCAACGTGGTCGTCGCCTCGGGTCAGAAGGACGTCAAGCAGACCGCCATCCAGGGCTGGAAGGCCGAGGGTGCGCAGGCCCGCATGGACCAGCTGCTGACCTCGACGTACGGCAGCAAGGAGCTGGACGGCGTCCTCTCCCCGAACGACACGCTGGCCCGCGCCATCCTGACCTCGGTCAAGGGCGCTGGTAAGCCGACCCCGATCGTCACCGGCCAGGACTCCGAGGTCGAGTCGGTCAAGTCGATCGTCAAGGGCGAGCAGTACATGACGATCAACAAGGACACCCGCAACCTGGTGAAGGAGACCATCAACATGGTCAAGGCTCTCCAGGCCGGTAACGCCCCGCAGGTGAACGACACCAAGTCCTACAACAACGGCAGCAAGGTCGTCGACACGTACCTGCTCCCGCCGGTCGCCGTCACCAAGGCGAACGCGGCCGAGGCGTACGCCAACGACCCGAAGCTCGCGCCGCTCACCAAGTAATCACCGCACGGTAGGCAGCAAGGCCGATGGGTCCCGGATCTCCTCTTCCGGGACCCATCGTCGTCCGGACTGCCCCGCGCCACCCGGCACCGACCCGGAAGGAGGTCTGACCGTGGCAACACCCGTCCGGTCCAGGCCTGCCGGCGTCGGACGCCAGACCGAACCTCCGCTGCCGTCGGTCCCCGGCGCCAGCCAGGAGGAGATCCGGCGGCAGAATCTCGGCGCCGTGCTGCGCTACGTCCACGTGCACGGGCCGACGTCCCGGGCCGAACTGACGAGCCGGCTCGGCCTCAACCGGAGCACCATCGGCGCGCTCGCGGCCGACCTGGTCGCCGGCGGCCTGGTCACCGAGGAGGCGCCGACCACCGCCCGCCGCGCCGGCCGGCCCTCACTCGTGGTCAGTCCCCGCTCCGACCGGGTCTACGCCCACGCGTTGAGCATCGACGCGGACCGGCTCCGCGCCGCACGAGTCGGCCTCGGTGGGCAGATCCTCGATCGGCGGGAGATCCCGCGACCCAGCGGCCTGTCGGCGATCGACGCCGTCCGACCCCTCGCCGACCTGGTCCGGGACATGGAACGGTCCGTGGCCACCGACGCGCTGCTGGTCGGCGGCGCCGCCGCGGTCACCGACACCACCCGTGGTCAGGACGGCCGGATCCGGATCGCCAGCATCGACGAGACGCTCGGCGTCGCGCTGGAGGCGGAGTTCAGCGGCGGCCCCGGTTTCGTGGCCGGTGACCTGGCCGACATCGCCGGGCTGGCCGAGCACGTCCGGGGCGTGGCGGTGGGCATCGACGACGTCATCTACCTGCACGGCGACCTGGGCATCAGCGCCGGCATCATCGTCGGTGGCCGGCTGGTGATCGGTCACCGCGGGCACAGCGGCAAGGTCGGCCACATGGTCGTCAACCCGAACGGCCTGCCCTGCGGCTGCGGCTCACGTGGCTGTTGGGAGACCGAGATCTCCGAGGCCGCCCTGTTGCGGCACGCGGGCCGGGATCCGAGCGACCGCGCGGCGGTGGCCGAGGTGCTGCGCGCGGCGGCCGACGGCGACCGAACCGCCCGGGCCGCCGTCGAGCAGGTCGCCGGGTGGCTCGGCTTCGGCGTGGCGAACCTGGTCAACGTGGTCAACCCCGACGCCGTGGTGTTCGGCGGGTCGCTTCGCGACATCTTCACCGCCGGAGCGGACGTCGTCCGCGAGCGGTTGGACACGATGCCGCTGCCGGCCTCCCGCGAGCACCTGCGCCTGCGGGCGGCGGCACTCGGCCGCGACGCCGTCCTGATCGGGGCGGCCGAGCTGGCCTTCGACAAACTCCTGGCCGATCCGCTGAACGTCGGCGTCGCGGGCCAGGTCGGGACCACCGAGCCCGCGTAGCCGCGACCGCCCCCGTCGACGAACCGTCAGGGACTCGGCACCTCTTCCACCACGCTGCTGCCGCTGCCCGGCCGGGACTCCCAGGACCAGGTCTCGTGCAGCCGCACCCGGCCGTCGGGCAGCACCGACACCTCCGAGACGCAGTGCCCCGAGGACGTCTGACCGTCGGCGTTGAGCAGGACGTACCGGAAGTCCAGTCGGTCGCCCTCCCGGGTGCCGACGAGGTGGCCGCGCCGGATGGACCCGCCGGCGTACTCGGCCCACACCTCGCCGGCCCGCTCGTGGTACGTGAAGACGGTCTGCGTGCCCACCTCACCGGCCACCACGTCTGCCACGGCCCGGAACCGCCGACCGTCCACGGAGATCGAGATCGTCATCTGCCGAACCTAGTCGAAGCATCGTTCCCGTAATCCCTACCGTATGTTGTACGGTAGCGCGGTTGAACGCCTGCGGAAGGGGAGCGCTGTGCCGACAAGAGGTGACGCGATAGTGGCGGACGGGCTGCGTAAGCGGTATCGGGACCGCTACGCGCTGGACGGCTTCGACCTGCGGGTGCGGCCGGGGACGGTGTGTGGTCTGCTCGGCCCGAACGGGGCCGGCAAGACCACCTCGGTACGGATCCTGTCCACCCTGCTCCGGCTGGACGGGGGGCGTGCCGAGGTCGCCGGGTTCGACGTGACCCGCCAGCCCGACGAGGTGCGCTACCGGATCGGGCTGGTGGGGCAGCATCCCGCGCTCGACGAGGCCCTGAGCGGCCGACAGAATCTGGTGCTCTTCGGCCGGCTGTTCCACCTGGGCCGCCGCCGTGCCCGGCAGCGAGCGGTCGAGCTGCTGGAGCGCTTCGGTCTCGCCGATGCGGCCGAGCAGCCGGTCCGCACGTACTCGGGGGGCATGCGGCGCCGGCTCGACCTGGCGGCCGGCATGATCCTGGCCCCCGCGGTCCTCTTCCTCGACGAACCCACCACCGGGCTGGACCCGCGGGGCCGCAACGAGGTGTGGGAGTCGGTCCGGGAGTTGGTGCGTACCGGCACCACCGTGTTGCTCACCACCCAGCACCTGGACGAGGCCGACCAACTCGCCGACCGGATCTCGGTGGTCGAGGCCGGCCGGGTGATCGCCGAGGGCACTCCGGACGACCTCAAGACCCGCCTCGGTGGCGACCGGATCGAGGTGGTCGTCGCGGCCCCGGCCGACCTCGCCGCCGCCGTCGCCCAGGTACGCCGGGTGGCCGGCGACGAACCGACCGTCGACGTGGACCGGCGAATGGTGAGCGTCCAGGTCGGTCACCGGGCGGGCGCGCTCGTCGACGTGTTGCGGGCGTTGGACGCCGAGCACGTACCGGTGGCGGACGTCGCACTGCGCCGGCCCACCCTGGACGACGTGTTCCTGCACCTCACCGGGCACCGCACCCGGGCCACCGAGGAGGTGGCCGCATGAGCGCGGTGAGCACGCCGGTCCCGGGGGTGGACCTGACGCCCGGCCGGCCCGCCCTCCTGGCCGACAGCGCCACGTTGATCTGGCGCGGCCTGGCCCGGTGGCGACGCGACCCCGGCCCGCTGATCGCCTCGCTCGGCTTCAACATCCTGATCGTGCTGATGTTCGCGTACCTGTTCGGTGGCGCGTTGCAGGTGCCCGGCGGTGGCAGCTACCGGGAGTTCCTGATGCCCGGCATGTACGTGATGACGATGGTGTTCGGCATCAGCCTCACCACGATCGCTGTCGCCGAGGACCTGGAGCGCGGGGTGACCGACCGCCTCCGGTCGATGCCCGTCGCACCGCTGGCCCCGCTGGCGGCCCGGGCCGTGGCCGACATGCTGTTCGCCGTGGTCACCCTCGGGATCCTGCTGCTGACCGGTCTCGCGATCGGCTGGCGGGCGCACGGCGGGGCCGGTGCCACGCTCGCGGCGGTGGGGCTGATCCTGCTGCTGCGCTTCGCCCTGATCTGGGTCGGCATCTTCCTCGGGCTGGTCACCCGCGGGCAGACGGCCGTGGTGGCCGTGCAGACCCTGGAGTTTCCGCTCGGCTTCCTCTCCAACGCGTTCGTCGCACCGTCCACCATGCCCGCGTGGCTCGGTGCGGTGGCCGCCTGGAACCCACTGTCGGCGACCGTCGGCGCCACCCGGGAGTTGTTCGGAAATCCCGGCTGGGGTGGTGACTCCTGGGCGGCGCAGCACTACCCGTTGCTGGCGGTGCTCTGGCCGGTCGTCCTGGTCGCGGTCTTCCTGCCGCTCTCGGTCGCCCGCTACCGCCGACTGGCCGGCTGACCCGCCCGACGGACGGGCCTCCGGTGGTCGACCCACCGGCCCGGACGGGTGATCGCCGAGCCCCCGTGGCCCGGCGATCACCCGTTCCTCGACTACGCGATCCGGCGCACCCGGCGGATGGCGAGGTAGAGCAGGAGCAGGGCCAGGGCGACGAAGATGCCCGTCTCGATCCCCTGGAACAGCCAGAACCGGTCCGCCGGCTGGTACAGCTGCCAGTTGTACGCGCCCGGCTCGAGTCCCAGTTCCGCACCGCAGACCCGACCCTCCGGCCCCTTACCGCCCGGCGGACACTGGATCCGGCCGCCCTCCGAGATCATCGTGCCGTCGGGGTTCCGGACGCCCTGGGCGAGGACCCAGTCGCCCCGGCTGATCTCCGGTGGCCCTTCCCCCTCGATCGGGAAGGTCTGGGTGTGGGCCGGCTGGTAGTGCCGTCGGGCCAGCAGCTCCACCGCCGTCCGGACGCCGATGAAACCGGCGAGGGTGATGCCCATGGCGGGCAGCATCCGCTTCCAGACGGTGCCGGCGAAGACGCCGAGCGCCACGGCGAACAGGGTGTACCCGATCGGGACGATGCCCTGCAGATCGAAGACGATCATGCCGAACCGGCCCTCGTGCGCGGCCTGGGTGAGCGGATCGACCCACCAGGACATGCCCAGCCCGTAGATCGTCGCGAGGACCAGGACGGCCCCGCTCACCAGCCCGAACTTCACCAGCGCCCAGCGGGTCCGGCCGACGCCCTGGGTCCAGACGAACCGGTGCGTGCCGTGCTCCACCTCGCGGGCGACCAGTGGGGCGCCCCAGAAGAGGCCGACAAGGGCCGGCAGGGTGATCAGCAGTACGGCCACCAGACTGAGACTGCCGTACTGGTTGCCGAAGCGCCGGAAGCCCGCATCGCAGGTCTCCCGGGTCGTCTGGGCCACGTCGGCGCGGGCGAGTTGGCTGGCGCAGTCCGTCAGCCCGAGGTCGGCGAAGGTGTTCCGCATGGCCAGGCCGATGGGCACCAGCAGGGCGGCGAGCGCCACGAGCCCCAGCAGGGTGTAGAGCGCCTGCTTGCGGTGTTGCCGCCAGGTCAACCAGATCATGCTGCCACTCCCCACTCGCTGTGCCGGGTCTGCGTGGTTCCGTCGGCCAGGTAGGCCAGCACGACGTCCTCCAGGCTGACCTCGCGGACCGTCCAGGCCGGGTCGGTGACCGGGCCGTCGGTGCGGACCAGCAGCGTGGACTGCCGATCGGTGTGGCTGGCCCGGACCACGGCGGCGACGCCCCCGATGACGCCGTCGTCGTGCCGGGGGCCGACCAGTTGGCGGTGCTCGGCGACCAGGTCGTCGACCGCGCCGGTGAGCTGCACCTGGGCGGAGTTCAGCACGATCAGGTAGTCGCAGACCCGCTCCAGGTCGGCCAGCAGGTGCGAGGAGAGCAGGACCGTGGTGCCGGATTCCGCGACGCTGCCCATCAGCGACTGGAGGAACTCCCGTCGGGCCAGGGGGTCGAGGCTGGCCACCGGTTCGTCGAGCAGCAGCAGCCGGGGCTGCTTGGCCAACGCGAGGGCGAGCGCCACCTGGGCCCGTTGGCCGCCGGAGAGTTTGCCGACCGGTCGGTCCGGGGGGATGCCGAGCTGGGCCAACCGCTGACGGGCCAACGTGGCGTCCCACCGCTTGTTCAGCTTGCCGCCGGCGATGACCAGCTCGGCCGCGGTGAAGTCCCGGTAGAGCGGGGTGTCCTGGGCGACGAACCCGATGTCGGCCAGCCCCTCCGTGTCGCCGTAGGGGGATCTGCCGAAGACCCGGACCGCGCCCGCGTCGGGCTTGAGCAACCCGACGGCCAGGTGCAGCAGGGTGCTCTTGCCCGCGCCGTTCGGCCCGACCAGCGCGGCGATCCGGCCGGCCGGCAGGTGCAGCGAGCAGTCCCGCAACGCCCAGGTGCTGCCGTACCGCTTGCCCAGCCGGTCGGCCTCCAAGACCATGTCCATCCTCTGTCCTCTCGATCCGGCTGCGCCCGCGGTGGGGGAGCAGCCGTTGCTTCGGTGCCTGGTGGTTCGCTTGCCGGGCACGCTCAGGCGGGCTCCTTCTGCGGGGCGTCGTCGGCGAGGGTGGCGCGCAGCGTGGTCTCCACCAGGGCGATGACGTCCTCGGCCGAGAGGCCCGCGGTCTGCGCGCGGTGCAACCAGGCGACCAGGTCCTCGCGGAGCTCGGCCTGGTTGGGCAGGGACGCGCCGGCCAGGGTGCGCTGGACGAACGTGCCCACCCCGGGTCGGCCGCCGACCAGACCCTCGATCTCCAACTCGCGGTACGCCTTCAGCACCGTGTTCGGGTTGATCGCCAGTGACTGCGCGACGTCCCGGACCTTCGGCAACTGGTCGCCCGGCGTCAGCAGACCGACGCGCAGCGCCTGCTTCACCTGCTGCACGAGCTGCATGTAGGTGTTCACCTTCGACCGGCTGTCCAACACGAACTCGATCACTCGGGATGATCCTTCCTGTTGTCCTACGACAGTAGGACTAATAGACAGCTTCGTCGGGGACCCCCGCCGCTGTCAAGCGCGCGGCGCGTCGGTCTCGGTGGCACCGGCGGGCCAGAGGTTGGCACCAACGGGCCAACCAAACGGGAAGGGACCGGCACGAAAGTCGTGTCGACGGAGAGGTGTTCGATGGTCACCAACGACGTGGCGACGTCGACAGCGACTCCACTACAGGTGGCTCGCGCCCGGGGGCGGGTACGCGGCCGGCTGATCCTGCTCGGCCCGGCGTTCGTCGCCGCCGTCGCCTACGTCGACCCCGGCAACTTCGCCACCAACTCCGCCGCCGGCGCCCGCTACGGCTACCTGCTGGTCTGGGTCGTGGTGGTGGCCAACCTGATGGCGATGCTGGTGCAGACCCTCACCGCCAAGTTGGGTCTGGCCACCGGGCGCAGCCTGCCCGAGCTGTGCCGGGAGCGGCTGCCCCGGCCGCTGAACCGGCTGATGTGGGTGCAGGCCGAGTTGGTCGCCATGGCCACCGACCTGGCCGAGGTGATCGGTGGCGCGGTCGCCCTCTACCTGCTCTTCGGCATCCCGCTGCTGCCCGGCGGGCTCATCATCGGCACGGCGGCGTTCGCCGTGCTCGCCCTGCGCTCGCGCGGGTTCCGCGCCTTCGAGATCGCCATCGCCGTACTGCTCGGTGTGATCGTCCTGGCCTTCGCCGCCAACCTGCTCGCCTCCGGCTCCGACCCCGGCTCCGCCGTGGCCGGTCTGGTGCCCCGGCTCCAGGGCACCGACAGTGTGCTGCTGGCCGCCGGCATCCTGGGCGCCACCGTCATGCCGCACGTCATCTACGTGCACTCCGCGCTGACCCGCGACCGCATCCCGGCCACCGACGACACCGAGCGTCGGGTCCTGTTCCGGGGCCAGCGCACCGACGTACTGCTCGCCCTGAGCGCAGCCGGCGCGGTGAACCTCGCCATGCTGCTGATCGCGGCGGCCAGCTTCCGCGGCGGCGGCCCGGGTGGCGCGGACAGCCTGGAGGGTGTGCACGCCGGGCTCGGCCAGAGCATCGGCACCGCCGCGGCGTTCGGGTTCGCCGTCGCCCTGCTGGTGTCCGGGCTGGCCTCCACGAGCGTCGGCACCTACGCCGGCGAGGTGATCATGCAGGGCTTCCTGCGGCGGCGGGTCCCACTGCTGCTGCGCCGGCTGGTCACCCTGGTGCCGGCCCTGGCCGTGCTCGCCATCGGCCTCGACCCCACCCGAGCCCTGGTCCTGTCCCAGGTCATCCTCAGTTTCGGCATCCCGTTCGCGCTGATCCCGGTGGTCGCCTTCACCCGGCGGCGCGACCTGATGGGCAACCTGGTCAACCATCCGCTCAGCACCGCGGCCGCGTCGCTGGTGGCCGTACTGGTGGTCGCGCTCAACGCGTTCCTGCTCTGGCAGGTAACCGCCGGTTAAGCCGGCTGGCCGGCTCGCTGGCCAGCCGTCCAGATGCGGACGTCCGCCCGAGCGTGATGCCTGTGAGTCATCTTGATGACTCACAGGCATCAGACGCGTTGGCGACCCTGCCCCCGGCTTCGGGCGGCCGGGCCGGTGGTGCGCGCGGTCAGGTGCGCCGGCCCTCGTCGCGGGTGGGGATCTCCTGGCGCTGTTCCAGGGCGTCCGCCGGGTTGGCGTCGGCCGGCAGTGACGTCACCTCTTCGAGCGTGCCGGCCGGAAGGGCGCCCTGCTCGGCCAGGTCGGCCTCGGACGCCTCCGGGTCGACGTCACCCGACACCCGGTCCGGCGGCCCGTAGTCGACGGCGTCCTGTCGCTGCTCCTGGGCGTCCGCCTCCGGGGGAGGAAACGTGTCGCCCTGGTCATCCCGGTACGTGCTCATCGGAGCCTCCCACCCGGCGGGTGTCGACGTGCCGCCGGGCCACTGCCTACCCGGCATCGCGGAACTCAGACCTGCCGCTTCGATCCGAGCCGCTGGCAACGAGTGACCGGCCGGGGTGGCCTTTCCTCGACGACAGGCCCAGCCACGTCCGCGCGCTGACCCCGCCGGTGGCCCGGATCGGCCAGGATGGGCAGGTGGCCCGGGGCGCGGCCGTGACGAGGAGGGTGGGCGATGCGGGTACGCGGGCGGTTGACCTGGGGGCGGCGAGCCCGTGCGGGTGCGGCGCTGGCGGCGCTGCTCGCCGGCGCGGGGGCGTCGACCATCGCGCTGACACCGGCAGTGGCGGCGGGTGCGGTGGCGGCCGGGACGCCGGTGTGCCAGGTGCGTGACGACCGGCTCCGCGAGATCTCCGGGATGGTCGCCACCGACGACGGGTACGTCATGATCAACGACGGTGCCGACGACGAGGCCCGCCGCCGGATCTTCTTCCTCGACGAGCGATGCGCGGTGGTCCGGGCGGTGGCCTTCCCGTCCCGGCCCCGCGACACCGAGGACCTGGCCATCGGTCGCGACGGCACCGTCTGGGTCGCCGACATCGGCGACAACGACCACTCCCGGTCGACGATCGCCATCTGGCGACTCGCTCCCGGAGCGGACGAGCCGGTGCTGCACCGGATGACCTACCCGGACCGCCCGCACGACGCGGAGGCGTTGCTGCTGGACGCGTCCGGTCGGCCGCTGATCATCACGAAGGGCGGCAGCGGCACCGTCTTCCTGTACGCCCCGACCGCCGCACTGCGGCCGGGGGCGACGACGCCGCTGGCCTCGGTCGGCCAGGTGACCCTGCCGACGACGAGCACCAGCAACCCGTTCTCGTTCCTCGGACGGGGTGTGATCACCGGGGCGGCGAGCGCACCGGACGGGCGTCGGGTGGTGCTGCGCAGCTACGCCGACGCCTTCGAGTACGACGTGCCCGATGGCGAGGTGGTCCGCGCGCTGACCGCGGGCACCGCGCGGGTCACCCCGTTGCCGGACGAGCCCCAGGGTGAGTCGGTCACCTACAGCCGCGACGGCAGGTCGTTGCTCACCGTCTCCGAATCCGCCGACCAGCCACCGGGCACCCGCCCGACGATCCTGCGCTACCCGACCACGGACGGACCGGCCACCGCCGCGCGTCCGACGGGGTCAGCCTCGTCGGAGTTGCCCACCCTCGTTCGTCCCATCGCCGAGGACACCACCGGCCTGAGCCGCCGGACCTGGGTGCTGGCGGCCGGGGCCGGAACACTCGTGGCGCTGCTCGGCCTGGCCGGCGTGCTGCGCTGGCGGCACACGGCGCGCCGGTGAGCGAACGTCGGCGGTGCGGCAGGATGGTGGGATGTCCGTGCTGTCCACGTTGCGTCACCCGATCATCGCGGCTCCGATGGCCGGTGGCCCGTCCACGCCGGCGCTCGTGGCAGCCGTCTCCGCCGCCGGTGGACTGGGCTTCCTGGCCGCCGGGATGATCGACACCGAGCGGTTGGCCACCGACGTCGCGCAGGTCCGCGCGCGCACCGACCGGCCGTTCGGCGTCAACGTCTTCCTGCCCGACCCCGGTGGCGTGGACGACGCCGCCGTCCGGGCGTACGCGGAACGGCTCGCCCCGCAGGCCGCCGAGCGCGGGGTGAGCCTGGGCGAGCCGGTCGGCGGCGACGACGCGTACCCGGAGAAGGTGGCCGCGCTGCTCGCGGACCCGGTCCCGGTCGTGTCCTTCGTGTTCGGGCTGCCGGACCGGGCGACGGTGCGCGCCCTGCGCGAGCGGGGCACCGAGGTGTGGGCCACCGTCACCCGCCCGGACGCGGCGACGGTCGCCGCCGACCTGGGTGTGGACGCGGTGGTGGTGCAGGGCACCGAGGCCGGTGGGCATCGGGGTGGCCTGCCGGACGACGACGACTACGCGCTGTTGCCCCTGCTCCGGCTGGTCGCCGCCCGCTGCGACCTGCCCCTGGTGGCCGCGGGCGGCATCGTCGACGGTCCCGCGCTGGCCGCCGCGCTGGCCGCCGGTGCCGCCGCCGCGCAGCTCGGCACGGCCTTCCTGCGCTGCCCGGAGGCGGGCAGTTCGGCGATGCACCGGGCAGCGGTGGCCGGGGCCGCGCCGACCGCGCTGACCCGGTCGTACACCGGTAAGCGGGCTCGGGGGGTGGCCAACGACTTCCTGCGCCAGCACGACGCGTCGGCGCCGACCGGTTATCCCCAGGTGCTGCACCTGACGCGTCCGCTGCTGGCCGCCGCCCGGCGCGACGGCGACGCGTCGGTGGCGAACCTGTGGGCGGGGCAGGCGCACCCCCTCGCCCGGGAGCTGCCGGCAGCCGACGTGGTCACCGAGGTGAGCGCCGGTGCCCGAGCCGCGCTGGCGGCGGTGGTCGAGCGGTCGGCACGCTGGGGCTGACCGGCGGCCTCGGGTGGGGCGGGACGGGCCGGTCGGGAAACCCGTAGAGTTCCGCCGTGATCGAGATCGGTGCGCAGGTCGACCTGTCCCACCCGCCCGACCGGGTCTGGCTCGCACTGACCGACCGGAAGCTGCTCGGACGGTGGTTCGCCGAGGCCGACACCGTCGAGGGCGTGGCGGACCGGCTGCTGCTGCGCACGGCCGAGTTGCCCGGCTTCGAGGCCGACGTCGAGGTCGAGGTGACCGAGCGGCGGGAGGCGGCACTCCTCGTGCTGGCCTGCGACGAGGCCGGCCGGCTCAGTGAGCTGACCTGCGTGGTCACGGCCACCAGCCAGGGCTGCCGGCTGGAGGTGCGGGAGGTCACGACGCACGGCGCGTGGTCCGCCGAGCAGCACGACCCACGTGAGCAGCAGGTGCGGCAGGCGCTCACCGTACGACTCCCGGCCATCCTCGACTGGCTCGCGTTCCAGCAGGTCGACCTGCGCCGCGGCGACGGTGCGATGACCACCGAGCTGCCGCTGATCGCGCTCCGCACGTCCGGGCGCACCCGCCGTCGGCGTCGGACCCTCGTCGCCCTGATCGGCGGGGCCGCGCTGCTGGCGGGGACGGCGGCCTGGATAACGTTGCCGCCCGAGTCGACACCCACCGCCGCGCCGGCATCGGCAGGCGCGCCGTCGCCGTCCGGTACGGCCGGCACGACCGCCGCCGCCCGTAAGGCGACCCCGTCGGTACGCCCCTCGCGGAGCACCGCGTCCGCGACCACCCGCCCGAGTCCGACCCCGACGGCGACGGCCACGCCCCCGAGTCCGGCCGCGTCCGCTGTGCCACCCCCGCCGCCGGCGTCGCCGGTGCCCATGGTGGCCCGCTACGAGACCGACTCCAGCCGCCTGTTCGGCTACACCGGTGCGGTCGTGGTCGAGAACCCGAGCGGCGTACCGGTGGCGGACTGGGCCGTGGTGGTCACTCTCGGCGAGGGCACCACCGTCGACGACGTCGACGGCGCGAACTGGCGACAGGACGGGCGGTCGATCACCTTCACCGGCGCCGCGGTGGTGGCCGGAGGCTCGCAGACGATCAGCTTCGACGTCCGCGACAGCCGGCCGAAGGCCCGGCAACCGGAGAGCTGCACGATCGGGGGGCAACCCTGCGCGGGCCTCTGACTAGGCTGCCGGCATGGCACTGCTGCACAAGGCGACCCTGAACCCCACGAAGCTCGACCTGCTGGCGACCTGGCTTCCCGACCGACCCTGGTACGCCGGGTCCGCCGGCGTCGAGCTGGTGAGCCGAGGCGCCTACCGCTTCGACGATCCGGCCGGCGAGGTCGGCATCGAGACCATCCTGGTCAGCACCCCCGACGGGCCGGTCCATCACGTCCCGCTCACCTACCGGGCCGGTCCCCTGGACGGTGCGGACGCCTGGCTGGTCGGCACCACCGACCACTCGGTGCTCGGCCGGCGCTGGGTGTACGACGGCTGCGTGGACCACGTGTACGCCGCCGCGCTCGCCCACGCGATCCGCACCGGCGCCGGCCAGGCAGAGCAGTACTTCGAGGTGGACGGTCGGCGTGAGGTGCGCGAGCCAAGTGTGACGATCACCGCCAGCGGCGCCGTGGACGCCGACGCGGCACCGGTCGGTCCCGTGCGCCGGGTGGTCGACGAGGACAGCACGCTCGTCGTCACCGACACCGTCGAGTTGGTCGTCGTCCGCCGCCCCGGTGCCGCCGAGGCCGCCGGGGCGGCCCTGCTCGGCAGTTGGAGCGGGCAACCGACGAGCGTGCCACTGGCGTACGTCCGGACGCGCTGAGCGTGCGGTGGGCGGCCCGACGAGTCCGGCCGCCCACCGCGTTCACCACTGCGCCGGAGGCGGGGGCGGCGACACGGGCGGCCGGTCGTCGCAGGTGATCGTGTTGGGCAGCAGCCACGGCGCGAGCCACCCGCCGTCGTTGCCGCCGAGGTCGGTCAGTGTGAACTCCGAACCGGCCGGGGTGAAGTGGAACGAACCGCAGTTGTTGACAGCCACCGCGCCCACGTGGCGGGCGTCCACGTTGGCGAACGAGGCGGACCCCGCCGCGCGGGCGCTGACCACCGAGGTGCCGGTGCCGTCGACCCGGATGTCCCGGAACCGTACGTTGGAGATCGAGTAGAGGTCCTTCACCGGCCAGTCGCTCACCAGCATGATCGCGTTGTAGGTGCTGTCGAGGTACGCGTCGCCGGTCACCTCGATGGCCGCGTCGATGCTGCGGTCCAGGGCGAAGAACCAGATGGCGCCCAGCCCGATGTTCCAGTTCAGGTCGTACGTGCCGGCGCGGGCGGTGGTGTTGTCGGTGATCCGCAGGTGCCCGGTGAAGGGCTCCGCGCCGAAGCGGGCGCCGACGTGGATGCCGCTGCCCTCGCGGACCGGGTCGGCGACGAGGTTGTGCGAGACGGTGGTGTCCGTACCGCCGTAGATGGCGATGCCGTTGGCCAGGGTCGGTGACTGCACGGTGTTGTGGTCGAACGTGTTGCGCGCGTTCGCCGTCTTCTCCGACCACATCGCCAGACCGTCGTCGCCGGTGTTGCGGACGAAGTTGTGCGCCACGAGGGAGTCGGTCACGCCGGTGTGGAAGTTGAGCGCGTCGGCGATCTGGTCGACGACGATGTTGTTGGTGACGCGGACGTTGCGCATCGGCCCGTCGAACCACAGGCCGGCCTTGGTGTGGCGCAGGTAGAGCCCGTCGATCGTGGAGTCGCTCATCGCCCCACCGATCGCGTTGACCTGGTCGGTGTCGATGCGCTCCCGGACGTCTCCCTCGATGGTGAAGCCGGAGAGGTGGACGTTGCGGCTGCCGCCGTCGGCGGCGTCGCGGCCGTAGAACCCGACGCCGGTGTGCACCGAGCCGTCCGGCGCGGGGGTCGGCAGGGCTACCTCGCGGCCCCTGATGACGGTGTGCCAGTTGCCGGCGCCCTCGATGGTCACGTCGTCGACGATGATGTGCCGGTTGACCTGGTAGGTGCCCGGCGGGAGGTACACCTTGAGGTGGGCGCGCCGGGCGAAGGCGATGGCGCGGTCGATGGCGTCGGCGGAGTCCCGTCGTCCGGTGGGGTCGGCGCCGAAGGCGAGCACGTTCGCCGCGAGCAGCCGGACGCGCGGCGGCGCGACCAACTCGGAGTCGAGCAGGTCGATGACGGTCCAGGCGGCGGCGCTGCCGGTCGGCGCGGTCAGGCGGATCCGGTCGCCGGCCCGGTAGGTGCGCCCGAGCAGCAGGCGTTGCTCGTCGTAGAAGTGGGTGGGCCGGAACGGCTTGTCGATGACCGGGGCCGGGGTGGTGGCCGCCGGCACGCACTGGCACTCGGTGATCCACCAGTCCGGGTGCAGCAGCCCGGCCTGGGGGTCGTTGGTGAACGGGTACTGGTTGTAGAGCCACGAGTACTGCGAGGTCAGCGTCATGGTGCGCGCGTGCTTGCCGTTGACCGCGACGCGCAGCGGAGCGGTGATCCCACCGCCTCGCGGCGCGTCCGGGATGCTGTACCGCACGCTTATCGCGTTCGCCGCGCTGGGTAGGACGAACTCCACGTACTCCCCGGGGGTGAGCCGGACCGCCCGGCGGCCGGAGGCCTCGGCGGGCAGCGTGTAGGCCGACCGGTCGGGGCCGATGATCTCGCCGTTGGTGCGCGCGTTCTCCGCCTCCTGTTCGACGAAGTCGACGTCGGCGCCGCGCCCGGCGACGAGTGCCGGGTCGAGGGCGGCGCGGGTGACCACCGGCCGCGCGCCGGCGGGCGCGGATGGGCCGGCGACGGCCACGGTGGGCACGGCGACGAGCACGGCGAGGCCGGCCGCGAGCGCCACGGCGGTGCCGGCAGGTCGGCCGGGTCGTCCCCGGGCCGACATGAGGCTGTGAATCATCGGTGACCCTCCTGGGTGGGTGGTGGTGGTGGAGGTCCGCCCGGCGCTTCCCCCGACGCCCGACATTGATCGTCATGATGCAGCACCGACCATCCCACTGCAAGACGACAATCGAAGTACGAAAATAGACGACCATTAGACCGCAAGAAATGGACGATCGGTGAGTTGAGGTGTCGCGCCTCGCCTGCGCCGCGACCGCCCACGGCCGGCGTACGCTGGGCCGCGTGGATCAAGAAGATCGGATCGCCCTGTTCCTCGACTACGAGAACCTCGCGTTGGGGGCGCGTGATCACCGTGGCGGCGCGGAGTTCGACTTCCGGCCGATCGCCGACGCGCTCGCCGAACGGGGTCGGGTGGTGGTCCGCCGCGCGTACGCCGACTGGTCCTACTTCGACGAGGACCGCCGGATGCTCACCCGGTCCCACGTCGAGCTGATCGAGATTCCGCAGCGGATGGGCGCGTCCCGGAAGAACGCCGCGGACATCAAGATGGCTGTCGACGCGATCGAGTTGGCGTTCGAGCGCGACTACATCTCCACGTTCGTGATCTGCAGTGGCGACAGCGACTTCACCCCGCTCGTGCACAAGCTTCGCGAGTTGAACAAGCGGGTCATCGGCGTCGGGGTCGAGGGGTCGACGTCGGCGCTGCTCCCGCCGGCCTGCGACGAGTTCCTCTACTACGACCGGCTGGAGGGTGTGGACATCCCGCCGACCCGCAGCCGGCGCGGTCGCCCGACCCGGCCGGCCGGCACGGAGCAGCGCCCGCCCGAGCCGGAGTTGGAGCGCGAGCCGGAGCCGGAGGTGGGCCGCCGGCCCGCCGGTGAGGAGCCCGGACGCGACGTCGACGCGCTCGCCGTGCTCGTCGCCCAGACGGTGGCCGGGTTGCAGGGCAGTGCCAACGGTGCGGTCACCGCGTCCCGGCTCAAGCGCACCCTGCTGCGCAAGGACCCGACGTTCAGCGAGTCCGACTACGGTTTCCGCACCTTCGGGGAACTGCTGCGGCACCTCGCCGAGCACACGGTGATCGAGCTGGCGGAGGGTCCCGCGAAGGGTGACCCCGAGGTCTCGCTGCCCGAGCACGGCGACCGCGAGGTGGCGTTCGGCCTGCTGCGTGGCGTGGTGGCGGAGCTGGGCAGCAGCGGTAACCCGGTGGCGCTGTCCGGCTTGAAGAACCAGCTGCGGCGGGCCCGGCCCGACTTCAGTGAGAAGAAGCTCGGCTACCGCAGCTTCCTGCAGTTCTGCAAGGCGGCGGCCACCAGCGGCGCGGTCGACCTGCGGTGGAGCCCCGAAGCCGACGACTACCTGCTGACCACCCAGGGCTGAGCCCCACGCCCGGCGCGTCCGGCGTCGCATCGACCGCTGTCGAGCGGGAGTGCCGGAACTCCCCCTAGGGTGAGCGGTAGGGCTGCCCGAGGGCGAGGTGAGGGTCGTCATGCCGGGACGTGGCGAATGGACGCTCGTCGGCCGCGACGACGAGCTGAAAATCATCGAGGACGTCGTGTCGTCGCGGATGCCGGGGCTGGTGCTGGTCGGTGACGCCGGGGTGGGGAAGACGCGGCTGCTGCGGGAGGCGCTCGCCCGCGCGGCTCAGGACGGCGTGGAGTGTCACTGGGTCTCCGCCACCGGGGCGGCCCGGTCGATTCCGTTCGGCGCGGTCTCGCACCTGATCCCCGCGCAGACCCGACCGCGTGCCGATCCGGTGGGGCTTGTCGTCACCGTCGAACGCGACTTCGCCCGGCGCGGCGGTGGCCGCCCGATCGTGATCGGCATCGACGACGCCCACCTGCTCGACGAACCCTCGGCCGGGCTGCTGCACCAGCTCGCCGTGCACGGCCTGGCCGTGGCGGTGGCGACCGTCCGGGCGGGCCTTCCGCTCTCCGACGCGCTCACCTCGCTGTGGGCCGGTTCCGGCCGGCGACTCGACGTACGCCCGCTGCCGGCCACCGCCGTGGAGCATCTGCTCGACGAGGCCGCGCCCGGTCCGCTCGACGCGATCAGCCGCCGCCGGCTGACCCGGCTCGCCGACGGCAACCCGCTGCTGCTGCGGGAGTTGCTGGCCGACGCCATGGACACCGGCGGGCTCCGCGAGTCGCGGGGGGTCTGGCGGTGGCGCGGCACTGCGTCGGGCAGCCCCCGGTTGGCCGAGCTGGTCAGTGCCCGACTGCGCGCCCTGGAACCGGCCGCCCGGCAGGTGCTGGAGGTGGTCGCCTGCGGCGAACCGCTCTCCCTGGCGCTGCTGGAACGGTTCACCGACCCGGTCGCGATCGAGGCCGCCGAACGCAGCGGCATGGTGGTCGCGGAACGCTCCGGCGCCCGTACCGCCCTGCGCATGGCCCACCCCCTCTACGGGGAGGCGCTGCGCGCCAGCATGCCGGCCAGCCGGTCCCGCACCGTGTTCGGGCAACTCGCCGACGTGCTGGCGAGCATGCCGCTGCGCCGGCGGGACGACGCGCTGGTCGCCGGGGTGTGGCAGCTCCGGTCCGGCAGCGTCCGGCATCCGGGCATCGCGCTGGCCGCCGCCCGACAGGCGATCGACAGGTTCGACATCGACCTGGCCGAGCGGTTGGCCCGCACCGCGTACGACGCCGCGCCGGGCTGGGAGGCGCAGTGGCTGCTGGCCCGGGTGTTGCAGTACCAGGCGCGCAGCCAGGAGGCGCTGGACATGCTCCCGCCGGCCCCACCGCCGGGCAGCAAGCGCCTCGCCATCTGGGCGATCACCCGTGCCGGCCTGCTCTACTGGGGCCTGGACCGGATCGACGAGGCGCACGAGACGCTGCGGATGGTGCCGGCGGGCTCACCCGGCCACGACCTGACCGAGGCCACCCGGTCGTGGGTGCTGTTCTACGACGGCCGGTGCGAGGCCGCGCTGTCCGTCGGCCAGGCCGTGTTGGCCCGGCCCGACACCGGCGTACGGGCGGCCAGTTGGGCGACCATGGGCGCGGCGTCGGCGGCCGGGATGCTCGGCCGGCTCGGGCTCGCCGCCGAGCTGGCGGAACGGGGCCGGGCGGTGCTCGCCGCCGAACCCGAGCGGATGCCGTGGAACGAGGCGCAGGTCGGGCTGGGGCTCTGCTACGCCCGGTACGCTGCCGGCGAGCTGGCCGGCGCCGCCGACCTGGCCGATCACGGCTACTCCGCGGCGGTGGCCAGCGACGCGCGGGGCATGGTCGCCGTGTGGGCCGGATTCCGGGGGATCGTCGCCAAGACCCAGGGACGGCTCGACGCCGCCGAGGCGAACCTGCGGGAGGCCATCGCGCTCGTCGAGGAGAACGACCAGTACCACCTGGTGCGCACGTACTGGGCGGCGCTGGCGGGAGTCCGCGCGCTGGCCGGTGACCCGTCCGGCGCCCGCCGCTGGCTGGCCGCCGCGGACGCGCGGGAGCGCGCCGCGAACCGGATCTTCCACCCGTGGGTGGAGCTGGACCGCGCCTGGGTGCAGGTGGCCGAGGGTGATCTCACCGCCGCGATCCGTACCGCCCGTACCGCCGCCGACCTGGCGCGGGGCAGCGAGCAGCCGACGATCGAGGCGGTGGCGCTCTACGAGTGCGCGCGGCTGGGCGCGCCCGAGTCGGTACGGGAGAGGTTGGGCGCTCTCGCCGACCGGCTCGGCGGGCTGGCGTCGACGCTCGCCGGCGCGGCCGACGGTCTGGTACGCGATGACGGGCCGGCACTGGAGACCGCCGCGGGTGACCTCGTCGCCCGTGGGCACACCCTGCTCGCCGCCGAGGTGCTCGGTGCCGCCGCCCGGGCGTACGCGCGGCGCGGCCGACCCCGGGTGGCGGTGACGCAGCGGGCCGCGACGCTGGCCCGGGACTGCCGAGGGGTTCGGACGCCCCTGCTCACCGCGACCGCCGCGGGCACCGAGGAGGCGACGCTGACCCGTCGGGAGCGGGACGTGGCCCTGCTCGCGGTGACGCTGCCGAGTCGCGGCATCGCCGACCGGTTGGGACTGTCGGTCAACACCGTCAACAACAACCTGGCCCGCGTCTTCACGAAACTGGGTGTGCGCAACCGCCGGGAGTTGGCCGTGGTGCTCGGCCACGACCGACCGGGGGCGCCGGACAGGTCACCGGGTGCGATCCGGCCTCCACAGTAGGTAAGGGCGACTGATCTACCGGGTTACCGCACGCCTGCCTACCGTGCGGTAACAACTACCGGCGCACCTCAGTCCCTGGAGGACGGCATGAGCCAACTGCACCTGGGTGGACCGCCAGGACCGCGACCCACAAGGTCGCCCCGCGTCCACAATGCTCTCTTCGCCGCCGGGGTGGCGTTGTCGGTGGCCATGGTCACCGCACTTGTCGCCCCGGCCGCCGGCGGCGCACCGGCCGCCCCCGCCGCCAGCGCGGATCGGGCGTCGTACGACGAGCCGCCGTGCACCCGCGAGTTGGAGGGGACGACCTGGTTGCTCGACCCGTGCGTCAAGCCGGGCGGGAAACTTCCGGTGGAGGTCGAGGCGCGGCTCGCGCAGATCCGTACCCAGAAGGCGGCCGCCGCTGCCGACTGCCCGGACCCGACCGGAACGCCGTCGGCCTCGACCGCGCCGACCCGGGCGACCCGGCCGCCCGTCACGGCGGAGCCGGTCGCGAAGCGTGCCCCCGCCGCCACCGCGACCGCACCCACCACGACGGGCTCACCCAGCTCGACGGCGTCACCCAGCTCGACAGCCTCGCCCACCGGAACGCCCTGCCCCTCCGGCAGCGCGTCGCCGTCCGGCAGCGCGTCCCCCTCGGGCAGTGCGTCGCCGTCCGGCAGTTCCTCCCCGTCGGGCAGCGCGTCGCCGTCGGGCAGCTCTTCGCCGTCGGGCAGCGCGTCGCCGTCCGGCAGTTCCTCCCCGTCGGGCAGCGCGTCCCCGTCGGGGAGTTCCTCGCCATCCGGCAGCGCGTCGCCGTCGGGCAGCTCTTCGCCGTCGGGCAGTGCGTCCCCGTCGGGCAGTTCCTCGCCGTCCGGTAGCGCGTCGCCGTCCGGGTCCGCGTCGCCCAGCGGCAGCGGCTCGCCGGAGCCGACCGACCCGCCCAACCCGACCGACCCGCCCACCGGGCCCACCGGCGGGCCGCCGTCGCCGCCACCCCCGCCGCCGACCGGCTGCCCCAACGTGGCCGGCAACCCCACCCTGGTGGACGCCAACAAGGACCGGATCCGCTGCCGCGAGGTGCAGACGGTCACGGACGACACGGTGCTGACCCTGACCGGGGACTCGATCAGTTCCGCGCACCACCAGTTCGGTTTCGGGGTGGGTCCGGGCTGCCCGATGACCTCGTTCGACGGCCGTGGCATGCCCGGCAACAACGGCGTCTACAGCTACGGCCGGCGGTACTTCGATCTGGACACCAGCGTCGTCGACTACGACAACTACGCGCGCACCGGGTACGGCACCGGGGACATCATCGCCGGCCGCGCCGGCCCCGACGCCTGCGGAAACGCCTGGGGTCGGGTGGCCAGCCCGCTCGGCCTCGCCACCGCGCGGATCGCGAAGGCCAAGGCGGACGGGCACCACGCGTACCACGCCACCACCGGCGGTGTGAACAACACCAACTGGAACACCGTGTTGATCCGGCTGGCCATGTGTCGCGCGCTGGAGTTCGCCGGGGAGAGCCTGAACCCCACCGGACTGTTCCGCTTCGAGTGGGCGGCGGTCGGCGGCAAGCAGGGCATCGTCACCAACGGTGGTGGCTGCAACTTCTGGATCGACCTGCCGGCCGGCGAGGACTACTACATCAACATCGGGGTGCCGCGTTACAACGGCCCGGCCCAGTACGCCGGCATCACCGCCGACGCCACCTTCATCGTCAACTCGTTGCTGGCCGCCGGCGCGGACAAGGTCGTCTGGATGCTGTATTACGACATCACCCCGGCCAACGTCGACATCGGCCAGTATTCCTGGGCGAAGCTCAAGTCGTTGCTGCCGACCGGGTTGCAGTCCTACGTCCCGGCGGCCCCGGTGTCGACGCTGCAACCGCTCATCGACCCGCTCTGGGTGGGCACCGTGCGAACCGTGATCAACGATCTCAACTGGGCGGTCCAGCTCGGCGTCCCGTTCGATCCGGCCGTGCGGGTGGCGTTCCCGCCGCCGTTCACGCCCGGTGACATCCAGATCACCGCCGAGGGTGGTTCGCCGCATCCCAGCCCAGCAGGCCAGGACGCGTTGGCCAACACCCTGGCCGGCGTACTCAGCGACATGTGAGCGCGCCCTGATTGGTCGCTCAGGACGGGGAGGACCTGCCGTTGCGGGTCCTCTCCGTCAACGCATAGGCCGAAATGCGCCGGAATTACGGCTATCGCCCTGGTATAAGCCCACCTGCGCCGTACCCTCGGCGCAAAATTTGCTATACGGTCGGCGAATGAAGGTCGAGGAGCATTGGTGGAACGGAGACACGACCCCGCGCGGACGCCGGGACGTGTATATCCGTACTGACGGGCAGGGTTGGGAGGTCCGCGCCCAGATCGGTGGGGCGTCGGGTCGTGAGCGGGTGCAGCAGTGCCCAAGCCGGGCCTCGGCGGCCATCCTCGCCGATGCGTGGCGCGGCACCCACCCATCCTGGCGCGAGCTGAAGCAGCGCTGATCCGGCACCGGGCCGGGCCGGCAACGCTCCTGGGTTCCCCGCCCGGTGCGCTCCCCGGCCGGCCCGGCGCTCGGCTCTTCGGCCAGCCGGCGACGTGCACCTCACCGCTTCTGGAGCATCACCGAAGCGACGTGTGCCATCAGCGCCAGCGCCCAGTCAAGCTGTGGGCAGTCGTAGCGACCTCTGCACTCGAAGCAGCCGCCCGCTCGCCACGGCCGGTCGAGAGCCCGCGTCCAGTGCGAATCCAGTACCCGTTCCGCGGTGAACAACTCGGTCGCCGTGGATACGGGCTCATCGATCGACATCGTCGATCCCCTTCGTAGACACGATCAGGCCCCGCCCAGGCGACGTCTCCGCCGCACTGAGCAAGGGTGGCACGATCCGCCGCTTGCCGAACGAAGGAACCGACCACATCCACCGATGTTAGAGACCTTTAGTACCTAAGGCAATGATGGTCTTGAAGAGCAATGGTCGGCGTGGTCGGATGGAGGGTGCCGAACGAAGGAACCTTCACATGCCCATACCTACCGGCGGATACCGCGAGGTGGCCGAGGACCTCGCCGCCCGGATCAAGAGCGGGGAGTACGCGGCAGGCGAGCGTCTGCCCACCTACAACGAACTCGCGGGCCTCTACGACGTCAGCGTGACCACGGTGCAGAGGGCGATCATCGTTCTTCAGACACGTGGCCTGGTGGTGGGTCTTCAGGGCCGTGGCCTGTGGGTCGCCGAGGACGTCGGTGCACCTGATCAAGGGGCGCCGTAGCTGATCAAGGGACGCCCCAGGTGGCCCGTGTTCCCGCCCTCAGGCCGGGTACACGGAGACCTGCCGGTCGTGCCCGATGGAGGTCGCCAATGTCGCAGAGCCCCGACGAGGAGAACCCCGGCCTCGACGAGGAGGTCCGGGAGGCCGAGCGTCGGCTCGGCAACCTCGGCACCTCGTCGGACGACGCGCTGACCGACGACGACGCCCGGGCGCCGGACGAGGCCCCCTCCGAGCAGGACGACGCCCCTCCCGAGCCGGAGGAGTTCCTCTCCGAGCCAGACGAGGCACTTTCCGAGCCGGACGCCGACCTGTAGATCCACTCGGCTTCGGTGACATCGGGGTATCCGGGGCGGTCTGACACCCCGACATCACGGAAGCCGAGTCGATCATCGACGTGGCGGGACGAGTCGCAGGCGGTCGGCCCGGTCAGGTGGTCGGGACCGGCAGTACCGCGCCCTCGGCGGCCGACCGGTGCGCCAGCTCGATCAACTCGACAGTGGCGACCGAGTCCCGAGGGTCCACCGGCATCGGCGTGCCGTCGCGCAGGGCCGTCGCCACCTGGGCGTAGAAGCTCTGGTACGCGCCGGGCTCGGTCGGCACCGGCCGCAGGTCACCGTCGACGCCGAGCAGGCCGTACCGCTCCGGCGGAACCTCGCCCCAACCCGCCTGGTCCGGTCGGCCGCCCCCGTGCAGCGCCGCCTCCTGCACGTCCAGGCCGTACGACGTGTAGCCGGCCCGGTCGCCCAGCACCCGCAGCCGCGGCCCGAGCTGCGCGGTCACCGCGCCCATCCACAGGTGCGAGCGCACCCCGTTGGCATGGGTCAACGCCACGAAGGCGTCGTCGTCCACGGCCGCACCCGCGCGGCGGCGGTCCACCTCCGCGTAGACGCGGTCGACCCGGCCGAACAGCTGCACCGCCTGGTCGACGAGGTGGGCGCCGAGGTCGAAGAGGGCGCCGCCGGCCTCCTCGGGACCGGCAAGCTCCCGCCAGCCCGGCTTGATCGTCGGACGGAACCGCTCGAACCGGGACTCGAAGCGCAGCACCCGCCCCAACTCGCCCTGCTCCACCAGCCGGCGAGCGGTCCGGAAGTCGCCATCCCAGCGCCGGTTCTGGAAGACCGTCAGCGGCACCCCGCGCTCGGTCGCCTCGCCGATCAGCGCGCGGCCCTCCGCGGCGGTCGGGGAGAGGGGCTTGTCCACGACGACCGGCAGCCCGGCGGCCAGCGCCGCGCGGGCCATCGGCACGTGCAGCCGGTTCGGCGTCGCCACCACGACCAGGTCCAGGGCGTCCGGCGTACGCCACAGCTCGTCGGCGTCGTCGACCAGGCGGGCGTCCGGGAAGTGCTGCCGGGCCTGCTCGCGCCGCTGCGGATCGCGGGTCACGATGGCGTCCAGCCGCAGCCCGGGGGTCGCGGCGATCAGCGGTGCGTGGAACACCCGACCCGCCAGCCCGTACCCCAGCAGACCGACCCGCAGCGCCTCCGTCATGCCGTACCCCCGTCTCGCCGGCCCGCGCCCCTCGCCGGCGGCGGTACCGCTCGCCGAATCTACGCCCCACCCTCGGTCCGGCGCTGGTCAGCCCACCGGGTCGCTGCGCAGGTAGGTGAGCACCGCGAGCACTCGCCGGTTGGTGTCGTCGCTCGGTGGCAGGTCGAGCTTCAGCAGGATGTTGCCGACGTGCTTGCCGACCGCCGCCTCGCTGACGTGCAGTCGGCCGGCGATCGAGGCGTTCGACCGGCCCTCGGCCAGCAGCGCCAGCACCTCGCGTTCCCGGGCGGAGAGCGCGGCGAGCGGATCACGCGGTCGGTGCAGTAGCTGGCGCACCACGTCCGGGTCGATGGCGGTGCCGCCGGCCGCGACCCGGCGCAGCGTGTCGACGAACTCGGTGACCTCGGCCACCCGGTCCTTGAGCAGGTAGCCGACCCGCTGACCGTCGCCACTGTCCAGCAGCGCCGCCGCGTACCCGGTCTGCACGTACTGGCTGAGCACCACCACCGGCAGGTGGGGTCGCTCGGCGCGTAACGCGACGGCTGCCCGCAGCCCGTCGTCGTGGCGGCCCGGCGGCATCCGGATGTCGGTGAGCACCAGGTCCGGTGTGTGCTCCCGGGCCGCGTCCAGCAGGTCGGGCGCGGAGCCGACGGCGGCGCACACCGTGAACTCGAAGCGGGTCAGGAGCGCGACCAGGCCCTCGCGCAGCAGCACCTCGTCCTCCGCGAGGACCACTCGGGTCATCGACGACACGGTAGCTCCACCCGGACCAGGGTAGGCCCGCCAGGCGGGCTGGACAGCAGCAGCCGGCCGTCCACGGCGGCGACCCGGTCGGCGAGACCGGTCAGGCCGGTGCCCCGGGTGGGGTCGGCGCCGCCACGGCCGTCGTCGCTCACCTCGACGACGAGGTCCCCGCCGGCCTGGCTGAGGCGCACCTCGGCGTGGGTCGCCCGGGCGTGTCGGGCGACGTTGCCCAGCGCCTCGGACACCACGAAGTAGGCGGTGGTCTCGACGATCTCCGGCAACTCGCCCTCGACGTCGGCGTGCACGGTGACCGGGATGGTGGCGACGTCGGCCAGCTCGCTCGCGGCGCCGGCCAGACCGAGGTCGGTGAGGCTCTGCGGACGGATGCCGTGCACCAACTGTCGCAACATCACCATCAGGCCCTGAGCCTGGTCGTGTGCCACGGCGAGGGGCCGGGCGGCCGGGGAGTCCTCGGGTACGTCCAACCGGGCCAGGCCCAGCTGAAGGCTGAGGCTGGTCAGTCGTGGTTGCGCGCCGTCGTGCAGGTCCCGTTCGATCCGTCGCCGCTCGGCCTCGTACGCGCCGACCAGTCGGGTGCGTGACCGGGCGACCTCGCGCAGCGCCGTCGCGTCGACCGGCCAGGCCAGTGCCCAGCGGGTCACCTCTGCCTGGGCGACGGCGATCAGGCCGGCCGCGTAGCAGAGGACCGGCAGCAGCAGCACCGCCACGATCGCGTACGGGATGGCTTCCCCGGTGGTCTCAATCGGCTGCCAGATGACGACCGGCTCGGCGTCGCCGGCCAGCCAGGGGCTGGTGATCATCCCGAGGTCGAGTAGCACCAGCAGCAGGAACACCCAGTACACGACAGGCACGAACCCGCCCAGACAGAACAGGTACGCCACCTCGCGCCAGGCCCCGGCGCTGCGGTAGCGGGCGACCAGACCCGGCCACGGCGGTGCGGGCAGCGGGCGGTCGTCCACGAGCCGGAGCCGCCACCGCTCGATGACGGCCACCGGGAAGCTCACGATCGGCGCCACCGCCAGCAGGCTGAGGCTGCCGACGGCCAGGAACAGCAGGAGCGCGACGCCGGGCGGCCGGCCGTGCAGCAGCAACCCGTTGGCGGCGGCCAGCAGCGGTGCGCCGATGATGAGCAGTCCGGTGGCGAGGATGCCCGCGATCGGCAGGGTGCTGATCGCGTAGGCGAGTGCCCGCCAGGGCCAGACGGAGATCAGCCAGTCGCGGCGACGCAGCGCCTCGGCCAGCCGAGTGGGGGGTTCCGTGGTCATGCCGCAAACGCTAATCGCGGACGACGGGGCGCCCCAGCCGTCCAGATCGACTTTCCGAGGTAGGTCCAGCACTACCGACCCATCGCGTGTGCGGCCTCCGGAAACGGGAAGAACGCGGCGTACGTGACCTGTTTCGGTCGGCGGCTGGAGAGACATGGGTGCCAGGACCTTCGTGGTTGTCGGCGGTACCAGCGGCCTCGGCCTCGCGGTGGCTCGGCTGCTCGTCGACGAGCATCAGGTGGTGGTGTTCGGCAACGTGCCGGCCGAGGTCGCCGCCGCGACCGACGAGCTGGGGTGCGACGGCGCGGTCTGTGACATCTCCTCCTACGAGCAGGTCCGCGACGGGTTCGCCGAGGTGGTCGAGCGCTACGGCACGATCGACGGGGTGGCGGCCTGCGCCTCGATGTGGGCGGGCGGCGAGCTGGGGGACCTGTCGGTGGAGCACATCCGCCGAGCCGTGGAGATCAACGTCCTGGGCCTCACGTACCTGCTGCGGGAGGTGGTGGGGCACCTGCACCGGCAGGGCCACGGGAATGTCGTGTACATCGGCGCACTGGCGCTGGCGGCCCCCCGGCCCGGCATCCCCGTCTACCGGGCCACCAAGAGCTACGGGAACAGCCTCGTCGACTCGCTGGCCGAGGCGCAGCACAGCAACCGGGTGAAGGTGATGCAGTTGCACCCCGGGCCGATGCCGACGCGGTTGCAGGAACGGGTGGGTGCCGAGTTCCTGGACGAGGTGTACGCCTTGCCGGAACAGGTCGCCACCGAGGTCGTCCGGTTGCTACTGCTCGCACCCGACGATCTCTACGTGTCCGGTGAGCGCGTGCTGCGCGCGGACGGGCGGTGGTGACGGCCGGAGCCGGACCCGACGAACGTCCGGCGTCGGCCTGGGCACCGCTGCGGACCGCGGTCTACCGCAACCTGTGGTTGGCCCTGCTCGCCGCCAACATCGGCACCTGGATGCAGACGGTCGGCGCCCAGTGGCTGCTGATCCACCACTCCAACGCGTCCACTCTCGTCGCGCTGGTCCAGACCGCCAGCCTGCTGCCGGTGCTGCTGCTGGCGTTGCCCGCCGGGGTGCTGGCCGACAACTTCGACCGCCGGCACCTGCTGATCGCCGTGCAGCTGTTCCTGGTCGCGGTGGCGGTGACGTTGACGCTGCTCACCCTGACCGACCGGATGCCGCCGGCGTTGCTGCTCACCCTCACCTTCGCGTTCGGGGTCGGGCAGGCGTTGACCCTGCCGGCCTGGGCGGCGGTGATCCCGGAGCTGGTGCCGCAGGACCAGCTCCGGTCGGCGTCCGCGCTCGGTTCGATAAGCGTGAACGTGGCGAGGGCCGTCGGGCCCGCGGTGGCCGGCGTGCTGATCGCCCGTACCGGCGTCGCCCCGGTCTTCGGCATCAACGCGGTCGCCTTCGGGATCTTCGCGTACGCGCTGTGGCGCTGGCGGCCCCGCAACGCCCGCGCGGTCGAGGTGCCCGAGCGGTTCACGGCCGCCCTGCGCGCCGGCAGTCGGTACGTACGCCACTCGCCGACCGTGCGCCGGCTCCTGCGTCGTGCGCTGGTCTTCGTGGTCCCGGCCAGCGCGCTGTGGGCGTTGCTGCCGCTGGTGGCCGCCCGGCGGCTGGGGTTGGGTTCCGGCGGGTACGGGCTGCTGCTGGCGGCTCTCGGCGTGGGCGCGATCACCGGCGGTGTGCTGCTGGCGGTGATCCGCACCCGGCTGTCGGCCAACCAGCTCCTGCTGATCGCCGGCGTGCTGTTCACCGTGGCGTTGACAGTGCTCGGCACCGTGCGGGTGGTACCCCTGGTGCTCCTCGCCCTGCTGCCCGCCGGGATGGCCTGGGTGACGGTGCTGGCCAACGTCAACGCCGAGATGCAGCTCTTCCTGCCCAGCTGGGTACGGGCCCGCGGCCTGGCCGTCTACCAGGTGTGTTTCGCCGGTGGGCAGGCGGTCGGCGCGCTGATCTGGGGACTGGTGGCCGACATGGCCGGGCTGGTCCTCGCCTATCTCGCGGCGGCGGCGCTGATGCTCGTCGGCACCGCGTCCAGCCGGCTCTGGCCGTTGCCGGACCTGCGGTCGGTCAACCGTGAGCCGGCGGCCTACTGGCCGCAACTGCACCTGGCGCAGGAACCGGACCCGGGGGTGGGGCCGGTGCTGGTGACGGTGGAGTACACCGTCCGGCCGGAGCGGGCCGGGTCGTTCCTCGCGGCGATGGACCAGGTGCGCGGGGCGCGGCAGCGGACCGGCGCGATGCGGTGGGGACTGTTCCGGCCGGCCGAGACGACGGACCGGTTCGTCGAGGTGTACCTGGTGCCGTCCTGGGACGAACACCTGCGTCAGCACGGCGGTCGGTTGACCGGCGAGGATCGCGCGGCCGAGGAACGGGCCCGGGAGTTGACCGACGGCGAACCGGAGGTGCGGCACCTCGTGCCCGCCGCCGCCGGCCCGACGTTGTCCGACGACCGCGAAGAGCTGTGATCTCGGCCAGAGGTCGGGCCGGCGGCCGACGTACGGCGTACGTCGGCGTTGTTAGGATGGCCGGACCATGGCGAGTGAACGCAAGGCGACCGCGGACCCGGCCCGCAGCCTGGCCATCCTCTGGCGCACCCGGGAGCCGACGAGCCGCAGCGCCGGCCCGGGGCTCAGCGTCGACCGGATCGTCCGGGCCGCGATCGACATCGCCGACACCGAGGGCCTCGACGCGCTGACCATGCGCCGGGTCGGCGAGGCGTTGGGCGTCGGCACCATGTCGGTCTACACCTACGTGCCGGGCAAGGCCGAACTCGTCGCCGTCATGATCGACACCGCGTACGGCGAGATGCCACGCCCCGCCGCCGAGGGGGACTGGCGGGCCCGGCTGGAGCGGGTCGCCCGCGACAATCTCGCGCTCTACCAGCGGCATCCGTGGATGCTGCGGGCCGAGACGACCCGGCCCGTGCTCGGCCCCCACCTGATCGCCAAGTACGACCGCGAGCTGAACACCGTCGCCGACATCGGGCTCACCGACGTCGAGATGGACGCGGTGCTCACGCTCGTGCTCGGGCACGTGAAGAGTGCCGCCCGCGCCGCCTCCGAGGTGGTCGACCTGGAGCGGGAGACCGGCATGTCCGACGGCCAGTGGTGGCAGTCGCACGCGCCCTGGCTGGAGACGTTCCTGACGGCCGGGGCGTACCCGACCGCCTCCCGGGTCGGCACCGCGGCCGGCCAGCAGCACGGTGCCGCCTACGGCCCGGAGTACGCCTTCGAGTTCGGCCTGCAACGCGTCCTCGACGGGATCTCGGTGGTGGTCGCCGAACGGGCCATCGCCGGCTAGGGCGTTGACCCGGCCGGGCGGGGCGTCCCGCCGGCCGCGTGCCGGGCCAGCCGGGCGAGCGCGCGCGCCGACGGGCTGCCCGGCTCGGCGTGGTAGACGACGAGCGACTGGGTCGTGCCGGCGATCGTGAGCTTCTCGTAGCGCAGCTCCAGCTCACCCACCCGGGGATGACGGAACACCCGGACCCCGCCACCGGCGCGGGCGGCCACGTCGTGCCGGGCCCACAGCCGCCGGAACCGTTCACTGCCGGCGGACAGCTCCTCGACCAGGTCGGTGAGCCGGGGGTCGTCGACCTCGGCGCCGACCTGCGCGCGCAGGCCGGCCACCGCGTTGGCCGCGACCGCCTCCGAGGCGGGGTAGAGCGACGGCACGACCGGGTCCAGGAAGACCGCGCGCAGCAGGTTCACGCCGACCGCGTAGATCGGCGCCAGCGCGGTCGCCACCGGGTTGGCGAAGAGGACGTCCAGGTGCCGGCCGTGCACCAGGGCGGGGGTCTGCGTCCACGAACCGACCAACTGTCGGATTCCCACCGGTACGCGTTCCGGCCGTCGCGCCGGGCGGCGGGTCGACGCCTGCTCACCCAGCCGGCGCAGGTGCGTCGTGGCCGCCGCGTCCAGCCGTAGGGCCCGGGCCAGCGCGTCGAGCACCTGCGTCGACGGGTGCCGGTCCCGCCCCTGCTCCAGCCGCAGGTAGTAGTCGGCGCTGATCCCGGCCAACAGCGCCAACTCCTCGCGCCGCAGGCCGGGCACCCGCCGACGGCCGTGCGCGGGCAGCCCGACGTCGCCCGGTCTGATCAGCTCGCGCCGGGCACGCAGGTACTCGCCGAGCGGACCGGCCGTGCGCACCAACCCATCGTAGGAGCGGCCGACGGCCGCCCATCCTGGTCCTGCCACTACCAGGAAAACCAGGAACCCGGCTAGCGCCGGCCGCCGGGGTGACAGTTTGTGGCGTAGGCGTCAACGAGAGATGGGACAGAGATGAGCGAGCGAATCACGACACCGTTCGGCTTCGCCTCGACGGCCGACGAGGTCCTCGCCGGAGTCGACCTGAGCGGCAAACGGGCCGTCATCACCGGAGGCGCCGCCGGCATCGGCGTCGAGACCGCCCGCTCGCTGGCCGCCGCCGGTGCCGAGGTGGTGCTCGCGGTACGTCGGGTCAGCGCCGGCGAGCAGGCCGCGGCCGACATCGCGGCCGGCCTCGGCGCGGAGCGGGTCACCGTCCGCGAGCTGGACCTGGCCAACCAGGATTCGGTACGCCGGTTCGTTGCCGGTTGGGACCAGCCGCTGCACATCCTGGTCAACAACGCCGGGATCATGGCGCTGCCCGAGTTGGAGCGCACCGCCGAGGGCTGGGAGATGCAGTTCGCCACCAACTTCATGGGGCACTACGCGTTGACCGTCGGCCTGCACGACGCGCTCGCCGCCGCCGGTGGCGCCCGGGTCGTGTCGGTCAGCTCCAGTGGCAACCTCTTCTCCCCGGTGATCTTCGACGATCTGCACTTCGCGTTCCGGCCGTACGACCCGCTGCTGGCCTACGGGCAGTCCAAGAGCGCCGAGGCCCTGCTCGCCGTCGAGGCGACCCGCCGCTGGTCCGGCGAGGGCATCTACGCCAACGCGCTCAACCCGGGTGCGATCGCCACCGGACTGCAGAAGCACACCGGCGGGCTCAAGTCGCCGAAGGAGATGCACAAGACCCCGCAGCAGGGCGCCGCGACCTCGGCGCTGCTCGCCGCGTCCCCGCTGCTCGACGGCGTCGGCGGTCGCTACTTCGAGGACTGCGCCGAGGCGCCGGTCGTCACCGAGCGGCCCGCCGACTACACCGGGGTGGCGGCGTACGCGGTCGATCCGGCCAACGCGCAGCGGCTCTGGGACGTGGCGGCCGAGCTGGTCGCGGCCGGGTAGCCGCCCGATGCCGCAGAGGCCAGCCCGGCACGGCGACCAGCCCCGACGCGACGACCTGGTGGAGTTGCGGGTGCACGGCGTGTCGGGGGCCCGACCCTCGGTCGTGCTGCACGAGACGCGGGTGCGGCAGGTCGCGGGCGACGACAGCGGGGGCTTCCACCGCCGCGCCGGACCCGACGGCACCGACCCGGACGGGCTGACGCTGGAGGCGTACCGCTGGGGTGACCTGCCCTCGGGCACCGTGGCTCGGACGCTCTCCATGGTCTTCCTGCTGCCGTTTATGCTCAGCAACCTGGCGGTGTGGATGCGGCCCGCCGGCCGCGCCGCCGCCGGGGTCACCGTCCTGTGCCGGCTGCTCGCGCTGAACCTCACCGTGGTGTACGTGGTGTCCATCGCCGGGGTCGCCCTCGACCTGCTGGCCTGGCGGTGTCTCGGCGCGGCCCACTGCCGGGCGCCCTTCGACACGCCGGCCGGCTTCGACGACCGACACGTCGGGCAGCGGCTGGCCGTGCTGGCGCTGCTGCCGATCGCCGCGGTCGCGCTCCTGCGGCTGCTCGGGACCCGCCGGTCCCGCCCGTCCGGCAACCCCCTGTGGGCGGTGGAGCCGCTGGTGGGGCGGCTGCGGGCGATCCACGTCGCCGCCGCGCTCGCCGTCCTCGATCTCCTGTTGCTCACGGCCCGTCGCGGCGGCGGCGCGACGCCCGCGACGACGCTGCTGCTGACGCTCAGCGCGGCGGTCCTGCTGGCCAGCGTCGGTCTGCTCGCCGTGCCGGGGCTGATCGACCGCGCGACGACGGCGCGGATGTCCACCTGGGCCGCCCGCGCGGTGGGCGTGGTGGCGGCCGCGCTGACCGTGGCCACCCTCGTCGCTGTCGCGAGCGACGAGCGGGGCTGGCCGTCGTCGACCGCGCTCCCCGGCTACGGCGCGATCACGGGCGCGGCGCTACTCGGCCAGATGGTGCTGCTGGTGCTGCTCTGCGGGCTGGTGCTGTGGCCTCTCGGTCGCGCCCGGGACCGCTCCGCCCTGCCGCGCGGACTGGGCGCGACGGTCATCGCGGCCATCGCGGTCGGCCTGACCGGTGCGCTCTCCGCCGGCCTCGTCTACCAGACGGGGGGCCTGCTCGGCGGCTTTCGCAGTGACGGTGGGCCGGCACTGCCGTACCGGTGGACGATCCTGGCGGTGTTCCTGCACGTGGCCGCGGCGGTGCTGGCGTGCGGCGCGGTGACCCTGCTGTCCTGGGGCCGCCGGCGCCGTGCGGCGGAGGACATCACCGCCCGCGACTTTCCCACCTCGCCGCCGGAGGCGACCGGGCGGCTGCGGGAGGTCAGCAGGGCCGTGGCCCGGGCGCGGTTCACCGAGTGGCTGGGTCGGCTGGCCACCGTGTACGCGGCGCTCGCGGTGATCGGGCTGGCCACGAGTCTGCTCGGGCAGTTCGGGCGGGAACCGGGCGAGGTGGCGTGGCAGGTCCTCGGGCTGCCGACCTGGTTCGTCGGAATGGCGCTCACGGGGGGCACCTACCTCGTCACCGCGGTGGGCCTCGTCCTGCTGTCGGGCGGTGTGTTCGCCTACCGGACGCCATGGTTCCGCCGGCACGTCGGGATCCTGTGGGACCTGGGCACCTTCTGGCCCCGGGCCGCCCACCCTTTCGCGCCTCCCAGCTACGCCGACCGCGCGGTGCCGGAGCTGGCCGACCGGATCACCTACCTGGCCGACCGGCACGCCGGGGTGCTGCTGTGCGGGCACAGCCACGGCTCGGCGTTGCTGGCCCTCGCGGTGCTGCGGCTGCCTCCGCGTACCCGCCGACGGGTCGCGCTGCTCACCTACGGCTCCCCGCTGGACCGCCTCTACGCCCGGCTCTTCCCGGCGTACCTGAACGAGACCGTGCTGCGTGAGGTGGGGGAGCGGATCGGCTGGCGGTGGCTCAACCTCTGGCGCGACACGGACCCGGTCGGCGGCTGGATCTTCGCCGCGCACCGGCCCGGCGATCCGCCGCCGGACGCCGCCGACCCGGCCGGGCGGGTCGACCGGAGGCTGCGCGATCCGCGGGACCTGCTGCCTCCGCCGGGGAAGCGTCGACCGCCACCCCTGCGCGGGCACCACCCGGACGAGTCCGCGCCCGAGTTCCGGGCGGCCCTGCGGGAACTCGCCGGCCGGTTGCGCGTCCCGGACGGCGAATGAGCCCTCACCGGTCCTCGGACAGTCGCTCGGACTCCGCGACCACCGTGCGGATCTTGCGCAGGGTGGCGTCGGGGGCGTGCACGGCGGTACGCCACCTGTCGAGCGTGCGGGTCAGCACCCGGACGACGAACTGCAACTGGTTGACCTGCTCGCGCAGCAGCCCCAGTTCCGACCGGGCGCTCACCGCCTCGCTCTCCAACTCGGTGATCCGCATCTGGAGGGGCTGCACGAGCGTCAGGGCGGCCTCGGTGAGCGTGTCGGCGGCGTCGGCCTTGAACTTGCCCCGCTGCGACACGACCGTGGCGATGGCGGCCAGGCCGGTCGTGCCGCCGAGGACGCCGAGCAGACTGAGTAACACCTGCACCCAGTGCGGCGCCTCGGGTGTCGATACCGAGATCACGTGACACCTCCCACGACCCGTCGGTGGGTCGCGCACTGGTGCCCGTAGGCCAGGCAGCGGAGGTCGACGGCGATCTGGGCGATCCGCCAGAAGGACCCCAGCGGTACCGCGCTGATCAACGACGCGGCGACGATGCCCTGCTGGCCCGCCACCGCCACCAGCGCCACCGCGTACATGCCGGTGATGGTGCCGAGCATCAGCACGGACGCGAACTCGATGCCGAGACCGGTGGAGAGCCGACCGGGCCACAGGATGCCCAGCAGCCCGCCCACACCGACGGCGATGAGGGCGACCTCCCAGCCGAGCTGGATGGGTTCCGGCATGGACAGCTGTACCGACGGTGGTCGGACGTCGAGCGCGAGCAGTAGGACCCCACAGACGGGCGTCGTGATCAGCGCGGCCACCTCGAACGGTTGGTGCTTGGCGCGGTTACGCAGATGCCCCACGGCGACTCCTTGGTCGATGACCGTGCTCACCAGCCCGCCACCGGGGCTTGAGCCGTGGGGTGGGTCGCGGCCGCGTGGCGGCCCGTGCGGCGAAGCCCGAGGCGGCGGTGCAGGAAGACGGTCGATGGACGACGCGCCGCCGTTGGCTGCCGATATCTGCCTGTTTATCACCGCCGGGCGGTTCGCGTCCACCCGCGCTTAGTCGCATTTCCGCAGGTCAGAGGCGACCGGTCACCGGCGCAGCAGGTCGCGCAGCGCCCCGACCACCACCGCGGGGGCCTCCTCCGCCATGAAGTGCCCGCAGGTGACCGTCTGGTGGTCGAGGTCAGGCGCCCAGGCCCGCCACACTCCGGCCGCGTCGTAGCCGAGCGCCGCGCCCCAGTCCTGCTGGAGCACGGTCACCGGCATCCGCAGTTGGTTGCCCGCCGCCCGGTCGGCGGTGTCGTGGGTGACGTCGATCCCGGCGGACGCCCGGTAGTCGGCCACGATCGAGGTGACCGCGTCGCGGGACGCGCGCAGGTAGGTGGCGCGTACCTCGGCCGGCAGGGCACCCGGGTCGCGGGTCCAGACGTCCAGGAAGTGGCCGAAGAAGGCGTCCGGGCTGGCGCCGATCAGCTCCTCCGGCAGTCCGGGCGGCTGCGCCATCAGGTACAGGTGGAAGGCGACCGCCGCGTTGACGCCGTGCAGCACGTCCCACATGTCCAGGGTGGGCAGCACGTCGAGCAGGGCGAGGTGGCTGATCGCCGCCGGGTGGTCGAGGCCGGCGCGGAACGCGACAAGGGCGCCCCGGTCGTGCCCGGCCAGGGCGAAGCGCTCGTGACCGAGCGCGCCGGCCAGCGCCACCACGTCGGCGGCCATGGTCCGCTTGGCGTACGCCGTGCCGTCGGCGTCCACCGGCTTGTCGCTGTCGCCGTAGCCGCGCAGGTCGGGGCAGATGACCGTGTGGTCGGCGGCCAGGTCGGCCGCGACGTGCCGCCACATGAGGTGGGTCTGCGGAAAGCCGTGCAACAGCACGATCGGTGGCCCGGAGCCGCCCACGGCGGCGGCGAGCGTCACGCCGTCGGCGACGGTGACGCGCTGGTAGTCGAATCCGTTGATCCTCGGCTCCACGGGGAACCTTCCTGGTGAGCAGGGTCGGCGCGGGCGGTGACCCGTCGCCGTCGTACGTGTCGAGCCTGCCCGGTGGTGATCAGCAGCCGGTCAGCGTCGCATCAGTGCCCGCCGGCACGGCCGCCTAGATTGGTGTCATGACCAGGCAACCGACGTCGCCGATGGAGGTGACGTTCGGCGTACTCGGGCCGGTGACCGCCGCCACCGAGGACGGCCCGGTCCCGCTGCGGGGGCACCGGCAGCGCCTGGTGCTGGCCCGGTTGGTGATCGCCCACGGCCGGGTGGTGCCGGTGGACCGCCTCGTCGACGACCTGTGGGAGGTTCCGTCCGACGGCGCGGTGGGCGCGATCCGGACCTTCGTCGCCGACCTGCGCCGGGCGCTGGAGCCCGACCGGCCGCCTCGGCAGCCGCCCCGCCTCCTGGTCACCGAACCCCCGGGGTACGCGCTGCGGGCCGCCCCGGACGCGGTGGACGCCGAACGCTTCGAGGCGGCCGTCGGCGAGGCGGGACGACTGCTCACAGCCGGACTGCCCGCACCGGCCCTGGCCGCGCTGGACACGGCGCTCGGGCTCTGGCGCGGACCCGCGTACGCGGACTGTGCGGGCACACTCTGGGCCGTCGCGGAGATCAACCGGCTGGACGAGCTGCGGATGCTCGCCGTCGAACGGCGGGCCGAGGCGTTGCTCGCGCTGGGTCGGCCGGACGAGGCCGCCGCCGACCTGCCCGCCCACCTCGCCGGCCATCCGTTGCGGGAGGACGCCTGGCGGCTGCTCGCGTTGGCGCGCTACCGGGCCGGGCGGCAGGGCGAGGCGCTGGCCGCGCTGCGCGACGCCCGCGACGCCGTGGTGTCCGCGCTCGGGGTGGACCCGGGGCCCGAGCTGCGCAGGCTGGAGGCCGACATCCTGGCCCAGGCGGCACACCTCACCCCCACCCCCGTGGTGGCCGGCGCGGCCGGACGCGTTCCAGGTGGCGGGCCCGAATCGCGACCGTTCGTCGGGCGGGACGCGGAGTTGGCGCGGCTGCGGCACGCCGCCGAGGCCGCCACCCAGGCCGGACGGCCGACGCTCGCCCTGCTCAGTGGGGACCCGGGCGCCGGCAAGTCCGCCCTGGCCGAGGAGCTGGGCCGGCAGCTCGCCGCCGAAGGCTGGAGCACGGCCTGGGGTCGCAGCCCCGAGTACGACGGCGCACCGGCCGCCTGGCCGTGGACCCAGATCACCGACGCGCTCACCGGGCCGGCCGGATCGGTGGGCGGCGGGCTGGCCGAGCCGGCGGTGACCGATGGCCCGGGTGATCCCGCCGTGGCCCGCTTCCGTCGGCACCGAGCGGTGGCGGCGCTGGTCTCCGCCGTCGCCGGCCGCGGACCCCTGCTGCTGGTCCTGGATGATCTGCACCGCGCCGACGGGGACACGTTGGATCTGCTCACCGGCCTGCTCGCCGGCCCGCAGCCGGCCACCGGCCCGATGCTGGTCCTCGGCACCTACCGGGCCACCGAGATCAACCCGGAGCTGACCGCCGCGCTGGCCCGCGCGGCCGGACTCGAACCGGTGCGGGAATACCTCGGCGGACTGTCCGTGGAGGCGACCGGCGAGTTGGCCCGTGCCGTCGCGGGGCCGGAGCTGGACCCGCCCACCGTCCGGCTGATCCACCATCGCAGCGGCGGCAACCCGTTCTTCGTCCGGGAGCTGGCCCAGTTGTCCGCGAGTTCGGGTCAGGCTGCGCTGGCGGCGGTACCACCGGGGGTACGCGACGTGATCCGGCACCGCCTCGCACAGCTGCCCGCGCCGACCCGTACCGTGCTGCGGCAGGCGGCGGTCCTCGGCCGGGACCTCGATCCGGTGGTGCTCGGCGAGCTGGCGGGCGACCCGGCGGCGCTTCTGGACGCCGTGGACCGGGGGTTGCAGGCCGGGTTCCTGAGCGAGCAGGAGCCCGACGGACGACTACGGTTCACCCACATCCTGGTCCGCGACACGCTCTACGCCGACCTGTCCGCGTCGCGTCGCGCGGCCTGGCACGCCGCCGTGGCCGAGGCGATGCGACGGCAGCAGCCCGTCGACCCCGCCGCGCTCGCCCACCACCTGCTGCACGCCGGAGGGCGGGAAGCCGCCCACCGCGCCGCCGGCTACGCCCGAACCGCTGCCGAACAGGCCGAACGCGACGGCAACCCGCACGAGGCGGCCCGGCTCTGGGCGCAGGTGCTCGACGCGTACGACCGGGCCGGGCGGGACGAGCGGCGCGAGCGACTCAGCGCGGTGCTCGGTCTCGGGCGCGGGCTGGCGGTGACGGGTCGGTTGGCCGAGGCGCGGCGGTACCGTGCCGCGGCGATCACCGACGCCGAGGCGGTGGGTGACCCGCGGCTGACCGCCGAGGTGCTCGCCGGATTCGACGTACCCGCCGTCTGGACCCGCAACGACGACGAGGCGCTCTCCGAGCGGATCGTTCGCGCCGCCGAGCACGCCCTGACCGGCCTCGGCCCGACCGGCTCGGCGCAACGCAGCCGGCTGCTGAGCACGCTCGCACTGGAGCTGCGCGGGAGCACCGGCGACCGGGGCCGCCGGGCCGCGGTCGAGGCCGAGCGGATCGCCCGGACCGTCGGGGATCCGGGGCTGCTGGCGTTCGCGCTCAACGCGCGTTTCATGCACGCCTTCCACCGGGTCGGGCTGGCCGACGAGCGGGCCCGGATCGGCGCGGAGCTGGTCGACCTGGCCGCTCCCCGTCAGTTGGTGACCTTCGAGGTGCTGGGTCATCTCGTCCTGGTCCAGGCCTGCTGCGCGCGGGCCGACCGGGCCGGCGCGGACGCGCACGCCCGCGCCGCCGACCGACTCGCGCAGCGGTACGAGTTGCCGCTGGTCGGGGTCTTCACCGGCTGGTACGCCGCGCTGCGCCTGGCGGTGAGCGGTGACCAGGACGCCGCGGTGACCGCGTACCGGGCCGCCGCCGAACGCCTGCCCGCCGACGCCATGCCGGGACTGGCCCGAGGGCTGCTGCCGCTCGCCCTGCTCGGCCTGCGACTGGCCGACGCGGTCAGCGAGGCCCGGCTCGTTCCCGGACGTCAGCGCCCGATCCCCGGGCCGGACGAGGGCTGGGCGCAACTGGACTGGGGGCCACACGAGCCCTGGGTCCGACCACTGCTGCTCGCCGCCGCCGGCGACCGGGTCGCTACCGGAGCGGCGCTGCGGGCACTCCCGGACGGGCCGCACGACCTGCTGCGGGAGGTGCGGCTGTGCCTCACCGCTCGGGCGGCGCTCGCCATCGGCGACCGGCCCACCATGGAGCGCGTCGCCACCGCGCTCCGGCCGGCCGCCGCCGAACTGGCCGCCGGCAGCGGGATGGTCACCGCCGGCCCGGTGGCGGGGCACCTCGCCGAGATGGCCAGCGCTCTGGGTCGCGACGAGGAGGCCGCCGGGCACCGCCGTACCGCCCGCGCGCTCACCGCGCGCGCCCGCGCCGACGACCCGACCTGAGCGCGCGGCGGCGCGGGCGTCACATTCGAGATCGTTCCGGTGGTGAGCAGCGCCGACACCCGAGAGGCCGTAGCGCCCTATCTCGACGGAGACTGACTGGTGTCGAAGGCCAGGGTGTACTCCAGGACATAGGAGTGGCCGCCGTCGTCGGACTGGATGATCTCGAAGGTTCCCACGATCCCGGTGAGGTCACCGGAGCCCGTTCCCGGGACGACGCGGATCGCGAGGTGCTCACCGTGGCTGCCGGGTGCGCTGTGTTGGAGGACGAACGAGCCTTTGCGGCCGTCGAGTTCGCCGGTGAATCGCTCCACTGCGACATAAGCAGCGGGGCTGCCCTCGATGTCGGCCACCGACAGCATGGTCACCGTACTGCTGCCGGCCAGGCCACCCTGGAAGGTCTTGGTGATCCGCACCTGGCCAAGCGCGGCCCCCGGGCCTTCGTCGAGCACCTCCGGCTCGAATGAGGTGAGTTCAAACGTTCCGTCAGCCTTCGCGCTCATCTCGCGCCCCCTCTCCGCTTGATCGCATTCATCGTGAGCAGCCTTGCAGACGGCACCGACATCCCCGGGCTACCCGTTGACTTGCCGGTTTCCGCTGGAACCAGCCGGCGAGTGCGGTCAGATTGAAGCACCGGCGCGTCCACCGTCGCGCCAACGATCGAGGGGGTACGCGTGGAGGTGCTCGTCCTGATCGTGGTGCTGGGCGGCACCGTCCTGATCGGCACCACCCTCGGTGGTCGGTACCGGGTCGCGCCGCCGGTTCTGCTCATCGCGTTCGGGGTGCTGCTCGGGCTCACGCCGCCGCTGTCCGAGGTGACCCTGGAACCGGACCTGGTGCTGCTGATCTTCCTGCCGGCGATCCTGTACCGGGAGAGCCTCACCATCAGCCTGCGCGAGATCCGTGCCAACCTGCCGGTGATCGGGCTGCTCGCGGTGGTGCTCGTGGTGCTCACCATGGTGACGGTGTCGTTCACCGCGCAGGCGTTCGGCGTGAATCCGGCCGCCGCCTGGGTGCTCGGCGCGGTCCTCGCGCCGACCGACGCCGCCGCGGTCACCGGCCTGGCCAAACGGTTGCCCCGCAAGCTCCTCACCACCCTGCACGCGGAGAGCCTGATCAACGACGGCACCGCACTTGTGGTCTTCGCGGTGGCGGTGGGTCTGCTCAGTCAGAGCGCCAAGCCGGGTGTGCTGGGCATCAGCGAGGAGTTCGTCGGCGCCAGCGTCGGTGGCGTGGTCGCCGGTCTGCTGGTGGGGGCGGCCGTGGTGCTGATCCGCAAGCGGCTCGACGATCCGCTGCGCGAGGGCGCGCTGAGCGTGTTGACACCGTTCGGGGCCTTCCTGCTGGCCGACTCGGTGCACGCCAGCGGCGTACTGGCGGTGGTGGTCGCCGGGCTGGTGCTGGCCTACGCCGGCCCACGGGTGATCCGCGCCCGGTCCCGGGTGCTGGCGTACGCGTTCTGGGACCTGACCACGTTCCTGATCAACGGCGGGCTGTTCGTCCTGCTCGGCACGCAGATACCCCGGGCGGTGCGGGGCATCACCAGCACCTCGCCCGAGCGGGCGCTGGTGATCGTGCTGGTGGTCACGGTGGTCGTCGTGGCCACCCGGCTGGTCTTCATCTACCTCACCTCCCAGTCGGCGCGGCTGCGGCGACGCCGGATGATGGACGAGGACTCAGGTCCGCCCAGTTGGCGGGTGGGGACCGTCGCCGGCTGGTCCGGTTTCCGGGGGGCGGTGTCGCTCGCCGCCGCCCTGGCCGTCCCGACGATGACGGTCGCCGGTCGGCCGGTGGTCGAACGAGACCTGATCATCTTCGTCACCGCGTTGGTGATCGTGCTGATCATGCTGGTTCAGGGCACCACCCTGCCGCTCGTGGTGCGCTGGGCGGGGCTGGTCGGTGACCCGGAACGCGTCGACGAGACCCGGCATGCCCGGCGGCGGGCCACCGAGGCGGGTCTGGCCGCCCTACCGCAGGTCGCCGCCGAGGTCGGTGCCCGGGAGGAGTCGGTACGCCGGTTGCAGGCCGAGTACCAGCGGCACCTGGCGGACGTCAACGAGACCGGAGGGAACAGCGCCGAGGAACGTCGCCTGGAACATCGCCTGCGCCTCGGGGTCCTCGCGCACAAGCGGCGGGAGGTCACCCGACTGCGCGACAACCGGGAGATCGACGACCTGGTCTTGCAGGAACTCCAGGCCGCGCTGGACAACGAGGAGATCCGGTTGCTGGGGCGCGGGCCCAACGACTGATCGGCCGCCTCGTCAGAGCACCTGCGCGAGGAACCGGCGCAGCCGAGGATGCTCGGCCCGTTCGAAGATCGCCTCGGGCGGGCCGGCCTCCAACACCACGCCCCGGTCCATGAAGGCGACGGTGTCGGCGACCTGCCGGGCGAAGCCCATCTCATGGGTGACCACCACCATGGTCATGCCCGCGGCGGACAGGTCGGCCATCACCCCGAGGACACCCTTGACCAACTCCGGGTCGAGCGCCGAGGTGGCCTCGTCGAAGAGCATCACCTCCGGCCGCAGGGCCAGCGCCCGGGCGATCGCCACGCGTTGCTGCTGACCGCCGGAGAGCTGCGCCGGTCGTGCGTCGGCCTTGCCGGCCAACCCCACCAGGTCCAACTGGTTCCGCGCGACGGTTTCCGCCTCGTCCTCGCCGAGCTTGCGGAGCCGGCGCAGCGCGAGGGTGACGTTGCGCAGCACGCTCATGTGCGGGAAGAGGTTGAACTGCTGGAAGACCATGCCCACCCGCTGCCGCAGCGCGTCCGGGTCGTCGCCCAGCACGCTGCGCCCGTCCAGCAGCACGTCGCCGTGGTCCGGCTCGATCAGTCGGTTGATGGTGCGCAGCAGCGTCGACTTGCCCGACCCGGACGGGCCGATCACGCAGGCCGTCGCGCCGCGCGGCACCGTGAGGTCGACGCCGCGCAGCACCCGGTTCGGTCCGAAGGCAAGGTGCACGTCGCGTACGTCGAGGCTGACCGAGGTGGTCGTGTCGGTGGTCATCACCGGTGTCCTTCCGTCGCGACGTACGCCGAAGCGGTGTCGTCGTCGTCCTCGTCTGTCGGTGCGGTCGCCGGCCGGCCGTTGCGCAGCCGCCGGTCGATCCAGTTGACGACGTGCGTCAGTGGGACGGTCAACACCAGGTAACAGAGCCCGGCCAGCAGCAGCGCCGACTCGTTTCCGGTGGTGGCGGCGTAGTCCTGCCCGATCCGGAACAGCTCCCGTTGACTGGCCACCAGGCCGAGGAAGTAGACCAGGCTGGAGTCCTTGATCAGGGCGATGAGCTGATTCACCCAGGCCGGCAACACCCGCCGGATGCCCTGCGGGATGATCACCAGCCGCATCGCGTCGGTCCAGGAGAAGCCGAGGGCGCGGGCGCCCTCCAGTTGGGCGGCCTCCACCGACTGGATGCCGGACCGGAAGATCTCCCCGATGTACGCGGCCGCGATCAGCGACAGCGCCAGGATGCCCAACGGGTAGGGGTCCGGTCCCCAGACCTGCATGCCCAGCGGCGCCAGCCCGACGCCGATCAGCAGGATCGTCGCCGCGGCCGGAAGTCCTCGGAACACGTCGGTGTAGACCCGCGCCGGCCAGCGCAGCCAACGGCTGCGCGAGATGCCGGCGACGGCCAACAGCAGGCCCAGCACCGAGCCGAGCAGGGCGGCGGAGACCGCCAGGATCAGTGTGTTGGGCAACCCGACGGTCAGCATCTCGGGCAGCGCCTCGCGCATCGCGTCGATGTCGAAGAAGGTCTCCCACAGCGTGCTCAACGGATCCATCGGTCGCCTCTCCTACCGCCCTGCTCGCTCGTCACCGGGTCAGGACGCGGCCGACGCGGACGCCGACGGCACGGCCGACGCGGACGCCGACGGCTTCGACGACGTGCCCGACGCGGTCGGTGCCGACACGGTGCCGCTGCCCGGCGTGAAGTCCGCCGGGATCGGCCGACCGGGGTAGTACTGCGCCTGCAACCTGCTCCAGGTGCCGTCCGCGATGACCTCGTCGAGGCCCTTGTTCAGCGCCTCGCGCAGCTTGTCGCTGCCCTTGGCCACGGCGTACGCGGTCGGCGCCGGGCTGAGCTGCTTGGCCGCCACGGTGATCTTGCCGGTGCTGTCGGCGGCCGACTTCTCGCCGATTTCGGCCGGAGCGATCCACGCGTCGGCGGTGCCGGCCTTGAGCTGGTTGATCGCACCGTTGTAGTCCGGCACCCGGACCGGGTCGAGCTGCTGACCGGTGGCGTAGTCGTCCTGCACAGTGCCCTGCACCACCACGACCCGCTTGCCGGCGAGCTGGTCGAAGCCGGTGATCGGCGAGCCGGCCGGCACGTCCAGGCCGAAGTAGCCGAAGTCGTAGCCGTTGCCGAAGTCGACGGTCTTCTTGCGCGCCTCGGTGATGGTGATCGAGGAGCTGCCCACGTCGAACTTGTGGTTGTTGACCTGGGACAGCAGCGCGGAGAAGTCGGTGCCGACGAACTCGACAGTGAGGCCGAGCCTGCCGGCCACGGCGGTCAGCAGGTCGTTGTCGAAGCCGGTGAACCTGCCGTCCTTGAGGTACACGTTCGGCGGGGCGTCGGTCAGCGTGCCGGCCCGCAGCACGCCCGGCTGCGCCAGGCCGTACGGGTTGGCGGTGGCGTCGGACGAGGTGTCGTCGCCGCAGGCGGTGAGAGCGGTGGCGGCCAGGATCGTGGCCGCGCCCAGGGCTGCGGCACGGGTCAGGGCAGGAAGGATTCGCACGGGTGTCTCCGAAAGGGGTCATGTCTCGGCGGGCACGGACGTGTGCCGCCGACGGTGCGCCCGATGGGCGTACCGCTGGAAAGGCTCGGAAAAAGAGAGGTGTGCTAGTTAGTGCCGAGGGCCGCGTCGACACGCGGCGCTGCACATTCGCATCATGTCCACGTGCCGCCGCCGGGTCAGTGCCGGCGTGGGCTGACCGGCGCGGAGTTGCGCGACATCGGTCGGTGGGGCGGTGCTGAGGATGCGCATGGGTCTCCCGGGTCTGTGCTGACCTGGGTGCCAGGCCACGCTTGCACCGACGTCGTGCCGGTGCCTGGTCTTCACCCGGGGCACCCCACCGCGGAGGAGGGTTGCCGGCCAGCGAGCCGGGGCTTCGCGCTGGCACTCATGACCTGCAGCGAGGCTAGCAGCACGCACGGGTGGATCGTCCAGTCGTTATGACCACGCTCACCGTGCGCGGAGGATGCTCGGCCCGCAGGTCAGCCGGCGTGCACGTGCGGCCGGCGACACGGGTCGGGTTCCTGGCGGCGCAGGATCTCCCGGGTGACCGAGGCGATCGCGCCCTGCCCGAACGCCAGGTAGCGCAGGAAGTTGCGGGCCGGGCCGCCCTCGCTCCACTCGAAGTAGATGTGCGGTCGCCGCCCCGTGCGGTCGCGGATCTCCAGCAGCAGGACGGCGAGCGCGTTGGGCACCGAGGAGCTGGTCAGACTGAGCACCGCGAAGCTGTCGTCGGCCAGGCCGCCGCGTACCAGCAACTCGGTCTGGAAGTCCGACGGGTCGGTGACGTGCACCTCGACGAAGATCACGTCGCTGTCGTCGGGGAAGTCGTTGTCCGCCATCGTCTGTGCCAACTTCGCGCGGTACTCGGCCTCGTCGTGCCGGTCGGGCTCGTGGGCGACGAGCCGGATTCGCCGTCCGGCGCGTTCGTCGATCATCCGGGTGGCGACCGGATCCAGCTCGATCCGGTCCACCCGCAGCTCGTAGGCCCGAGACACCCGGGACAGCACCGAGACCACGATGATCCCGCCGATGAAACAGGCCGCGATCTTGACGCCGTCGGGGCGTTCCACCACGTTCGCCAGGGTGGTGTAGACGAAAACCACCGCGATGACGCCGAACGCGACGGTGCGACCGCGCTGACGCCGCCGGGCCGCCGCGAGCGTCACCGCCGTCGCCGCGGACGTGATCAACACCAGCACACCTGTTGCGTACGCGCCGCCCTGCGCGTCCACGCTGGCATCGAAGACGACCGTGATCAGGAAGGCCACCGTGGTGAAGACCAGCACGAGCGGCCGGACGGCCCGCGCCCAGGCCGGTGCCATGCCGTAGCGGGGCAGGTAACGGGGGACGAGGTTGAGCAGTCCGGCCATCGCCGACGCCCCCGCGAACCACAGGATCCCGATGGTGGACAGGTCGTAGACGGTGCCGAACACCTCCCCGAGGTGCTGGTGCGCCAGGTAGGCCAGCGCCCGGCCGTTCGCCGGCCCGCCCGGCCGGAAGTCCTCCGCCGGGATCAGGATGGTGGTCGTCACGCTGCTGGTGATCAGGAAGACACTCATGATCACCGCGGCGGTGGTGAGCAGCCGGCGCGCGCCGCGGATCCGGCCCAACGGTCGATCCTCGGAGTCCTGTGGGTCGCCCCGTACGCTCGGCATCACGGCCACCCCGGTCTCGAAGCCGGACAGGCCCAACGCCAGTTTCGGAAAGACCAGCAGCGACAACCCGACCACCAGCCAGGGATCGCCGTGCCCGGTGGTCAGCATGGTCGTCCAGTCCCCGACGGCGCTCGGGTGCGTCACCACCCGCCACAGCGCGTCGACCACCACCACCGCGTTCAGCGCCAGGTAGGCCGCCACCAGCACGACGGCGATGCCGATGGCCTCGGTGAATCCCTTGAGGAACACCGCGCCCAACAGGGCCACCAGCAGCAGCGTGACAAGTACCTCGTGCCCCTTGAACCCGTCCGGCCAGAACGGGTTCTCGTCGATGTGCGCGGTCGCGTCGGCGGCCGACAGGGTGATGGTGATGATGAAGTCGGTGGCCGCGAAACCGAGCAGCACCAGCACCAGCAACTTGCCCGGCCAGTAGCTCAGCAGGCGTACCAACATCGCGATGGAACCCTCACCGTGCGGGCTCTCCACGGCCACCCGCCGGTAGACCGGCAGGGCGCCCAGCAGCGTCACCAGCACCAGCACCAGGGTCGCCACCGGCGACAGCGCCCCGGCGGCCAGCGCCGCGATGCCCGGCTGGTAGCCCAGGGTGGAGAAGTAGTCGACGCCGGTCAGGCACATCACCTTCCACCACGGATGCTGCCGGTGCTCCGGCGGGCGTCCGTGCGGCCCCGGGTGCCGCACGGCGTGGTCCGAGCCCGCGTCGAGCAACCACCCCCGCAGCCGACCGCCGCGTCTGTCCACCTCCATCGGCGCGTCCCCCGTCATCCGCCCATGGTCACCGTGAGTATCCGCCCGTCGGGCCGCGCCCGTCCCCGGGTGCCCGGAACCCACCCGTCGGCGGGCTGGTTTCGGGTCGTGGGCACGGGGGATGCAGCCCTCCCGGATCGGCGGGAGCGCACCGGGCCGGACGGCGCCGGGGGAGGGGACAGGCATGGTCGGTGGCCGTCGATTCCGCCCCGGTGGTGGCTTCGGTCGCCAACTTGACGAGCACGACAGCACCGACGGCGTGCCGCCGTCGACGGTGTCGCCCGACCCGCCCACCGGCGGTCTGGTGGACAGCGCGGTCTACGTCCGAGGGCACCGCTTCGCCTCACCGTCCGGGCTCGCCGAGACGTACCGCTGCCTGCAGGAGCAGGACGCCGCGATGGCCTGGATCGGGTTGTACCGGCCCGACATCGAGCAGATCACCTCGCTGGCCCGGGAGTTCCGGCTGCACGACCTGGCGGTCGAGGACGCGATCAACGCCCACCAGCGCCCCAAGCTGGAACGGTACGGGCACACCCTGTTCGTGGTGCTGCGCGCCGCCCGCTACGACGACCTGCGCGAGGAGGTCGAGTTCTCCGAGCTGCACCTGTTCATCGGGCCGGGCTTCGTGGTCACCGTCCGGCACGGTGAGGTCCCGGACCTGGCCGCGGTGCGGCGGCGGATGGAGACCGACGCGCCGATGCTCGCCCGGGGACCGGAGGCGGTCCTGTACGCGATCCTCGACCAGGTCGTCGACGGGTACGCGCCGGTGGTGGCCGGGCTGGAGAACGACATCGACGAGATCGAGACCCAGGTGTTCGGCGGCGACCCGAACGCCAGCCGGCGCATCTACGGCCTGAGCCGCGAGGTCATCCAGTTCCAGCGGGCCGCCCGGCCCCTGCTCGCCGTACTCGACGCACTTGCCGACGGCGCCAGCAGTGCCGGCACGGACGAGGAGCTGCGCCGCTACCTGCGGGACGTGACCGACCACCTGACCCAGGTGGTGGAGCGGGTGGACGGTTTCCGGCACCTGTTGCAGAACATCCTCACCGTCAACGCCACCCTCGTCTCGCAGCAGCAGAACGAGGAGATGCGCAGCCTGACCGCGGCGAGCTACGCGCAGAACGAGGAACTGAAGAAGGTCTCGTCCTGGGCGGCGATCCTGTTCGCACCGACACTCATCGGCACCGTGTACGGGATGAACTTCGTCCACATGCCGGAGTTGAACTGGCGTTTCGGCTATCTGTTCGCGTTGCTGCTGATGCTGCTGGTCTGCGGCACCCTCTACGTGATCTTCAAGCGGCGCGGCTGGCTGTGAGCCACCCGCCCCGGATCACTCGATGCCGCGCAGGATGTGCCGTTCGTCCTCGACGTCGTCGTCACCGGCGGCGATCCGGCCGAGAAGGACGGCCGCGGCCCAGATCGTCAGCGGCGTCGCCGCCCCGGTCATGCCGCCGCCGGTCCGGTCGTCCCGGGCCTGGCTCCGCTCCGCACGTGCTGGTCTGCGCTGAGCCTGCATGGGCCCCGCCTCTCCTCGTCGACGCCGTCGTCGGTGGCGCGGCGTCAGCGCGCCACCGGTCGGGCGATCCACGCGCTGGCGGGTCACACCGGTACGACAGCCACCTCGAACTTTCCCACGCCCGGCCGTATTCGCACCGCTTGTTTTCGGGTTTCCGACTGCGGCCTGCCAAACCGGACATAACGCATCAGCGTTGTCGAGAGTGGTCGACTGGGTAGGGAGACCGGGTGAGCCGAGCTGCGGAGATGGTCTCGTCCGTCGTCCCCGCTCGCCGAGCGTTGCCCCGCTACCTCGTCGCCGCGACGCTCGCCCGAGGCGCGGACGCCGGCGGGGCGGTGGGAGTGGTGCTGCTGGCCACCCTGCCGGCGGTGGGGGCGACCCGTCCGGCGCTGCTCGGCGGGTTGTTGGCCACCTGCCTGACGGCACCGCACCTGCTCGGGCCGCTGCTGGCCCGGTGGCTGGACCGGGCCGAGGACGGCCGGGGCCGGCTGGCCGTCGGCTTCGTCACGTACGCCGCGGCGGTCGCGGCGGCCGGGCTGCTGCTCGGTCGGGTGCCCGTCGGCGTGCCCGTGGCCCTGCTGATCGCGGCCGGGGCTTGCGGGCCGCTGCTGACCGGGGGACTGAGCAGCCGGCTCGCCGCGCTGCTCGCTCCGGACGAGCGGGCGCAACGTCGGGGTCAGGGCTGGGACGCGGTGACGTACGGGATCGGCGCCAGCGCCGGCCCGGCCGTGGTGGCGACCCTCGCCGCGCTGGTCGGCCCCCGGATGTCGCTGGTCGGGTTGGGCGCCGCCACCCTGCTCGCGGCGGCCCTGGTGGGCACACTGCCGCCGCGGGTGCCCGCTCGGGACTCGCCAGCGCGGGTCGGGCCACCGGCGCGGGGCGCGCTGCGGGCCGTGCTCGGCCCCGGGCCGCTGCGCCGGGTCACCGGGGTCACCACGGTCGCCGCGCTGACCGGTGGGGCGATCTCGGTGCTTGCCGTCGCGCTGGCAGCGGACCTCGGCCGGCAGACGGTCTCCGGTGCGCTGCTGGCGGCGGTCTACGGCGGTGGAAACCTCGCCGCCGCGCTTCTGGTCACGGCGTTCCCGCTGACCGGTGCGCCGGAGCGACTCACCGTCCGCTGGGCGGCCCTCGGCGCGGTGGGGATCGCGCTCTGCGCGGCCGTGCCCAGCTTTCCGTTGGCGGTCGTCGCGTTCGCCCTGGCCGGGGCAGCGACCGCGCCGCTCTTCGCGGCCACCCTGGCGGCTCGATCGGCGTACGCGCCGGACGCCGTGCGGGCGCAGGTGTTCGTGTCGACGGCGGCGATCAAGGTTGCCGCCGCCTCGCTCGGCACCGGGTTGGCCGGGGTGCTCGCCCCGCTGGGTCCGCGCCTGCTGTTGGTCGCCGGAGCGTCGGTCACGCTTGCCGCGGCGACGGGGGCGACGGTGTCACGGCGGCGAAGCGACCGGTGACGCGACCGAGGGCCGGTCAGAGCGCCTGGCCGGCGGGGTGGGCAGAACGGTTGATGGCGTTGCCGCCGCGGAGCACGATCTCACTCGGATGGCCGGTGGGGACGAGCTCCGGGGCTGGTCGCATCGGGTGCGGCATCGCCGCCGCTGGTCGCCGGCGGTGCGGTGACGAGGGCATTCATCAGATCGCGCAGTTGTCGGGTCAGAGCGCCCTGATCCATGCCGGTGAGTGCGGGGGTCGCGATGACCTTTCGCATCAGCCACACTCCGGCGATCAGGGAGAGAAGTAGTTCCGCGCGTGGGGCGGCGTCGGGCCCAGGCAGACTGTCGGTCAGGTGCCGTCCGACGTGTTTCTCGATCCCCGCACGGATGATCTCGGCGGCCCGTGGATTGGCTACGGATCGCAGCATCAGCACGAACGGGTCCAGGTCGTCTGCCTCTGGCGCGGTCCGCGCAGCCAACCTGGTCGCCGTCTGTTCGCTCAGCACGCTGGGGTCGTCGCTGACGACTGTTCGCGGAGCGAACGAGCGGTCGACTGCCTCGGCGAACAGCTGTTCCTTGGAGCCGAAGTAGCGGTTGACCAGCATTGCGGTCACTCCGGCGCCTCCGGCGACCTCGCGTACGCCGGCGCCGTCGTAGCCCAGGCGGGTGAACGCCTCTATCGCCGAGTTCAGGATCGCCTCGCGGGTGGCGCCCGCATCGCGCCGGCGGGGGGCGTCACCGGATTCGTCTGTGTCTGCCGTCACGTCTACGAGTGTAGACTACTGCGATCCACGATGTCTACAGTCGTATACATAGCAGCCTGACGCCGAGAGAGAAGGAGAATCTGATGGACCTGCAGCTGATTGGCAAGCGCGCCCTGGTGACCGGTTCGAGCTCCGGGCTCGGTGAGGCGATGGCGCGGCTGCTCGCCGCCGAAGGCGCCCAGGTGGTCGTGCACGGGCGGAGCGAGAAGCGGGCAACGGCGGTGGCCGAGGCGATCCGCGCAGTCGGCGGAAAAGCGGACATCGCGCTCGGTGATCTCACCACGGACGAGGGTGCGGACGCGGTTGCCACGGCGGCTCTGTCCGGAGGGCCGGTCGACATCCTGGTCAACAACGCTGGCGCCTACAAGCACCTGTCCTGGACCGATGCGACGCCGGACTCCTGGCGCGAGACCTACGAGGGCAACGTCATCTCCGGCGTACGGATGATCCAGCGACTTGTGCCTGGCATGCGCGAGCGTGGCTGGGGGCGCGTCATCACCATTGGTGGCGGCCTCGCGACCCAGCCGTTGTTCCAGCATCCGCAGTACAACGCCACCCTCGCCGCCCGACACAACCTGGCGGTGTCACTCGCCCGGGAGTTGAAGGGCACCGGAGTGACCTCCAACATCGTCGCGCCCGGAGCGATCCTCGTCGAGGCCGTCAAGGACCTGCTGATCGAGATTGCCCCGGAGCGGGGCTGGGGCGAGACCTGGGAGCAGATCGAGCAGGGCGCGACGAACGAGCTGGTGCCCAACGACATCGACCGACTCGGCCGGCCGGAGGAGATCGCCGCGGCGGTCGCCTTCCTCGCGAGCCCGCTGGCCGGCTACATCAGTGGCGCCAACATCCGCGTCGACGGCGGCACCATCCGCAACGTCACCTGACCCCCGCAGCCATCATCGCGGCCACGACGTGACGTCCGTGCGGCAGTTGTTGACGCCGTGGGTCACCGAAACCGGTCCGACCCACAGCGGCCCCTCGCGTCGGTGGGGGGACGGGCTTCGTACTCCTCGCACGGCGCCCGGTAGTGGACACACTCCGGCCAGCACCGACCTGCCAAAGAGCCGATTCAGAAGGAACAGACAATGAGCGACGATGTTCGATTGATCGCCGAGAAGGCGTACGACGCCCTGATCCAGGGGTTCCAGACCGGTTCGTGGGAGAGCTTCTTCGAGCTGTTTGATGATGAGGTCGACGTGATCCTTCCGGCTCCGCAGACCGGGCACTTCACCGGGACCGAGGGGCGCGAGAAACTGGTCGGGTTCTTCAGCCTGTTCGCGCCTGGTGCCAGCCGCTTCGACAGGGTTGAGGTGATTTCCAAGACCGTCGCCGAGGATCGCGTCGTCTTCGAGGACTGGGCCCGGGGCGTCTTCTTCGGTGAGCCGTACGCGGCCCGGCACTGCATTCACGTAATTGTCCGAAATGGCAAGGTTGTCGGCTTCCACGAATACAACCGGCCCCTCGACTGACCGCAGCCCACGAAGCTGCCGAAACTCCACACAAGTCAGAATGCGTCCGGAGTGCTAGGGCAGTGGTTGGGCAATACCCCGGGCGTGGTCGGTGAGCGCCGCGCCGACCACCGTCGCGGCCAGCGGCAACACCTCAAGACAGCGGCGCACCGCCGCGGCCATCAGCACGTTCGGCACCCGCATGGAGAGTGTGCAGTGCGGCACCCAGCGGCCCGGCCGGTAGTGCTCGGCCAGCGGGATGCCGGCGGCGATGAGCCGATCGGACACCATCCGCTGGTGGGTCAGCAACTCCGCGGTGGGGGCCGGGCCGAGCCAGAGCACCCGGCCGACGAACTGCCCGGCGTGCTGGAAGTCCAGTCGCAGCGGGGCCGCGACGACAGTCCCGCGCAGCGCCTCGGCGACCTGCTCGGGGTTGAAGCGGGGCGCCACCGCGAGCGAGACGTGCGGCCGGTGGCGTCGCTCCAACAGGGAACGCATGCTCTGCACGCCCTCAGCCTCCAGGGCGTCCCAGAGCGCCCGGATCCGCCGGGTGGCGTCCGGGTCCAGATACAACTCCAACGCGGCGACCACCCGATCACAGTAGTGGCCGAGGTTTGATCGCACGCGCCAGCGGTACCTGAGGGGGACACCGACCCGAAGGGCGTGCCAGTGGACGTGAGTGACCTGCTGACCGAGGCGTACGACCGACTGCCCGACCTCGTGCGCGCGGCCGTCGACGGCCTCAGCCCCGAGCACCTGCGCTGGGCGCCCGGCCCGGGCGCCAACTCGATCGGCTGGCTCGTCTGGCACCTCACCCGGGTGCAGGATCACCACGTCGCCGACCTGCTCGACGCCGACCAGGTCTGGGTGAGCGGCGACTGGGCGGGCCGGTTCGGGCTCACCGCCGACCCGGACAACACCGGCTACGGTCACTCGGCCGTCCAGGTCGAGACGGTGCGGCCGGAGAGCGCGCAGGCGCTCGTCGACTACTACGAGGCGGTGGCGTCGCGGACCGGATCGTTCCTGGCCGGCCTGCGCCCGGCGGACCTGGACCGGGTGGTCGACGAGTCGTGGGACCCGCCGGTCACCCTCGGTGTCCGGCTGGTCAGCATCGTCGACGACGACCTGCAACACGCGGGCCAGGCCGCCTACGTGCGCGGCCTGCTCGAGGCCGACGCGTCCACCGGGGCCGGTCGGTAGGACCTCAGCCCATCGTCTTCGCGCCGTCGATCGACTCCCGCAGAATATCGGCGTGCCCAGCGTGCTGGGCTGTCTCGGCGATCAGGTGCAGCAGCACCCGGCGGACCGTCCACCTTGCCCCCGGCTCGAACCAGGGCGCCTGCGGCAGCGGATGCGCCGAGTCCAGGTCGAGGGTGGCGACCAGCGCGTCGGTCTGGTCGGCCACCTCCTGGAACCGCGCGACCAGACCGGCCAGGGTCTCGCCCGGCGTCATCCGGAACTGACCGACCCAGTCGATCTCCTCGCGCTGCATCGCCTCCGCTCCGCCCACGGCGAAGAGCATCCACCGGTGCTCGACGCCGGCGACGTGCTTGATCAGGCCGCCGAGGCTCAGCTCGCTGGCCGTGGGACGGGCGGCGGCCTGCTCGTCGGTGAGCCCGCCCACCGTGTGCAGGAGGAAACCCCGGTGCCGGCGGAGCGTCTGCAGGAGATCGGCCCGCTCACCGGTGAGCTGCTCCGTGCTGGTCATGCCGCCACCCTTCGTCGATGTTCACCAGCTGTCACCCTAGGGCGAGGCACCGACACTTCCGGCGTCGCACACCAGGTGCGACATGTGAGTCGCCAGCGGTTGCCGATTCGCGTCGGTGGCGGTCCACTGAATGACATGGGTGTGATCAAGGTGGGCACGTCGTCCTGGGCCGACCAGTCGCTGCTGCGCTCCGGGTGGTATCCACGCTCGGCCAACACGCCGGCCCGTCGACTCGGTTTCTACGCCGGCCGGTTCCCGTTGGTCGAGGTGGACACGTCGTACTACGCGGTCCCGGTTCCGGAGACCACGTCGGGCTGGGTCGACGCCACACCTGACGACTTCACCTTCGACGTCAAGGCGTTCAGTCTCTTCACCGGCCATCCGACGCCGGTCGCCGCGCTTCCCCGGGACCTGCGTCCGGCCGGCGGCCCGAGTCGGATCCGCCGTCGTGACCTGCCCGAGCGCGCGTACGACGAACTGTGGACCCGGTTCCGCGCGGCGCTCGCGCCGATCGCGGCGGCCGGCAAGCTGGGCGCGGTGCTGTTGCAGTTCCCACCATGGCTGGCCCGCGGTGCCGCGGCCGAACGTCGGATCGTCGAGCTGGCGCAGCGCTGCCGGCCGTGGCGGGTCGGCGTGGAACTGCGGCACGCCTCCTGGTTCGACGGTCCGGCGGCGGTCGAGACGCTGGACCTGCTGCGCGCGCACGATCTGTCCCTGGTCTGCGTCGACATGCCACAGGGGCACCCGTCGTCGGTGCCGCCGATCCTGACCAGGACCGCCGAGCCGGCGATCGTCCGCTTTCACGGCCACAGCCCGGCCTGGGGTGACGGCGACAAGCAGGACAAGTTCCGGTACGCCTACGGCGACGACGAGCTTCGGCACTGGGCCGGGCTGCTGGCTGACCTCGCCCGCCCGGCTGACGACCTGCACGTGCTGTTCAACAACTGCTGCGCCGGTCAGGCCCAGCGCGACGCCACCCGGCTGGCGCAACTGCTCACCGAGACGATGATCGCCGATCGGAGTGTCCCGGCCGGGTCGACCGGCTGACCGTCCACGCTGGTGTCAGGAGCGTCGGCCCCGGCTGCGCAGCGCGTCCTGCGTCGACTCGCCGATGTCGGCGTCGTCCGGGAAGGTCCGGCCACTGGGCGCCGGGTCCGGTGGGGCACCGGGTCCGGCCATCGTCGTGCGGGTCGGCTCCACCGAACCGAAGCCGTGCCGTCCCGCCGGATCGGTCCGGCCCGCCGACGCGCCCGCCCGCCGCTCCCCGCGTCGTCCCTCGGGCACCGCGGTCTCCTCGCTGCCCTCGTCCATCGGCGAGTCCGCATCGGTGCCCCAGGGCGCGTCGGCGTCGAAGCCGTCGCCGCCACCCCACGGCTGAGTCGCCTCCGGCTCCTGCCGGTCGTTGTCGCCGCTGCGTCCCTTGTGCGCCGTCATGGCCACCCCGCTCCTCGGTCCGCCGCGGTCGGCGGACGGTGTGCTGATCTCCGGCCGCGCGGTGTCGTCACCCGACCTTGTCGCAACGCTGAGCGCGCAGGGCCGGCCTGCGCCCCGCCGTCGAGAGGGCGGCGGGACGCCGGCCGGCCCGGCGTTCAGCGTCCGGCCATCGCCATCGGTCGCTTGCCGTTGCTCATGCCGGCCATCTTGATCATGCCTTTCGAGGCGCCCTTCATGGTGCCGCCCCGGCCGAGAATCCCCTTGAAGACCTGGCCGGGCTTCTGCTGCTCACCCATGTACGCGGTGACCACCACCAGGGCCCCGGTCAGCGCCGGGATGGCCCACTGGAGCAACTTCATCTGCCGCTGCGAGGAGGCCACGCTCGCCGGAGTCTGGTGGTTCGGCTCGGTGGTCCCGCTGACCGGTGACGCACCGGCCTTCTCCAGGCGCATGCCGATCAACCGGCTGTAGCCGGTCACGGCGAGAGCGCCGATCGTCAACGCCGTCTTGATGGCGCTGGTCCGGCCCACCCCGGACTGGGCCGCCACGCGTGGGCTCTCGGTCACCAGTTCGCCGACCGCACCGGCCAGGTGCGCGCCGATGGCGGCTGCGTTGACCGGGGTCCATCTGGACCATCCCGCCGACGCGACCGAGAGTCGCTGCGTCGAGTCGCTGATCTTCCCGGCTGCGCCGTTGACGCCGAAGGCACCCATGAGGGAGCCGCCGAACCAGGCCGCGAGACCCAGATCGTGCATCGAGCGCAGTGCGGTATGCCGTTCGGACATGTGATCCCCTTCCGCCGTGTTGGGCGCTGCGGCTTACCCGCCGCCCGGGCGGCTAACCCCGTCGTCCGGGGGCTGATCCGCGCCGCGCCGGTACGACCGGGACGTTCGGGTTTCGACGGGGTCCACGGCCGCCGGCAGGAGTCGTCCGCGCGGTGGCGGGTAGATCCCGAGCGACGCTGACGGAGAGGGGAACGGGATGTCGCAGCCGGACGAAAGTCGGGAGAAGACCCCGAAAACCGACGCGGTGCTCATGCACCCGGACAACGACCCACACCGGAACACCGCGGAGGTCGCGCCCCGCAAGGACCACGCGGAGATCCAGGTGGAGCGCGACGGTGAGCTGGTGCCGCTGGACCAGGACGAGTGATCCGTCCGGGCGGTCCGGTGCGGCTCAGCGGGACGGCAGGTCGCCGACGAAACCGGCGATCCGCCGCGCCAGCGGGGTGCTCGCGCGGACCCAGGTGAAGTGGTCCAGAGCGGCGCCGGCCTGCGCCGAGGTGTAGCGCTCGCGGGTGAGTGGGGCGGCGGCGAGCTTCGCGCAGAGCGCGTCCATCGTCTCGTGCGGGGTGAACTGGTCGTCGTCCACACTGACCGCCAACACCGGTGTGCGCACCGCGCGTACCGCCGCCTCGGTGTCCGTACCGTTCAGTCGGGGGAAACGGCCGGTCCGCGCGGTCTGGGCCCAGTCGCGGATCACGCCGCGTGCCTGCCGGCCGCCGAAGCCCCAACCCGGCCAGACCCCGAGCAGGGCCGTGGTGGCGGCGATCCCCTGGGTGTACGGCAGCACGCCCAGGCCGCGCAGACCCGGGTAGCTTCGCCAGTACGGGATGCCGACCGCGATCAGCGCCAACGCGTCCACGTCGTCGCCGCCGTGCAGGGCGAGGTGCAGCAGCGCGGCCTGCCCGCCGAGCGAGTGCCCGACCAGCAGCCGGGTACGCCCGTCCAGTCGTGGCTTGAGCGCGGACAGCACGGCGCCGACGTCGTCGGCCAGGTCGGCGTAGCCGTAGCGGTCGGCCCGGCTCGGCGTCGGGGTGCTCGCCCCGTTTCCGCGCAGGTCGGCGACGACCACGGCCAGTCCGCCGGCGCGCAGCTCGGCGGCGAAGGGCCGGTAGTAACGGGCGCGGACCCCCATCGCGGGCCAGATCACGGCCACCGGCGCATCGGTCACACCGGTTGGCTCCGGATAGATCTGCACACCCAGCCGACCACCGGCGACCTCGACGAACTCCTGTGCGTACTCCGGCTCCCCGTTCATCGGCCCAGCTTACGGCCTGACGTTACTGGCGGGTAGCCGCAGAGTGGTCGGGCGCGACGGAGGCCCCGCCGACCGGCGGGGCCTCCGAGTTGACGCGGCGATCAGGAGACGGAGATCGTCCCGTTGCCGGCGCGGACGCAGGCCACCGACCGGGCACTGGTGGAGGCCGCGCCGCTCAGGCACTGGCCGAGGACCTGGTGCCCGGTGGCGTTCGGGTGCCACGACTCCTGGCAGGTCTGGAAGTAGCTGACGCAGGTGTTGGCGATCCGCTGAATGGCGATCTTGTCCTTGCCGGCGAGGCTGGTGACGAAGGTGCCGGTCGCGCCGTCCTGGAGCCGGATCGGCGTGGCCAGCGTGCCCGTCGGGCTGCCCGTCTGCTCGCAGAGCCGGGCGCCGTTGAAGGCCTGCTGCACGTTCAGGTACACCAGGTCGTCGGCGGGGAACTCAGCGGCCAGGGTGTCCCGGGTGGACTGCACGATGGCGCCCAGGCCCTGGGAGAACCGGTGGCCCGGCGCCAGGCTGGCACGGTGGATCGGGCAGCCGCCCGCGTACCGCTCGGCACCGAGGTCACGGAACTTGTCCCGGGTGTCGTCCCGGCCGTCCTCCTCGTGGTACGCCGGGTTCAGGTCCAGCGGCAGCGGGTTCGTGTAGTCCTGGAACACCACCCGGTGCTGCCCGTCCGCGTCGATCTGGTCCAACGTGGTCAGCACCTGGCGGACGGCGGCGGTGGTCTCCGCGGTCGCGGCGCTGATCTGGGCGGCGGTGGCCAGGTCGGCGTCGCTGCACGGCTTCTGCTCGACCGGGCCGTTGAGGTACGCCCAGAACTCCCACCAGCCGGTCCACGCGTCGGCGATGAACCGGTTGGCGCACTTCTCCGCGACGCTGCCGAAGGTGAACGAGCTGTTGTTGGAACCCAGGCCGATCAGCACCAGGTCGATGTCCTGGGTCTGCGCGACGGCGCGGAGCTGGTCGAGCTGCGCGGCCACGGTACGGCCGTTGGTCCGCGCCTGCGAGGCGTTGGCGATGTCGTGCGGCTGACCGCCGGAGCAGGCCAGGTTGAACCGGTTCTGGATGCCCGGCAGGTTGGCCTGGTTGAGCGAGGCGTTCGCGGAACGGTGGCAGAAGTACGCGTTGTTGTTCGCGGCCGTCCAGCCGGGGAAGCCCTGGGCGACGCCGTTGACGTCGACCACCGGGGTGTACGCCCCGGCGCCCTCGCCGCTGATGAAGCTGTCCCCGAGTGCCACCGCGGCGGTGGGCAGCGCGGCGGACGCGGGTCCGGGCAGCGTGACGGTTGTCGACAGCGCGGCCATGGCGATCGTTAGTCCCGCGGCGAGCGCGGTACGGCGGAACCTGGGCATGGGGCCCCCATCCATCGAAAGATGAAAGATTCTCTGAGAGCGCGATCAGATCACCCCTGTGCAACGGGCGTCAATGGCCGGTAACAGAATCGTTCGATGAAAGACACGTGACTCCGCCGGCTGAGAAGGGGTGTCTGTGCGTGGTCCCGTGCGCGCTGGTTGGCTGTTCCGTGGCTCACGTTCGGCGGCTGCCGCACGGCGGGTCGCATAGGTCCTCCGGGACTTGTCCTAGCCTCGGGCTAGGCTCGCTGCGGCGCGCCACGCCGGCTGATGTCGCCGGTGACCGGCAGCACACAGCCGAGACCGGGGAGTACGACCAGTTGACCGCAGAGCCTGACACCCTGTACGGGGCCGATGACCTCACCCACCTTGAGGGGCTGGACGCCGTCCGCAAGCGTCCCGGCATGTACATCGGCTCCACCGACAGCCGTGGCGTGGGTCACCTCGTCAACGAGATCCTCGACAACTCCACCGACGAGGGTGTCGCCGGTCACGCCAGCGCCGTCGAGGTGATCCTGCACGCCGACGGCTCGGTGCAGGTCGACGACGACGGGCGGGGCATCCCCACCGACGTGCACGCCAAATCCGGCATCTCCGGCGTCGAGCTGGTGCTCACCCGGCTGCACGCCGGCGGCAAGTTCGGCGGCTCCGGCTACAAGACCTCCGGCGGCCTGCACGGCGTCGGCGCCTCGGCGGTCAACGCGCTGTCCCGACGGTTCGACGTGACCGTCCGTCGAGCCGGCAAGATCCACACGATGTCGTTCCGGCACGGCGTACCGGGCATCTTCGACGGCGCCGGGCCGGACGCGCCCTTCACCGCCGGTCCCGGCCTCCAGGTCATCGGCGCCATGAAGCGCGGCCAACGCACCGGCACCTCGATCCGCTGGTGGCACGACGCCCGCTACTTCGAGACCGGCGCCGCACTCGACGTGGACGCGGTCCGCACCAAGCTGCGGAACACCGCGTTCCTGGTCCCCGGTGTGACCTACCTGCTGCGCGACCTGACCGGCGAGGCGCCCGCCGAGGAGCGGTTCCACTACCCCAACGGGCTCAGCGACATGGTGGAGTTCCTCGCCCCGGCCGGCGACCGGCCCGTCTCCGGCACCCTGCTGGTCAACGGCGAGGGCACCTACCGGGAGAACGCCGCCGACGCCAACGGCGTGATGCAGTCCAACGTGCAGCGGCGCGCCGAGGTCGAGGTGGCGTTCCGGTGGGGCACCGGCTACGACCGCACCGTCGAGTGCTTCACCAACACCATCCGCAACGCGCACGGCGGCACCCACCGCAAGGGCTTCGAGCGGGCTCTCGTCCGCGCCCTCGCCGACGCCGTCCGCAACACCCGCGGCCTGCTCAAGGCCAAGGAGGAGCCGCCCCTGCTGGACGACGTCCTGGAGGGGATGACCGCCGTGGTGCACGTGCGCATCCCCGAGCCGCAGTTCACCTCGCAGACCAAGGACGAGCTCTCCACCCCGGGGATCACCAAGGTGCTCCAGAGCCTGGTCGACGCGCACGTGAAGGCCTGGCTGGAGGACCGGCGCACCAAGGCCGAGGCCCGCACCGTCCTGCAGAAGATCGTCGACGCGGCCCGGGTACGGCTCACCCAGAAGCAGCAGAAGGACGCCGCCCGGCGCAAGACCGCCCTGGAGGGCGCGTCGATGCCGCCGAAGCTCGTCGACTGCCGGGCCACCGGTGTGGAACGGAGCGAGCTGTTCATCGTCGAGGGAGACAGCGCCTTGGGAACGAGTCGCATGGCTCGCTCCTCGGAATACCAGGCGCTGCTGCCGATCCGAGGCAAGATCCTCAACGTGCAGAAGGCCAACCTCCAGCAGGTTCTGGACAATGCCGAGTGTGCGTCCATCGTGCAGGTCCTCGGCGCCGGCTCGGGGCGCACCTTCGACCTCTCCGCGCTGCGCTATGGGCGGGTGCTGATCATGGCCGACGCCGACGTGGACGGCGCGCACATCCGGACGCTGCTGATCACTCTCTTCGCCCGGTACATGCGGCCACTGATCGAGGCCGGTCGGCTCTACGCCGCGATGCCGCCCCTGCACAAGATCACCACCAGGGGGCGTAACCCGCAGACGGTGTACACCTACACCCAGGCCGAGATGGAGACGACGGTCCGCAAGCTGGAGAAGGCCGGCAAGCAGATCGTCACGCCCATCCCACGGTTCAAGGGTCTCGGTGAGATGGACGCCGACGAGTTGTGGGACACCACGATGAACCCGGCCACCCGGGCCGTACGCCGGATCACCCTCGACGACGTCGACGCCGCCGAACGCATCCTCGAACTCCTGATGGGTGAGAAGGTCGAGCCGCGCCGCAACTGGCTCATCGACTCCGCCGACCGGGTCGACCGGGATGCGATCGACGCATGAGCGCCCGTTCCGTTCCTGTTCCAGTGGAGAGCTGAGTCATGGCACGCCGTAAGGAAAACAAGGTCGACCTCTCCTCGTTCGACCAGGCCGGCGCGCGGGTCTTCGACAACCCGCTGGTCACCGAGGTGTCCGACTCCTACCTGGAGTACGCGTTCTCGGTCATCCACTCCCGCGCCCTGCCCGACGCGCGCGACGGCCTCAAACCCGTACACCGGCGCATCCTCTGGTCGATGTACGAGCAGGGCTACCGCCCGGACCGTGCGCACGTGAAGTCTGCCCGAATTGTCGGGGATGCGATGGGCAAGTACCATCCACACGGCGACACGGCGATCTATGATGCCATGGTCCGCCTCGCGCAGGACTTCTCGCTCAACGTGCCTCTCATCGACGGGCATGGAAACTTTGGCTCCCCAGACGATGGCCCGGCTGCCTCGCGTTACACGGAAGCGCGAATGTCCCGCGAGGCCATGCTGCTGGTCGGTGAGCTGGGCGAGGACACCGTCGACGTCGAGCCCAACTACGACGGGTCGCTGACCCAGCCGACCGTGCTGCCGGCCGCCTTCCCCAACCTGCTGGTCAACGGCGCGTCCGGGATCGCGGTCGGGATGGCCACCAACATGATCCCGCACAACCTCGCCGAGGTCGTCTCCGCGGCCCGCTGGCTGATCAACCACCCGGACGCCACCCTGGACAAGCTCATGGAGTTCGTCCCCGGCCCCGACCTGCCCAGCGGCGGGGTGCTGCTCGGCCTGGACGAGGTGCGCCGGGCGTACGAGACCGGGCGCGGTGTGGTGCGGATGCGCGGCAAGGTGGAGATCGGCCCGATCGAGGGCAGCCGTGGCCGCCAGGCGATCACCGTGGTCGAGCTGCCCTACGGCGTCGGCGCGGAGAAGGTCATCGCGGCGATCACCAACGAGGTCACCAAGACCAAGCGGCTGACCGGCATCGCCGACGTCAAGGACCTCACCGACCGGGAGAGCGGCACCCGACTCGTCGTCGAGTGCAAGGTCGGGGTCAACCCGCAGGCGTTGCTCGCCGACCTCTACCGGCTGACCCCGCTGGAGCAGTCGTTCGGCGTCAACAACCTGGTCCTGGTCGACGGGCAGCCGCGCACGCTGGGGCTCAAGGCGCTGCTGGAGGTCTTCCTGGCGCACCGGTACGAGGTGGTCACCCGACGCACCTCGTACCGGCGGCGCAAGCGTCAGGAGCGGCTGCACCTGGTCGACGGTCTGCTGATCGCCCTGCTGGACATCGACGAGGTGGTCCGGCTCATCCGGGGCAGCGACGACGCGCAGGCCGCGAAGGACGGGCTGATGAGCCGGTTCGGTCTGTCCGACATCCAGGCCACCTACATCCTGGACACCCCGTTGCGTCGGCTGACCAAGTTCGACCGGATCGAGCTGGAGACCGAGCAGGAGCGGCTGCGCGGCGAGATCGCCGAGTTGAGCGAGATCCTCGACGACGAGCGGGTGCTGCGGAAGCTGGTCTCCGACGAGTTGGCCTCGGTGGTCAAGCAGTTCGGTACCGAACGTCGGACGACGCTCGTCGACGGCGACCTGAAGGAGGTCCTGGCGGCGTCCGCGCCGGCCGGCCCGTTGGAGGTCGCCGACGACCCGTGCCAGGTGATCCTTTCCGCGACCGGGCTGGTCGCCCGTACCGCGGCCGAGTCGGAGGAGAGCGCCGAGGGGCGTCGGCGCAACGGCCGGGTCAAGCACGACACGGTACGCGCCATCGTGCACTCGACGGCCCGTGGTCGGGTGTTGTTGCTGACCAGCGCGGGTCGGGCCTTCAAGGTCGACGTGCTGCCGCTGCCGGTGCTGCCCGAGCAGGCCGGCACGGTGTCGCTGCGCGGTGGCATGTCCGCGGCCGAGTTGGTCCCGTTGGCGGCGGGGGAGACCGTCGTCGGCCTGGCCCCGTTGGGTGGGCAGGCGGAGGGCTCACCGGGGTTGGCGTTGGGCACCCGGCAGGGCGTGGTGAAGATCTGCGCGCCGGAGTGGCCGGTGCGCTCCGACGAGTTCGAGGTGATCGGTCTGCGGGACGGCGACGAGGTGGTCGGTGCGACGTGGTTGGCCGACGGCACCGAATCGCTCACCTTCGTCACGTCGGAGGCGTCGCTGCTGCGTTTCCCCGCCGGGCTGGTCCGTCCGCAGGGCCTCAAGGGCGGCGGGATGGCCGGCATCAACGTGCCGGCCGGGGCGCGGGTGGCGTTCTTCGGCGCGGTCCGCACCGACGACCCGGGGCATGGTGAGCCGATGGTGGTCACCTCCACCGGGGCGACGGTCAAGGTCACGCCGTTCAAGGCGTACCCGGCGAAGGGCCGGTCGACCGGCGGCGTGCGCGCGCACCGCTTCCTCAAGGGTGAGACGGACGTGGTCGTCGCCTGGGTGGGTCCGCGCCCGGTCGGCGCGACCGGCACCGGTGATCCGGTGGAACTGCCGGCGGCGGATCCCCGCCGCGACGGTTCCGGCTTCGCCGTGATGCTCGGCCCAACGGTGGTCGGCCACCTCGTCGAACGCGACTGATCGGGTTGCCACACCGCGCGCCCGACCCGCCCGCGCGCCCTTCCCCAAGAGCCGCGCAGGTGCGGGGAAGATCGTGCTCGATCCGGGAAGTAGTGGCATCACCGACGCGGCGATACCACTCGATCCTGGATGGAGCACGATCATGCGGAGAGGGCGCGTACGCGGGGTATGGTGAGGGCTCCTGTTCTCGGTGATGGCCCGGGTGCGCCGCCAAGCACCTCTCACATGATCTTTATCTTGTCCGGCGGAGTCGCCGACGCGGCGTGAGCGCCGCCATCCGGGTCCGGCCCAGGCGCGAGCTGCGTGCCGCCCGCCGACCCCGCCAGCATCGCTGCTGGGGTCATCTGATCGCCGCCCCGCTCTGGCCGCTGCACGGCGCGAACCTGGGCACCCTGCTGCGTACCTGCGACGCGGTCGGTGCCTGCCTGGCCGTGCCGCCCTTCCGGTGGGTGGACGAGGCCCTGGCCCGTGGCAACACCCTGCGCCGGCCGGGCTGCGTCCACCGGGTCGGCAGTCCGCTGCGGTGGCTGGCCGCCGAACGGGCCGCCGGCACCCGGATCCTCGGGGTGGAGTTGGCCGACGAGGCCGTTCGGCTCGGTGACCTGCCCGCCGCTCGGGGCCGCACCGTGGTGCTGCTCGGGCACGAGTCGACGGGCATCCCGCCCGAGGCCCTCGACCACCTGGACGCGGCCGTGGAGATTCCCATGGTCGGGCACGGCCAGAGCCTGAACGTCGCCGTCGCCGGATCGCTGGTCCTCTACAAACTCGCCGGCCTGCTGTAGAGCAGGCCGGGGCGGACCCGGGTGGGAATCAGGCCACGCCGACCGGGCGGAACTGGACGCTCACCCGGGGGCCGACCGGGCGGGTGGTCTTCGGGATGGCGTGCTCCCAGGTGCGTTGGCAGGAACCACCCATCACGATCAGGTCGCCGTGGCCCACCGGGAAGCGGAGGCTGTCGCCGCCGCCGCGAGGGCGCAGGAGCAGGGGTCGGGGCGCGCCGAAGGAGACGATCGCGACGATGGTGTCGGTGTGTGCGGAACGGCCGATGGTGTCGCCGTGCCAGGCGACGCTGTCCCGGCCGGACCGGTAGAGGCACATGCCCGCGGTGACGAAGGGCTCGCCCAGCTCGGGGGCGTAGTGCCGGGTCAGCGCGGCCCGTGCCTCGGTGAGCACCGGGTGGGGCAGGTGCCGGTCGCCGTCGTACCAGCAGAGCAGGCGGGGCACGTCGACCTCGCTGTCGTACATGGTGCGCCGCTCGGCCCGCCAGGGGACCTCGGTGAGCAGGGTGTCGAGGACCGCGTCGGAGCCGTGCACCCACCCGGGAAGGTGGTCGACCCAGGCGCTGCGGCTGAGCTGGTGCCGGCGGATCAGACCGGGCAGGGACCCCAGGGTCGGCCCGGCGTCGGCGAGGTCGAGCATCGACGGCTGGTAGGCGGCCTGCGTCATCCAGCCACCCTAGCAGCACTTTCGTACACCCGTACTAGGTAGCGCTGCCCCTGGTGGTCTGCTCTGGTCAGCCGGGGACGGCGGCGGCGCGTACGGCGTCGAGCACCGCGTCCACGACCCGCGCCCGGCCCTGCCCGTCGACGGTCGACCAGGCCTGCGCGGCGAGCGTCGCGCGGCGCTGCGGTGAGCTGAGCAGCCCGTGCAGGGTCCGTGCCGCCGCCGCGCGGGCGGCCCGTCCGGCGACGCCGGCGGCGGTCAGCTCCGGCAGTTCGCCGAGGCCGGCGGCCAGGCCGTGCCGCACCACCCGGGTGTACGACTCACGTTGGTTGTCGACCACGCACACGAGCGCGGCGGGCGCGCCCAGGCAGCAGAGTTCCCAGGTGGACGTGCCGGCGGCGCTGACCACCAGGTCGGCTTCGGTGATCAGTGCCGGCAGTGCGCCGGTGGGTGGCACCGGCCGGATGACCTGTCCCCGGCCGGGGGCGACGTCCTCGACCTCGGCCTCGACCTCGGGTCGACCGACGATGACCGTGAGGTCCATCGGATGGCCGGTGGCGACGAGCACCCGGGTCAGTACCGGTGCCGCGCCGACCGCGTCGGTGCCGCCGAAGAAGGCCAGCACCCGGGGTCGGCTGACCGTCGTGACGGGCGGAGGCGCCGACGGCCGGGCGGTGATCACGGAGTCGCGCAGCAGGGCGTACCCGCTGCCGGCGAGCAGCCGGCCCGGCAGCCCCGGCAGCTCCGCGCCGAAGTTCTGGTCGAGGTAGAGGTCGGCGACCTGGCCCCGGCTGTCCCCGTCGATCACGGCGAGGGTGAAGACGCCGGCGGCACGCAGCGCGCCCGCGCCGGCCGGGTCCAGCTCGTAGGAGTCGAGGACCAGCACGTCCAGGTGGTGTCGGCGGGCCGCCTCGACCAGTCCGGCCGGCGAGTCCGGGCCGGGGTGCAGGGGGATGCCCCGGGCGGCCAGTTCCGCGGTGGCCCAGGGGAGCCGTTCGACGGTGCCGAACACGGCGACGTGGACGCCCCGGGCGAGGAACTCCTCGGCGAGGGCCAGGCAGCGGACGAGGTGGCCGACGCCCCGCCGTGGGCTGGCGTCGCAGCGCAACCCGACCCGCGGCGTGCTCAGCACTCCTCCAGTTGCTTCTGTCGGACGTCGGCGTTGAGCGCGCGCAGGTGGGGTTGCCCGTGCAGCCAGTCGGTGAGCGTGGCCAGTGGCACGCTGACGTCGCCGAAGTGGTCGACGACCGCGCTGACCAGTGCCCAGTCCCGCTCGGTGTCGAGGGTCAGCCGCAGCGCCGACCGGTCCGGGGTGAGCGTCACCCCGAGCACCCGGAACAGCTCCGGATAGGTGTACGCGTACGAGGTCACGTGCACCCGGTGGTGATCGGTGGCGAGCCGGTCCAGGGTACGCAGCGTCTCCGCCCGGATGATCTCGACGTCGAGCCCGCGGGGCAGGGTGCGGGCGATCGACGTGCTCGCGTAGTCGAGCCCGGGGACCGCCCGGTACACCGACGCGACCAGGGTGATGATCTCCGGGTCGAGCAGCGGGCAGTCGGCGGTGAACCGCAGGACCGCGTCGCCCGGGTGCGCCGCGAGCGCACCCACGAACCGGCCCAGCACGTCGTCGACCGGCCCGCGGTGACACGCCACGCCCAGCCGCGCGCACTCGGCCACCACCGCGTCGTCGACCGCGTCCGTGCTGGTGGCGACCACCAGGTCGGCCAGGACGCCGCTGTCGAGGGCGGCGCGCACCACCCGGCCCAGCACGGAACGCCCGGCGAGCGGGCGGAGCACCTTGCCGGGCAGCCGGGACGAACCCATGCGCGCCTGCACGATGCCGACGATCCGTGGTCCGGCGTCGTCCGGGGCGACTCCGGGCACCGGTACGGCGGTCACTGCTGCTCCTCCTGTTTGGGGGCGAGCACCGCAGTGGCCCGGCGTTTGGCGGCGCGGGCGCCCCGCTTGGCGAGCCGGGCCGGGGTGATGGCGAGCCGGCCCACCCGGTAGCTGAGCGATCCGCTGAGCAGGCCGATCGTCGTCTCGGCCCGCCGCAACGCGCGTTCCCGCGAGGTGAGCAGCTCCTCGGTCCACGCGGTCAGTGCCGCCAGCCGGGCGAGTTCCTCGCGTTGGCGCAGCCACGCCTCGTGGAGCTGTTGGTAGCTGCGCGCCGCACCCGCCGGCGGGTCGGTCGGCGTGACGGCGTGCAGCTCGGTGGCGAGGTGGGCCCTGCCGTCGGTGTCCAACCCGTGCAGCGCCGCGGCGATGGCGGCCTCGGCCTCCACCGCCTCGCTGATGGTCGCGCGGTCCAGGTCGTGTCCGGCGAGGCCACCGAGCACCACGGTCAGGCCGGCGACGTCGAGGGTGGACGACCACGGGTGGGCGTACCCGCCGGTGAGCAGGCCCGCCGCGAAACGCCACAGCCCGCGGGCCAGCACCACGTCGGCGGGCAGCGGATCGGTGGCCCGCCAGCTCGGGTCGAGCACCGCGTACCGCTCGCCGTCGACGACCACGTTGTCGGTGCCGGCCAGCGCCGCCGCGCCGGCGATCCGGCCGTCGGTGTCGGCCTGGTCGGCGAGCCAGCCCGCGTACCCGTGCAGCAGCGTGCGCAGGGCGGCCAGGTCGCGGCGCAGGGCCGCGTCGAGCAGCAGGGTACGCAGCAGCCGGCCGGCCGGCACCGGCCCGGACAGCGCGTCCGCGTCCCGGTACGCGGCCTCGCGGCTGGCGAACGGCGCGGCGGCCGGCAGGTCCGTGCCGGTGGTCGCGAGGCGTCCCCACCGCCATCCCGACGGACCGTGCCGCACCTCCAGCACGCCGATCCCGGGGCGCCCGGTCTGCACCAGCGCCACCGGCAGATCCCCGTCGACGGGCGGCGTGCCCGGATCCGCCGGGTCGGCGGGCCGGTGGGCGAGCACCAGCCAACCCGGCGCGAGGTCGGCGGCGCGGCCGGCGTGCAGCGCGTCCACCGCCAGCCGGGCCGGGTCCTGGAGCACGGTGTCGCCGGTGAAACCGCCGGCGCACGCGCCGTGCAGCACCGCGTCGAAGAGGCCGGAGCCCGCGTCGGAGTCGAGGTGGTCGGCGTCGAGCAGCGCCGTCGGGGTGCCGGCGTCGGGGTACGCGGCCCAGCAGGCGCCCGCCCGCAGCCCCGCCGCGGTGAGCCGCTCGCGCAGCTGCTCCCGGTTGGCCGGGTGGGTCCGGTCGAGGACCCCGCCGATGGTCCACGCCGAGTCCTCCCGGCCGGCGTACCAGGGGGTGGTGGCGACGAGTCGGTGCAGGCCGAGCGGGTTGTCCACGCGCAGCAGCAGCGCTCCGCCCGGCCGCAGGGCGGCGACCAGTCGCGCCAGCACGCCGTCCCAACCGAGGCGGGTGCCCTCCACCGACTCGACCGGGTCCAGTCCGGCGGCGGCGATCACCACGTCGTACGTCTCGTCGTCGGGCAACCCGGCCGGGCCGCCCACCACCAGGTGGGCGGCGCGCTGGGCGAGCGCGACCGCGTCCGGGTGGCTGCGCAGCAGGCATGTCACCTCGGCGTGGCCGAGTTGGTCGAGCAGGGCCGGGTCGTGCGGGCCGGCCACCAGCACCCGGGCGCCGGGCGGCACGAGCCGGGCGGCCAGCGCGGCGAGGGGTCCACCGTCGGCCAGGCGCTGCTGCGGCAGATCGGACCAGGCCAGCATCTCGCCGCCGGGCAGGGTGATCCGGCCGGCGGGTGCCGTCTCAGTCGTCACGGTGGTCCTCTTCCTCCTGGAGGTTCGCCCAACCGAGCAGCTCGCGCAGCTCTGCCGGCGTGCAGCGGTGGTCGGTCCCCAACTCGGCGCGGGCGATCTCGACCGCGGTGGGCAGGTCGACCTCGGTGCCGTGCAACTGCGGCCACTGCCGTCGGATGCGGGCCGTCCCGCCGAAGGTCGGGTCCTCGTTGGACAGGATCATCGGGTCGCCGTAGACCGCCGGTTCGCAGCCGGCAGCGATGCCGTAGAAGATCGCGCTGGTCAGCCGGTTGGATGCTACCCGCCGGTGTCGACGCAGCTCGGTCAACTGCTTGTCGAGGAACTCCGGGTCGGTGTCCTTCCACCAGTGTCCCCGGTAGCCGTGGCAGATCACCCGGAAGCCGGCGCGCTCGTAGAGCCGGCGGACGCTGCGCATCCGGTACTCGTGCCAGTAGAGGCAGACGGTGACCGGGCCGGGCTCGGTGTCCTGGATGAGCGCGATCAACTTCCGGTGGTCGCCCTTGACGTGCTGGCCCTCCCACCCGTGGAACGGGTACCAGATGGTGCCCTCCCGCTCCTCGGCCGCCGGTTGCTCGGGTCGCAGGGCCAGCAGGTAGGCGAACGGAGCGCCGATGACCACCACGTTGCGCCGCCCCACCGACCAGGCCCGCCGGCGGGTCTGCTCGGACCAGAGCAGGCTGGGGGAGCGCTCGGCGTACGGGTGACCGGGGGCCAGGCCGTCACCGATGTTCCAGCCGTGCTGCACGTACCCGTTGATCCGCGGTGGGTGCCGGTCGCCGAGACCGGCGTAGCGGGCCAGTACGTGCGCGTGGCCGTAGAAGTGGTTGGCGTGGTGCATCAGGTTCCCATCAGGCGGCGGAACGCACCGAGCCGTACCGCAGGGCCGTGGTCAGCGCGTCGATGACGCGATCCTGGTCGGTGTCGCTGAGTCCCGGGTAGAGCGGCAGGGACAGCTGCTGGGAGTAGAACGACTCGGCCACCGGGCAGGACCCGCGCCGGTAGCCGAGGTCGGCGAAGGCCGGGTGCCAGTGCACCGGGATGTAGTTGACCTGGACGCCGATGCCGGCGGCGCGCATCCGGTCGTACACCTCGCGGCGACGCCCGTCGAGCACCCGGATCGGGTAGAGGTGCCAGGCCGGGTCGGCCCACGACCTGCGGTTCGGCCGGAGTACGCCGTCGAGGTCGGCCAGTGCCTCGTCGTAGCGGGCGGCCAGGGCGGCCCGCCGCGCCGTGAACTCGGCGAGCCGGCGCAGTTGACTGCGGCCCAGGGCGCAGAGCACGTCGGGCAGGCGGTAGTTCAGCCCGAACTCGTGCACCTCCTGATGCCAGCCGCCCTCGTCGGCGAAGCGGAACTCGTCGCGTTCGCGGACCATCCCGACGCCACGGAAGCGGCGGGCCCGCGTGAGGATCCGCGGGTCCAGCGCGGCGACGGCGCCACCCTCGGCGGTGGTGAGGTTCTTGGTGGGGAAGAACGAGAACGTGGTCAGGTCGGCGAGCGAGCCCACCGGTCGACCGTGGTACGTCCCGCCGATCGAGTGCGCCGCGTCGGCGAGCAGCAGCGCGTCGCTGCCGTCGACCGACGTGCGCAGCGCGTCGTAGTCGGCGGGGTGGCCGGCGTAGTCGACCGCGGCGACGACCTTCGTCCGCGCGGTGACGGCGGCGGCGGCCGCGGCCGGGTCGAGGCAGAACGTCTCGTCGTCGACGTCGGCGAACACGATCTTCGCGCCGAGGGCGACCGCGCTGCTGGCGGTCGCCACGAAGGTCATCGGTGGGACGACCACCTCGTCGCCCGGTCCCACGCCGGCCGCCGCGTACGCCACGTGCAGCGCGGCGGTGCCGTTGGCGACGGCGGCGACGCCGACCCCGCCGGTCCAGGTGGCGAGGTCGGCCTCGAAGGCGTCGACCTGCGGGCCGGTGGTGAGCCAGTCGCCGCGCAGCACGTCGGCGACGGCGGCGATGTCGTCCTCGGTGATCGAATGCCGGCCGTACGGGAGCATCCCCGTCATGCGGTGAGGCCGAGCATGTCGCGCAGTTGCTCGACGGTGAGCCACTCGTCGTTGGTGTCCGACTGGTAGGCGAAGCCGTCCGGCACCGGGTCGCAGTCGACCGGCGGCTGGTAGCCCCAGGTGGCGATGGTCGGCTGGACGATGAACCGGCCGTCGGCACGCAGCGTGCGGCGGCTGTCGTCGGGCGCGATCATCTCCTCGTGCAGCTTCTCGCCCGGCCGGATGCCGATCTCGTGGGTGGTGGCGTCCGGGGCCACGGCCTCGACCAGGTCGAGGATGCGCATGCTCGGGATGCGGGGCACGAACAACTCGCCACCCTGCATCTGGTCGAACGAGTCCATGACGAACTGCACGGCCTGGTCGAGCGTGATCCAGAAGCGGGTCATCCGCTTGTCGGTGATCGGCAGGCTCTTGCCCTCGGCGGCCAGCCGGCGGAACAGCGGGACGACCGAGCCGCGGCTGCCCACCACGTTGCCGTAGCGCACCACGGAGAACCGGGTGGGGTGCTGGGCGGCGTAGTGGTTGGCCGAGACGAACAGCTTGTCGCCGACCAGCTTCGTCGCGCCGTACAGGTTGATCGGGCTGGACGCCTTGTCGGTGGAGAGCGCGATGACCTTCTTGACGCCGGCCTCGATCGCGGCGTCGACGACGTGCTGGGAGCCGGTGATGTTCGTGGCGATGTACTCGGAGGGGTTGTACTCCGCGGTGTCCACCTGCTTGAGCGCGGCGGCGTGCACCACGTGGTCCACCCCGTGCATGGCCCGGGTGAGGCGGTGGCGGTCCCGGATGTCGCCGATGAACCAGCGCAGCCGTGGGTCGTCGCCGAGTTGCTGGCGCAGCTCGTACTGCTTGAGCTCGTCGCGGGAGAACACGACCACGCGCGCGGGGTCGGCCTCGGTGAGGATGTGCCGGAGGAAGGTCCTGCCGAAGGAACCCGTTCCCCCGGTGATCAGAATGGACGATCCATTCAACTCACTCAATTTGGTGCTCCCGTGATCGTGGATGAACGGGCGGCCTTCGGCCGGCCGACCGGGGTGAGACGCTAGCCATGGCGGGTTAACTCCCCGACGCTCGCGGGTTAACCGCACCCCCTGCTCCTGTGAATGCCGAGCACCGCGTAGGCAAACACTTCCGTCCGGCCCGTAACCGGCCTGACCTGGCCACATTGGGCCGTTACAGTGACCCGCGCGAGTGACCCGCCAGCCCCGCTTCGCGGCCGGTTCCGCGTTCACCCGACATCCGCATCGGCTCGGTGCGAGCGGGTCACCCCACGCGTCACCGGCGCGGACCGACAGCCCCTGCCGGTCCACGCGGGGACCGGTCCGACCGGCAGATCTGGAGGCGTTGATGGCATCCGGTAGCGACGTGATCGAACGGCCGGAGGTGGTGGCGACGACGTCCGACGCCGCACCGGCGCGGCGCTGGCTGGTGCCGGTGCTGCTCGTCGTCGGTTGGGTGCTCAGCGTCGCCTGGCGGATGTGGCTGTCCCGGCACATCGTGCTGCCGATCGCGCACACCGACGAGGACAGCTACCTGAACACCGCCCGCGCGCTGGTCGGCGGGCCGGGCGGGTTCAGCAGTGAGAACGACCTGCTGCGCCGGGTCGGCTACCCGATGTTGATCTCACCGGCGTTCCTCGGGGACCGGGACTTCGGCGACAGCTACCGGATCGTCCAGCTGGTCAACGCGATGGCGAACTCGACGCTGTTGCCGCTGGCGTACCTGCTCGGTCGCCGCCTGCTCGGGCTGCGCCGGTCGTACGCGCTGCTCGGCGCGGTCGCGGCGGCGACCCTGCCGGCCACCGCCTTCTACGCGGGCATCGCCATGATCGACACAGTGATGGCCCCGCTGGTCGTCGCCTGGCTGCTCGCCGTGCACCGCTGGATCTCCCGGCCCGGCCCGCTCGCCGCCGCCACCGTCGGCCTGCTGGTCGGCGGGTTCCACCTGCTGCACTCGCGTGGCCTGGTGATCGTGGCGGTGCACGCCGGATTGGTCCTGCTGCTGCTGGTCCGCCGCCGGATCGGCCCGCCCGCGGTGCTCGCGGCGCTGCTGCCGGTGCTCGCCCTGGCGCTGCTCAACGCCGCCGTCATCCACCACCTCGGAGACAGGGTCTACCTGCTGGGCAGCACCCCCGGCGGCGGCACGGTCGAGGCGGTCGCCTCCGTGCGGGGCGTGGTCCGCGTCGGCGCGGGCGTCACCACCCAACTCTGGTACCTCGTGGTGATCACGTTCGGGATGGCCGGAGTGGCCTGGGCCGCGGCCGTGCGCGAACTGTGGCGTCCACGGCACGGCGACGCGGCCCGCTGGACGATGGGCGTGGCGCTCGTGGTGACCGTCGGGGTGGCCGGCGGCGCGTCGGTGATCCTGGCCGGCATCACCGGCAAGCCCCTGGACGCGATCTACGGCCGCTACGTGCAGATGCTGGCGCCGTTCTGGCTGCTGGTCGGCCTCGGGGTGCTGCTCACCGCCGGCCGCCGGGTGGTGCTGCGCCGGGCGGCCGTCGCGGTGGCCCTGCTGGTCGGCGGTGGAGCGCTGATCGCCGCCCGCCTCGCGTACGTGGCCAGCCAGGGCCACCGGTTGCGCTACGGCGGTTTCAGCGCGCCGGACCTGGTGGCGTTGACCGGGGGCTGGCGGGAGATGCGCCCGGTGCTCGGGTCACTTGTCGGGATCGGCGGTTGCCTGCTGCTCGTCGCCGCCGCGCTGGTGCCCCGACTGCGGTTGCCGATGTTCGGCGTGCTCGTCGTGGTCAACCTGGTCACCATGCAGGTCATCGAGCACCGCATCGTGCGGCCGGCCGTCGCGAGCACCGCACCGACGCCCCGGGTGGCCGACGTCGGCGTACGCCCCGGCGAGCGGGTCTGGGCCTCGACCGGCGTGCACTACGTCCTGCGGTTCAACCTGAGCCACCAGGTGACCTGGACCGACGTCCGGTGGTTCGGCGAGCAGCCGCCGGCGGCGGCGCAGGTGGTGTTCGCCCGCTGGGCGCCCGGTCAGCCGGACGACTGGGACGGCACCGCGTACGGCTTCGTCCGGCTCGGCGGCAACCCGGTGCAGCACTGGGCGGCCTGGCGGCGGGGCTGACCCGGCCGGGCGCCGCCATTCGTGAACGGCGGATGTCCACCGGGAACACCATCGGTTAATGATTCGGGGCCATTATCCGAATGGGTCCGACAATCAGCGTTGGCGGCGGTCGGCCCGAGCCAGGGAAATCGGGATGACGGTGATTTCCCGCCCGTCGGACAGCTCCTGTCTCGGGGTGCCCTCGACGAATCGGAAACGCCGGTTCATCTGTCGTACGACGGTATTGTGACCGAGCACCTCGCCGTCGAGCCGGTCCAGGTGCAGCCCGTCGAACGCGTACTCGACGGCCTCCCGCATGACCCCCAGCCAGGCGGGCAGCGTCTCGTCCCGGCCGGCCAGCCCGTCGGCGTCCAGATAGAAGCCCCACGCCCCGGTGCGAGGGCGGTCGAACCGCAGGTCGAAGAAGGTGACCACGCCGCAGGGCCGGTCGTCGCGGACGTACACCAGCACGCGCCGGGACCTGTCGTCGCGGACCGCCGACCACCACCGGGCGTGCTCGTCGGCGGTGATCTCGTGGCTGGTCTTGCTGACCTGTCGGTTGGTTTCCTGATTACGCCAGGACAACATCAGGTGAACGTCGTCCGCCGTCGCTTCGCGCAGCACGTGCGTCTCGCTTTCTTAGCTGTTCACGTCCGGTCGGAGCACCTTACCCGGCCACACCGGGAAAGCAGATATGCATTCGATGGGTTGTAGACTGCGCCGCATGAACGAATTGAGTCGCGCGCAGATCCGCGACCTCATGGCTCAGGTGCTGAAGAACCAGGACAAGGAGCTGCCCGCGGACGACGCGGCGCAGTTGCGGGAGATCGGTTTCCGGTCGCTCGACTTCTCCGAGTTGGCCCTGCGGGTCGAGGACGAGACGGGGGAGGAGCTCAACTTCGACGCCCCCGGCCTGCGCCGCATCGCCACCGTCGGAGACGTCCTCGACTTCCTCGTCGAGCTTCAACACCAGTGACAGTCGCGACGGCGCGCGACCGCGCACCCGCGCCCCGGGAGCCGGCGGGCGTCGACAACCGGATCGTCGTCGGTGGCGCCGCGCTGACCTGGCGGGCACTGCCGACGCCGACGCTGCCCGATCCGGCAGCGGTGCTCGCCCACCGTGGCGTGGACGCGCTCGCCGCCGCTCGACAGCACGCCGTGCACGGCACCGAGCTGCTGCTCAGCACGCCGAGTCGAGTCGACGCGACGATGCGGACGGAGTTGCTGGAGGCCGGGTTCACCGTCGGCGTCCTCGACGACGGCGGCGTGCAGCCGAGCGTGCCGGCCCGGCCCCGAGCCGCCGAGCCCGGCCGGCTGTGGCTGCTGACGTCGGGCTCGACGGGGCGTCCCAAACGGGTCGGGCACACCCTGGACACACTGACCACCGTGCGGGCCGAGCAGCCCGACCGGACCTGGCTCTGCCCGTACGCGCCCGGCACGTACGCCTGGTGGCAGGTGGTCACCCTGTCACTGACCCAGCCCGGCCAGCACCTCGTGGTGGTCGAGCCCGACGAGCTGGACGACTGGCCCGCCGTCGCGGCCGCGCACGGGGTGGACGCCGCCTCCGGCACCCCGACCTTCTGGCGTCGCACCCTCCACCGCGACGCCGCCGCCCTGGCCCGGGTGCCGCTGCGGCAGCTCACCCTCGGCGGGGAGCCGGTGGACCAGGCGATCCTGGACCAGCTCCGGGAGCTGTTCCCCACCGCCCGGATCTCCTGGATCTACGCCTCGTCCGAGGTGGGGGCATCCATCGTGGTGCACGACGGGCGGGCCGGCTTCCCGGTCGACTGGCTGGACCGAGAGACCCCGGGCCGGCCGACGCTGTCCGTTGTGGACGACGAGCTGGTGGTGACCTCCCCGCACCACGGGGCCGGGCTGTCCGGCCCGATCCGCACCGGGGACCGGGTGCAGATCCTCGACGACCGGGTGCTGATCACCGGCCGCCTCGACTCCGACGAGATCAACGTCGGCGGCAGCAAGGTCTCCGCCGGGGTGGTCCGCGGTGTGCTCGCCGGGCATCCGGCGGTGGCCTGGGCCCGGGTGACCGGACGCCGCGCCCCGGTGCTCGGCCGGATGGTGGTCGCCGAGGTGGTCCTCAACCCCACCGGCCCCGCCGGCCCGCCTTCGGTCGGCACCGGTGTGCCCGACGAGGCCGCGCTGGTCCGCTGGTGCGCGGGCCAGCTTCCCGAGTACGCGGTGCCCCGCCGGATCCGCGTGCTCACCGAGATTCCCGTCAAGGAGACCCTGAAGAGCGATGTCTGATCCCGTCGTCATCCCACTCGTCCCGCCCAGCACCGTCGTCCTCGTCTCCGGCGGCTCCCGTGGGCTGGGCCTGGCCATCGTCACCGACCTGCTCGACGCGGGCGTACGGGTGGCGGCGTTCGCCCGTACCGTCACGCCGGAGCTGGCGAAACTCGCCGCCGAGCACCCCGACCGGGTGCACGTCGGCTCGGTGGACGTCACCGACCTGCGGGCCGCGCAGAGCTTCGTCCGCGAGGTGGAGCAACGCCTCGGCCCGATCGACGGCATCGTCAACAACGCCGCCGTCGGGCAGGACTCGCTGCACGTGCACACCGCCACCGACGACATCGCCCGGATCATCGAGACCAACCTGACCGCCCCGTTGCAGCTGACCCGGCTGGTGGTCCGCCGAATGCTCGGCAAGGGCATGCGCGGGCGGATCGTCAACATCACCTCGATCTGCGGGCAGCGCGGGTTTCCGGGTCTGGTCGCGTACTCGGCCACCAAGGGCGGCATGGACGCCGCCACTCGCTCGCTCGCCCGGGAGTTGGGCGGCCGGATGCTCGTCAACTCGGTCGCCCCCGGCTTCTTCGCCTCGGAGATGTCCGCCGTGCTCGGCCCGACCCAGCTCGACCAGATCGTGCGCCGCACGCCGACCGGTCACCTGACCGAGCCGGCGGAGGTCACGCCCGTGGTGCGGATGCTGCTGCGGGAGCACACCAACATCAACGGCCAGGTCATCGTGGTGGACGGTGCCGCCGCCATCTGACCTGGACCGGCTGCTCCGGCCCCGTCCGGTGCCGGCGCTGCTGGCCGTCGCCGAACGACACCTGCGTATCGGTGCTCCCGCCGCCCTGACCGACGCGGTGACCCGCAGTCACCTGGACGACGGACGCTGCGTCGGCTGGTACGGCCCGCGGACGCCGGGGTGGCGGGTGGCCATCGACGCGGAACGGGCCGACGCCCCGGTGCCCCCGGCGCTGGCCCGCCGGTTCGGTGTGGAGGACTTCTGGGCGCGGTGGACCCGCGCCGAGTGCTGCTGCAAGCTGACCAACGTGCCGGTGGCGGCGTGGTGGCGCCGCCACGGACTGAGTACACCGGCCGACGGGCCCGCGGTCTGGCGGACCCTCTGGCTGGCCGACCTGGTGGTCACCGTCGGCTTCGTGCCCGACGGTCGGGCTGCTGCCGGCGCCTAGGGGAGTGCACCGGGCCGGGCCGCACCCACTCGGCGACCCGGCCTCGGACGACGGTCAGATCAGGTCCCAGCTCAGGGGAGTGCCCCGGGAGACGTCGGCGGTGAAGGTGCGGCCCAGCACCCGGTCGATCTCCACGGGGGGCAGGCCGCCGGCCGGCCGGATCGACCGCACGTTCTGCGCGGACACCTGGTCACCGGCGCGGACGTCCTCGACCACGAACAGGGAACGGCGGAACCGTAGCCCCTCCCGCTCCGCCGGGGTCGGGCCGATCGCGGTGCCACCCAGCGCCTCGTACGCCCGGCCGGACTCGGCGACGAGCGCCGCCAGCTCCGCCGGGTTCAGCGAGAAGTCCGAGTCCACGCCGCCGTCGGCCCGGTCCAGCGTGACGTGCTTCTCGATGAAGCAGGCGCCGAGCGCCACCGAGGCGACCGCCACCCCGATGCCGGGCGTGTGGTCGGAGAGCCCGACCGGCACGTCGAACGCGCCGGCCAGCACCGGCAGTCGGCGCAGGTTGCTGTCGGCCGGTGGCGCCGGGTAGGACGCGGTACAGGCCAACAGGACGATGCCCGCCGCGCCGCCGGCACGGGCGGTGCGCACCGCGGCGTCGATCTCGGCGACCGTCGCCATCCCCGTGGAGATCACCATCGGCTTGCCGGTGCTGGCCACGAGCCGGATCAGCGGCAGGTCGACCAGCTCCGAAGAAGCGATCTTGTACGCCGGCGCGTCCAGCGACTCCAGCAGTCGCACGGCGGTCGCGTCGAACGGGGACGAGAAGACGGTCAGCCCGTGCTCCCGCGCCCGCTCGAAGATCGGGGCGTGCCACTCGTACGGGGTGTGCGCCCGCTCGTAGAGGCGGTACAGGTTCTCCCCGCCCCACAACTCGTGCCCGCCGGAGATCCGGAACGCCGGGGTGTCGACGTCGATGGTGATCGTGTCCGGCCGGTACGTCTGGAGCTTCAGCGCGTGCGCCCCGCTCTCGGCCACCGCGTCGACGATGGACAACGCCCGGTTCAGGTCACCGTTGTGGTTGCCGGACATCTCGGCCACCACGAACGGTCGCTCCCCGGCACCGACCAGGTGTGGTCCGATCTTGATTGTCGCCGTCATTCCGACCTCTGCTCAGGTATGCCCGCACCCGCGTGCGGTGGTGCTGCTGTCGTCGTCCACCCGGCGGGTGAACGACCTGGAAAATCCGCGTGCTGTGCGCTGGTCGCGGTCACGGCAGTCGACCCCCGGCCAGCGCGTCCCGCCGCTCCGTCGCGATCCCGCCGCCCCGCGTCGTCGCGACGTCCGCCCCTCGACCCGGGTCCTCGTCGGCGGTGACCGGACCGGCTCCGGAGCCGGCCCCACCGGTCGGGCCGCCGCGGCGCAGGCGACCGGCGATCCGGTGCGCCTGGCGCAGCGCCGAGTACGCCAGCCAGTCACCGCGACCGACGAGGCGGTGCTTGAGCCCGGTCGCCCCGGCGGGCAGCGGATAGCCGCCGGTGGGCAGGTACCGGCGGTAGTGCTCGGCGGCCCGGTGGAAGAAGTCCCGCCGCAGGTGCGGGTGCAACCGGTCGTCGTTGCCCACCACCACCAGGTAGTGGCTGATCATCAGCTGGAACAGTTCGGCCTGCAACCGCTCGTCCGGGTGCCTGCGGGCGACCCAGTCCAGCAGGCGCTCGTACTGGGCGAACGCGTCGAAGTGCCGGCCACTGCGGGTGGAGGTGATCGCGCCCTGTCGGCCCTGCCGGTACAGGTAGCAGACCCGGTTCAGCACGGAGATCTTCTCCGCGCCGATCAGCAGCGGATGGCTGAACGGGATGTCCTCGTACCAGCCGGGGAAGAACCGCAGCTCCAACCGGTCCAGGAAGTCCCGGCGGACCACCTTGTTCCAGGCGGTGTGCTGCACCCGCAGCAGTTGCGGCTGGTCGTCCAGGCGGGTCACGCCGGCGATCCCGTGCAGCAGGTGACTGCTCGCGTCGATCTCCCGCCGGCCGTCCTCGTGCACCCGCAGGTGGTCGAGCATCAGCACGTCGGGCTGGTGCTGGCGCAGCCGGTCCAGCACGGCCGCGATCGTGCCCGTCGGCACCCAGTCGTCGCTGTCGATGAACCAGACGTACCGGCCGGTGGCCACGTCGAGCCCGGCGTTGCGGGCCAGACCCAGACCCACGTTGCTGCTCAGGTGCACGACGCGGACGCGGTCGTGGCCGGCGGCGTACGAGCGGAGCATGTCGCCGCAGCCGTCCGGGGAGGCGTCGTCGACGGCGATCAACTCGACCGCGTCCGACTCCCCGGCCGGGATGTCGGCCCGGATCGACTCGAGGCACTGGTACAGGTACGCCTCGACGCCGTACACGGGCACGACGATGCTCAGCAGCGGTGCGTGCGTCGGCTCATTGACCACGCCCGCCACCTTCGACGACCCGGATGGCCGGCCCCGGAACCGCGCGTGACCGCGGATGGTGGAGTCGCTGAACTCCCGCCCAGCAGAAGGTTAACGCCGGCCGGCGGGACCAGGCCCGCGACGGGCGGGACTCGTCCGGTTCACCCGGGAGTGACCCGGTAGGGTGCCCCGGTGCGGCCCCGCCGGGCCGTCGCGGGCGTCGCCGTCGTGCCGTCCACGCCGCGCCGAGGAGGATACGAACGTGCTGGTGACCCTGCCAAGCCTCGGTATCCGCCGATGACGAGCGCCGCCGCGGCGTCGACCGCCCGGCCCGCCCCCGCACCGTCCCGGCTGCCCTCGCTGACCGGGCTGCGCTGGATCGCCGCGCTGCTGGTCTTCGGGTTCCACGCGGGCACCATGCGGATCATCGCCGAGCCGGACGTCAAGGCCGTTGTCGACAAGGTGTTCAGCCTCGGCCTGTCCGGGGTGCAGTTCTTCTTCATCCTCAGCGGGTTCGTGCTGGTCTGGTCGGCCCGCCCCGGCGACTCCCGGCGCACCTTCTGGCGGCGACGGGTTGCCAAGATCTACCCCAACCACCTGGTGCTGTTCATGGCGACGGTGCTTGTCGCCTGGTGGTTCGCCGACCCGGTCCTGCCGGCCGCCGCGCTGGAGAACCTGCTGCTGTTGCAGGCCTGGGACCCCCGGCCGGGCTGGTTCTACAGCATCAACACGGTGAGCTGGTCGCTGTCCTGCGAGTTCTTCTTCTATCTCTGCCTACCGTTGGTGCTGCCGCTGCTGCGCCGGGCCCGGCCGAAGCTGCTCTGGGCGCTGGTCGTCGCGATGCCACTGCTGATCCTCGCGCTCTGGCCGGCCCAACACCTGGTGCCGGAGGTGAGCCGGTGGTGGTTCACCCAGATCTTCCCGCCGGTCCGGTCGCTGGAGTTCTGGTTGGGCGCGGTGGCGGCCGAGCTGATGCGCCGGGGTCTCTGGCGTGGCCCCGGGCTGACCTGGGCCAGCGTCATCTTCGTGGGCGTCTGGGCAGCGGCCGCGCAGTGGATTCCCGCGGAGCTGTGGACCACGCTGCTCGCGGTCGCGTACCTGTTGGTGATCACCGCCGCCGCGGACGCGGACGTGCGGGACCGGCGGTCGCCGTGGCGGTCGCGGCCGCTGGTCTGGCTCGGTGAGGTCTCCTTCGCCTTCTACCTGGTCCACGTGCTGGTGATGACGAGCGTGCTGCGCTTCACCGGCGACTGGGGGATCGGCTTCGAGGGGTGGCGCGGGCCGGCCGTGGTGCTCGGCTTCCTGCTGGTGACCCTGCTCCTCGCCGCGCTGCTGCATCGCTACGTCGAAACCCCGATGATGCGCCGGCTCGCGCCGCGCCGCCCGGCCCGATCGGCGTCCGTCCCCGGACAACGCACGGCCGGAACCCGGGCCACCGGCGACGTCGCCCCCGATACCGGCGGACCCGACCAGACCGACAGTCGATCAACGTACGCGGACACCCGCTGACACCGTCCACCCTGGTCAGGGGGCTCGGCGCGGCGCGCGTCGACACGCCCGCGGTCAATGCGCCCGGGTCGGCACGACGGTAGCGTGGGGACGTGGCTTCCGGTCGCGCTCACCGTGGCCAGGTGGCCGACGGGGCTCCCCATCGCTCTGCTTCCTCAGCGAGGTGCCGACCATGGAGACCACCGTCTTCTACCAGTTCGTAACCGAGGTACCGCAGGCCGCTGCCATCTGGTCGGCCCTGTTCCTGCTGGCGCTCGGCGTGCTCGCCGTGCTTGTCGCCCGGCCCGAAGAGGACCGGCCCACCGCCGACCCGTCCCCGGCCGTGCCGACCGCGCGTGAGGTGGCGGCGGCCGCGATCGTCGACCGGCGCCGGTACGCCGAGGAGGTGGCCGTCGCGGCGGCCGGCGCGGCCCGGACGGCCCAGCGGCGACGCGATGCCTGGCTGGCCAGTCAGGAGCAGGCCGAACGCGCCTGGGCGCGCTACGACGAGGCGGACACCGCCGCGCGCCGCTTCGCGGGGTCCGGGGCGCTGCCCAGCCCGGCCACGCCCCGCACCCCCGCCGAGTACGCCGCCCGGGAGCGCTACCTGCACCGCGCGGCCACGGCGGCGTACTGGCGGGGCGACCTGAGCATGGCGCAGCTCAGCGACGTGTTCGGGCACCGGCACGGCTGGGATCCCCGGCGGCACCCGGTCGAGCAGGAAGCGCTGCTCAGCCGGTCGATCCGGGACGCGAGACGGGCCGACCACCAGGCCGCCGCCAGCGCGGAGCGGGCCGCCTGGCGGGCTGCGGAACTGGCCGCCGAGTCGGCGCGCACCCTTGCCGAGGAGGCGTGCGCGGCAACGGCCCGGCTGCGGCCGAGTCGGGCACCCGCCCGCCGGCTGGTGCGCGGGGCGGCCCGTCCCGCCGTGGTGGCACGCTGGCGCCCGGCCCGCGCGGGTTGAGCCCGATCTGTTGTGTGAGCCCGGTCACGGAATGTGGAATCGGGCGTCCGGCACGTTCGGCGCGATTGTTCCCGGGATTCTGACCGCAGTTTCGGCGACCTGTCCGGTTGTCGCCCACAGGCGTCACCGTAACCGCTTGTCCCATCGAGTCACATCAGCGGCAGAACGCGCAGAAATTGTCGCGCCGATTCGGGTTTACGCAGGTGAACCTGGCTTGGCATGGTGTGAACGGGCCAGTAGTGTCGTCCCGTCCGGTGCGGTAACCGATCGCAACAGGCGACGCCGCGCCGACCCGCTCAATCGTCATGAACGAACCGGGGACCCATCAGTACGTCCGGGGTGAATCCGCGAGCCACGGCCCGCGGTAGGGCGATCTTCCCGCCCGAATCCGTCAGCTAACCCGGTAGGCGGTGTCGGAAGGAGTTCCATCCTCGTGCAGCACCTCTCCACCCCTCGGCTGTTCCCTCGCCTCCACGGCACAGCGGTGCCCCCGCTCATCCGTCCAGTGACGGTGAGCTGACCCCCCGGGTCATCGCCTCACCGCCCGGCCACGCCGGGCGTTCCCCTGAGCGGTTCACCACCCGCGGACCACCGTCCGCGCGATGGCGCCTGCCCGGATACCGGTCCGGCCCCGGTGTGCCGCTCTCCCCCCGACCGTGGAGGACCCCGTGAAGCACACCATGCAGCGTCAGCTCCGCCGCCTCGCGACCGAGCGCCCGTACCAGATCGTCGCCGCCTCCGCCGCGGCCCTCGTGCTCGCCGCCACCACCGGCACCCTGCTCGCCACCGCCGACGACGCGCCGGCCGGCCAGCGCACCGCGACCACTGTCGCCGAGATGCGCACCGACGTCGCCGCCTCCCGGGGCGAGGTGCGGGACGCGTCTCCGTCGGCGAGCGCCGCGCCGAGCAGCGCCGCCCCGGCCACCAGCGCCGCGGCGCCCGCCGCCAAGGCCAGCAGCAACCCGGACCTGACCCGGAAGCCGGAGCGGCCGAAGCCGCCCGCGACAAAGGTGCTCGACTACGAGTACGAGGCGCAGAACACGTACTACAACTGCGGCCCGGCGGCCACCCGCAACGCGCTCAGCGCCACCGGGATCGACCGGACCCAGGAGGAACTCGGCGCCGAACTGGGCACCACCGAGTTGGGCACCAACTCGGCCGAGGACACCACCCGGGTGCTCAACGCCGAGGTGAAGGGCTCCCCGTACCGGACCCGGATGTTCGTCGGCGCGCCCAGCCCGGCGCAGATGGACCGCCTCCAGGCCGACGTCGTCAAGGCCATCACCGACGGCCGCGGCGTGGTCGCCAACGTCGTCGGGGACGCCACCGACACCGACGGCTCCTGGCACTCCTACGGCGGCGGCCACTACATCGCCGTCGTGGGTTACAAGGACAACGGCCGCACGGTACGCATCGCCGACTCGGCGAACCCGGCCGACCCGTCGTACTGGGTCACCACCATCGACCTGGCCAACTGGATCGCCAGCCGGGGCTACTCCGCCTGACCCGGCACGCTGACCGCCACGGGCGCCGTCCCTCACGAGGGGCCGGCGCCCGTCGCGTCCTCCACGGCGGTACGCCCCCGTCGACGACTCTCGTCCCTGGCCGTGAACCGTGGGAGACTGCGGCCGTGGTGGATGAATCGGGTGGTCACGCCGGTCGACGGCCGGTCCTGCTGCTGTTGCACGGCCTGGGGGCCACCGGTGACGTGTGGTTGCCCTGGGCGCCGTACCTGGAGCAACACTGGCCCGGCCGGTGGCTGGCACCGGACCTCGCGGGCCACGGCTGGGCGTCGCCGCTGCCGTCGTACTCCTTCGCCGGCTTCGCCGAGCGGATCGCGCCGGCCCTCGCCCCCGACGACCGGCTCGTCGTGCTCGGGCACTCGCTGGGTGGCGTGGTGGGCCTCGCGTTGGCCGCGCGCGACGCCGGTATGCCGGTGGACGCGGTGGTCGGCTTGGGGATCAAGGCGCTCTGGTCGCCCGCCGAACTGGAACGGGCCGCCGAACTGGCCGCCCGCCCGGTGAGCTGGTTCGCCAGCCGTACCGAGGCGGCCCGCCGCTACCTGCGCGTCTCCGGGCTGGCCGGCCTGCTCCCGCCGGACCACCCGGTGGTGGACGCCGGCCTCCGTCAGGTCGACGGCCGGTGGCGGCTCGCCATGGATCCGAACGCCTTCGCCGTCGGCGAGCCCGACCTGACCGGACTGCTGACGGCGACCGACGTACCGGTGCTGCTGGCGCGCGGCGAGCACGACCCGATGGTCACCGACGCGCAGCTCAAGGAGTACGGCGTGCCGGTCGCCACGCTGCCCGGTCTCGGGCACAACGCGCACGTGGAGAACCCGGCGGCCGTGCTGGCGCTGCTCGACGCGTACCGCTGAGGGTTTGGGCCGTCAGCCCGGGTCAGGCGAGGGGGGAGAGCTGCGGCGAGCGTTCGGCCGCGGGGTCCTCCGACGCCGTCAGCTCCCGGCGCGCGGCGGTCAGGAACGCCTCGGCGTACGACGTGGCGGGGAAGTCACCCAGGTAACGCCGGCGGGTGGCCCAGCGCTCCGCGGCCAGCGGGTCGGTGTCCAGCAGCGCGGTCAACACCTCGTCCACGTTGGACAGATCGCGGCGCAGCACGTAACCCGACGCGGCCAGCGGGAACCGCTCGGTGAACCGGTCGCCCTCGTCGCCCATGTCGGTGACCGCGTACGGCTTGCTGGAGTAGAGGTAGTCCGAGATCACCCCGGACACGTCGGAGATCAGCGCGTCGGACCGGTTCACGCACTCGGTCAGGCTCAGCTCGCGGGCCGTCGCACCGACGACGTGCTGGCGTCCGCTGCGGGCACGATCGGCGACGAGCATCTCGGTCAGCCGGCCCAACTGCCGTGCCGAGGCCGGGTTCTGCGCCGTGTACGGGTGGGACCGCAGGATCACCGTCGCGCCGCGCTCCAGCAGCCGCCGCAGCAGCCCCTCGGCGACCGGCAGCGAGCAGTAGTCGGCGTCGGCGTGGTGCCCGGTCCAGGTCGGGGTGTAGAGCACGGTCGGCGTCGTCAACCCCCGGGCCGGCTCGGGGCGTACCTCGATCGACTCCACCTGCGGGCGGCCCACCACCACGAACTTGTCCGCCGGGATCCGCACCCCGGCGCGGGCGTACCTGTCGATCGCCGCCGGGCCGGCCACGAAGATCCGGTCGAAGATCCCGGACACCGGGTTGGCGCTCGGCGCCTTGTCGCTGTCGCCGTGGTGCAACTGGACGTGGGTGAGCTGGGTGAAGCGGATGCAGTGGCTGTTCTTCGCGCCGTGGTTGACGTAGAACGCCGCCCGCAGGCTCGGCACCAGCGCCTCGTCCATGGCCCGCAGGGTGGGGCAGTAGACCACCGGCGCGTCGGTGGCCGCGGCGATCGGGGCCAGGAACTCCGGCTCGCGCAGCACGACCAGGAACGGCCGGCCGATTCGCTCCAGGTACGGCAGCCACATGGTGACCTGGTATTCCGAGCCGGGCGGCGCGGAGAAGTAGAGCAGGAACTCCGGTTGGTGCCGGCGCAGTGCCCGCGCCACCGGCCCGCCGCCGGCTCCCGGTCGGAACCGCCGCCGGGCCAGGTCCAGGGCGACCACTCCGGTGCCCGCGGCGACCAGCAGGCTGGCGGCCAACGCCACGCCGGCCGGCAGGGTGAGCGCGGCGGCGAGCGCCAGGACGGCGAGCAGCCCGAGCAGGGCGGTGCCGAGCCGGTCGGCGATCAGTGGCGTCCAGGCCCGGACCGGCAGGTTGGCCGTGCGGATCTCCAGGTTGCCGGCGGTACGCAGGGGCCCCACCAGCAGCACCAGTCCCAGCAGCACCAGGGCGGTGGCGACGAGCGTGAGGTGGAGCCCGTCGTCCAACCGCCGGGAGTAACCGACCAGGATCGCGGCCGCGATCAGCGTCGTCTCCGCGACGAGGTCGGCGTTGGGCCGGATCCGCTGCTCGGCGGCCGAGGCGGCCAGCGCGGCGACGGCCAGCGCCAGCCCCCAGCCGGTGGCGCCGGTGAGCGCCAGCACGGCAAAGGCCAGCACGGCCAGTCCGGTGCTCAGGCACCGGGCGGCCAGCTTTCGGACCAGGTCGCCGCGCATGTCGCTCCGTTCGTGGTTCCGCCGCCGGCCGGGGTCAGTTCGTCGACGCCGCGCCGACCGGCGCGTCGACCTGACCGGTCTGGGCCGGCACGCTCGGCGTGGGACCGTCGCCGGGCGCTCGGCGTACGTCGATGACCTGGCCGGTCAGGTCGGAGATCAGCACGTCGAGTGACGACTGGGCGACGGCCTCGGCGGCGAGCAGGGTGTGCTCCGGCTCCTCGCCGAAGGCCCGCGTGCGCATCGGCGTGGCGGTGCGCTCCGGGTTGATGCAGTTGACGCGGACGCCGACGTCGGCCCACTCGTCGGCGAGCGCCTGGGTGAGGTTGACCAGGGCCGCCTTGGTGGCCGAGTACAGCGCGTAGCGGGCTCGCCCCCGGGTGTAGGAGCTGGACGTGTAGAGCAGCAGTTGGCCCTTGGTCTGCTGGAGGTAGGGCAGCGCCTGCCGGGCGATGGTCACCGGGCCGACGAAGTTGACCTGGAGTACCCGGTCCATCGTCTCCTCGTCCATCTCGGCGAGGGCGCCCTTCTCCAGCACCCCGGCGGTGACCACCACGTGGTCGATCCGGCCGGTGGCCTCGAAGGCGGTCGTCAGCGCGGCCTCGACGTCGGCGGCCCGCTCCACGTGGGTGCCGGTGCTGGAACGGCTGAACGGGAAGACCTGTGCGCCGTAGCGTCGGGCCAGCTCGGCCAGTTCGTGACCGATGCCGTAGCTGCCGCCGAACACGACGATGGTGCGGCCGGTCAGCTCCTCCGAGTAGCTGCGGTGGTCGGTCAGCCGGGGCGCCTGCGCCGCGGCGAGCTGGAAGAGCTTGTCCGCCAGGTGCACGTCGACCGGGTGGGTGACCTTGATGTTCTCGTCCGAGCCGTCGATCACCTTGATCGGGGTGCCGGGCAGGTAGCGCAGCACCACGCCGCAGTCGTCGGTGGCGGCGAAGTCCTTGTCGTTCTCGGCGATCCGGTACGCCTCCCGGATGGTGGGGGAGCGGAACGCCTGCGGGGTCTGCCCGCGGCGCAGCCGGGAGCGTACCGGGATGTCGGTGATGCAGTCGTTGTCGTCCACCTGGATGATCGTGTCGGCGGACGGGATGGCCACGTCCACGGCGTCGTACGTCCAGAGCGCGTTGACGCACTCGCGCACGATCCGCCCGCTGAGCAGTGGGCGTACCGCGTCGTGGAAGAGGATGTTGCAGTCCTCCGGGCCGACCGCGTCCAGCGCGATGCGGGTGGTGGCGTTGCGGGTGTCACCGCCCTCGATCACCTTGGTGACCTTGCGCAGGCCGGCCTTCTCGACGATCTGCCGGGCGTCGTCGACGTGGCCGGTCGCCATCAGCACGATGATCTCGTCGATCTCCGGTGCCGCCTCGAAGACCGCCAGGGTGTGCTCGATGATCGGCTTGCCGGCGATCTTGAGTAGCTGCTTGGGGATGCCGAGGCCCAACCGGGTCCCGGTGCCGCCGGCCAGAACCACGGCCACCGTCCGCGAGGGCCGCCACGGCGTCGGGGTCTCCGCTGCGGCGTCCGGGCCAGTGGTCTGGTCCTGCGTCATTGCCGGATCCTCACTCTCAGGGATGCGTTAACGGAAGGTTCCGCCCGAGCGGCGACGGAATGAACCTTAACGCGCGGACCGCGCCGCCCCAACGCGGGCGACGCGGTCCATGGCGCCGTGTCGATGCCGGGTGTTCGCCGGCGCTCTACTTGCTGTTCGCGTACGCCTCGTAGGCCCGGATGACCTCGTCGGTGGGTCCGTCCATCCGCAGGACGCCCGATTCCAGCCAGATCGTTCGTTCGCAGGTGTCGCGGACCGAGGAGAGTTGGTGGCTGACGAGGAACACCGTGCCCGCGCCCTCCCGCAGCTCCCGTACCCGCTGCTCGCTGCGCTTGCGGAAGCCCTTGTCACCGGTGGCGAGCGCCTCGTCGATGAGCAGCACGTCATGCTTCTTCGCGGCGGCGATGGAGAACCGCAGCCGGGCCGCCATCCCCGAGGAGTACGTCCGCATCGGCAGGCTGGCGAAGTCGCCCCGGTCGTTGATCCCGGAGAACTCGATGATGCCGGCGGCCTGCTGGGCCACGTCGTCCGGGTGCATGCCCATAGCCAGGCAACCGAGGGTGACGTTGCGCTCGCCGGAGAGGTCGTTGAGCAGGGCGGCGTTCACCCCCAGCAGCGACGGTTGTCCCTGGGTGTGGATCGCGCCCCGGTTGACCGGCAGCAGGCCGGCGATGGCCCGCAGGATGGTGGACTTGCCGGAGCCGTTGCTGCCGATCAGCCCGATCGCCTCACCCCGGTACGCGGTGAAGGAGACACCCTTGACCGCGTGCACCTCCCGGATGTTCGGAGCGTTGGTGCGCTTGACCAGCCGGCGCAGCGCGGCCACCGGGGTGGTGCCACCGCCAGCGCCCTGGTGCACCCGGTAGATGATGTGCGCGTCGTCGACCACCACGGTCGGGATGCGCTCCTGCGTCGACGTCATCGTCGCGGTCGCCTCGGTGGGGGCCTCGAAGTGCTCAACCACGGCCGTACTCCTGTTCGCCGCGCCAGAAGTAGATGAAACCGCCCAAGCCGGCGAGCAGTGCCCACCCGCCGCCGACCAGCCAGAGCTGGGCCAGCGACTCGTTGAGCAGCGGTGCTTCCTCCAGCAGCGTGTACCGCGCGAGCTCGATGTAGACGAGCAGCGGGTTGTACTGCACGAGCGTCGTCGCCCAGCTCGGCAGCTGCTCGAAGAGACTGACGCTGTAGAGGACGCCGGAGCCGTACATCCAGGTGCGCATGATGAACGGCATGACCTGCTTCAGGTCGCTCGACTTGCTGCCCAACCGCGCCGCCACGAGGACGACGCCGGCGTTGAACACCGCCTGTAGGAGCAGGGCCGGCACCAGCAGCAGCCACTCCAGCGTGATCGGTTCCCCGGTGACCAGCACGATGCCGATCAGCACCACCATCGACGCCAGCAGTTGCTGGAACTGGGTCATCGTCGTGGACAGCGGCAGGCTGGCCCGGGGGAAGTGCAGCGCCCGGATCAGCCCCAGGTTGCTGCTGATCGACTGGGTGCCGGCCAGGACCGCGCTCTGGGTGAAGTTGAAGATGAACAACCCGGTGGTCAGGTAGGCGATGTAGTTCGGAATCTCGTTCTGACTCAGCACCACCCCGAAGATCAGGTAGTAGACCGCCGCGTTGGTCAGCGGGGTGAGCACCTGCCAGAGCTGGCCCAGCTTGGCGTTGCTGTAAGAGGCGACCAGCTTGGCGTTGGCGTACGCGGCGATGAAGTGCCGGTAGGCCCACAATTGGCGGCTGTACTCGACGAGGGTCGGTCGCTCACCGGCGACCCGTAGCCCGTGCCGAGCGGCCAGCTGCGCCTGGGTCAGGCCCGTGTCGGGGTCGACCAGCGCGGTGGTGGCCATGGAAATGGCGCTCCGATCTTTCGTGCAGACGGGTGGCTCACGACGATGGAATCCTAGTGGGAGATGTGCGCGGGGCGCCGCCTCGTCGCTGCGAGGACAGTAGTCCGAAACACGTCGGGACGCAACCGTATCGTCGTTGCGCTACCCTGGGCACCGTGACCTGCGATAAGAGTCCCTGGTGACCACCGAGAAGAGGCGCGCCCCGGCCGGTGCGGCAGTGCTCCGTGGCGAGATCACCACGGCCATCCGGCGTGCGCTGACGCAGGAGCTCGCCGCGGTCGGCTACGGCCGGCTCTCCATCGAGGCGGTGGCGCGTCGTGCCGGTGTCAGCAAGACCGCGATCTACCGGCGGTGGAACTCCAAGCTCGACCTGGTGCTGGAGATCGTCGCCGCGGCGGCCCACGGCAAGCTGCCGGCCCTGGACACCGGCACCCTGCGCGGCGACCTCGCCCTGCTGTTCCAGGCGGTGGCACACGCGCTGCGCCACCCGCTGGCGTCGCAGATCATCCCGGACCTGCTGGCCGAGGCGGCGCGCAACCCCAGCATCGACGCGACCCTGCGGCAGGTGCTGCACGCCCGTCAGCAGGAGATCGGCGGTCGCCTGGTCGCCCGCGCCGTGCAGCGCGGCGAACTGCCCACCGACACCGACCCGGACGCGGCGGTCGACCTCATCGTGGGCCCGCTCTACTGGCGGCTGGCCATCGCCCGTCTCCCGCTCACCGACAGCTACCTCGACAACCTGGTCGAATCCGTGGCCGCCGGGCTCGGCGCCGACAGCGCCCTACCCCGTCCCCGAACAGCCCCGATATCGGGTTGACCAGCCTCCGACACTCCGCCTCCCGCAGCGGCGGTCCCGCTGTCCGATTCCGCTACGCTGCCCCCTGACCCCCGGCCGGTCACCGGTCAGACATCCGCTTCTCGCCCCCAACCCGCCGCCGGACGACAAGGACGCCCCGTGACGCAAGTCGAAGACGCTGTTGTGGCCTCAGCGGCAGGCAGCCAGAAGGACACCCCGAGCGCGGGTGCCCGACCCGGACGGGGCCGCGGTCTGATCGGGCGGTTCAACGCCGCGGTGGCGGCCGCACCCGTGGTGTGCACCGACGCGGCGGTGGTGAGTTTCGCCATCTGGACGCTGCTCTACCACCTCAACCTCGGCCTCGACCTGCGCCCGTCCGTCGTCTTCCTCATCTGGGTCGTCCTGCAGCCGGTCGCGGCGTACGCGGCCTGGCGGCTGCGCCGTCACGACCCGGTGGCGCGGCAGGCCGACGACGAGGCCGCCCCCGCCCCGACCGAGGTGCCCGCCGACCGCGCGGCGCTGCTGCGTCGGTACGCGCTGCCGGTCGGTGCCGCACTCGGCGCGGCGTTGTTCGCCGCCCTCGGTCGTGGCGCGGTGAGTTGGTGGTTGGCCGCCGGGCTCGGCCTGGTCTCGGTCGTCTCCGCCTGGCTGACCCTGCCCCGCCGCGGCGGGGCGACCGACGCGGTCGCCGCGCCGGCCGGCCAGCGGACCACCCCCGTGCAGGGGTACGTGGTCATCGTCGTGTCCCTGGCCGCCGCCTACTTCGCCACGTTGATCGACCGGGTGTCGCTCGACGATGTCTTCTACGTCGGCAAGTCGGTCTGGGTCGCCGACCGGGACAACATCCCGTTCAAGGACTTCCTGTTCACCGAGGGCGTGCTGCCGGGCGGTTCGGCGAACCCGCCGCTGCCCTCCTTCGAGGTGTTCATCGGGGCGCTCGCCCGCGCCCTGCACGTGCACACGGCGTCGGTGATGTGGTACCTGCTCCTGCCGGTGCTGGCCGTCTTCGCGGTCTTCGCGCTGTGGCGGCTCGTGCTGCGCTGGGCCCCGCGACGCCCGCTCGTCGCGTTCGGCGTCGCGGCGGCCTACATCCTGCTCGTGGCCTACTACGCCGACGCCCTGAACACCTACCACCTACCCCGGCTGACCCAGGGCAAGAGCGTGTTCGTCCACGCGCTGATCCCACTCGCCTGGGTGTACCTCACCGACTACCTGGAGCACCGCTCGCGGCGGGCACTGCTCCTGCTCACCCTGCTCTCCGTCGCTGCTGTCGGCTACACCACCACCGCGGTCTTCCTGCTGCCGCTGCTCGCCGCGGCGGCCGGCGCGGTGCTGCTCGCCACGCGGCGCACACGCGAGGCCATCGTGTGCTTCGCGGTCCTCTCGGTCTACCCCCTGCTGTCCGGCGTGCTCGTCCAGGTCCTGCGCGGTGGGGTGGAGGAGGCCGCCGCGACGTACTCCCCGCTGTTGCCGCTGCGGACCATCTACGAGCTGACGCTGTGGCTCGGCGTCCTCGGCGTGATCGGTGGGCTCGCCGTCTGGTGGTCGCCCCTCCTGCTCCGTCGCGGTGTGCCGCAGCAACTGGCCGCCGGCGCCGCGCTGGCGACCACGGTGCTGATGGTCCCCGGCGTGTTGAAGTTCGGCGGTGATCTCAGCGGACTGACGGCCGTGCTCTGGCGGGTGCCGTGGATCCTGCCCGTGCCGGCGCTCGTCGGCGTCCTCGCGGTCATCCGCCTGCCCGGGCTGGCCCGGACGAGCCGGGTCCTCGCCTTCGCCCTTCCCGTCGTCCTGGTGTTCCTCTTCTTCACCCAGGGAAAGCCGATGTGGGAGGGGCAGGTGATCCAGACGACGCCGACCTGGCGGATGCCGGAGAACCGCAAGGCCGCCTCCTTCTGGATCGAGAGGCTGGACCGCCCCGCCGGCCTGGTCCTCGCACCGTCGTCGGTGATGCGGTCGCTTCCGCAGGTCACCTCGGAGGTCCGCGTGGTGCTGCCCCGCGACCTGTATCTCACCGACTACGGACCCGAGACGCCGTTCGCGCAGGACAGGCTGCTGCTGGCGAGGTTCGCCGACGGCACGGAGCCCGTCTCCGTTCCCGCGGTCGCCGAGGCCATGGCCAGGGTCGGCGTGGGCATGGTGTGCCTGTGGAAGGGCAACACCGCCAGCGCGGCGGCGACTCCCGCCCTGGGGCTGACGCCCTTCGCGTCGCGCAAGGCGCCGGGCGCGATGGTCTGCTATCGCCCCGGCTCGCCCACCGGCGGATCCTGAGGCGGGTCGGGTTGGCGGTCGGTTTGGTCGGTTTTCCGTACGGATACCCGCTCGATACCATCAGGCGGTCTCGCGTTAGGGTCGCAGGCACGTTCGTCCGCCGAGGGCTGCCGTGACGGGACGAGCGTCCACCAGGGGCTTCGGTCTCGGCTCCTGGTCCGCGCAGACCCAGCCCAACCCGATACGGAAATCGTAGGGAGCGAACTCGTTGTTCGGCACGTTCTCAGGTCGCATCGGAGTGGCCGCCAGCGCCGCGCTGCTGGTGCTGGCCTACCTGGTCATGCTCGTCGCGGGTGTCTTCGGCTGGGTGGGCCTGTTCGCCGTCGTCGGACTGGCCGCCGTGATCGGCGAGTTCGCCGCCGCCCGCTGGTCGCCGACGTCGCAGCTGTTGCTGGAGAAGGTGGGTCTGCACTGGTCGTACCGGCAGCTGACCCGGGACCTCGCGGCCGTGCTGCTCGTCGCCGCCGAGGTGCGGCTCAGCAGCGGTGAGCTGACCCTGCTGCTGGCGCTGCCGGCCTTGGTGTGGGTCGTGTCGGTCTTCGCCGGGGCGCTCTCCGTCATGATCGAGCGTCGTAACCCACTCTCCGCCATGGTGCGCAACATCGAGTTGGGTGAGCTGCGCTCCGCTCCCCAACTGCCGGGCTGGGTGGCGACGGTGGCCGGTGACCGGATGCCGCTGCTCAACCTGCTGCTGGTCCCGGCCGCCGTGGCCGCGGCGGTGCGACACGACCTGACGCCGTTCTTCGCCGCCGCCGCGGTGGCGGTCGTGGCGACCGGTGTGGTGGGCGCCATCACCGCGCTGACCTGGCTGCGGGGTCGGGGCCGGAGCACGGGGGAGGGCCCGCTGCTGCCCGCCGTGCAGCGGTGGCTGGACAACTACCGGCCCGAGGTGGCGCTCTACTTCGCCGGGCCGGCCAAGGACGTCTACCAGGCCAACATGTGGCTCGCCCCGACCGAGGCGCTCCAGCAGCGCGCGGTGGTGCTGCTGCGCAGCCGGGACGCGTTCCTCGAGTTGGCCGACACCCGGCTGCCGGTGATCTGCGTACCGACCGGTGTCGACTTCATGAACCTCGATCTGCGCAACATCCGTGCGGCGCTCTACGCCGCGAACGTCGGCGCGAACATCCACATGCTGCGTGAGCCGAGCACCAAGCACGTCTTCGTGGGGCACGGCGACAGCGACAAGCAGGCGAGCGTCAACCCGTACAGCAAGGTGTACGACGAGGTCTGGGTCGCCGGCCTGGCCGGCCGGGAGCGTTACGCCCGAGCCGGTGTGGGTGTCCTCGACTCGGACATCGTCGAGATCGGCCGCCCGCAGCTCGCCGGTGTGCACACCTTCGGTGCCGAGTCGGTGGACCGGCCGTTCACCGTGCTCTACGCCCCCACCTGGGAGGGCTGGCTCGACGACGACCCGTACCACACCTCGCTGGTGCTGATGGGCGAGCGGATCGTCAAGGGACTGCTCGCCACGACGCCCCGGCTGCGCCTGATCTACAAGCCGCACCCGCTCACCGGGTCGCGGTCCCGGGCGGCCAGGGCGGTGCACGACCGGGTCGTGGCGGCCATCCGCGCCGCCGGCGGCGACCCGAACGCGTCCTCCCTGGACGGCACCGCGCACCTGGTGGTCACCGGCCGCACCCCGGCGCTGTTCGACTGCTTCAATCAGACCGACCTGCTGATCAGCGACGTGTCCAGTGTGGTCTCCGACTTCGTGCAGAGCCAGCGGCCGTACGTGGTGGCCAACCCGTCCGGCCTGTCGGAGGACGACTTCCGCCGGGAGTACCCGACGGCTCGGGCCGCGTACCTGCTCTCCAAGGACTGCGGTGAGCTGGAGAAGATCGTGGCACTGACCCGGGCCGGCGACGACCCGATGACCGAGGCCCGCCGGGAGCTGAAGACCTACCTGCTCGGTCCGGCCGAGGCGAACCCGATGGACCGGTTCCAGGAGGAGATCTCCCGGCTCTGCCGCTGAGCACTGTTGTGCGGCTCAGCCGCTGAGCCCTCCGTTGTGCGTTGCGCGCCCGGCCCGACATCGCTCGGGCCGGGCGCGACCGGTTCAACCCAGCAGGGCGGCCACCGCGTCGGCGGCCGGAGTGTCCGCCGGCAACGCCTGCGCCGCGACGACCGCCGCGACCGGCAGCGGGCCGTACACGTGTGGAAAGAGTTGCCCGCCGCGCGACGGTTCCCACCGCAGCGCGTCACCCAGTCGCTCCTCCTCGACGCTGAGCAGGGTCAACCTGGTCGCCCCGGCGAAGTGCCGCCGCGCCGTCTCCACCACCTGGTCACCGCCGGAGAGGTGGATGAAGCCGTCCTGCCGGTCCACGGCGGAGCCGGCGAAGGCGCCGGCGGCGAGGGCGTCGTCCCATTCCGTGGTCGACAACAGTTTGTAGATCACCACCGCAGCCTACGGGGACGCCGGCGGCCCGCTCGCCCGGTTTTCGCCGGTACCGCCGCGCCCGTCGCCCCGGGCCGGGCATGCTCAGGTCACGGGCCGCGGAGGGATGGGCGATGCAGAGCTACGACGACGACTGGACCGACAGTCAGCGCGCGCTGTACGACGAGTGCTACCGGGCTGGCGGCGAGTGGGCCGAAGATCCGGACACTCCGTCCGATGACGTACAGCACGTGATCAACCTGGCCGAGGCGGACGACGACGCCTTCAACGACGCCGAGATCGACTACCCGCCTCTGGTCGACGCGGTAACCCAGGCCAGCGGGGTCACCGTCACCAGCGTGCCGGCCAGCCACGAGGACCCGGGTTTCCGCGGCTTCACCGACGGCGTCCGGGACGCCACCGCCGACGACGTCTTCGGCTTGTAGGTCCGACCCGACACGCGGCTTCCCGCCGGGCGTGCGCTTCTGCCACCATTCGCAGAACAGCGCTGCGACGAACGGGGGCACGGGTGCGGATCCTGCTGGTGGAGGACGACCGCCGGGTGGCCGCCGCGCTCTCCTCCGCCCTGACCCGCCGGGGCTACGAGGTCGAGCACGCCGCCACCGTCGCGGCCGCGCTCTCCGCCGCCCCGTGTGACCTGGTGCTGCTCGATCTGACCCTGCCCGACGGCGACGGCACCGACCTGTGCCGGGAGCTGCGCCGGCGGAGCAGCCAGCTCGGCATCATCGCGGTGACCGCCCGCGGTGAGGAACGCGACCGGGTGCTGGGCCTGCGTCTCGGCGCCGACGACTACGTCGTCAAGCCGTTCTCGATGGTGGAGTTGCAGGCCCGGATCGAGGCGGTGCTGCGCCGGGCCGCGAACGCCACACCGGAGCGGCACGTCATCCAGGCCGGTTCGGTGCGCATCGACGTGGCCGCTCGGACGGTGGCCGTGGACGGCCGCGCCGTCACGTTGACCCGCAAGGAGTTCGACGTGCTGCTCTCGTTGGCCCGCCAACCGGGGGTGGCGGTGCCCCGCGACCGCATCCTGCTGGACGCCTGGGGCACCACCTGGGCCGACCGGCACACCGTCGAGGTGCACGTCGGGTCCCTGCGCGGCAAACTCGGCGACGCCCGCCTGGTGGAGACCGTCCGTGGCGTCGGCTACCGGCTGCGCGACGCGTGAGGGGCTGACGTGCGTCGTCGACTGGTGATCAGCTATCTGCTGCTGATGGTGCTCGTCCTCATCGCGTTGGAGACGCCGCTGGCGGCCACCATGGCCAGCCGCGAAACCGAACAGGTCCGGGCCGACCGGCTCGCCGACGCGACCCGGTTCGCCTCGCTGGCCGGGCCCGCGCTGCGCGACGGTGGACCGGGTCCGATCGAGTCGGAGCTGACCAGCTACGACGACCTGTACGGGATCGGCGCCGCGATCGTCGACCGGGACCGGAGCACCCTGTTCGCGTCGCCCCGGTACCAACCCGGCCCGGGGACCGCGGCGACGCTGGACATGGCGCTGGCCGGGCAGCAGACGAGCGCCCCGGAGTCGGTCTGGCCGTGGAGGACCGGCCCGGTGGTGGTGGCGGTGCCGATCAACGACGGTGGTGAGGTGCTCGGCGCGGTGGTGATCGTGACCCCGGCCGACCCGATCCGCCGGGAGGTCGCCGTGTGGTGGTCACTGCTCGCCCTGGCCGGCCTGCTCGCCGTGCTGGCCTGCGTGCTCACCGCGTTCGGGTTGGCGGGTTGGGTGCTGCGCCCGGTCACCGAGCTGGACGCGGTCACCCACGAGATCGCCGAGGGCGACCGGGGCGCCCGGGTGCAGCACCGCCTGGGTCCGCCGGAGCTGCGTCGCCTCGCGGCCAGCTTCAACCACATGGCGGACGTGGTCTCCGACGTGATGGACCGGCAGCGCGCCTTCGTCGCGCACGCCAGCCACCAACTGCGCAACCCGCTCACCGCGCTGCGGCTGCGGGTGGAGGAACTGGGTCCCAGTCTCACCGACCCGGAGGGCCGCGCGGAGCACCAGCTGGCCCTGGAGGAGACCGATCGACTGGCGTTGGTGCTCGACGCGCTGCTGACCCTCGCCCGCGCCGAACGGGAGGAGAACGAGAGGGTCACCGTGGACGCCGCCGCGGTGGCCGCGTCCCGGGTGTCCGCGTGGGCGCCGCTGGCCCGGCACCGTTCGGTCACGTTGCGGCTGACCAGCACCGACGCCCCGGCGTACGCGCAGACCGTGCCGACCGCCGTCGACCAGGCGCTGGACGCGCTCATCGACAACGCGGTGAAGTTCAGCGGGGCGGGCGGGGCGGTGACGGTGACCGTGGCCCGCCGCGACGACGGGGTGGCCCTGGAGGTGCGCGACTCCGGCCCGGGCATGACGGGCAGTCAGCTCGGCCAGGCGACCGAGCGGTTCTGGCGGGCGCCGGACGCGCAGAACGTGGAGGGCGCGGGGCTCGGCCTGACCATCGCCGCCGTGCTGGTGGACGCGTCTGACGGACGGCTCACCATGCGCCCGGGGGAGACGCGCGGGCTGGTCGCGGCCCTGTGGTTTCCCGCCCCGGACCAGGACCCGGCGACCGAGCCGGTGGACGGCGAGCCGGCGGACGACGAGCCGGTGGACGACGAGCCGGCCACCGACCGCCGGCCCACCCTGACGCGGTAGCACCCGCCGTCAGGGTTTGTCCTCCCGGTACCAGGCGGCGGCGCCGGGGTGCAACGTCAGCGGCGCGGTGGCGATCGCCGAGCGAGGGCTCATCCGCCCCGCCGCGGGATGCGCGGCGGCCAGCTCGGCCCGCCCGTCCATCAGCAGGCGGGTCACCTCTCGGACCAACGACTCCGGCAGGCTGGCGCTGACGATCAGATAGTTCGGGTCGGCCACCGTGGTCACCGCGTCCACCCCGTACACCGAGCGGGGGATGTCCCGGGAGACGTACACCTGGCCGTAGCGTGAGCGCAGCCGCTCGGTCCAGTCGCTGAGGTCCACGATCCGGGTGGCACGCTGCCGGGCCAGGTTCTCGATGCCCCACACCGGCAGCCCACCGGAGAAGAAGAACGCGTCGATCTGCCCCGAGCGCAGCGCCTCCACCGAGTCGTCCAGGCCGAGCCGCGTACGGCGTACCGCGTCGCCACCGAGGTCGGCCACCTCCAGCAGCCTCGTCGTGGTGATCTCGGTGCCCGATCGGGGTGCGCCGACGGAGACCCGCCGGCCTCGCAGGTCGTCGAGTGTGCGCACCGGCCCTCCACTCGTGGTGACCAGGTGGAGTTGGTCGTCGTACACCCGGGCGATCGCCTTGACCGAGCTGCTTTCCTCGGCGTTCGCCGGCAGCACGTCGGCCTGGGTGAAGCCCAGCTCCGCGCTCCCGGACCGGACCAGTTGGACGTTCTCCGCGGAGGCGGCGGTGACCACCACGCGGGCGTCGACGTCGGGCAGTTCCCGGTTGAGGATGGCCGCGAGCGACTGCCCGAACGCGTAGTAGACGGCGGTGGGGCTGCCGGTGGCGATCCGGATCAGCACCTGCTCGGTGGGGGCGTCCTGGCAACCGGCGGTGCTCGTGGTCGCGGTCAGCAGCACCGTCAACAGGGCCGCCAGTCCCGCGGCATGACGCCGGGGCCGGCGGGATGAGGTACGTCTCACGCGGTGCACTGTGCGCCGTCGGACCGGTGCGCGCAACCTCCCTGCCGACAGGTGTGCCGAGTGGGTGTGGACCGAGCGCCGGTCAGCAGGTCGGGCGGGCCGGCTCCAGCGCCGCGTTGCTCAGGATCCGCGCCCGGTCCGGACCGTCGGCCACGCTGACCAGAAAACAGCCGGTGCCCGCTCGAAGCCGGGCCGGGACGTCGAGCACGGCGGCGCTGCGAATCAGCACGGCAGCCAACTCCCGGTCGGTGAGCCGAACGCCGAGGATGTGTCGGCGAACGTGTCGGCCGGCGGCCAGCAGCGCCGACCGCCAGGCCGCCGCCGCGAGTCGGGTCACCAACTGCCGGCGGGCCGGCGAGGTGCCGGGGGGTGGGCCGCCCAGCAGCGCGCGCCGCCCCTGCCACCAGCCCGCCTCCAACAGCCGGGCGTACGTGTCCTGCTGCTCCTGGGGCACCCAGAGCCGGTGCAGTTCGTAGCGGCGGCGCAGGCCCCCGACGGCGACCTCGTGCGTGACCGGAATATCCAGGCGGGCGAGCAACTGCCGCATCCGCTGCGCGGCGTCCTCCCGGTTGAACTCCACCCCCGGCGCGTGCGCCGGGTTCGGCCGGGCGGTGGTCGGCGGCGGCGTGCAGCGCAGCAGGCAGGCGGCCTCGAACGCGTCGCCGAGCGTCAGCCAGTCCAGCGGGGGCGGCGGCGCCGACGAGCGCGGCCGGTCGAGCAGGGCGGTTTCGCGGGTCAACGAAGGCTCCCTCGTCGGAGTCTGGGTGCCCCTACCGTGGCCCCTGCTTCGTCGTTACGGAACTCTTCCGGCCCAGCCTTGAGCAAATCTTGCGACTGCTCGCACCGCTACAGGTCGGTGACCACCAGGTCCACCTGCCGCACCCGGCCGGGCGCGGCGGCCTGCTCCTCGACCGTGTACTTCAACTCCCGCAGCGTGCCGAGCAGTTCCGCCGCCGAGCGCGGTCTGGCGCCGGCGACGAGGAGATCACGGACCAGCCGGCCCTTGGTCGCCTTGTTGAAGTGGCTGACCACCGAGCGGACCGGCACGCCGTCGACCTCCCGCTCGTGCAGCACCCGCACGCTGACGGTCCGTTCGGCCAGCCCTCCCCGCGGCGTCCAGGTGGCCGCGTACGCGCCGGAGCGCAGGTCCAGCACCGGACCGCGGCCGGCGGCGGCGTCCAACGCCTGCGTCAGCTCCCCACGCCAGTACGCCGACAACGCCCCGACGCCCGGCAGGCGGGCGCCGATCGGGCAGCGGTACGGGGGGATCCGGTCCGCCAGCCGGACCGCGCCCCACAGCCCGGAGCTGATCAGGATCGACCGACGGGCCGCCCGCTGCGCCGCGACCGGCAACGAGGTCAGCTCCAGCGCCTCGTAGAGCACCCCGGTGTAGAGCCGTTCCGCCGGCGCGGTGGCCGCCTCCCGCAGCCGGGCGTTGCGGCGCAGCTCGTCCCGCTGGCCCTCGCTGAGGCCGAGCGCCGCCCGCGCCGTCGCCTCGTCCGGCCCAGCGCTCAGCGCCACCAGCGCGTCCACCACCCGCTCCCGGGCCGGGTTCAGCTCGGGCAGCGAGAGCCGGTCCGGGGCCCAGCGCCGCCCGGTGCCGGCGTCGGCCTTGCCCTCCGAGGGCGGCAGCAGGATGAGCATCGGGTCTCCTCGACGGGCGGGACGGCGGCCCGGCCAGCGTACGACCCGCCCTCAGCGCCAGGGCCGCACCGGGGTCTCGGGGTGGTACACGCGATAGCCGCCCACCTCGCGCACCGGTGTGGCGTCGGCCCGGTCGGCGAGCAGCCGGCGCAGCCGCCGATCCATCGGGGAACCGGCCTCCACCACGTAGCCGGGCCGTGGAGCCCGCCCGACCTGCCGCCAGTACGGCCGGTAGCGGTTCTGCCCGGGGGACAGGTCACCGTCGAGCACCGCGCAGACCACCGTCTCGTCCGTGTTGAAGATCAGTCGGTTGCAGGTCCAGTAGTCCCCGTACACCTCGTGGGGTCCGTCGGCGCGCAGCGCGGCGGCCAACTCCCGGGCCTGGCGTTCCTCGGTCCGCGAGGCGGCGGTGCCGGTGGCCGCGAAGAGCACGGTGACCACGAGCGTGGTGGCGGTCAGAGCGACGAGCGCGGCGGCGGACAGCGCTCCGGTGAACCGCCCCAGCACGCTGCTGGTGCCCCGCCAGGCGGTCAGCGCCGCCACCCAGAGCGGCCAGAGCACCGCCGGCAGCGACAGTTGCAGCACCGACAGGTAGCGGGCGTTGTCCAGTGGGCTGGTCGCGGCGAGCGGACTGCGGACGTACGACAACAGGGTCAACGCGGCACCGGCGACCAGCGCGAGTTGTACGACCGGCCCGACCCGCTCCCCGCGCGGGCTCGCGCCGGCCCGGCGGTACGCGAGCACCGCGAGCACCGCGCCGACCAGCAGCAGCAGCGGATACACCACCCCGAACCACTGTTGCCAGCGTCCGCAGCCGTCCACCGGGCAGAGCCCGTGCGCCAGCGGCACTCCCTCCAGCAGGCCGCCCCGGAGCCGCTCCGACCACGGCGGCGACGGCCCCGCCTTGGTGCTGACCTCCCGGAACACGGTCCACGAGTCCTCACCCGGCCCGGCGCGCAGGTTGTCCCAGACCATCGGCGCGATCCCGACCACGACGCCCGCCACCAGCAGCAGGCCGGACCAGCCGAGAAGCTCGCGCCGCAGCGCCCACACCAGCGCCAGCCCGGCCACCGCCAGGTACGGCAGGATCAGCCAGTCCGACCAGGCGGCGAGCCCGACGAGCAGGCCGAACAGCGCGACGGCGAGCCGCCGACGGCGTACGGTGCCGGTCGCCAGCCCCACCGTGATCAGCAGCATCAGCAGCACCGCCGGCTTCACCTCCGGCCGTCCCCCGACGACGGTGAGCTGGTCGCGGACCACCCGCTCACCACCGAGCGCGAGCAGGCCCACCACGAAGGTGGCGAACCAGGGCGCGCAGAGCCGGCGGGTCAGCCGGTGGATCAGGTAGAGGAACAGCGCGTACAGCGCGAGCATCGGCAGCCGCAACACCGGCCAGCTCGGCCCGGCCACCGCCACCAGCGGCGCGGCCAGGTACGACTCCAACATCCCCATGTAGTGCTGGCCGTACAGGAAGACCGGGCGTTCCCGGCCCTGCCCGATGTGCAGCGCGGCGAGGCCGAAGGTGGCCTCGTCGCTGTTCGACACCGGCACCGTGTACAGCGTCAGGACCAGCCGGTAGACGACCCCGGCCAGCCCGAACAGCAGCGCGACGAGCGCCGGCCGGTCGAGTCGCGGGCGCCATCGCCCACGGTGCTGCTCTGGATGCGACACGACCAACGCCCCCGTCGTCGTCCCGACCGGAGTGTTTCACGACCGGACGGGCCGCCGAGGTGGATCGGCGCAGCCGGGGTTGTCTGGGCCGGCTCCGCGGTGGCCGGGCCGCAGCGGCACGGCCGGGGTCGGCTCGCGTGGCCGTGGCTGTCAACGTGTGGCAGGGTTGGCGCGTGCCACCCACTCCCGCCGGTCAACTGGCCGTTCCGAACCTGCACCGGGCTGCGCGGATCGAGGACGCCGTGCACCAGCTCGTCCAGCGCCGGCTGCGGCGAACCGGCTGGCGGGTCAACATCGTCGCCTACACCGGTTATGGCGCCCCGGGCTGGGTGCGGGTGATGTGTCGGGTGCTGCTGGGCCGACCGGACACCCGGCAGCGGGGTCGGCTCGACAAGGTCCGGGGCTGGCGCAGCTTCACCACCCTGCCCAACAAGCACGTCACGGTGACCATCGAGGCCGGTGGGGTACGGCACGAGACGCAGGCCGACCGCAGCGGCTTCGTCGACACACTCGTCGAGGCCGACCTGCCACCCGGCTGGGGCACGGTCCGGCTCAGCGTTCCGGACGCCGAGCCGGTCGACGCGCCGGTGCGCATCCTCGACCCGGAGGTCAAGTTCGGCATCATCTCCGACATCGACGACACGGTGATGGTGACCGCGCTGCCCCGACCGCTGCTCGCCGCGTGGAACACGTTCGTGCTCGACGAGCACGCCCGCAACGCCGTGCCCGGCATGGCCGTGCTCTACGAGCGGCTGGTCACCGCGCACCCCGGCGCGCCGGTCTTCTACCTCTCCACCGGCGCGTGGAACGTGGCACCCACCCTGACCCGCTTCCTGTCCCGGCACCTCTACCCGGCCGGGCCGCTGCTGCTCACCGACTGGGGGCCGACCGCCGACCGCTGGTTCCGCAGCGGAATGGAACACAAGCGGGTCACCCTGGCCCGGCTGGCCCGGGAGTTCCCCGACGTGCGCTGGCTGCTGGTCGGCGACGACGGCCAGCACGACCAGGAGATCTACCGGGAGTTCGCCGCCGCCCACCCGGAGAACGTCGCCGGGGTGGCGATCCGCCGGCTCTCCCCGACGCAGTCCGTGCTGGCCGGCACCCTGCCCGCCCCGGCGGGTCGCCCGTCGTCGGGGCCGGTGGGGCAGAAGTGGCTGTCCGCGCCGGACGGCGCCGGCCTGTGGCAACTGCTGCGCGACGCCAACCTGGTCTGAGCGCAACTCTCGCCGGCATCCGAGAATTGCAGCGCTGGCTACGCCCAACGGCCATTCATTGTTCACCTACATCAGCGCTGGGTTGCTATTCGCTGTTTACCTTGGCCAGATCGGCGCCGGGGCGAATCGGATCCGCGAGCGGAGTTTGATCGGCGGGCGGGCGAGCGGCAATACCTGTATGCGTCGAACCGTCCAAAAGAAGATCAATGTGCGATTGAAGACTTCTCACTCTCTGGTGTTCGTCATTGATCGAAGTGGTGGTTGATCCTTAAGCTGGCGGTGGGACCACCGAGGTGATCGAATCCTTTCTGTCTGAGCATTCTGCTGACCCTCGTGCGTCCCCTTCCGGAATATTCGACCGAACATCCAAGGAGCCCTGGGCGGATGATTCGAACCACCCCCCGTGCGGTCCTCTCCGCTCTGACCGTTGCCGTGGTCAGCCTCGGACTGATCGTGGCGCATCCAGGAAGCCGGCCCGCCTTCGCTAGCAACTGGGGATCGATCTGCGATACTGCCATCGCATGTGTGAGCCTCGCGAACAACTCGCAACACGCTATCCGGTTCGTCAACCTGACATCGTCCGACACGCCGACTTATCCGAATGACATTCCACGCATGCAGATCGCCGCTAATCACGCGATCGCCCAGTACAACGCCACTGACATGGTGGTTTACCGTGACGAGTCAGACCCGCTGCCTGACGTCTGGGTGCATGATTGGAACTACGGCAGCGTTGATTTCTTCGGCATCACCTACTGCACGGATGAGAATTCTGGTACCGGTGGAAGTCACCCCAATCGTTGGTGCCGAGGTCAGCAGAACAGATTTAACGCCTACTGGTACTGGAATGCGAGCGGCGTCTTCGATACCGACTTCCAGCGCCGTCTGCTCACTTGTCACGAATTGGGGCACACCGTAGGGCTGCGACACAACACCGTGTCTTCGAATAGTTGCATTTGGTGGGACCCATTTGTTGCGAACACGGGCTCCATTCTCCACGCTCATGACATCAGCCACATCAACGCGCGCTACTGACGGGGTGAAAGAAATGAGGGCGACGACGTCGCGATTCGCTGGAACCGTCGTTTCTGCAGTGATAGCTGTGGCCATGACGGCCGCCTGTGGGCAGCAGGGCATGACGAACGCGGAGCCGGCCGTGTCAGCGAACGTGCTGGACCGGTATACCGCGCAAGACCTCGGGTTCTACAAAGCAGTTCGCCTGGGTGACGGCGCTGTCCTCAGGCCGCAGCCGGTGTCGCTGGAGGCTGCTTTAGACGAGAGCACAGCCACGGTGTTAGCGACGCCTATCGGTGTTCGCGCTGGGCGGTTGATCCACGATCTCCAGTTCGTCGATGTGGAGCTCCGCATCGCCGAAGTGCTCCACGGTGCGCTCCGGCCTGAACTGAAGGGCGTTGTGCAGGTCGAGTTCCCGGTGGCATTCCTGCCGGCACCGGTCCAACCGGCGGTCGATCAGATGAGCTCGCATCTGCCGAAGAACCCGGCCGTCTGGCTGCTGCGCTGGGATGGTAAGCCGCCCGCAACACGCAAGCCCGGCGTCCCTGCGGAGGACCCCACTGTCGACAAGACGAAGTACAAGCTGGTTCATACGAATTGCGGTGTCTTCACCCAGGGCGAGAAGGGCGTCGTTGCCGCGACTGCGCAGTCGGGTGAGGGGCACGAACCGACAAGCGGTGCGCAGTCGGAGGCGCAGTCGCTGCCCAAGCTGAGTGATCTTGTGACACTCGTGCGGAAGAAATAGTCCGGGCACCTGTAACGGTTTGGAGGCGACCGGACATCTACCGGTAGAGCCTGGTCGGCCAGCCACATGAGCCAGGCACCGATGCGCGAGGCGGAGCTGGGTGGGATCGGCGGAGTCAGCATGGTTCGAACGGGTCTTTTCAGAGCACTACGACCTCATCGTCCACTATGCGCTTCGCCGCACCGGCACCTGGGAGGACGCGGCGGACGCCGCCGCGGAGACCCTGCTCGTCGCTTGGCGTCGCCGGGACACCGCACCAGCGGGCGATGCCGTACGGGCTTGGCTGTACGGCATCGCCCGCCGCGTGCTTGCCAACCAGGCTCGTACCGGCCGCAGGCAGGAACGCCTGATCGCGCGGCTGCGGGCCGAGCCCATCCTGGTCGAGCAGAGCGCCGACAGGACCCGCGACCCGGTCTGGGAAGCGCTGCGCCGCTTGAAACCTGCCGACCGCGACATCCTCATTCTCACCGCGGTCGAGGGCCTCAGCCCCACCGAAGTGGCAGTGGTCCTCGAGTGCAGTGCCGTGTCCGCTCGTGTCCGCCTGCACCGAGCCCGAACACGTCTGGCCCGGGAGATGCAACTGCCGGTGTCGGGCCGGCAGCACCAGCGGACATCGTGATGACGAGAAGGGGTGTCATGCGTCAGGAAGAGAATGGGCTCGTCGACGGGTGGGTACGGCGGGCCGTCGTGCCTGATCCGGCTGCGGTTGTCCGGCTCACCAGCACAGAGGCGAGGCGGGTGATGCTCGAAGAGATCGTCTCAGCTCGCGACAGTGTTGTGGACGAGGACCACCGGTCCGGAACGAAGCGCCGAGCCGTGCTGGTCGCCGTGGCTGCCGCAGCCGTGACCGGTGCAGGTGTGTGGGCTGTGAAGGCGGACGACCTGGCACGCCCCCCGGTGGCGAATCGGCCGACCCCAGTCGACTCGGGCCTCGACCGCTACCGTGCCTCCGATCAGCCCTTCTTCGAAGCGCTACGACCTTCAGAGGCCATGTCCATGGTTCCGCCGCCCGGCACGCTGGAGGCGGCGTTCGCCAAGGCGACCGCGACGGTGATCGCCAGGGTCGCCGCCGTCAACATCGGCCGCATCCTCCACGATCTCCAGTTCGCCGATGTTGAACTCCACGTGCACGAGGTGCTTCGCGGCTCGCTGCGGCCCGAGCTGAACGGCGTCGTGAGGGTGGAATTCCCCGCTGCTTTCCTACCCGGCGACATCAATCCGGTGCTCGACCGCATGCGGTCCCGCCTACCAGAGAATCCCGCCGTATGGCTGCTGCGTTGGAATGGTGAGCCGCCCCCCACTCGCAAGCCCGGCGCCCCCATCCAAGACCCCACCGCTGACCTGAGCCGATACAAGCTGGTCCATCCGACCTGCGGCGTCTTCGCCCAGGGCGCCGACCATGTGATCGCGGCGACAGCCCCTTCGTCCTATCCCGCCTATCGAGCCCAGAAAGAAGGCGAACAGTTCGCTCTCCTGAGCGAGCTGGCGGACCGAGCAAGGCAGTGACCCGCTAGCCTCCGAAACCCGGCCTCAGCTACGCCCCGGCACCTACTCAGGCAGTTCGGCGCCGGAGCGCCGGCTAGCACCGAACAACGCGTCGTCACGCAGGCAGAGCACCAGTGGTCAGCCCTGACGGAGCCAGACGGCACCCAGCGGTGGCACCTGGAGGGCAGCCGAGGCGACCATCCCGTGCCACGGCACGTCCTCGGCGCGCACCGCGCCCAGGTTGCCCACCCCGGAGCCGCCGTAGTGGTGGGCGTCGGTGTTGAGCACCTCGGTCCACGTACCACCGGCCGGCAGGCCGATCCGGTAGTCGTGCAGCGGCTGGGCGGAGAAGTTCGCCACGCACACCAGGGTCGAGCCGTCCGGGGCGATCCGGACGAACGACACGGTGTTGTTGGCGACGTCGTCGCCGGCGATCCAGCGGAACCCGGCCGGTTCGGTGTCCTGCGCCCAGAGCGCCGGGGTGTCCCGGTAGACCCGGTTGAGGTCGGCGACGAGACGCTGCACGCCGGCGCGGGCCGGGTCGTGCAGCAGGTACCAGTCCAGGCCGCGCTCCTCGCTCCACTCCCGGTCGTCGGCCAACTCGGAACCCATGAACAGCAGTTGCTTGCCCGGGTGCGCCCACATGTACGCCAGCAGCGCCCGCACGTTGGCCAGCCGCTGCCAGGTGTCGCCGGGCATCTTGCCGGCCAGCGAGCCCTTGCCGTGCACCACCTCGTCGTGGCTGATCGGCAGCACGTAGTTCTCGCTCCACGCGTACGCCAGGGAGAAGGTGAGCTGGTGGTGGTGGTGCTGGCGGTAGATCGGGTCCTTCGAGGTGTAGAGCAGGGTGTCGTGCATCCAGCCCATGTTCCACTTGAAGCCGAAGCCCAGCCCGCCCTCCGTGGTGGAGCTGGTGACACCCGGCCAGGCGGTGGACTCCTCGGCGATCATCACGACCCCGGCGTGGTGCTTGTAGACGGTCGCGGTCACCTCCTGCATGAGCGCGATGGCCTCCAGGTTCTCCCGGCCGCCGTACTGGTTCGGGGTCCACTGCCCGTGCTCCCGGGAGTAGTCCAGGTAGAGCATCGAGGCGACCGCGTCCACCCGCAGCCCGTCGACGTGGAACTGGTCGCACCAGTAGAGCGCGTTGGCGACCAGGAAGTTGCGGACCTCGTTGCGGCCGAAGTCGAAGACGTACGTGCCCCAGTCCGGGTGCTCGCCCCGGCGCGGGTCCGGGTGCTCGTAGAGCGGGGTGCCGTCGAAGCGCGCGAGGGCCCACTCGTCCTTGGGGAAGTGCGCGGGCACCCAGTCGAGGAGCACGCCGATGCCGGCGGCGTGCAGCCGGTCGACCAGGTGCCGGAAGTCGTCCGGATCACCGAAGCGGGAGGTCGGCGCGTAGTAGCCGGTCACCTGGTAGCCCCAGGAACCGCCGAACGGGTGCTCCATCACCGGCAGGAACTCCACGTGCGTGAAGCCCATCTCGGTGACGTACGCGGTGAGCTGGTCGGCCAGCTCGCGGTAGCCCAACCCGGGTCGCCACGAACCGAGGTGCACCTCGTAGACGCTCATCGGCTCCTGGTGCGGCTGCCGCTCGGCCCGTTGGGCCAGCCAGTCCGCGTCGTTCCACCGGTACGTCGAGTGGTGCACCACCGAGGCGGTCGCCGGCGGCACCTCCGCGTACGCGGCCAGGGGGTCGGCCTTGTCCCGCCACTGCCCGTCGGCGCCCAGCACCCGGTACTTGTAGCGCGCCCCGACGCGGGCGTTGGGGACGAACAGCTCCCACACGCCGCTGGAGCCGAGCGAACGCATCGGCCAGCCGTCGTCCGGGGACCAGCCGGTGAAGTCGCCGACCACCCGCACGCCGCGGGCGTTGGGCGCCCACACGCTGAAGGCGACGCCCTCGTCGAATACCCGCGCGCCCAGCGCGTCCCACAGCCGCTCGTGCCGGCCCTCCCGGATCAGGTGCAGGTCCAGCTCACCGAGCGTCGGTGGATAGCGGTACGGGTCGTCGTGCGCGGTGCCGTCGACCTCCACCCGGTAGTCGAGCACGGTGCCGTCGACCTGGGTCTCGAAGACACCCGCGTCGTGCACCCGCTTCATGGGGTGCCGTTCGTCGCCGACGAGCAGCACCACGTCACCGGCGCCCCGGCGCATCGTGCGGATCGTCGTCGAGCCCTCGGCGGGGTGCGCGCCGAGCAGCGCGTGCGGGTCGTGCGTCGCGCCGGTGATCAGCTGGTCCATCGGTCGTCCTTCGGGGCGGGGGCGGTCGGCGCGGTACCGCCGGAGAGTTCGGTGGGGACGTCGGTGACGGTGAGGTCCGCCGGTTCTACGCCGGCGGGCTCCGGCGCGGAGGGCGCGGCCGGGCGGCGGACCGTCAGCACGTGCGCCGGTTGCAGGTACGGGTCGAGCCGCACCGCGTTGCGCTGCCCCCAGTCGTAGCTGGTGCCGGTCAGCTCGTCGTACACGGTGAACCGCTCGTGCCAGTCGAACCCCAGCTCCGGCATGTCCAGGGTCGTGTTACCCCACTGCACCACACGTGAGTCGAACGAGCAGATCACGATGACGGTGTTGCCGGTGTCCGGGTCGTGCTTGGACCAGCAGAGCAGCGACGGGTTGTCGATCTCGTGGAAGCGCAGGTTGCGGAGCTGGTGCAGGGCCGGGTTGTCGCGGCGTACCCGGTTGAGGGTGGCCAGGAACGGCGCCAGCGATCGGCCCTGCGCCTCGGCGCCCGCCCAGTCGCGGGGGCGCAGCTCGTACTTCTCGTTGTCCAGGTATTCCTCCGCGCCCGGCCGGGCCACGTGCTCGAACAGCTCGAAACCGGCGTACATGCCCCAGGAGGGGGAGAGCAGCGCGGCCAGCACCGCCCGGATCTTGAACATCGGCGGGCCGCCGTGCTGCAACGACTCGTGCAGGATGTCCGGGGTGTTCGGCCAGAAGTTCGGCCGCATGTGGTCGGCCGACGCGACCAGCTCCTCGCAGTACTCCCGCATCTGCGCGGCCGTCGTGCGCCAGGTGAAATAGGTGTACGACTGCGTGAAGCCGATCTTGCCCAGGCCGTGCATGATGGCCGGCCGGGTGAACGCCTCAGCCAGGAACAGCACGTCCGGGTCGACCTTCTTCACCTCGGCGATCAGCCAGCGCCAGAAGTCGAACGGCTTGGTGTGCGGGTTGTCCACCCGGAAGATCCGGATGCCCTCGCCCACCCAGTGCAGCACGACCCGCAGCACCTCGGCCCGGATGCCCTCCGGGTCGTTGTCGAAGTTGACCGGGTAGATGTCCTGGTACTTCTTCGGCGGGTTCTCCGCGTACGCGATGCTGCCGTCGGCCCGGGTGGTGAACCACTCCGGGTGCTCGGTGACCCACGGGTGGTCCGGCGCGCACTGCAACGCCAGGTCCATCGCCACCTCCAGGCCCTGCGCCGCCGCCGCCTCGACGAAGGCGCGGAAGTCCGCAGGCGTACCCAGGTCGGGGTGGATCGTGTCGTGGCCGCCCTCGGCGGCGCCGATCGCCCACGGCGAGCCCACGTCGGTCGGCCCGGCGGTGAGCGCGTTGTTGCGGCCCTTGCGGTTGACCCGGCCGATCGGGTGGATCGGCGGCAGGTAGAGCACGTCGAAGCCCATCGCGGCGACGCCCGGCAGCCGCTCGGTGGCGGTCGCGAAGGTGCCGGACCGGTCCTGCGTCGCCCCCTCCGAGCGGGGGAAGAACTCGTACCAGGCCGAGTAGAGCGCCCGCTTGCGGTCCACCCAGATCGAGTACGTGTCACCGGAGGTGACCAGCTCCCGCACCGGGTGCTCCCAGAGCAGGTCGGCCAGCGCCAGGGCCGGGCCGACCCGCTGCGGCAGCGGCAGGTCGGTCTCGACGAGCGCGGTGAGCGCGTCGGCGATCCGGGGCCGCTCGGCGGTCGGGACCAGGTCCCGGGCGGCGGCGAGCACCCGCGCGCCCTCGGCCAGGTCGTTGGCCAGGTCCTCCGACCCCTGCCCGGCGGCGATCTTCTTCGTCACCGCGTTCTGCCAGGTCAGGTACGGGTCCTGGAACGCCTCGACGGCGAAGGCCCAGGAGCCGACGGCGTCCGGCCGGATGGTGGCGTGCCACCGGTCCTGGCCGGGCTCGCCGGGGCGCATCCGGGTGAACGGCCTGGTGACGCCATCCGGACCCATCCAGACCACGTTGCAGCCGAGCGCGTCGTGCCCCTCCCGGTAGGCGCGGGCCGACACCGGGACCGGTTCGTCGACCACCGCCTTGGCCGGGTACCGCCCGCACGAGACGACAGGGGAGACGTCTTCGATCGGGAACCGTCCAGTCACCCCGCCAACCTACTGCGCGAGATCCGTTCGCGCGCGGGCAAGCCCGCCGGTCCGCCCTACCCCGGGGTTGCGCGTCAAGATCCGTGCACGTTCGGGGGTACGTGCTGCCGCGCGGCGTCACCCTCCGACGTTGTGCGCGTCTTCGTGGCGTCGGTGAGGGGCAGATCACCTGTAGCGCCCACGGTCGGGCGGCGGCCCGGCGCCCGCGCTGGTGTTCGTCGCCCGCCAGGTCGGCCAACCGTGTGGCCAGGTGTCGGGCCAGTCGTCGACTCGGCCGGGCGGCACGCTCCCGGTGAGGCCGAGCACGTCTCGGGCGATCCTGCCGCCGATCTCGCCGATCTCCACCGCGGTCAGCGGCGCCCACCAGCCGAACCCTTTGAGGGCTCCGCCGACCACCACCCGCGCCTGTTCCGGCGGTATGCCTGTGGCGGTGAGGAACCACTGCAGGGTGAGTTGGGAGTACCCCTGCCAGCCGTCGTTGTCGACGACGGGGGCGGCGACGAAGGTCATCAACTGCTCGCCGGCGACCTCCCAGGCGACGACCTCCGCCGCGTCGCCGGCCCGCCCCGGATCGAGCGACGGCAGAAGGTGGTCGAACCGCTCAGCCAGGCTCTCCAACCAGCGCCGCCAGGCCAGCAGCGCGTCGGCGACGAACGTCGGCGCGTCCGCCGGGGCCGGGATGCGGTCGGTCACGAAGCCCACATGCTCCCTCTCCCGGGGGCCCCCAGTGCCAGCGATAGGCCCACGGGCCGTACCGGTCGGACAGCAGAGTGCTGACGGAATCGACCCAGGCGAAGGCCTCTGCTCCCCCGACCCACCCGCCGTCGCGGAAGGCCGGCGGGGGAGGCGGCGGAGGGACCAACGCCCGGACCGCCACCGACATCTCGACCGGGTCGAACGGGTATCGCGCCGGGTCGACATCCGCCCACGCCGCGAGCTGCGGTGGGCTGCTCGACCCGTCGTCCGCCATGGCTCAGCATCCTGGCAGCCGACCATCCAGGCGTCGAGCCAATACCCGAGACGCAGGAGACGCACCGTGTCGGGCTTGTGTCGCGTGTCGTGTGAGACACGTGACAGGGGCCTGACGCTGACCACGCCGTACGACTGACCACACCGGGCCGCTGACCGCCGCTCCCGTCGTCCGGCGGTCGTCCGCTTGCGCGCGGCCAAGCACCTCGCCTGCCCTGCCCCGTCGCGACGATCCGCAGGCTGCAAGCTCGCACAGAATCCTGGTTGTAGTGGTCTCGGCGCGTCGGCGATGCCACTAGATCCTGGTTCGAGCGGTCTCCGGAAACCCGAGTGGGTGCGGCGCAACATGACGCAGCAGCAGTTCGCCGACCGGCTGGGCAAGTCGACGAGTTGGGTGGACAAGGTCCAGCGTGGGGTACGTCGGCTGGCCCACTGAGAACCAGCTCAGCGCGATGGACCTGCGGGGAGCTCGGACTGGCCGTCGTGACCGAACACGGAGTCGACAAGTGCGTCCAGGCCGGCGTGCCACCGCGCTTCGGGCCAGTCGCGCAGGTGCTCGACCAGGTCGCTGCGGACGGCAGCGAGCAGGGCATGGGCCAGATAGTCCGCCGCCTGCGGGCCGCGTGCCTCCGCGACGAGGCCGGCCAGCAGGGCGTGCCAGTGGTCGTACGCCTCATTGCGGTACGGGCTGCCGCTCCCGGCGCTCTCGAGCGCCAGCGTGAGCACCCGGTTGTCGAGCTTGAAGCGCAGCATGGCCCGCAGCAGTTCGACGGCCTGCTCCGCCGCCGGCCGGTGGGGTGACACCGCGAGCGCAGCCTGCAACCGCAGTCCCCGTTGCTCGTAGAGGGCGCGGATGAGCCCGATGCGGTCGCCGAAGCGCCGGAACAGGGTGCCCTTGCCGACCCCGGCTGCGGTGGCGATGTCGTCCATGGACACCTGGTCGGGGTCGGCTGCGGCGTCGAAGAGACGCCCGGCGGCGGCCAGCACCGACTCCCTGTTGCGTAGCGCATCGGCCCGCACCGGACACCCCTCTCGCCAAACGGACTAGCGGTCCGTATAGTTTAAGCGGACCGGCGGTCCGCCTCTTGGCGCGACCGTACCGGACGACGAAAGGACGATCATGTCGGACCACCCCACCGCCGTGTTCCATCGCGGCATGGAGCTGCTGCTCGCCAAGGACATGGCCAGGTTCATCGCGCTGTTTGCCGAGGATGCGGTGCTGGAGCTCCCGTTCGCGCCGCCCGGCCAGCCGCGTCGGGTAGCCGGGCGCGCCGAGCTGCACGATTACCTGATCAACTACCCCGCGCTGCTCGACGTCCGCGAGATCCGCGATCGAACCGTGCACGAGACCAGGGACCCCGAGGTCATCGTCGTCGAGTTCGTGGCCTCCGGCTTCGTCGTCGCGACGGGTCGGCCGTACGAGGTGCGCTACATCGCCGTCCTGACCATCCGTCACGGGCGGCTCGTGCACTATCGCGACTACTGGGATCCGATCGCCGCACAGGAGCTGCTCGGTGGCGGCCTGGTGCGCTCATGATCCTGGTCATCGGTGGCACCGGGACCACCGGCCGCATCGTCGCCGCCACGCTTGCCGAGCGCGGTCACCCCACCCGGATCGCCAGCCGACGCCCCGCCGCCGGAGGGGTCCGCTTCGACTGGCGCGACCCGACCACCCACTCAGACGTGCTGGGTGGCGTGCGCGCGATCTACGCCATCCCCCCGGTCGGCGAGGTCGACCCGGCGCCGATCATGCTGCCCTTCCTCGAGCGGGCACGCGACGCCGGTGTCCGCCGGGTGGTCCTGCTCAGCTCCTCGGCCGTCCCGCCCGCCGAGCACGGGCTGGGCCTGGTGCACGCACGCCTCGGTGAGATGTTCGGGGAGTGGGCGGTGCTGCGACCGTCCTGGTTCATGGAGAACTTCGTGGGTGAGCAGCCGTACGCCCTGAGCGCCCGCGACCATGGCGAGATCGTCAGCGCCACCGGCACCGCCCGGGTCGGCTTCGTCGACCCTGCCGACATCGCCGAGGTGGCGGTGCGCGCTCTCACGGACCCGACGGCGCACAACACCGACCACATCATCACCGGCCCAGAGGCGCTGAGCTACGACGCTGTCGCCGCCATCCTCACCGAGGCCGGCGGCCGGCCGGTCCGGCACCGTGCGATCGACGCGGCGGAACTGGCCGAACGCCACAGCGCCAACGGCATACCGCCGGACTTCGCCCGCTTCCTCGCGAGCCTGGACACGGCGATCGCGGCAGGCGCGGAGGACCGGACGACGTCGACCGTCGCAGACGTGACAGGTCGTACGCCACGATCCTTCCGGGACTTCTGCCGGGACCGCGCGGGCGGCGATCGTCCTGGCTGACGCTCGGCCGGCTGTCTGGCTAGTTGCGTCGGTGGTAGTGGTTGCGGCGGGGGAGTTGTTCGGGGTCGAGCCAGGCGGGTGGGATGAACTCGGGGTGCCCGTTGTCGCCGAGCCGGACGGCCCAGTCGCTGTGGTGCACGTGGCGGTGGTGGTGGCCGCAGAGTAGGACGGCATTGTCGAGGTTGGTGGTGCCGCCGTCGGCCCAGTGGTGGATGTGGTGGGCGTCGCACCAGCGGGGTGGTCGGTCGCAGCCGGGGAAGGCGCAGCCCCGGTCTCGCAGCACCAGGGCGCGTCGTAGTGAGCCGGTGATGAGTCGGCGTTGTCGGCCGACGTCGAGTGGTTGGCCGGTGCCGCCGAGGACGGCGGGCAGGATTGCCGCGTCGCAGGCGAGCCGGCGCACGGCCTCGGGTGTGAGGTGTAGGCCGGTGTCGAGAGCGCCGTTGGTCAGCTGTCGGGTCAACTCGTCATAGGTGGTGGTGACGACGACCTGAGCGAGGTCACCGCCGTTTTGGGGGATGTCGCCGGTGCGTAGGGCGAGTCGGCAGATGTCGGCGAGGGCGTCGTGGCGGCGTTGGCCTGGGGTGCGGGCGTCGTCGGGGCAGGTGGGTGTGGTGAGGGGGTCGATGGCGGCGCGCAGCGCGGCGGCGGCTTCGGTGTCGAGGACGCCGGTGAGGCGGATTCGGCCGTCGGTCTGCTCGCTGATCGTGACGTGCCGGTCCCGCATGGCCCGCGACTCCTGGGCCCGCAGGGCAGCCTCGGCGGCGGCGTCGGCGACTTCCGGGGCGACGTGGTCGAGGATCCGGGTGCCGAGCTTGCGCAGCAGGGCGGCGTCGAACTGCGCCGCCCACTCGACGAGGACACCGACGGCCTTGTCGGCAGCCTCCGTGCCGGCGGCGGCGTGGACGGTCTCGACCGTCGCGGCGATGACCCGGACCTGCTCCACGTCGACCGAACCGCCGGCCAACGCGTCCCGCACCCCGGGCGGGGCGGTGTCAAGCGTCGCGGCCAGCTCGACCAGACGGCGGGCGGCGCCGACCCCGAGGCGCAGCCGGTCCCGCAGCCACACCGCCGTCGAGGACGCGCCCTGGGTCGTCGCGGTGCCGCGGCCGTCCAACTCCCGCACGAGGGCCAGCTTGACCGCGGCCAGCCGTTGCTCGACGCGGTGCACCGCGTCCAGCGCCACCACGAGATCGCGCTCGCCGGCGGCCCAGACGGGCGTGTCGAAGCAGGCCGCCACTGCGGCCTCGGCCTGCTCCAACGCATCGATCACAGGTAGAGATTAGAACGCCTGTACGACACTTTCCGGTGTCGTTGATCGTCCCGCCGCAGGCCGATCATCAGGACCACCGGAATGCGCGGAGGTGACGTAACCTCCCGCCATGATCGAACGGGTGAGGGTCGCGGTCGTTGGTGTCGGCAACAACACGTCGGCGTTGGTGCAGGGGCTTGCTCTCTACCGCCAGAGCGGCAGCCTGGTCGGCATCCGCCGGCCGACGATCGACGGGCTCGGGGTGGGCGACATCGACGTCGTGGCGGCCTTCGCCACCTCCGCGGAGAAGATCGGTCGGGATCTGACCGAGGCGATCTTCCTGCCGCCCAACAACTTCCCCCGGCTGAACTGCGACCTGCCCCGAGCAGGTGTGCCCGTCACGAAGGGCCTCGTCGACGCGACCGGGGTGCCGCGGGTCGCGGCGGCGTTGGCCGGTGCGGAGGTGCTGCTCTACTCGGCGCCGAGTGGCCGGCCGGAGACCGCGCGGGCGTACGCCGAGGCGGCGCACACCGCCGGCGTCGCCTTCATCAACACCACCTCCGACCCGGTCGCCCGCGACCCGCACCTGCTGGACAGGTTCACGGCGGCCGGACTGCCGCTATTCGGCGATGACCTGGCCAGCCAGTTCGGCACCTCGGTGCTGCACAAAGCGCTGCTGCGGCTGCTCGAGGAGCGGGGCCTCACGCTGGTCAGCTCGTACCAGGTCAACCTGGGCGGCACCGAGGACTTCCGCAACCTGGTCGCCAACCCCAACACGAAGAAGCAGTCCAAGCTCAACGCCCTGACGGAAGGCCACCCCGCCGGTCGACCCGCCGCCGAGCAACCCGCCGCCGACCGACCCGCCGCCGGCAGGGTCGAGGTGGCTCCGCTCGGCTACCTGCCGCACCTGCGCTCGCAGAAGGTGGCTCACCTCAACATCGAGGCGCAGGGTTGGGGCGAGACAGCGGTGAGCCTCGACGTGAAGCTGACGGTGCACGACCCCAGCGGTGCCGCCGGGGTCAACATCGACCTCATCCGCATCGCGGCCAGCGCGCTCCGCACCGGGCGTGGTGGCCATTCCGCCGAGGTGACGTCGTTGCTCAAGTCCCCTCCGGGTACGGCGGTCTGAGGCGGTGATGACCGTCAGCCCGCCACCCGCAGCCCGCGCCGAGGCTCGCCCCGTCAGCCCGCGCCGACGGAGCGGTACACGTCGAGGGTCTGACCCGCGATGGCGTCCCAGGAGAAGTGGTCCACCGCGCGCTGGCGACCGGCCAGGCCGAACCGCCCGGTACGCGCCGGATCGGCGAGCAGCGTGTTGATCGCCGCCGCCAGGTCGGCGACGAACGTCCCCGGTTCCAACGGGGTCCCCGACCCGTCGCTGACCTGCTCGATCGGCACCAGCAGGCCCGTCTCGCCGTCGGCCACCACCTCGGGGATGCCGCCGGTCGCGGTCGCCACCACGGCCGTCTCGCAGGCCATCGCCTCCAGGTTGACGATGCCCATCGGCTCATAGATCGACGGGCAGACGAAGACGGTGGCGTGGGTGAGCACCTGGATCACCTCGGGCTTGGGCAGCATCTCGGCGACCCAGACCACGCCGGAGCGGTTGGCCCGCAGCTCGGCGACCAGGCCCGCCACCTCGGCGGCGATCTCGGCGGTGTCCGGTGCGCCGGCGAGCAGCACGAGCTGGGTGTCCGCCGGCAGCTCCCGCGCGGCCCGCAACAGGTAGGGCAGCCCCTTCTGTCGAGTGATCCTTCCCACGTAGACGACGCTGGGTCGGGACGGGTCGATGCCGAGCCGGTCGAGCACGTCGGTCGCCTGATCCGGCGCGTACTGAATGGTGTCGATGCCGTTGTAGACCACCCGGACCCGGTCCGGGTCGATCTGCGGGTAGGCGGTGAGCACGTCGTTGCGCATCCCGCCACTGACGGCGATCACCGCGTCGGCGGCCTCCATCGCGGTGCGCTCGATCCAGGAGGAGAGCGCGTAACCGCCTCCGAGCTGTTCGGCCTTCCACGGCCGCAGCGGCTCCAGGCTGTGCGCGGTCACCACGTGCGGCACCCCGTGCAGCAGTTTCGCGGTGTGGCCGGCCAGGTTCGCGTACCAGGTGTGGCTGTGCACCACGTCGGCGCCGGCCGTGCCGGCGGCCATCTCCAGGTCCACGCCCATCGTGCGCAGCGCGGCGTTCGCGCCGGTCAGGCCGGGCGGTTCGGGGTACGCGGTGACGCCCGGCTCGGTGCGCGGCAGACCGAAGCAGTGCACCCGGACGTCGGCGCGGCGGCGCAACTCCCGGGCCAGGTACTCGACGTGCACCCCGGCGCCGCCGTAGACCTCCGGCGGGTACTCGCGGGTGAGCAGATCGACGCGCAGCGGGGTGGGTTCCGTCATGACCCCGCACCCTAATGCAGAAGAGTCCCCGTACGAGTGGTGAAGTCCGACGCGGGTGGATAGCGTCGTGGCATGGCTGCCAAGGTGCTCGCGATCGTCCTGGCGGGTGGTGAGGGCAAGCGCCTGATGCCACTCACCACGGACCGGGCCAAGCCGGCCGTCCCGTTCGGCGGGATGTACCGCATGGTCGACTTCGTCCTCTCCAACCTGGCAAACGCCGGCTATCTCAAGATTGTCGTGCTGACCCAGTACAAGTCCCATTCCCTCGACCGGCACATCACCAAGACCTGGCGGATGTCCACGCTGCTCGGCAACTACGTCACCCCGGTGCCCGCGCAGCAGCGTCGTGGCCCGTGGTGGTTCGCCGGCTCGGCCGACGCCATCTACCAGAGCTTCAACCTCATCAACGACGAGCAGCCCGACTACGTGATCGTCTTCGGCGCCGACCACATCTACCGGATGGACCCGCGGCAGATGGTGGAGGACCACATCGCCTCCGGTGCCGCGGTCACCGTCGCCGGCATCCGCCAGCCGCTGTCGATGGCCGACCAGTTCGGCGTCATCGAGGTCGGCGAGGACGGCCGGAAGATCCGGGCGTTCCGCGAGAAGCCCACCGACGCGGTCGGTCTGCCGGACGCGCCGGACGAGATCTACGCCTCGATGGGCAACTACGTCTTCACCACCCGTGCGCTCTGCGAGGCGGTCGAGCGCGACGCGGCCGACAAGTCGAGCAAGCACGACATGGGCGGCAGCATCATCCCGATGCTCGTCGAGCGGGGCGAGGCGAACGTCTACGACTTCCGCGACAACGAGGTGCCGGGCAGCAACGACCGGGACCGCGGCTACTGGCGGGACGTGGGGACGCTCGACTCGTTCTACGACGCGCACATGGATCTGATCAACGTGCACCCCGTCTTCAACCTCTACAACTTCGACTGGCCGATCTACACCGAGCAGCCGCCGTGGCCGCCGGCGAAGTTCGTCCACCAGTGGGGTGAGCGCGTCGGCCGGGCGGTCGGCTCGATGGTCTCGCCCGGTGTGGTGATCTCCGGTTCGCTGGTGGAGAACTCGATCGTCTCGCCGAAGGTGCGGGTGCACTCCTGGGCGCACGTCGAGGGCTCGGTGCTGATGGAGGGTGTGGAGATCGGCCGGCACGCGGTGGTCCGGCGGGCCATCCTGGACAAGAACGTGTTCGTCCCGGAGGGCGTCGAGATCGGCGTCGACCTGGAGAAGGACCGGCAGCGCTACACCGTCTCCGACAATGGCATCGTGGTGATCGGCAAGGGCCAGAAGGTCGAGCCGTGAGCGACAGGCACTCCCCGAGGAGGATTCCGCAGTGACCCACCCCCGTGCCGGCCAGCCCGCCGAGCCCGCCGACCTGGTCGACGTGCCGCGCCTGGTGACCGCCTACTACGCCGAGCATCCGGACCCCACGGACCCGGCCCAGCAGGTCTCCTTCGGCACCTCCGGCCACCGCGGCTCCAGCCTGCGCAACGCGTTCAACTCCGACCACATCCTGGCCGTCACCCAGGCGCTCTGCGACTACCGACGGGAGCAGGGGCTGGACGGGCCGCTCTTCCTCGCCCGGGACACCCACGCGCTGTCCGCGCCGGCCGCCGTGGACGCCCTGGAGGTGCTCGCCGCCAACGACGTCACCGTGCTCGTCGACAGCCGCGACGGTTACACCCCCACCCCGGCGCTGTCGCACGCGATCCTCACCCACAACCGGGGACGCACCAGTGGGCTCGCCGACGGGATCGTCATCACCCCGTCGCACAACCCGCCGGACGACGGCGGTTTCAAGTACAACCCCACGAACGGCGGGCCGGCCGACACCGACGTGACCCGGTGGATCCAGGACCGCGCCAACGCGATCCTGGCCGCCGGGCTCAAGGAGGTCCGCCGGATCACCCACGCGCGGGCGCGGGCCGCCGACACCACCGGGGAGTACGACTTCCTCGCCCACTACGTCGACGACCTGCCCTCGGCGATCGATATCGACGCCATCCGCGACGCCGGGATCCGGATCGGCGCGGACCCGCTGGGCGGGGCGAGCGTGGCGTACTGGGGTGAGATCGCCGAGCGGCACCGGCTGGACCTGACCGTGGTCAACCCGACGGTCGACCCGACCTGGCGGTTCATGACCCTGGACGGCGACGGCAAGATCCGGATGGACTGCTCCTCGCCCAACGCCATGGCGTCGCTGATCGCCGCCCGCGCCGACTATCAGATCTCCACCGGCAACGACGCCGACGCCGACCGGCACGGCATCGTCACCCCGGACGCGGGCCTGATGAACCCCAACCACTACCTGGCGGTGGCGATCGATCACCTGTTCCGGACCCGTACCGAATGGGGTCCGAACGCCGCGGTGGGCAAGACGCTCGTCTCCTCGTCGATGATCGACCGGGTCGCCGCGGACCTGGGTCGGCCGCTGCTGGAGGTACCGGTCGGCTTCAAGTGGTTCGTGCCCGGGCTGCTCGACGGAGCGGTCGGCTTCGGCGGTGAGGAGAGCGCCGGGGCGTCGTTCCTGCGCCGCGACGGCTCCACCTGGACCACCGACAAGGACGGCCTCCTGCTCTGCCTGCTCGCCGCCGAGATCCTGGCCACCACCGGGCGCAGCCCGAGCGAGCACTGGGCGGAGTTGGCCGAGCGGTTCGGCGCGCCCTCGTACGCCCGGATCGACGCCCCGGCCACCCGGGAGCAGAAGGCCGTGCTCGGAAAGCTCTCCCCGGACCAGGTCACCGCGACCGAACTCGCCGGTGAGCCGATCACCGCGACGTTGACGACCGCCCCCGGCAACAACGCCCCGATCGGCGGCCTCAAGGTCAGCACGAAGTCCGGCTGGTTCGCCGCGCGCCCGTCCGGCACCGAGGATGTCTACAAGATCTACGCCGAGTCCTTCCAGGGCCCCGACCACCTCAAGCAGATCCAAGAAGAAGCCAAAAACCTGGTAGACCAGGCCCTAACCCCCTAACCCCTGCCCCCTCCGGGTCCGCCTTGCCCAAGTTGATCAAGAAGTTTGCGTCAGGACACGCCGCGCGGGTGACGCAAACCTCTTGATCAACGGGGCTGAGGGTGGGGTGGGGGGTGGCAGGGCAGGGGGGTTAGCAGGGTGGGGGGATTTCTTGTTGGGCTCTTCGTCGTAGTTCTTCGGGGAGCAGTTCGCGGAGCTGCTCCGGCAGGAACGGCAGGTCGAGCAGGGTCATCTTCAGCTGGTTGCGTTCCTGGTAGCGCAGCGGGTCGAAGCGGACCACCAGGCCGGCGTTGCGGCGGTACGTGATGTCCACGGCCCCCTCCGTCGCGGCGTCGCGGAACACCAGCCCGTCCATCTCCACCACGACCGGCGACGAGTCGGGCCGGAGTTCCAACCGGATCTTCTCGTCCGGCGAGAGCACCACCGACCGGGAGATACCGGCCATCGGCGCCGACGGCGTGATCACCACCGAGTCCGCGGCGGGGGAGATCAGTGGGCCACCGGCCGCGTAGCTGTACGCCGTCGAGCCGATCGGGGTGCTCACCACCACGGCGTCGCTGCGGTAGTAGCCGTACTGCTGGCCGTCGATGCCGAGGGTGACGCTGACGAAGCCGGAGCCGGGCTGGCGGACCAACGCGATGTCGTTGAACGCCACGACGTCGTCACCGCAGACGTCGCAGGCGAGGCAGGCGTGCGACTCGACGGTGAAGTCCTTCGACAGCAGCCGGCTCAGCGCGTCGGGCAGCTCCGGCGGCTCGATCTCCACGAGAAACCCCAGATGACCCAGGTGTACGCCGAGCACCGGCTTCGGGTCACGGATGGCGGAACGTAGCGCACCCAGCATGGTGCCGTCGCCGCCGATGCTGATCAACGCGTTGGAGCGGGTGGCGACCTCCTCGGCCGGCACCGGTTCGACGCAGGACGGTACGCGGTGCTGGTCCTCCTCGCGCACCATCAGCGTCTTGTGGTGGCGCGTCGCCCACCGTTCGATGATCCCGACCACCTCGGTGACATCCCGGGTGGGGTGCAGCACAAGTCCCAGCCCCGACACCCGTACAGCTCACCACATTCGCGGTGGCCGCACCCGGCGTACCGCGAAGGTGCGCCGACGGTCCGGGGACCGTCGGCGCACCTCGCCGCCGTCAGGGTCGGGGTTGACCGCTGAGGTGCCTCAGCGAGCGGGCGACCAGGTCGTCGCGGGCCGCCGGGGGCAGCCCCTCCAACCCGAAGCCCAGGTAGACCGTGTCGGCGGTGGCCACCACGGAGCCCTCCTCGAACGCCCGCTGGCTGCGCGACCAGTCGGTGGCGTTGCCACCGGATCCGGCCGGCGGACCGGCGACCGTCCAGCCGTCCAGGTCGGCCGACTCGAACGAGGTCTCCGCCACGGTCGCCCCGTCGACGAGCACCCGGGCGTCGTCCACGAAGACACCCAGCCCCTGGGTGGCCCAGTCCGAGGCGTACGTGATCGACACCTCGACCTGCTTGCCGGCGTAACCGGACAGGTCCGTCACGAACTCCTTCCAGCCGCCGGAGGCGCCGGACGCCGCGTTCCAGCTGCCGGTGCTCCCGGTGGGCGAGCAGTCCGCACCCTGGTAGTGGGCGAGGAACGGGTGCAGCCCGACCCAGTCGCTGGCACAGCTCTCCCCGGTGGACGTGCTGGTCTTGCCGTTGACGTCCGGCAGGGTCGTCCAGTTGTCGGTGCCCACCTCGTGCGCCTCGACGAAGAGGAAGTCCCAGTCCTGCTCGATGTCGTACGAGGTGAAGAAGCGCAACTCCGCACTGCTCGCCCCGGTCAGGTCCACCGTGCGGGTGAGCCGCTTGTACGACTCGTCGCTCTGCCCGCTGTGCAGATACCACTCACCGGTACGCGGATCGAACGGCGCGCCGCCCGGCCGGGTCCAGCCCACCGGCGCGGAGCTGGCGAACTGGGGGAACTCGTCCGGCGGCAGGAAGCCCGACGTGGTCAGGAACGACGCGCCGTGCTCCTGGTTCTGCGCCGACCCGGGTGCGTTGAGCTGCCCGCTGAAGCCGGCGAACGCGCCGTCGGTGCCGGCGACCGGATACGGTCCCCCCTCCGGGGAGGTGCCGCCGTCGCTGACGTAGGTGTACGCGCCCAGCCAGTACTGCTGGAAGTCGTTCAACAACGGCAGGCAGGCGGCGGACTCGGCGTCGGTGCACTCGGGCGGCGCGTCCGGGTGGTAGACGTACGACCCGTTGGCGCCCTGGGCGTACAGCGCGTACTGGCCGCTGATCAGGAGCTTGCCGCCCTCGTTGAGGTAGTCCCGCACGGCCAGTTCGGTGGTCAGCGCCGCCTTGGCCGTGGTGCCGGGCACCTGGTCGGGGGAGCGCACGATGATGTCGTCGCCGGTCTCCCAGACCACCGTCTTGTAGTGCGACAGCACGCCCAGCGGGTGGGGTGCCGCGCGCTCCATCGCGTCGAAGTCGTACACGTCGCTGCTGCGCCCGGCGGCGCTCAGCGACGCCGCGACCTCGTCGGCGTACTTCGCGGTGGTGCCGGTCTGCGTCGGGCTGAGGCCGGTGACGTCCTCCATCGCGAGGACCAGCACGTCGCCGCCGATGTCGCGGTGCACCTGGTAGGTGAAGTGTTGACTGGCGACCACCCCGGCCCGGGGTTTGTTGCCGGTGAACCAGACCTCCACCCGGTCACCCGGCTTCGCGCCGGTGACCGTGCCGCGCAGCTCGGCGTAGTAGTCGTCGTGCGTGTCGCCGTACCGCTCGCCGCCGCGCCACTCGCGGACCGCGACCGTCTTCGGTCGCCCGCCGTTGACCGTGTAGTGCATCCGGACGTTCTTCAGCGCCCGGCGGGTGATCGAGGCGACCTGCTGGGTGCGCCCGTACGAGGTGTCGAACGCGTCCACCACGAAGTCCGGGGTGCTGCGGCCGACCACCGACACCGGGTCGTCCGGGTCCGCCGCGGATCGGGCCACGGCCAGCGCGAACGGCAGGTTCTTCTGCACCTCACCGGCGATGAGGGCCTCGTCGTCGGGGAAGATGAACTCGCTCGCGCAGTCCTCCGGGTGCCACTGGTCGTCCGGGTCGACCGCCGAGGCGGCCTCGCAGGTGGACATCTCCGGCGTGAAGCCCAACGTGCCGTACTTGACGGTGGCGTGGCTGTCGGTGTCACCGTTGGTGGTGTACAGCTCGGCGGAGATGTCCGGGTCGTAGCCGGGCACCGCCGGGTGCGCGTCGTCACCGGCCATCGCCTCGTAGATCACGTCGTCCGGGGTGGGGGTGTTCACCTGCCAGCCGACGCCGTAGAGCAGCAACTGGGCCGCCGAGTGGTAGTTGACGAAGAACTCGAACCCGACCCGCTTGAAGAGCCGGTCCAGGGCCTTGGTCTCCGGCTCCGAGTTGGGGCTCGGACCCCGGTAGGTCTCGCTGTTCGGCTCCGGTGACGAGCCCTCGTTGTCGTACCCCCACTTGTAGCTGAAGTTGCGGTTGAGGTCGACGCCGTCGCCCGAGGTGATCTGCCCGTCGCCGTTGTTGTCCCGCAGGTTCTTGCGCCACAGCCGGTTGCCGGGGGTGAAGGTGTGGTCGTAGCCGTCCGGGTTGGCGACCGGCAGGAACCACAGCTCGGTGGTGTCCAACAGGCGGGTGATCTCCCGGTCGGTGCCGTAGCTGTCCAGCACGTGGTGCATCAGCCGGCGGTTCATCTCCGGCGTGATCCACTCGCGGGCGTGCTGCGCACCGGCGTAGAGCACCGCCGGTCGCTTACCGTCCTCGACGGTCCGCGCGTTCTTGGTGACCTTGACGGCGAGGATCGGCTGGCCCTGCTGGGTGCGGCCGATCGTCTCCACCTTGGCCAGCTTGGGATGACGGGCCGCGGTGGCGTTCAGCTCGTCCCGGAGGCCGCCCGGCTCTCCGTAGGGACGGAACGCCGTCCAGCCGGCCGCGGCCTGCTCCCGCAGCGCCTGCGAGGCGTCCTTGCCGCGAACCTTCTTCACCGACAGGGGGACGCCCTGGTCGGTGAGCCTCTTGGCCTGCCGGCGGCTGAGCACCGTCTCGACTGTGGTCTGTCCGGCCGCGTCGGTCTTCGCGTCGTGGCCGAGGTCGACCCCCGCCGCGCGCAGTTGGTCCCGCTGTTTCGCGTCGACCGTGCCGACGTACACCTCCAAGCCGTCGCGTGCGACCGGGTCGGACGGTGGCTTCGCGCTGGCCGGCGGGGTCAACGCCAGTGCGCCGAGCAGGGTGAGCACGCCGGCGATCGCCAGTCGTCTCGGTCTCATTCGCGCCTCCTTGGGTGAAGGACCTGTAGGCGCGAGCCTTCGGTGCGGCGTGAACGATGTCAATAGTTCAATGGGCGCGAGGTGGCTGCCCGTGTTGGTGTGGGTGCCGCCTGTGATCGTGTGGTGGACTGGCTACCGGAGTGTCGCCGAGATGATGTCCGCGATGCGGTCACCCGCCGCGCCGTCCCACATCGGCGGGGTGGGCCAGCTGGCGGGTCGAGGCGCGGCCACCGTGCTCGCCACGGTCTCGGCGAGCGTCGACCGGGTGACGAGGCGGTTCGTGCCGTGCGTGATCGTGATCGGGCGTTCGGTGTTGGGCCGCAGCGTCAGGCAGGGCACGCCGAGCATCGTCGTCTCCTCCTGCACCCCGCCGGAGTCGGTGACGACGACGGCGGCGCCGCGCACCAGGCTGACGAACTCGAGGTAACCCAGCGGGGCGACGACCCGCAGCGCGCGGTGCGAGAGCAGGCCCGCGCTTTCGAGGTGTCGCCGGCCGCGCGGGTGCAGCGGCAGGATGACCGGGAGTTGGTCGGCGACCGCGTGCAACGCCTTGACCAGGTCGACGACGTCTGTCGCATCGTCGACATTGCCCGGTCGGTGCAGCGTGGCCACCACGTAGCGGTCGGGCAGCGCGAGCGTCGCCCGGATGCCGGCGACGTCGAAGCGGTCGAGATTGGCCAGCAGGGTGTCGATCATCGGGTTGCCGACCAGGTGGATCTTCTCCGCCGGGACGCCCTCGGTCCCGAGGTGCGACACGGCGTCGGGGCTGGTGGCGAACAACAGGTCGGACACGTGGTCGACGACGATCCGGTTGATCTCTTCGGGCATGGACCGATCGAAGCTGCGTAGCCCTGCCTCGACGTGCGCGACCGGGATGCCCAGCTTCGACGCGACGAGGGCGGCGGCGAGTGCGGAGTTGACGTCGCCGTAGACGACGGTGAGGGCCGGGCGGTCGGCGATCATCAGTTCTTCCAGGCCGGTCATGACGCTCGCGGTCTGGCTCGCGTGGCTTCCCGAACCGACTCCCAGGTTGATGTCCGGCTCGGGCAGGCCCAGCTGCCGGAAGAACACCTCGGACATCCGCTCGTCGTAGTGCTGTCCGGTGTGGACGAGGCGCTGCGTCACGCCGTGCCGCTCCAGCGCGCGGATCACCGGTGCTGCCTTGGGGAAGTTGGGACGTGCACCCGCGACGTGCAGAACGGCGTCGGCTGGCATGGCTCTCCTCGGAAATTCGGTGCGAATCAACGGCGGCGCGCCAATAGTACAAGTTATCCAGTTTATGGCATCTAATCGTCATAGAATGCCGAATGACGGATGCATTGCGGTGTGCGTCGCCCGGACCGGTGACCTGCCGTGAATGATGTTCTCAATTCCGAAGGCAGGCAGAGCCGCGTGAAGCAGATCGTCCAATCGGTGTCCGGCGGAGAATTGCGCATCGTCGACGTTCCCCAACCGGAGCCTGGTGCCACCGAGGTGCTCGTCGCCACGCGCAGGTCCCTGCTCTCGGCGGGAACCGAGCGCGCCGTGCGCGAGCTGGCGTCGGCGAGCCTGCTGCGCAAGGCGCGGACCCGGCCGGATCTGGTCCGCCAGGTCGTCAACCGGGCCCGCACGGGGGGAGTCCGCTCGACGCTCGCCGCGGTGCGCAGCCGGCTCGACGAGGACATGCCGCTCGGCTACAGCGCCGCGGGTGTCGTCGTCACGGCCGGCGCCGCCACCGACGGCATCCGACCCGGAATGCGGGTCGCCACCGCGTCGGTGGGGCACGCCGAGTACCAGGCGGTGCCGGGTCTGCTCGCGGTACCCGTACCGGAGTCGGTGTCCGACCAGGCGGCCGCCTTCGGCGCGGTGGCGGCGATCGCCATGCAGGGCCTGCGGCAGGCCGAGGTGGGTCTGGGTGGCTCGGTCGCGGTCGTCGGTCTCGGCCTGGTGGGGCAGCTGACGGTACGACTGGCGCTCGCCTCGGGCCTGCACGTCATCGGCATCGACCTGCGCGACTGGACCGCTCAGTTGGCCGGCGAGTGCGGGGCCGTCGGCCTGGTCGAGGCCGGTGCGGCGACCACCGAGCAGATCATGGAACTGACCCGTGGTCGGGGCGTCGACGCGGTCCTGATCACGGCGGCGACACCCTCGTCGGAGCCGGTGGCGCGCAGCACCGAGATCGCCCGCGACCGCGCCCGACTGGTCGTGGTCGGTGACGTCGGTCTGGACCTCGACCGTCGACCCTTCTACGAGCGTGAGCTGGATCTCCGGTTCGCGCGCAGCTACGGTCCCGGCCGCCACGACCGGGCCTACGAGGAGTGGGGCATCGACTATCCGATCGGCCACGTGCGCTGGACGGCACGGCGCAACATCGAGGCGTACCTCGACCTGGTGGCCAGCGGTCGGGTCGCGGTCGACGACCTGGTGACGCACGTGTACGAGGTGGAGCGCGCGACGGCGGCCTACGACGTGCTGGCCTCCGACCCGCGCTCCCTCGCGGTGCAGCTCAGCTACTCGGCTCCCGCACAGCCGTTCCGGCAGACGATCACCCTCCGGCCGCGCCGCACCTCGACGTCGCCACGGGGCGGCCTGATCGGGGCCGGCGCCTACGCCAAGGCGACGTTCCTGCCCGCGCTCAAGGCGGCGGGCTGGGGAGACGACCTGGTCGCCATCACGTCGGCCCGGGGCCTGTCCGCGCGGCACGCGGCCGAGCGCAACGGCATCGCCGTGGTCGCACCGACAGTCGAGGACCTGCTGGTGCGCGACGACGTCGACGTGGTGTTCATCCTCAGTCGCCACGACTCGCACGCCCGCCTGGTGGCGCAGGCGCTCGACGCCGGCAAGCACGTCTTCGTGGAGAAGCCGCTCGCGCTGACCCAGGACGAACTCGACGAGGTCCGGGCCGCCTACGACCGCAACTCCGGCCACCTGTTCGTCGGGTTCAACCGTCGACACGCGCCGATGGTCGTGCACGCCAAGTCGGCCCTGGCGTCCGGGTCCGGGCCGATCACCGTCGCCTACCGGGTCAACGCCGGGCAACTGCCCGCCGCCCACTGGTATCACGACCGACGCCAGGGTGGCCGCATCCGGGGCGAGGTGTGCCACTTCATGGACCTCGCGTCGTGGCTGGTGGGCGAGCAGCCGCGGGTCGTGCACGCGTACGGCAGCGGGCGCGGCGAGCCGGGTCTGGAGGAGGACGTGAGTGTCCTGCTCGGATACCCGGACGGGTCCACGGCGACGATCACGTACTCCACCCGGGGGCACCGGCGGACGCCCAAGGAGCGCCTGGAGGTCCTCGGTCGCGGGCACACGGTGGTGATCGACGACTTCCGGCGTCTGGAGATCGACGGCCGGGAGGTGAAGCGGGTGCCCGGCGGCAAGGGACACCAGGAGTTGCTCGCCCGCACCCGAGCGGTGATCGCCGGGAACGTGCCCGACGACCGGGACCTCGACGCCTCCTTCGGCACGACGAGGGCCGCGCTGTCCGCGATCGCCGCCCTGGCCGGCATCCAGGAACACCCGTCGCGGCTGCCCACCCAGGTCGACCTGGAGAGCGTGCGGGCCGGCTCGACCTCGTGACACCCCCGCGCCCGGCGGCCGGGCGCACCGGGCGCGACGGGTCAGCGCGGGGCGGCCTGGGTCAGCGCGGGGCGGCCCGGGTCAGCGCGGCGCGTCGCCGTCGACGAGCGGCGCGAGCAGCCGGCCGAGGGCGTGGGCCATCGCGGTACGAGACTGGTTCGCCCGGATCCAACTCCGGCCGGCGGCGCCCATCTTGGCCAGTTCGTCCGGGCTCGCCTGGGTGATCTGAGCGAGGCCGTGGGCGAGGTGGCCCGGCGGGGTCACGTATCCGGAGTCCGCGCCCAGCACGAGGTCGCCGACGGTCCCCGGGCTGTTGGTGACGATCGGCAGCCCGGCGGCCATGTAGTCGAACACCTTGTTGGGGCTGACTCCGGCCCGGAACAGCTCGACGTCGGCGAGGACGTGCACGCCGACGTCCGCGGCGTGCAGGAGGTCGGGGATCTCCGACTTCGGCACCGGGTCGAGGAAGCGGACGTTGGGGATGGCGCGGGCCTTCGCTTGAAGGCGTGCCTTCTCCACTCCCGCGCCCACCAGTACGACGTCGATCTCGGGCACCGCCTCGGCGGCGGCCAGCAGCAGGTCGAGTCCGTTGGCCGGGCCGTGTGCGCCGGCGTAGACGGCGGTCCGGCGGGTGAACCGGTATCGCTCCCGCAGTTCGGCGCGGGGTCGGCTGGGTACGAAGTCCTCGGGGTCCGCCGCGTTGGGGATGAAGGCGATCTTCTCGGGCGCCACGCCCTTGCCCTCGATCGCCGCCCGGACACCGGGCGCCATGATCACCACGCGGTCGGCGCGCCGGTACAGGAACCGTTCGAGGCGCTCCAACGCCCGGTACGCCACCGACGTCTCCGACAGCGTGCCCATCTCGACGAGCACTCGCGGCCACAGGTCCCGGACCTCCAGGACGAACGGCGTGCGCCGGAGTGTCGCCACGACGCAGCCGGAGAGGCCGGCCAGTAGGTGCGGCGACGAGGCGTAGACCACGTCGGGTCGGGGTTGGCGCAGGCTGGCCACCGTGGCCGTCACCGCGTAGCTGGCCCAGTTGACCACCCGGCCCAGACCGTTGCCCCGGTACGGCGTCACGGCGACCAGGTGAAAGCCCGGCTCCGCGCGCTGCGGCCGGCCGGTGATCATGTTGCGGCGGCTCGCGATGATCACGTGCGTCCAGCCGGGCAGCCGGCTGAACAACTCGACGTGCCGGGTGCCGCCGGGATGGCCCGGGGGCACGGCGAAGTGGTTGAGGACGAGGACTCTGCGGGGGTTCATCGTGGTGCTCGCACGTGGTGGACATCCCCTGATCCGAGGTGGGTGACGGTGAGGGAGGCGCCCGCGTCGCTCCAGGCCGCCTGGTAGCGGAAGCCGTCGAGCGCGTCCGGTTCGGGTGGCGGCCCGGGTACCGCGCCGAGCCCCCACAGCGCGGTGTCGGCCCGACTCTGGGCCGTGAGCCACGTCGCCGGCTCCCAGCGTCCGTACGTTCGGCTGTGCCAGCCCGCGAAGGGCGTCGACCGGCCGCGTACCGCCTGGTGCCCGTCGAGTCCGAAGAGGTCGAGCTTGGTCCCGTCGAGGATGAGCGTGTCGTCGTCCACCACGACGTCGGGGTGCAGCGGGACGGTGAGCGACCAGGACCGGGCGGTCGCCGGCGGGTCGGCGAACTCGACGATCGCCACGTACTGCTCGGCCACCACGACCGCCCGGCCGACGCGCACCGGGTGCTCGCCGCGCGCGTACGCGTCGTGCCAGCCGAAGAGGATCGTGCGGTCCGCCAGGACGAGCGGTGTGCCGAGGTGGCCATGGCCGGTGGTGAGCCAGCGGAACGCCCGGTGTGGGACGAGCTGGTCCTGCCCGTCCGGCCGGCGTACCGGGTGGGCGGCGGAGGTACGCAACCCGTTGCGGATCTCAAGCGGGCCGTTGTAGGTGCCCGTGCCCGGGTCGGCGATCAGCCACCTGCCGTCGTGTGTGATCCAGACCGAGGTCAGGTCGGCGTGGCCGTGCGAGGGGCCGCCGTCCACCTTGAACCACACGCGCCACGGCCCCCGGTCGACACGCGCGATGCCTCCGGAGGTCGTCGCGGTCGACCGCTGGCGCGTCGTCGCGCCGAACTCCTCCGCGGTGGACTCCGGGCCGTGCGGGGGCGCGTACCACGCCAGTTCGTCGAATTCGGCGTACCACCGCGCCGGCAGCCGTTCGCCGCACAGCGCGAGCCCGAGCGCGGCGGAGCCGGCCACGTCGAGCGGGTCGCCGGAGGACGCGAGCACCCGTCCCTCGTCCCAGTCGCCGTACTGCGGGACGTCTCCGTCGAACACGCCGAGCCGGGCGAGGTGCAGGCTGGCGGCGTGCAGATCCCGGCGGACGCTGGGCGGCGCGCCGCCGAGCAGCACCCGCACGATGAGCATTTCGAGGACGAACCGGTGGTACGACAGCGAGTCCTCGATCATCCGGCCGTCGGCGCCGAAGTGTCGGCGTTGCTGGGCGGCGAACATCTTCTCGCCGGTACGCGCCCACCAGCGGGCGCGCCGCGCCGCGGGGAACATCCGGGCGAGCAGCATGAGCCCGAGCGCGTCACCGAGCAGGTGGTTGTTGCGCATGCTGCTCAACGTGTAGGGCAGCTCGACCATCAGGTGTCGGGCGCTGGACAGCAGCAGCCGTTCCATGGCGGTCCCGACGTCGCCGGGTAGTCGATCGCCGACGAGCGCGAGGATCTGGTTCCAGGCGATGGCGCGCAGGGCGAGTTCGAGGCTGGAGTACCAGTTGACGCCCCGCTCCGGCGGGGACTGCGTACACCAGGCTCGCAGCAGTTCGTCGAGGCCGCCCTGCCACGGGCCGGTCGGGTCGAGGCGGGCCGCGCGGGCCAGGATCACCAGGTCACGGTGGCGTGCCGCCTCCCAGGTGTGCTTCACGTCGGACAGGCGAGCCTCGGAGCGGATGTCGATGCGCCACCACGGGTCGTCCGCCGGCCACTGCCGTCCGGTCAGCGGGTCGGTGCTCCACGGTGCCGACACACCCGTCGCCACGCGGGCGCCGAAGACCCGGAGCCCGTCGTTCAGCACCTGGCCGGCGTCGTCCAGGCAGCGCTGCCGTGCGCCGTCGCCGATCGGCCGCACGCCGGTCAGCGGCACCGACGCGGCCGGGTGGTGCCGGTGCGCCTCGCCGCGGAACAGGACCGCGTGGAATCCGGTGCGCTTGGATGCCTCGTACGCCGCGCGCAGCGGTGCCGACAGGCCCAGCGCGCGCATGTCCACGGCGATCGCGCGGAGATCGGGTTTCACCTTCGACGTCCCCTTGGGCAATGGCGATTCCGTCGTTTCGTCCCGACCGGGACCGTGGGTGTAGGAAGCTGCAAGCGCAGATCAAATCGGGCATTTAGGACGCTCTTCGGTGGTGCCCGGGTCGTGGTGGGGCGCGCCGGTCGGGGCGGGTCGTCGGACTGTCGTCTGTCCAACGCCGCCGGTGCCGCATCAGTGACGACACCGCCGGTGACGACGTCCGCGGATGCCGCCGCAGGGACGAGAAGGAGTGGTCGTGACAGCGCAAACCCGGGCGCCGCTCGGCCCCCGTACGCCGGTGCCGCCTCCGGCCGGTGCCGGATCACGCCCCGGAGGTCGGGCCGTGGCCGTGGCCGGACGGGGTGGCCGGCGGACGAGGATGACGACTCTCGCCGTCGCGCTGCTGTGTGTCGCGGCCTTCCAGGCGTCGTCGGCGAACGCCTGGCTGACCGTCCTGCAAGCCTCCGCCGCGGCGATCCTGCTCAGTTGCCGCCTTCCGCGCCCCCGACTGCCCGACGCGCTGGCGGTCGCGGTAGCGGCCTGGGCGCAGCTCACCGTCGTCTGGTCCAGCGACGTCGCGCAGACGCGGAGCGTGGCCCTCGCGTACACCTCGGCCGCTCTGCTGTTCGTCGCGGTCCGCCACGTCGCCACGACGCCGACGCACCTGCTCGCGGTCGGGGGTTCCTACATCGTCGGATGCGCCATCGCCGCGTGGCACCTGATCATCGAGGCGCGCGGAGCCGGGGGACAGGCCAGCGCGATGGACATGGCGGTGCGCTTCGGCATCGAGGGCACGAACATCAACTTCACGGCCTACTCCAGCGTCACCGCGTTCGTCCTGGCGCTGGGCCTGTTGAAGATCCGCGGTCAACGGCGGCTCTTCACCATCGGTCTGATCACCGCGTTGCCGGTGCTGGCGTCCGGGATCTTCCTGAACCGGACCAAGGGTGCCCTGGTCGCCCTGCTGCTCGTGGTGGTGTACGCACTGCTCAGCGAACTCAACTCCCGGGTGACCTGGGTGGCCGCGGTCGCCGTGGCGCCGACGCTGCTGGTGACGGTGCCGCTCGGTCTGGGGCAGAGCGCGTTGACGTGGGCCGACGATCTCATCGGCTCGGCGGCGACCGGCGACGTGCTGAGCCGTGTCGAGTTGTGGCGGTACGCGTCCTCCTACTGGTGGGAGGCCCTCTGGGTGGGCGGCGGCGCGGGCACCTTCGAGCTCTGGAATCCGTTGGGCATCCGCCCGCACAACGCCGTGCTCGCCGTCGCCGTGGACCTGGGTCTGCTGGGCCTGCTGGGCGTCGCGGCCCTGTTCGGGGTGGTGCTCGCCCGGCGGGCGGCGCAGTGCCCGGTCGGGCTCCGGGTCGCCGGGCTGTTCCTGGTGGGGGGATTTCCGCTCTGGCTGACCGGAGTGTGGGAGTTCGAGCGGGGGCCGTGGCTGGTACTCGCCCTGCTGTCGATGCTGCCGGTCCAGGTCGCCGGCCGTCGCCGGGCGGGCGACCCCGGGCGGCGAGCGACAGGCCTGCCGGGTCCGGTGCGGGTCCGCGCCGCCGGACGCCCGGCCGGGGCGACAGTTCTGGACTGGCCGGGGGCCATCACCCGGTGACCACCCGATCGTTGGCTCGTTCAGTGACTTCTGAGAGCCAGCGATTTGGACCACGACGCCGCGGAGCGACCGTCCGCGCCGCCGAAACCTGGCCTGGCACGACGACGGGCCGCGTATGGGCGTCGGGTGCTCAACAGTGTGGAGGGTCGGCGAGTGCAACCGCGGAATCCTGGCCGGGTCGACCCGCGACCGTCCGGGGCTGGCCGCCCGGCCGGGAGTGGTCCTCGGTGACCACCGTCGACGGAATCAGTCGTGGCCGGCACCGCTCGCCGGTCGGCGACCTGCAACTCCTGGCCGCGCCGCGACCTGAGCACCGGGTACCCCCGACCGGGGCGGCGCTCCGCGCGGCACCGGCCGGTCACACGGTCACCTGGCTGCCGCTGGTGCTGGCGCTGTCGTGGATGCTCGGCACGTTCGCCGTGTTCTGGTCGACGCGACTGGCCCGCGATGTCACCAACCCCTACCAGCTCTCCGCCTTCGTGCTCCTGGCGACGGCGCTGTTCGCCGGTGGGTACGTGGCGCAGATGGCCCGCCGTCCGCCCTCGCTGGCCGCCGCGACACACTCCATCGGCCGCGTCCGGCTGGTGCGTCAACTGGTCCTGGCCAGCGCGGTCTACTACGTCGTCGTGAGCCTGACGCGGCTGACCCAGTTCGGCGCCACCGGCCCCAGCAGCGTGTGGGCGAACATCCAGGCACCCGCCGCCGGATACGTCAACAAGTTCGACGTCTATCAGCAGGGGTTCGGCAGCACGAGCCCGTGGATGACCGCGCTCTTCCCGCTCGGCGTGCTCAGCGTTGCCCTCGTACCGCTGCTGGTCGTGCACTGGCGCAGTCTGCCCGGCTGGCTGCGACTCGCCGGCGTGGGCGCGACGACCACGCACATCGCGTTCTACCTCTTCATCGGCACGATGAAGGGCCTCGGCGACGTCGTCATCATGCTCGCGGCCGGAATGTTGATCGCGTGGGCGTCGGTCCGGCACCGGCCGCGGACCTACTCGCGCCGGCGTCGGGCGCTCCTGCTCGTCGTCGCGGCGTTCGTGCTCCTGGCCACCTACATGATCCACAATCACGCGACGCGGGCGGCCGAGTTCGGCACCACGGGCGACGTGGTGCGCGTGAACCCGTCGGTGGAACGTGTCCTGGGTAAACCGATGGCCGAGGGCATCGCCGCGATGATCGGTTACCCGACGCACGGCTACCTCGGGTTGTCCTACAACCTGCAGGTGCCCTTCGAGTGGTCCCGTGGTCTCGGCAGCGCGCCGTCCGCGGCGATCTTCGCCGAGCAGACTCTCGACGTGGACCTCACCGACCATCCGAGCTTCCCCGACCGGACGGAGAACGAGATGGGGTGGCCGGCGCGCATGTACTGGGCCACCATCTATCCGTGGCTCGCCTCGGACCTCACCTTCCCCGGTGCGGCGCTGTTCATGGGGTTGGTCGGGTGGCTCTTCGCCGGCTCGTGGCGTGCGGCGGTGTCGTCCCGCCGGGTGGTCCCGTCGCTGATCTTCGCGCAGCTCTGCATTCTCGTCTTCTACGTGCCGGCGAACAACCAGCTCGGGATGGCGCCGGAATCCATCGTCGGGATGGCCACGCTCCTGGCCCTGCACGTGCTGCGGTCGATCTTCGGCGAACATCGGGCGCCCGCCCCGGGTCCGACCTTCACCGCACGGGCTGCCAACAGGTAGGCGCCACGCCCGCCCGGGCTGGGCGGCGCGTGTGCGCCGTCAGCCCCACTGCCGGAAGAACCTGCCGAGCGGTTCCGCGTACGCCCGGTAGTCGAACGATTCGAGCGCCTGGCCGCGCGCGGCCTGGCGCATCATGCTGCGCTGCGCGGAGCTCAACCCCGCCGCCGCACGGAACGCCCCGGTGACCTCGGCGACCGAGTGGTCCCGGCAGACCAGGCCCTCCCGGTGGGGGCGCAGGTATCTGCCCATGTCGCTGGTGAGGTTGGCGATCACCGGTGTGCCGCTGGCGAGGCTCTCGCAGAACTTCGTCGAGAAGCCCGCGTCCGCCGCCCGCTCCGGCCTGCGGACGAGCACCGTGAAATCCGCTTCCTGTAGGGCGTTGGACACCTCGGCCTGCGGTAGCCGCCCCAGGCACCGCACCCCGTCCGGCAGCGGCCCACCGTCGAAGAGGCGGCGCACCTCGTCCAGCGTCGGGCCGTAGACGCGCAGCTCGACACTCGCGCCGTCGCGTTGGACGTTGCCCACCGCCTCGATGACGGTGCCCAGAAGATCCTTCTTGTTCCCGTGCGGGTTTCCCGCGTAGGCGAGCGTGAGCGGAGGTGCGTCGCCCGCGGTCTGCCGTGCCTCCAACGTCAGGCCCTTGACGTCGAGAGTGGGTGGCACCCGCAGGACGGGTCTGCCGCTGCCCCGGTAGTGGTCTTCCAGGTAGGAGCTGATCGCGATGATGCCGTCGCACCGCGGGTAGTAGTGGCGCAGGGCCAGCTTCATGCTGACGTGCAGCGGGCCGAGGTAGCCGCCCCGCACGTGGCGTCCGTTGAACCAGTCGACGACGTCGACGATCAGCGGCACCCGGTGCCGGCGACACCAGCGCTGGAGATGGAACATGTACTGCGCCTGACCGCCGTGCACCAGCACGTGGGACGGCTTGGTCGGCTGGGCGTCGAGCCACCGGACCGTCCGCTGACCCCAGCGCACGAGCGTCTGCACCGAACTGCCGAGGGGCCCCGCCTCCGGCGACGGCCGCTCCGCGAGACCGAGGTGGGAGACCGAGCCCGGTCCGTCGACGCCCGGCAGCGCCGTGCTGGTGAGCGGCTCCGGTCCGCCGCCGGCGACCACCACGTCGTAGCCGGCGGCGGCCAGCGACGCCACCAGTCCGTAGACCCGTCGGGACCCCGCCTCCCCCCACGGGAAGAGGAACGGACCCACACAGGCAACCCATCCGGTACGTCTCATCGCAGCACCCATCTAGGTCAGTTGCCGGCCGGCGACCCCGGCGGTGGTGGATCCGGTTCGTGCCGCCGAGCCCAACGTGGCGGCGAACCGCGCGGCCACGTTCTCCTTGGCGTGCTCCTGCCGTGCGAACGCGGTCCCGTTGCGGGCCAGCCGTTCCCGCAGGGCCGCGTCCCGGCAGAGGTCGGTCAGGCCGCGGACGAGCGCCGCCGTGTCGTCGGTGCCGACGATGACGCCCGCATCGGCCTCCTGGATGTGGTGCATCGAGGCCACCTCGGCCGGCCCGTAGCCGAGGATCGGCCGGCCCGAGGCGAGGTACTGGGGGATCTTCGTCGAGACCGAGTAACGGGTGTAGCGGCGGATCTCCTCGTCGAAGGACTCGATGTGGACGAGCACGTCCGCGCCGTGCAGCGCGGCGGGCACCTCGTCGCTGGTCAGCGACGGCCCCAGCCGTACCCGCGCCAGCGACGCGAAGTGTGGCGCGTGGCGGGTGAGGTCCTGCTCCGGAGCGTGGATGGTCAGCCGGACGGGCAGACCGGCCGCGGCCAGGTCGTCCAGTGCGGCGCCGATGTCGCGCAGCGACTCCCAGCGGTTGAGGTGCAGGGCGCCGACGTAGACCAGCTCCGTCGTCGCCCGCTGCTCCGCCGCGCCCCGGGGTGGGGCGAAGAAGGTCTCGTCGACGCAGTTCGCGAACGGGCTGAACGGGACGCCGTACCGCCGGGCGTACTCCTGGGCCATCGGCGCACTGATGACCATGCCGAGCGGTGCCCGGCGGATGAGTCGTGCGACCGTCTCCTGGACGGACCGGTCGGCCCGGCCGAAGAGTTCACCGTTGTCGTACAGGGTCGCCGGCCAGTCGTCGGTGAAGTGCGGCACGACCGGGACGCCGCAGGTACGCGCCGCGAGCGCCGTGATCCTCGTCAGCCGCACACTGCCGAGCATCGAGTAGACGACATCCGGCCGGAAGCCCCGCATCCACTCGATCAGCGCCGGGGGAACGCGGATCGGGCTGAGATCGGCGGTCGCCCGCAGTTGCGCGTAGATCTTGGCCAGGGCGGGCCGGTTCTCCGCCGCGGCGTGTACGGCGGCGATCGGCCGGCTCTGTTGCAGCGGCGTGCGACCGTTCCAGCCCGACATCCGCATGGCGTAGTACTGGATCGGCAGGTAGTGGTCGCGCGGCGGAAAGTGGAAGAAGTTCTCGCACACGTCCGTGGTCGGCGTGATGTTCCCGGTGTGCACCTGGGCGAGGCGGTCCTTGGGCCAGCCGGAGAAGAGGTTCGACAGGGTCAGGGCGGTGCCGCTGACGCGGCTGAAGGGCGTGTGGCTCACCACCAGTACCCGTGGGAATTCCTCGTCGAACACCATTGGTGCCTCCACCTCTCTCATGTGGTCCGTATTCTCAGCGCCCGCCGGTAGCCGAAGATGGCCGCCGGGACAACGGTCACGGTGTAGATGACAACGGCGGCGTACGGTGCCGCGGCCACTCCCCACCAGTGCACTCCGAGCAGTTTTCCGACAATGGACAGCGGTAGGTACAGCAGATAGCCGCACAACTGGGGGCGGACGACTCCGGCCGCGTTCTGCACCATGAACCGTGGTGAGATCGCCGCCAGCACGATCCACCAGCAGGCGAGGCCCAGCAGCAGTGAGCGGTTCCCGATCGAAATGGGAAGCCAGGCGGCGAGAATCTGCTCGCCGAACAGCACCAGGATGGTCGACGGCAGGAGGGCGATAAGCGTCGAGACGATCGTCATCCGGCGCACGGTGCGGCGAATCCAGTCGAGGTCGCCGCGCGCCAGGGCCTCACCGTGCATCGGCCACAGTGGTTGGTTGACAAGTGTCACGAGCGCGCCGAGCTGGTTGAACAATCTGGCCGGCACCGCGTATGCGGTGACGCTGGCGAGGCCCAGCAGGTGCGCGATGATCAATGGGTCGGCGTTGTCCGCCAGGACCATGATCAGGGTGACCAGGAAGAACATGCCGCCCAGGCCGAACAGCTCCCGGACTCCCCGACCGTCGACGAATCTCAGGCGGGGCGCCAGGTGCGGCAGCCGCCAGCCGAACGTCCAGACCGTGTTGGCGATGTTGACGAGCAACGGGCCGATGGCGATGCTGGCGATCACCGCTATCGGGGGCAGTTTCGCGTACACCGCGCCGAGCGCGAGGGGTAACGAGAGCGCGCTCGCCGTCGCCTGCCAGACATTGCTGGCCGCCACCTGCTGATACGCGTACTGGACGCGGGCGACAAGCGACAGCGGAATGTTGAGCAGGAACGCGGTCAGGCACACCAGGGCGACAAGGTGGGCGTCCCGCGCCGCCGTCCCGGTCGCGTTGAACAGCAGCGGCCACGGGACGAATCCACCGAGCAGAAAGAGCAGGCCACACGTCGGGAGCGCCACCCCGCACACCGCCGCGTAGGCGCTGGAGACGTACCGCCGGGCCGTGTCCGAGTCGCCGTCCACCCGACACGGCGCGAGCCTCGTCATGAGCCCGAGGCCGACACCCAGGTCCGCGAAGGCGACCATCCCGGTGACGGCGAGCACCGCGGCCCAGAGCCCGTACAGGTCGGCGCCCAGGTAGGACAGGGTCACGGGGAGGAGGACGAGTGGTACGAGAGCGCTGACCGCCCGGCTCAGCGCCGCGGTGGCGATCCAGGACAGCAGTCGACGAGCGCGGCTCGGGCCGGGGGGAGCGGCGTCGACCGTAGCGGGTGGCTCCAACGTCTGGACGGCCCGCCGCGACCTGGGCGATGCGGCGTGCAGCGGCTCGTACCGCTGAGACCTGCCGTCCCGGGTCCGCATCTGTCGGTCCTATCGCTTCGCGGCGAACGCCGGAGGGACGCGGCTGCCGCGTCGCGGCCTCGCGCTGGGGTTCCCTACGGTCATAACTGCCGGTGCGGGGGTTTGGGTGCGGCACTGGTCACCGTCCGCCGCGCCGGTCACCGGGACTGCAGGGGTACGCCCACCGGACCGCCCACCGTCGGGTCGATCGGCTGGGCGCAGAGCATCGCCAGGTGCTCGGTGAGCTTCACCGCGTCGTCGTACGGGTCGAGCCCGCTCACCTCCATCGGGTCGAGCGCCGGCACGGCGACGTGGGACACCAGCGGGTGGAACGGTCGGGTGTCCACCTCGCCGGTGCCGAACAGGTCCTCGTGCAGCTTCTCGCCGGGACGAAGGCCGGTGTAGACGATCGGCACCCTGCTGGACGCCTGCTCGGCCATCTGCCGGGCCAGGTCGGCGATGCGGACGGGCTCACCCATGTCCAGCACCAGCGCCTCCCCGTCCCGCCCGATCTCGGCGGCCTGGAGGACCAGGTGGACCGCCTCCTGGACGGTCATCAGGTAGCGGGTGACGTCCGGGTGGGTGACGGTCAGCGGCCTGGCGTCCTCGATCTGTCGCTGGAAGGCCGTCACCACCGAGCCGCGACTGCTGAGCACGTTGCCGAACCGGACGCTGAGGAAGGTCCCCGGGAACCGGGACGCGGCGTGCGCGGTCAGTCGCTCGGTGATCCGCTTCGAGTACCCGAGCACACTGATCGGGTCGGCCGCCTTGTCGGTGGAGATGTTGACGAATTTGGCGACGTCCTGGCAGGCGTCCAGCACCGACAGGGTGCCCCAGACGTTCGTCTTGACCGCCTCGCCGGGGTACCGCTGCAACAGGGTCAGGTGCTTGAGCGCCGCCGCGTGCAGGATGACCTCCGGACGGCGTTCCCGGATGATCCGGCGGAGGCCCTCGTCGTCGCGCAGGTCGGCGAGGATCAGCTCCGGGCTGTCCAGCATGGCGCGGCCGGAGAGCGACATCTGCAGGCCGTGCAGGGCCGACTCGTCCCGGTCCAGCATCATCAGCTCACCCGGATCGGCCTTCATCACCTGGCGGCAGAGCTCCGAGCCGATCGAACCGCCGGCACCGGTGACCAGGACCCGCCGCCCGGTCAGGCTGTTCGTCTTCAGCGGCAGGTCACCGATCACCTGGTGGCGGCCGAGCAGGTCGCCGATCTGCACGTCCCGGACGTCGGTGACGGTGATCCGGTGGTCGACGAGATCCCGCACGGGGGGCAGCACCTTGAACACCGCCCCGGCGGTGAGCGTGGCCTCGCGGATCTGGCGGATCAGCGCCGCGTCGGCGTTGGCCACCGAGAAGATGACCGCCTTCGCGCCGGTACGGCGGATCACGGCATCGATGTCGCGCCGCCCGCCGAGCACCCGCACCCGCCGGATGCGCAGGTCGCGCTTGTCGGGATCGTCGTCGAGGGCGCCCACCGGCAGGTACCGGCCGCGCGGGTCGCCGAGCATCGCCCGCAGCAGCTCCTGGCCGGCGTTGCCCATCCCGAACAGCAGCACCGGTGTCGACGACCGGACGTCGGGACGCATGGAGAGATCGCGCCGGTGCCGGTACGCGAACCGGGCACCGAGCATCAGGAGCAGGGCGAGTGCGCCGCCGACCAACGGGGTGCTCGCCGGCACCGGCCGCTCACCTGACGACAGCAGGGCGAGCAGCACGATGGCCGCCGTCAGGATGGCGGTGCCGGCGACACCCTGGACCTCCTGCAGGCTGCCCAGCGGGTGTCGTCCGGAGTAGAGCCGGCGTACCGCCGCCACGGCGACGTGCGCGACTGCCGCGAGCAGGCCGATCGCCGCGGCCCGGCCCAGTTGGCCCGCCGGGAGGTCGAACTCGAACCGGGTCCACACGGCTGCGGCGAAGCCGCTGACCCAGGCGGTGGTGTCGGTGGCGAGGAAGCCCGCGGTGCGGCGGCGAGCCCGGGCCCGCCGTGTCGAGCGGTCCGCGTGCTCCGTGTGCTCGGTCTCCTGCGACATGTGCTGGCTCCCTGACCCGTCTCCGACCGCAACCGCCGCGTACGGCGGAAGGGACTAAACGCCCTTTGTTCTTGTTACAGGCAGTCTCGTGTTTATGAGTGATTTCGGGTGAATAACGCACCGGCATCGCTCCCGCGTCGTCCGGTCGTCACACCGGGCGGGCTCCCGTCCGGAGGCTCAGGAACTCCTCGATCGCGACGGACACCCGGGCGATCTGCGGCTCGGTCAGGGCGCTTCCGCTGGGCAGCGTGAGCCCATCGGTGAACAGCCGCTCCGCCGCGCCGGTGAGCAGGCTCTCCGCGCCGTCGTGCATGGGTTGCAGGTGCATGGGCTTCCACACCGGCCGGGTCTCGATGTCCCGCTCGGCCAGGTGGACCGCCAGGTCGTCGGCCCGCCAGCCGCACCGCTCCGGATCGACGGTGATGACGGTGAGCCAACAGTTGGACTCGCCGTCCTCCGCCCCGAGCAGCCCGACGCCCGGCACCGGGGCGAAGAGTTTGGCGTAGTGGTCGCGCAGGTGCCGGCGGCGGGCGATCATCGCGTCCAGCCGAAGCAACTGGGCTCGACCGAGCGCCGCGAGCAGGTTGCTGAGCCGGTAGTTGTACCCCGTCTCGCGGTGCTCGTAGTGCCGCGTCGGTTCGCGCGCCTGGCTGGCGAGGTGGCGGGCACGGGTGAGCAGCGCGGCGTCGTCGGACACCAGCATCCCGCCGCCGGAGGTGGTCATGATCTTGTTGCCGTTGAAGGAGAGCACGCCGACACGCCCGAAGGAGCCGGCGGCCTGCCCGCGGTGGCGGGCGCCCAGGGCCTCCGCGGCGTCCTCCACCACTGGGACGTCGGCGTCCGCGCAGACCGGGACCAGGGCCTGGTAGTCGGCGCAGCTGCCGAACATGTCGACGGGAACGACCGCGCCGACCCGCTCGCCGCGCGACCGCAGCCGTCGCAGCGCCTCGTCGACGAGGGCGACGTCCACGTTGCCGGTCCGGGGGTCGCAGTCGACGAAGACCGGCCGCGCCCCGATGTAGCGGGCCGCGTTGGCGGTGGCGACGAAGGTGAGCGTGGGCACGACGACCACGTCGCCGGGGCCGACACCGACACCGAGCAGGGCGAGGTGCAGAGCCGCCGTCCCGGAGTTGACGGCCACGGCTCCGACGGCGCCGACCCGCGCGGCGACGTCCTGCTCGAACGCCTGGAGGTCCGGGCCGACCGGGGCGACCCAGCCCGAGCGCAGGGCGGCGATCAGGTACGACTCCTCGAGCGGCCCGATGTCGGGGGGCGACAGGTACACGGTGCCACTCATCGGGCACCGTCGATCACGAGACCACCAGGCATCGGCACGATCCCACCTCCAGCAGCGTCGGGGTAACGCTCGGTACACGTCCTGACCGGGTAGAAACCGGATGACCGCGCTGATAGGCGACAGTCGGCCAGCATTCCCCCGATCAACCCCGAAACTCGCAGACGGACACGGCCGGCTCGGCAGCCTTCTGCGGCGCGGTGATCCACCGCACGAGCGGTGAGCGTCGCAACGACCGGTCGGGCGAGGGGAAAACTGGCCGGTCGGGCGGGGGAGGGGCGGCCCCTTCGGCGGGGGGATCGTGCCGGTGCTCAGGTCGCCGGCGGGACGCGCTCGACGTCAGTACGGCGAGGGCCGCGAGGTGGCCGATCGCGCCGGCTGCGCCGGCAGTGCGGGCGCCGGGCGTCGAAGGTGGCCGACGATCGCCTCGCAGAACACCGTCTCGATGTCGCACTCCTCTTCGACGTGCTGCCACGCCTGGCCCGCCCGGACGTGGTAGCCGCTCGACCTCTCCGCGGTGACGGTGCCGAAGTGCAGGCACTGGAACTCGATCAGGTGGAAGCGGTCGCCGTCGTGGCCGATGTCCAGCGACGTGAGCGGGGTGCCGAGGATGTCGGCGACCTGCTCCGCGTAGGTGAGCAGCGCGGCACGGTCGACGCCCGCCAGGTCCTCGAAGTCGAAGTCGCCGCTGCCACTGGCCCGGAAGTCACCGGGGCGGTTACGCCGGTAGAGGGTGTAGTAGCGCGCACCCATCCGGAGCACCTTGAAGTCACCGCTCAGCCCCGGAATCAACGCCTGCACCAGGAACTTCTGTCGGTGCGTCGAACGCGGGTGGTGGTCTCGGCGAAGCAGTCGCCGGCCATGCTCGCGGACGGTCTCCGCGTGGTCGTGGGTGCGGCTGAAGGCACGGGCCGTGCGCAGCAGTTCCGGTCGGTCGGCCGCGCGGGCCACGAACCGGGAACCGGCGCCGTAGGCGGACTTGAGCACCTTCGGCCACGGCCCGTCCAGCGCCGCGTCGGCGAGTTCCTCGTACGTGCCGAAGGTGCGGGTGCCCAGCCGTTGGGCGTCGCGCGGGAAGAGTTGGGCGCGCAGCGCCTCCATCATCACCTTGTTGTGGTGCGCGCGCAGGTAGCGGTAGGCCGGAATGACCCGGGCGCCGGCGGTCTCCAACGCCAGCACCAGGTCCTCGATCCAGCTCTTGTAGTGCAGCCCGCGATCCTCCGAGGAGGTGTAGAGCACCGGGACCCCGCGCAGATCGTCGCTCAGGTCCAGGTCGGCGAAGCCGATGACCTCCGGTTCGAAACCGGCGCGGGTGAGTTGCCCGGTGATCCGGCCGAGGTCCATCGTGCACAGCCCGTGTTGGGTACGGGCGGTGGAGTAGAACGTGCCGCGGTAGTCGCTCAGGATCAGGATTCTGGTCATCTCGGACTCTCTGCGCGGACGGAGACTTCGAGGGATATGCACCTATTATGGAATTTGGCGAGGCTACCATCGGCCCCTGGATCGACCTGGACGACCGGCGGAGATGCGGGAGGCGACATGCGCGTGGTGCCCGAGCGGGCCGGCGTCGGGACGGGAGTCTGATGCGCGTCCGCCTCGATCAACCTGGAAAGCTGCTCCGCCCGGTGATCGGGACGCTCGACCGTCTCCTGCGTGCGGGGGCGCGGGTCCGACGGGCGATCCGGGGCCTTGCCCTCGCCGACCGCTTCGCCGCCCGGGGAGACAACTTCACGTTCGACCCGGACGGTGTGTACACCTGCGGGTCGATCGAGGTCGGCCACAACGTTGATCTCGGGTACCGACCGATCCTGATGGCGGCCCGGAGTCGGATCCGCATCGGTGACAACGTGATGTTCGGCCCCGAGGTGACGATCCGGGGTGGCAACCACCGCATCGACCAGGTCGGCGTACCGATGATCGCGGTCGACAAGGAGGCCGGCGACGACACCCACGACCGGGGTGTGACCATCGGCGACGACGTGTGGGTGGGCACCCGGGCGGTGATCCTGCACGGGGTGACGATCGGCCGGGGCGCGGTGATCGGAGCCGGTGCGGTGGTCACCCGGTCGGTGCCGCCGTACGCGGTTGCCGCCGGCAACCCGGCCCGGGTGATCCGCCTGCGGTGGCCGGTGGAGACCATTCGGGACCACGAGCGGCAGCTCTACCCGGCCGCGCGGCGGCTGACCGCCGCCGAGTTGGCCGGTCTCGCCGAGCTGCCGGTGCCCGAGCCGCGTCCGACGCCCGTGACGAAGTCGCTGACCACCGGTCTCCAGGCGCGATAGTCGAAGCAGTGGGACCGCTCGCGGGCGGCGCGACTCATCGCCCGCCAGGCCGGGTCGTCGAGCCGCAGCGCGCGCTCGATCCCGCGCCGGACGTCCTCCGCCGCCGCGCCGTCGAGGATGATTCCCTCACGGCCGTCCACGAGGTACCGCCGGAGATCACTCGTCAGGTTGAGCAGCACCGGGCACCCGGCGGCGAGGCTCTCCGGCACCTTGGAGGGGAAGCCCGCCTGCGCGTATCCGAGCGGCGGGCGGACCAGCACGGAGAAGTGCGCCCGGCGCAGCTCGGCGAGCACCCGGTCGCGGGAGACCCGACCCAGGAAACTCACCTGGTCGTCGAGGGCGGCCAGCCCGGCCTCGTCCAGGTCGGAGAGCTGGCCGGCCCGCTCCCGGCTGATCCCGGCGATCACCAGGTGCACCCGGGCCCGGTCGGCGGGCGGGAGGAGACGGATGCCCTCCAGGACCACGGCCAACTGGTCCTTCGCACCTGCCGACCCGGCGTAGAGCAGTCGGAGCCCGTCGCCGAGTGCGGGTGGTGCGGGGTCGGCGTAGTCGGCGCGGTCCACCTGGGGCGGCACCACAAGGGTCGGCCGGCCCTGGCGTACGAAGTGCCGCTCCAGCAGCTCGGAGATGACGATGACCTGGTCGGCGAGTCGTCCGGCCCAGAAGGACGCCCAGCGGTGCCGGAGGAAGTACGGCGTCCGCCAGCCGCGGGGGAACTGGGCCCGGTCGTGCTGCTCCAGCACGTCCACCGTCACCGGGCACCGCACCGCAACCCGCAGCACCGCCCAGGTCGCCAGGTCCCACAGCCCGAGCGGCAGGTGAACGCCGGCCAGGTCGCCCGGACGGACGCCCGCGCGGCGCAGCGCGGCCAGCACCCGCAGCGGGCGGAGTCGCCGGTGTGACCAGCGGCCGAGCGCCCCACCACCCCGGCGGCGACGGGGCAGCGTGATCAGGCGGACGTCGGGTGGCAGGTCCACGGGGGAGGGTGGGCGCGACCCGTCGTCGGGCCAGTCGTTGACCACCAGGGCCACGCCCCCCGGCGGGGTGGCGGACCGGACGAGTTGCAGGAGCCGGTTGGACATCGCGTCGCCGTGCGGAAACCGGTACGCGGCCAGCGCCAGCACCGCGGGCGTCGCGGTGGGCCGCAGGGCGGGGATCAGGTCCGTGCTGGTGGTGGGCTCGCCCACGCTCCACCCCCTCAGGAGATCCAAGTGATTTGTGCCATTATGACTGCTTAGTCTAGGCCGGCCGTCGAAATGAGGAGACATGCAGCGTGCAGCCGTGCGCGACGTCCGGCGCCGGCTCGCGTCGGCCGGAGTGCCGTCGTGAGCCGACCGGTGGTGGTACAGCACTCGGCTGGCGCCCCCGGGGCCAACGGCCCGCTGACCGCCGTGCAACGGGTGCTCGCCTCGCCCCTGGCCGACCGGTACGAGTTCGTCCGGATGCACCAGCACGCCGGCAACGGCAGCCTGAACCTGCCGCTGCTGCGGGAGTGGGTGCGCCTGCTGCGACGGGTCCGCCCGGATCTGGTGCACGTGCGGGGTCTGCAGAACGAAGGCTTCCACGGCGTGCTCGCCGCCCGCCTCGCCGGCTGCCCACGGGTCCTGGTCACCGTCCACGGCACCGTACGGGACCTGCGTCAGCCGGGTCGCCCCTGGCGGCGACGACTGCTCGTGCACGGGGCTGAGCCCCTGACGCTGCGGCTGGCCAGCCACGTCGGCACCGTCTGCGCGTACGCCGCCGGCCGGGACTTCCTGTCCGGCCTGGGCGCGAAGTTCGTCGGGGTGATCCCCAACGGGGTGCCGCTGCCGACCCGTCCACACGCCGTCCGGGACCGGGTCCGCGCCGAGCTGGGCCTGCGCCCCGACGACGTCGCGATGATCGCGGTGTCCCGGCTGACCTGGGAGAAGGGGTACGGCGTCCTCGCCGACGCGGTACGCCGGCTGCCGCCGTCGGCCACCCGCCGGGTGCTGCTGGTCGCCGGCGACGGGCCGGACCGCGACGGCATCGCGGCGGCGCTGGCCGACGCCGGCCAGGTCGAGGTGCGCCTGCTCGGCAATCGTCTCGACGTACCGGACCTGCTCGCCGCGGCGGACCTCTTCGTCTTCCCGACCCTGCACGAGAACCTCTCCAACGCGCTGCTCGAAGCGATGGCGTACGGACTGCCGGTGGTCGCCTCGGCGGTGGGCGGCAACGTCGAGGTGCTGCGCTCCGGCGGCGGCCGGCTGGTGCCGGCCGGTGACCCGGATGCCCTGGCCGCGGCACTGATCCCGCTGCTGGACGACGCCGCCGAGCGACGCCACGTGGGGGAGTTGGGTCGCAAGGTGGTGGCCGAGGACTACGGCCTCGACGTCATGCTCGGTCGCCTCGATCGGGTCTATCAGCAGATCCTCGGGGAGGGACGGTGACGCAGCGACGCGGCCCCCGGGTCACCCTGCTGGGCTTCACCGTGCCGGACGACCTGCTCGCCGAGATCATCGCCCGGGACACCCACCTGCCCACCCAGACGCACACCTTCGCCTGGAGCGTGGTGCGGAGCCTGCGGGCCGCCGACTGTCCGGTGCACCTGCTCTCCGCCGCGCCGGTGTCCACCTGGCCGGGCAACGGGCAGGTCCGCTTCCGGGCGGGGCGGTTCCGGCAGGACGACGTGGACGGGCAGCTGCTGGCGTTCGTCAACCTGCTCGGCCTCAAGCACCTCACCCGGTTCGTGGCCGCCTGGCGTACCGGCGGTCGGGCGCTGCGCGAGCGGGACGCCGACGTCCTGCTGGTGCACGGCGTGCACTCGCCGTTCCTCTGGTTCGGTGTGCTGCGCCGCCGCGGCGTCCACGTGGTGCCGGTGCTCACCGACCCGCCGGGTGTCGCGCTGCCCGGCGACGGTCGGCTGGTCCGGCTGCTGCGCGGGCTCGACGTCGCGCTGGTCCGGGCCGCCCTCGCCCGCTGCTCGGGGGTGATCGCGCTGACCGCCGCGCTCGCCGAGGACTTCGCGCCCGGCCGGCCCCGGCTGGTGCTGGAGGGCATCTGTTCGGCCGATCCGCTTGAGCTGCGCGAGGGCGCGCGGGCGGTGCTGCCGCCCGGTGCGACCAGGGACATCGTGTACGCGGGGGGCCTGAGCCGTGCCTACGGCGTCGACCGGCTGGTCGAGGCGTTCCGCGGTCTGCCCGGGGACGACCTGCGGCTGTGCGTGTACGGCCGGGGCGAGCTGGCGGGTTGGCTGCGCGACCAGGCCGCCGTGGATCGGCGCATCGTGCCTCCGGAGTTGCTGCCCCGGCCGGAGTTGCTGCCCCGGCTGGCCCGGGCGGCCGTGCTGGTGAACCCGCGTCCGGTGGACCAGGACTTCGTCCGCTGGTCCTTCCCGTCGAAGATCATCGAGTATCTCGCCGCCGGGGTGCCGGTGGTGAGCACCCGACTGCCCGGCATTCCCGGGGAGTACGCGCCGTGGCTGTCCTTCGCCGAGCCGGACACCGCCGACGGGCTGCGGACAGCCGTCGCACGGGTGTTGGCGCTGCCGGCGGACGAGGCCCGGGCGCTGGGCGCCGGCGGGGCCCGTTTCGTGCGGGAGACGCGTAACCCGGTCGCACAGGGTCGCCGCGTGCGCGACTTCCTCGCCGGGCTGGCCGGGCTGCCCGACGGGCGCGCCACTCAGCCCCGGCCGCGCGCCGCCGCCTTGCTGAGCAGGTCCTCGATCTGGTCGACGCCGACCCGCAACGACATCCGGTCCAGGTAAAGCTGGCGACCCCGCCGGCCCATCGCGATCCGCTGCTCGGCCGGCACCCGGGCGGCGGCGGCGAACTGGTCGGCCAACGCCCGCCAGTCGTCCGGCGGGCAGACCAGACCCGCCCCGCCCGCGCTGACCAGCGCGGCGGCGTCGCCGTCGGCCGACATCAGCACCGGGGCGCCGCAGGCCAGCGCGGCCTGCAACTTCGAGGGCACCGTCCCGCGCAACCAGGGCAGGTCGCGCAGCATGACCAACTGGTAGTCGGCGGCGGCGTACAGTTCGGCCATCTCGGCGGCCGGACGGCGACCGACGAACCGCACGTTGTCCGCGTCCAACTCGTCGGCGAGTCGCCGGGCCTGTTCCGCCCCCAGCCCGGTGCCGACGAAGACCAGGTCCACCGCGTCCGGCGCCGCCGCGGCCGCGCGGATGGCAACGTCGACGCCCTGCAACACACCCAGGTTGCCGGCGAACATCACCGTCACCCGCCCCCGGTGCCCGATCGTCGCCCGGGCCGAATCGGTGCCGGCCACCGGCCGGAACAGCGCCTCGTCGGTCCAGTTGAAGACGGTGCGCACCGCGCCGGGGTCGACACCCCGCTCGACCACCTGTTCCGCCATGGCGGGCGCGATCACCGCGATGCCGGCGCAGGCGCGGTAGATGCGGCGCATCATGGCGGTCAGGACCCGGTCCATGGCCTGCCCGGCCAGCCCCGGCGGGGCCATCCCGGACGCGGTCACCGACTCCGGCCACAGGTCCTGCACGTGCAGCACCGCCGGGACGCCACGCAACAACCGCAGCAGACCGGCGGCGGCGTACGCGGTGGGTGGCGGATGGTAGACGTAGAGCGCGTCGACGCCGTGCAGGTGGCGCGGGGCCGCCAGGGTGCTGGTGGCGGCGAAGGAGAGATAGCTCGCCGCCCGGCGCAGACCGGATCGGTCGTGACTCGGGTACGCGGGCACCCGTCGGACGGTCACCCCGCGATCGGTGGCCCGGTGGTTCCAGCGTTGCCGCCAACCCGGGTAGGTCCGCCCGAGCGGCAGGCTCGGGAAGGTGGTCAGCACCCGCACCTCGTGACCGCGTCGGGCCAACTCCGTGGCCAGTTGACCCGGCACGAAGGCGCTCTCCGGCGGGTACCACTGACTGATCAGTCCGATTCGCATGTGCCCGGCACTCCCGTCGACGTCAACTCGTCCACCTGGGCAGACAACTGACGGAAGGGAATGAAGGACACGCGGGTCGGTGTCCGCTTCGCGTGACTTGCGGCAACAGCGCTCGTTGTCACACTAGTGGCCCCGGCGGCGCTGCCACGGCCCCACCGAGCGGGCACCCCCAGCGCCCGCCGCCCGGGGCCGAGCCGAACGGGGAGACGCGTTGAAGGTAGTCGTGACCGGCGGCGCCGGGTTCATCGGCGCCAACCTGGTACGGGCGCTCGACGAGGCACCCCAGGTGACCGACGTCGTGGTGGTCGACGACCTCTCCACCGGCCTGCTGGACAACCTGCACGACCAGCCCGTCCGGCTGCACCGGGGCTCCGTGCTCGACCCGGACCTGCTGGACGAGGCGTTCGCCGGGGCGGCCACCGTGGTGCACCTGGCCGCTCTCGGCTCCGTGCCGCGCTCGATCGACCGGCCGCTGCCCAGCCACCACGCCAATGCCACCGGGACGTTGCTGGTGCTGGAGGCGGCTCGCCGGCACCACGTCCCACAGGTGATCCTCGCGTCCTCCTCGTCGGTCTACGGCGCCAACCCGGTGCTGCCCCGCCAGGAGGAGCTGCGCCCGATCCCGGTGTCCCCGTACGCGGTCTCCAAGTTGGCCGCCGAGGCGTACGCGGTCGCCTACGCCGCCTGCTACGACCTGGGTGTGCTGCCGTTCCGCTTCTTCAACGTCTACGGTCCCCGGCAGGCGGCGCACCACGCGTACGCCGCGGTGCTGCCCCGCTTCGTCACCGCCGCGCTCGCCGGCGAGCCGCTGCGCGTGCACGGCGACGGTCGGCAGGCCCGCGACTTCACGTTCGTCGGCAGTGTCACCTCGGTGATCGTCGACGCCGTCGTCCGTCGGGTGTCCACCACCGACGTGGTGAACCTGGCCTTCGGCGCGCGGGTCTCCCTGCTCGACCTGATCGCCGAGCTGGAGGACATCATGGGCCGGCCGCTGCCGGTCGTGCACGAGGCGCCGCGCCCGGGCGACGTACGGGACTCGCAGGCCGACTGCACCCGCCTGGGAGAGCTGTTCCCCGGGGTGCGGCCGGTGCCGCTGCGCACCGGCCTGGAGCGCACGGTGTCCTGGATGGCGGGTCACGTGCTCGCGAGTCAGTAGGGCCGTCGATGTCGTCCGGGGTCGTCGAGCGGACCCGGCGCGCCCGCCGACCGGGCACGCACCGTCGACTTCCCGACCGTGGTCGCCGGCTCGTCTCCGGGGTGGCGACGGCGCTGCTCAGCCGGGCGGCGGGGCTCATCGTGCCGATCGTCCTGGTGCCGGTGACGCTGCCCTACTTCGGCAACGACCTGTACGGCCTGTGGATGGCGGTGGCCGCGCTGGCCGGCATGGCCGCCTTCGCCGACCTGGGGCTGGGCAGCGGGCTGATGACGAAGCTCGCCCCCTGCTACGCCCACGGCGACACCGCGCAGGCCCGTCGCTACATCTCCAGCGCGTACCTGACCCTGTCGGGGCTCGCGCTCGCCCTCACCGGCCTGCTCTGGGTCTTCGCCGGTGCCGTGCCCTGGTCGGCGCTGTTCAACGTGACAGGTCAGGTCAGCCCGGAGCAGACCCGGATGATCTCGTTGATCTGTCTCACCGCGTTCGCGCTCAACATCCCACTCAGCCTGATCGCCCGCGTCCAGTACGCCTACCAGCAGGTCGGTCGGAGCAACGTCTGGCAGACCGCGGGCAGTCTGGCCGCGCTCGGCGCGGTGCTCGGCGTGGTCTGGGCCGGCTGGTCGCCGCTCCTGGTGGTCGCCCTGTCGGTGGCCGCGCCGCTGCTGGTCAACCTGCTCAACACGCTCTGGTTCTTCGGCCGGCAGGAGCCGCGGATCCGACCCACGCCGAGGGCCGTGCAGGCGCACGCCGCCCTGGAGCTGACCCGGCTCAGTGGGCTGTTCTTCGTGCTGACCGTGGTCATCTCGTTCGCCACCAACGCCGACACGCTGATCATCGCGCACGCGCTCGGCCTGTCCGCCGTCGCCGGGTACGTGGTGCCCGCGAAGCTGCTGTCCCAACTCGGCCAGCTCGTCGTCCTGGTCAACGTGCCACTGTGGCCGGCCAACGGCGAGGCGTTGGCCCAGGGCCAGGTGGACTGGGTCCGCCGCACCACCCGACGGATGACCGTGTTGTCCGTGCTCGCCGCCGGTCTGCCGGCCGCCGTGCTCGTCGCCTTCGGTGAGTGGCTGTTCGCGGCCTGGCTGCCGGTGCCGATGGGCGGTGACCGGTGGCTGCTGGCCGGGCTGGGCGTCTGGTGGCTGCTCCAGTCGGCGCTCTCGCCCCGGTTCATGGTGCAGAACGCCGGCGGCGTCCTCGTCCCGCAGTTGTGCGGCTGGGCGGCGTTCCTGGTGTTGTCGGTGCTCGGCAAGTGGTACGCCGCCGACCGCATCGCCGTCGCCGCCGTGCCCTGGGTCGGCGCGGTCGGCTACGCGCTGACCGTCGTGCCGGCGGCGCTGTACGGATATCGCCGGACGCTGCGGCTGCACCGTGGCCCGACCATCGAGCGGAGATTGGTGTCCGACCATGCGCGCTGACGACTATCCCCGCGTGTTGGTGGTGAGCGCGGCCGTGTTCGATCGCTCCACCGGCACCGGCATCACCCTGTCGAACCTGTTCACCGGCTGGCCGGGGGACCGCCTCGCCCAGCTCTACGCCGAGGACCGCGCCCCGGGTCCGGACGCCGTCGGCACGTTCGCCCGGTTCGCGCCGCGCAACGCTCCGGTGGAGTACCACCTGTTCCGGCAGTGGGAACGCGTCCGCCGACCGGTCCGGTCCGTGCTGCTCGGCGCGACCGGTGCGCCAGGCGCTGCCGGCCCGACCGGCGTGGCGCGCGATCCCGGGCCCGGCCCGGTGCGTGCCCGGCTGCGCACCCAACTCCGTGCCTTCGTCGACCTCAGCCCGGTCCGTGTTCCCGACGACGTCCGTCGGTGGCTGCGGGAGCAGCGGCCGGACGTCATCTACACCACGCTGGGCAGCATCCGGATGATGCGCCTCGCCGTCGCCGCCGCGCAGGAGTGCCGGGTGCCCCTGGTGCCGCACTTCATGGACGACTGGCCCACCACGCTCTACACCGGCGGTCAGGTTCTGGGGCTGCCCCGGCTCGCGGTCCGTGCCGGCTTCCGGGACGTCCTGCGGCACGCCTCGTACGGAATGGGGATCAGCGTGGCGATGGCGCGGGAGTTCGAACGCCGTTACGGGTTGCCCTTCGCCGCCTTCGGCAACTGCGTGGACGCCGCGGACTTCGCCGACCCGGACCGGCCCGCGCCGGACCGCCCGGTCGGGGCGCCTGTCGAGTTGGTCTACGTGGGCGGGTTGCACCTGGACCGGTGGCGGTCACTGCGCCGCGTCGGCGAGGCCGTCGTTCGCCTGGCGGACCAGGGGACACCGGCCCGGCTGACCGTGCACGCCCCGGCGACCGACCTCGCGCGGTACGCCGGCGCGTTCACCGGGCTGTCCGCGGTGCGCCTGGGCCGATCGTTGGCCAGCGACGAGGTCGCCGCTGTGCTGCGCCGCTCCGACGTGTTGGTGCACGTCGAGTCGTTCGCCGCCGAGCACCGTCGCTACACCCGCTACTCGCTGTCCACCAAGATCCCGCAGTACCTGGCATCCGGCCGTCCCGTCGTCGGATTCGGCCCGGCCGAACTGGCCTCGATGGCGCACCTGGCGGCGGCCGACGCCGGCGCGGTGGTCGGAACCGACGACCCGGCGGCACTCGTGGGGGCGCTCACCCCGCTCTGCGCCGACGCCGGGTTACGGGCCCGGCTCGGCGGGCGGGCGCTGGCGTACGCGGTGCGGCACCACCGCACCGACCAGGTGGCGGCCCGCTTCGCCGAGGTGCTGCGGGAGGCGGCGACCTGTCCGGTCGACCGGCCACCGGTGCCCCGATCCGGGCGGGCCGGGGCGCTGGCGGACGCCGACTGACGCGCCGACCGGCCCGTCAGCGGTGGAGGCCAGCCTGGACCGTCCGGCCGTCGCCGCTGCCGACGAGCGCGGCCGGGGCCGGGCGGTGGCGGCGGGCGCGGGAGTGCCGGGGCGCCGCCGGCGGACCCCAGATCCCCGGCAGTACGGTGACCAGCGCCAGCACCAGCCAGAAGGCGAGGGACGTCTCCCACTGGCCGGTCAGCCAGATCGGCAGCATGACGCCGGTGAACGCGCAGGCCAGCAGCAGTCCGGCTCGGCCGGTGCGGGCCGCGACGACGAGCGCCGCGGTCATCGCGCCGAAGTAGAGCAGCACGCCGACCAGCCCCAGGTCGTTGCCGACGGTGAGGAGCAGGTTGTGTGGCCCGATCTCGTACGGGTTGGTGCTGAGAAAGACTCCCGCGCCGGATCCGTTCAGCGGTGACTCCGACCAGGTCGACAACGCGTAGGGCCAGATCCAGAGGCGTCCGGAGATGTCGCCGGTGGGTCGTCCGTACAGGCCGTCGAGCCAGAGCAGCTCCGCCCTCGGCGTCAGCCCGAACGGCACCAGGACGATGAGCGTGGCGGCGAGCCCGGCGACGGTGACCCCGGTCAGTCGAGGCGCCACGCGGGTGGCCAGCGCGCCGACGAGACCGGCCACGATGCCGATGGCCGCGCCACGCGAGCCGGTGAGCAGCACGCCGTACCCGAGCAGCACGGCCAGGGCCAGCGGCGCGAGACGCAGGACCGGCCGGTGCGCGCCGGCCGCGGCGAGCACCAGGGCCAGCACCACGCCGGCGGCCAGGGTGTACGCCGTGCCGTTCACCTCCCGACCGTCGATGCCGTAGCGCTCGGCGAAGAGGACCACCTGCCCCTGGGACCGGGCGCCGGTCGCCACCTCGACGGCGACCACCGCGCAGCCGAGCAGGAAGGTCCAACCGACCAGCAGCAGGTCCCGGCGGCCCCGGACGACGTGTCGGCAGGCCACGAAGAGCAGGCTGACCGAGACGTACCGGTAGGCGGCGGGTCCGGTGATGTCGGGGTGGCTGGTCCAGAGCAGGCTGGCGGCGGCCCAGCCGGCGGTGAGCAGCGCGACGGTGTCGACCGGCCGCAGCCGGGGCAGCCGGCCGCTCAGCACGACGGCCAACACGGCGAGGATCGCCACGTAGTTGAACGACCACCACGGTGGCCGGGCCACCAGGTAGGCGGCGACACACAGGACCAGCACGGCGGGCAGGCTGCCGGTGGGCGCGGCCGGCGAGGGGCCGGGCTGTGCCGCGGGTCGCCGTCCGGGTGGGGCCAAGGGGGCGGGCACCAGTTGGGCACCGGCGGTGTGGTGGTGTCGCGGGGCGTGGGTCGGGTGGTGTCGCGGCGGCGCGTCGGCCAGCGTGTGCGCCCCGCGCCCGTCTGGACAGGCTCGGCGAGGCACGGAACCGTTTCTACCAGGTGCGACGGTGCGAAGTGGCCAAATCACTGCATACACCGACATGTTTTCTGAGTGCCCTATAGCTCGTTTGGCCCGTTTGCCGCCCATACACGTATCTGCTGCTGAGGCCCCTCGTTGACCCGGGTGCCGCATCCGGCGGGGCTTCCGCCTGACCACCGGAGACCGGCGCCCGTGCCACAGCGCGCAGCGGCTGTGCGTGCCGGGTCGACGGGTGAGAACCGCCCGTCGGGTGACGAACGGGAGAGTCAATGAGCGTGATGACCGCGGGCCGCCGGGTGCTGATCACCGGTGGGACCGGATCCTTTGGACAGACCATGGCGCGGCGACTGCTCGACCGCGATGTCGCCGAGGTGCGGATCCTCAGCCGGGACGAGGCCAAGCAGGACGCCATGCGGCGTTCCATCGGCGACGAGCGGATGCGCTACCACGTCGGCGACGTCCGGGACATCGACACGGTGCTGCGGGCCACGCGGGGCGTCGACTTCGTCTTCCACGCGGCGGCGCTCAAGCAGGTGCCGTCCTGCGAGTTCTTCCCCCTGGAGGCGGTGCGCACCAACATCCTCGGCAGCGGCAACGTGGTCGAGGCCGCCGCGCACAACGGCGTCAGCTCGGTCGTCGTGCTCAGCACCGACAAGGCCGTCTACCCGGTCAACGCCATGGGCATGAGCAAGGCGCTGATGGAGAAGGTCGCCCAGGCGTACGCCCGCAACAACCCGAACAGCGCCACCACCGTGTCCTGCGTCCGGTACGGCAACGTGATGTACTCGCGTGGCTCGGTCATCCCGCTCTTCATCGAGCAGATCAAGGCCGGCCGCGCGCCCACCGTCACCGACCCGGCCATGACCCGCTTCCTGATGTCGCTCGCCGACTCCGTCGACCTGGTCGAGCACGCCTTCCACCACGCCCGCCCCGGCGACGTGTTCATCCGCAAGGCCGCCGCCTGCACGATCAGCGACCTCGCCGAGGCCGTCTGCCAGTTGTTCGACGTGCCGTTCAAGCTGGACATCATCGGCGTACGGCACAGCGAGAAGTCGCACGAGACCCTCGCGAGCCGGGAGGAGTTGGCCCAGGCCGACGACTTCGGGGACTTCTACCGGGTGCCGCTGGACGCGCGCGACCTCAACTACGCGCTGTACGTCTCCGAGGGCGAGCTGGGCGAGCGGCCCGGCGAGGACTTCAACTCGGCGAACGCCACCCGGCTCGGCGTACCCGATGTGGTGCGGCTGCTCAAGTCGCTGCCGGAGATCCGCGCGGAGCTGGCGCTGCGGGATCCGGTGCTGGCGTGCTGAGCCTCGCCGTCACCGGCGCCGGCGGTTTCCTCGGCTGGCACGTGCGGGTCCTGCTGCGCGCGCTCGGCTGGCCCGAGCCGACCGTGCTGACCCGTACCGATCTGGTCGACCCGGCGGTGGTCGCCCGCAAGATCGCCGGGGTGGACCGGGTGCTGCACCTGGCCGGGGTCAACCGGGGGGAGCCCGCCGACGTGGCGGCCGGCAACGTCCAGCTCGCCGCCCAGCTCGCCAACGGCCTGCGCGCCTGCCCGGACCCGCCCATCGGGGTGGTCTTCGCCAACTCCGTGCAGGCCGGCAACGGCACCCCCTACGGCGACGCCAAGGCCACCGCCGCCGGCATCCTCGCCGAGACCGGCGTACCCCTGGACGACGTGCTGCTGCCCAACCTGTACGGCGAGCACGGCCGACCCTGGTACAACTCGGCCGTCGCCACCTTCTGCCGGGTCCTCGCCGAGGGCGGCCGGCCGGAGGTGCACGCCGACCGACAGCTGGACCTGGTGCACGTCACCGACGCCGCCGCCCGACTGGCCGGCGTCGCGGCGGCCGGCTCCTGGGACCCGGCGCTGCCGGCCCTGCGGATCGGCGTCCGCGACCTCGCCGACCAGCTCACCTCGTACGCCGGCGTCTACCGCACCGGCGAGATCCCGCCGCTGCGCGACCGGCACGACGTGCGGCTGTTCAACACCTACCGGTCGCACTGCTTCCCGGCGCACTACCCGTTGGCCCTGCCCACCCGGGCCGACGCCCGGGGTGCCCTCGTCGAGACGGTCAAGGCGCACGGCGGAGCGGGGCAGACCTTCTGCTCGACCACCCGGCCCGGGATCACCCGGGGTGAGCACTTCCACCTGGCCAAGGTGGAGCGGTTCGTGGTGTTGCGCGGCACCGCCGAGATCAGCCTGCGCCGCGTCGGCGACACCGACGTCGTCCGGTTTCCGGTCAGCGGCGACCAGCCCGTGGTCGTCGACATGCCGACCATGTGGGCGCACAACATCACCAACACCGGCCCGGACGAGCTGCTCACCCTCTTCTGGACCAACGAGCTGTTCGACCCGGAACGGCCCGACACGTGGCCGGAGCCGGTCGGCGACGAACACCTGGTGCCGGTGGGCGCCCGGTGAGTGACAGGCGGAGGAAGACCACATGACCAGGGTGATGACCGTCGTCGGCACCCGTCCCGAGATCATCCGACTGTCCCGGGTGCTCAGCCGGTTGGACGACACCGTCGACCACGTGCTCGTGCACACCGGGCAGAACTGGGACACCACCCTCTCCGACGTGTTCTTCAAGGAGCTGCGACTCCGCGAACCGGACCGGTTCCTGCGCGTCGACACCACCTCGTTGGGCCGGGTGCTCGGCGGCGTCCTGGTCGGCATGGAGGCGGCGATCGCCGAGCTGCGACCGGACGCGCTGCTCGTGCTCGGCGACACCAACAGCTGCATCGCGGCGCTGATGGCCCGGCGGATGCGAGTGCCGGTCTACCACATGGAGGCCGGCAACCGCTGCTTCGACCTCAACGTGCCGGAGGAGACGAACCGGCGACTCGTCGACCACGTCGCCGACTTCAACCTGGTCTACACCGAACACGCCAGGCGTAACCTGCTCGCCGAGGGCCTGCACCCGCGCCGGATCCTGCACACCGGCTCACCGATGCGGGAGGTGCTGGAGCACTACCGGGCACCGATCGCCAGCTCGACCATCCTCCGGCAACTGGAGCTGGACGACGGCCGGTACTTCCTGGTCAGCGCCCACCGGGAGGAGAACGTGGACCGGCCCGACCGGCTGCGGCGGCTGCTGGACTGCCTGGTCGCGGTCCGCGACCGCTGGGGCTACCCGGTGCTGGTCTCCACCCACCCGCGCACCCGCAAGCGGTTGGAGGCCCTCGCCCCGGACGCCACCGCGCTGGACGGCATCGCCTTCCACGACCCGTTCGGTCTGCTCGACTACGTGCACCTGCAGACGAAGGCGTTCTGCACCCTGTCCGACAGCGGGACGATAAGTGAGGAGGCCGCCATCCTCGGCTTCCCCGCGGTGACCCTGCGGGAGTCCATCGAACGCCCCGAGGCGCTCGACGCGGGCGGGATCATCATGACCGGTCTCGACCCGCAGGGGGTGGTCGAGGCGGTCGAGGTCACGGTGGCGCAGGTCGCGGCGGACGGCGTGCCCTGCCCGGCCGACTACCAGGTGCCGGACACCTCGCGGCGGGTGGTCGACTTCATCCTCTCCACCGTGCGCCGGCACCACGACTGGGCCGGCATCCGGCACTGAGCCGCCACCACGGGCGGTCGGTGGTCCGGCGGGACCGGCCACCGGCCGCCCCGCGGCGTGCTCAACGCCGCCGGCCCGCCACGTCCTCGACGATGTCCGCCACCTCGGCCGCCGCCCGCAGGTCGTCGAAGGACGTCAGGACGTGGCGGCGGGCCAACCGGCCGCACAGGCTGAGCCGGCCCGCGACCCACCCCTGGTACGCCGAGTCCAGCGCCGCCACCAGAGCCGTCGGATCACCCGGCGGGACGACCCAACCGGACCGCTCGGTCACCGCCTCGGGCAGACCACCGGCCGCGCTGACGATGCTCGGCACACCCATCGCGCCAGCCTGTACCGCCGCGCCGGGGCCGTCGCCGAGGGACGGGGACACGCTGACATCCGCGGCGGCGTAACAGGGCCGCACGTCCGGGACCGACTCCACCCAGGTGATCCCGGGGTCACCGGCGACGCCGAAGCGATCCTCGAGCTGCCGCCGGTAGTCCTCACCGGTAGCCGTCCAGCCGCCACCGACCAGCAGCAGGTGCGCGTCCGGGTGCCGGCGACGAAACGTCCGCCAGGCGTCCAGCAGCACGTCGTGCCCCTTGACCCCCCGACCCGAGTGGATGAACCACCTCGGCGGGTAGACGTGCGCGACCATCACCACCAGGAACACGCCCTGGTCGATGCCCAGCTCGGCGCGGAGCTTCGCCCGCTGGTCCGGGCCGGTGGCGTCCGGGCTGAACGCGTCGGTGTCCACCCCGTACACGGCGACCGGGCGACGCTGCGGCGGACACCCCAACTCGCCGTAGCGGGCGGAGGCGTAGCGGCAGCCGCAGATCAGCACGTCGTCCAGCCGCCACAGCAACCACTCCGCCGAGCGGACCAACCGGGATTCCAGGTACGCCGGGTTGGCCACCATGTGCACCCGGCGGAGCGGCAGGCCCAGCGTGGCCAGTCGCACCGCGTACGCCGAGGCGATCAGGTGGTACTGCACCACGTCCGGGCGCAACCGGCGCAGCAGCGCGCGCAGCAGCAACAGCCCGATGGGCGCGTACCGGCCCATGGTGAAGTCGTACGGGGAGCTGAGCACGTCGACCCCGCGGCGCTCCAACTCGTCGGTGAGTCGGCCGGCTCCGCGCGGCAGCACGACTGTCACCTCGTGCCCCCGGTGCCGCAACTCCTCGACCTGCGGCAGCAGCCACATCCCGCCGGTACTGGTCTTGACCAGCACCGCGATCCGGAGCTGGCGGACGCCGAGCGGCCGGCTCGCGCGGGGACCGACGCTCACCGGGCCGGGACTCCCTTGACCACCGCGCCGGCGGGTACGTCGCGGACCACGCAGGCCCCGGCGCCGACCGTGGCGCCCGCGCCGACCCGCAGCCTCTGCAACACCACGGCACCGGCCCCGATCAGCACCCCGTCGCCCAGGTGGCAGTCGCCGGAGACCGCCCCCAACGGGTTGACCGACACGTGGTCGCCCAGCGCGCAGTCGTGCGCCACCGCGCTGTTCTGGTTGAGGTGCACGTGCCGGCCCAGCGTGACGTTCGTGGTGACCCGCGCGCCCGGAAACACGATCAGGCCTTCGCCGTACACGGTGTCCGGGCCGACGGTGGCGTCCGGGTGCACCAGCACCGCCGCCGGCAGCCGGTACGCGGTCAGCCGCTGATCCACCGACCGTCGCGCGGCCGGATCCCCGATGCCCAGCGCCAGGTGGGTGCCGGCGGGCTGCTCGCCCAGGCGGGCACTGCCACCGAGGTAGGGCACCTCCAGCCGCTGCACCCGTTTCAGGTTGACCTCGCTGGGCTGGTCGTCGACGAAGCCCCGCACCCGCCACACCGGGCCACCACGGGCGGCGGCGTTGACGGCCCGGACGATGCCGAGCACCTCGCGGCCGTGCCCGCCGCAGCCGACGATGACGATGTCCAGGCTCACCGGCGGCCCTCTGCCGGTCCGCGACCGCCGGCAGTGGCCAGCTCGGCCGGGCCGAGGAACTCGTGGGCGGTGGCCGCGCCGGCCGCGGTGATCCCCTCCCGGAGCAGGACTGTTCGTACCGTGCGCAGCAGGATCCGCACGTCCAGCACGAGCGAGCGGTGCCGCACGTACTGCACGTCGAGAGCGAAACGCTCGTCCCAGCTCAGCGCGTTGCGCCCGTACGCCTGCTGGAGACCGGTGATGCCGGGGCGCACCTCGTGCCGGCGGAGCTGCTCCGGGCTGTAGCGGCTCAGGTACGCCGGCAGCAGGGGACGCGGCCCGACCAGGCTCATCTCGCCGCGCAGCACGTTCCACAGTTGGGGCAACTCGTCGAGACTTGTCGTCCGCAGCCAGCGGCCGAAGCTGGTGAGTCGGACGGCGTCGTTGGCGGGTGCCTGGTCCTCGCCGCCAACGGTCATCGAACGGAACTTGACCAGGCGGAACAGTCGACCGTGCCGACCCGGGCGGGCCTGCCGGAACAGCACGGGCCGACCCATGGTGACCAGCACGGCCAGCGCCACCGCGGCGAGCACCGGCGTCGCGAGCAGCAGGCCGGTGGCGGCCAGAACCACGTCCAGCATCCGTTTGACGGTGTCGTAGGGCCGGTTCATCGGTGTCCGTCCAGAAACTCGGTGGTGGCGGCGAGCACGCGCTCGACCTGGTCGTCGGCGAGGGCGGAGCCGCTGGGCAGGGACAGGCTGGTGGCGAACAGGCGGTCGGCGGCACCGGTCTGGGCGACCTGCCGGTCGGCGTACACCGGTTGGCGGTGCATCGGTTTCCACATCGGGCGGCACTCCACGCCGTGGCCGGCCAGGTGCTCGGCGAGTTGGCCGGGCTGCCAGCCGGTGCGCTCCGGTTCGATGACCACGGAGGTCAACCAACAGTTCGAGCCGGGGTCACCGGCGCCGAGGATCCGAGTGCCGGGCACGCCGCTGAAGAGCCGGGCGTACCTGTCGCGCAGCGCCCGCCGTCGGGCGACCATGGCGTCCAGTCGGGTGAGCTGGGCGCGGCCGAGCGCGGCCAGCAACGTGCTGAGCCGGTAGTTGTAGCCCACGTCGCGGTGCTCGTAGTGCGACACCGGCTCGCGGGCCTGGGTGGCCAGGTGTCGGGCTCGGGCGACAAGCGCGGGGTCGTCGGAGACCAGCATCCCGCCGCCCGTGGTGGTCATCACCTTGTTGTGGCTGAACGAGTAGATCCCGACCCGGCCGAACGTGCCGGCACACCGCCCCCGGTAGGTCGAGCCGAGCGCCTGCGCCGCGTCCTCCACCACCGGGACACCGACGGCCGCGCAGAGCGGCAACAACCTGTCGTAGTCGGCGCACCGGCCGTTGATGTCCACGGTCAGTACGGCGGCGACCCGTCGGCCCGCGTCGACGAGACGACCGAGCAGGTCGGCGAGCAGGTCGACGTCGAGATTGCCGGTGGCGGCGTCACAGTCCACGAAGACCGGTTCGGCGCCGGTGTAGGTGACCGCGTTGGCGGTGGCGGCGAAGGTGAGCGTGGGCACGACCACCACCGTCTCCGGTCCCGCGCCGACGGCGAGCAGTGCCAGGTGCAGGGCGGCCGTGCCGGAGGAGAGCCCCAGCGCGTAGCCGACGCCGACCCGCGCGGCGAGCTCCCGTTCGAACGCGCCCAGTTCCGGCCCGTCCGGGTCGAAGCGCCCGGCCCGGATGGCCCGCAGCAGGTAGGACTCCTCCAACTCGCCCACGTCGGGCGGGGACAGGAAGACCGGGTCGGCAACGCCGGGACCGCCGCTGCGCGCCACGGGCGGACGGTGGTGGATCAGCTCCACGGATGGCGCCTCCGATCGGTCGATAGGGAAGACCACGATTGTTGTATCAGGCGTTATGGGACTGAGCGGGGCTTTCCGCCGTTTGTGCGACGAATCCACCCGATCGGTCCTCGCGTTCGGCTGGTCACCGGACGTGGCCGGTAGAGTGCTGCCGGCCGCGCTGGCGATACGTCCACACCAGGGAGAACGAGTGCTGCACCTGAGGGTGATTGCCCCGGCGGATCGGTCGACCGAGGTCGTCGATCTGCTCACCGCCCAGGCGGGGGTGACGCACCTGGCCGTGCTGCCCGGTGCGGCCCGGCAGCCGAAAGGCGACCTCATCCTCTGTGACGTGGTGCGGGAGAGTGCCGACCAGGTGTTGCAGGGCTTGCAGCGGATCGGTGTGGACACCAGCGGCGGCATCGCGGCCGACGACGTCGAGCTGACCCTGTCGAGAGCGGCCGACCGGGCCGCCCGCCGGGCCCCCGGCAGCGGCGCCGACGCGGTGGTCTGGGACGAGATCGCCGCGAAGACCGGCGAGCAGACCGAGCTGTCCGGCACCTACCTCGTTCTGATCGTGGTGGCGACCATGATCGCTGGCATCGGTGTGCTGCTGGACCAGCCGATCCTCATCGTCGGGGCGATGGTGGTCGGCCCGGAGTTCGGCCCTCTCGCCGCGCTCTGCGTGGCGCTGCTACGCCGTAGGTTCGGGGTGATCGGCCGCTCGGTGCAGGCGCTCTCGGTGGGCTTCCTGGCGGCCATGGTGGCGACCGTGCTGAGCACCTGGGCGCTGACCGCCGCCGGCCTGGTCAGCGAGGAGATGCTGCTCGCCAAGCGACCCCTCACCGACTTCATCTGGCGTCCGGACGCGTTGTCCTGGGTGGTCGGTCTGCTCGCCGGTGTGGCCGGCATGCTGTCGTTGACGTCGAAGAAGTCCGGCAGCCTGGTCGGGGTGCTGATCTCGGTGACCACCGTGCCAGCCGCGGCGAACGTGGCGGTCGCCGCCGCCTACGGGGTGTGGGACGAGGCGGGCGGCTCGGCCCTCCAACTGGTGATCAACATCTGTGCGATCGTCCTGGCCGGACTGCTCACCCTCGTGGTGCAGCAGGCCTGGTGGTGGAACCTGGCCCGCCGGTCCCGTCGTCCAGCAGCCGGGTGAGCAACGTCCGCAACGGGATCGACTCGCCGTCGCGGCCTCCCGCGCCGACCACCAACGGCGCCGGGCTGGGCTGCGGGTCGACCCCGAACAGCCGGGCGCGCACGCCGCCGGGCACCGTCAACAGGTGGAACCGGCCGGCCACGTCCACCGCCCGGGTGCCGGCCCGGTCGACGTACCAACCGGTCAGCCTGGTCCGGTAGCGCCCGCGCCCGTCGTAGCCCCGGGCGACCAGTCGGGTGGTGGGCAGCCCTCGACGGGTCGCCTCGGCCACGAACCAGGCCACCAACTCCGCCGCTTCCGCCTGCTCGGCGGCCCGTCGGCGGGCGTCCGCGTCGGCGTGTGCCCGCACCGCCTGCCGCTGCCGCTCCCGCCACTCGCGGTCGTCGTCCTCACCCACGAGCCGACGGTACGCGACCCGACTCAGTCGAGTACGGCCAGCAGCGTGTGCCGGGCGATGCCGGCCATCACCGGGTTGGTCTCGACGTAGTACGGCAGCGCGACGATCGCCTGCGCCAGGGCCCAGCCGCGCCCCCGCTCCCAGGTGGCGTCGTCCACGCCCAACGCCCGCCGGTACGTCTCCCGCGAGCCGGGGTCCAACAGGTTCCACGCCGGCATCAGATCCACCGCCGGGTCACCGAGCTTGACCGCCTCCAGGTCGATGACCGCGGCCAGTCGCCCGTCGCGGACCAGCAGGTTGCCCGGCATCAGGTCGGCGTGGATCCACACGTCGGCCGGATCGTCCCGGCGTGCGTCCCGGCACCTGTCCCACACCTCGGCGAGCGCGGCGGTGTCGATGAGTTCACCGCTGACCGCGAGGGCGGCCCGCACGTCGACGTCCTCGCCCGCCAGTGGCCCGCCCCGGCCGTACCCCGGCCACGACCGCCCTCCGGCGTCGATGCCGCGCAGGGCGACCACGACAGCGGCCAGGTCACGGGCGAAGAGCTCCGGATCCTCGATCCGATCGGGCTGCGCCGTCTCCCCGGGAATGAACCGGTACGCCGTCCACGACCCGGGGTACCCCTCGCCGGGCGCACCGAGGGCGAGCGGTTCGGGCACCGCGACCGGCAGGTGCGCCGCGAGCAGCACGGCGTGTTCCTGCTCCCGCCGAAGTTCGGCGCGCAGGTCGGGATCGGCGAAGGGCCGCAGCGGAAACCGCAGCACGATCTCCGGCCCGAGCCGGAACAGCGCGTTCACCGTGCCGGCCGAACGGAGGGGGCGCACCGGCAGCTCCCGCCAGCGCGGAAACTGTTCGGCCACCAGCGCGGCAACGACGTCCACGCTCACATCCACCTGGTCGGCATGCATCCGCACCGCGAGATCATCGCCCAAGCCCCGCAGACACGCGACCCGATTTCTCGCCGCCCGCGCGCGCCTGCCGCCCGCCGATGGCTGGACCGGTCGCGGATGGCCGCGCTCAGACCCCAACCTTTGGATGCGCCCTCTCGAGCACGCCCCAGATCTGGGGCGTGCTCGACAGGAATCTCCGACAACTCCAGATCTTGGACACTCGCTGTCCGCCCGCCGAGTCGGTCAGCGCGCGTCCGGCCCGGGAGGCGCCGAAGGTCGCCGCCCCGCCGGGCGTCCCGGTCGCTTCCTCGCGCCGGCCCCGGGATCAGGCCAACCCGGCGCGGCGCAGAGCCTCCGCCATCGCGTCGTTGGCCGGCGCCGGTGCGCCCTGCCGCTGCTGCCCGCCCCGTGCGCCCTGGCCGCCGCGCCCGCCGGACCCGCCCTGGCCGCCGCGACCGCCTTGTCCGCCGGACCTGCCCTGTCCGCCGGACCCGCCGGACCTGCCGCCACCACCGGACCCGCCCTGGCCGCCAGCGGCGCCGCCGCGACCATCCTGCCCGCCGCGTCCGCCCTGCGCGGGGCCACCGCGCCCCTCCTGACTCGTCCGACCACCGCCACCGGCGGCGGCCGGCTCGTCCTCCAGGCGCAGGGTCAGCGAGATCCGCTTACGGGGTACGTCCACGTCGAGCACCCGGACCTTGACCACGTCGCCGGACTTGACCACCTCGCGGGGGTCCTTCACGAACGTCCGGGACATCGCCGACACGTGCACCAGGCCGTCCTGGTGCACGCCGACGTCGACGAACGCACCGAACGCGGCCACGTTGGTGACCACACCCTCCAGCACCATGCCCGAGGTCAGGTCGCTGATCTTCTCCACGCCCTCGACGAAGGTGGCGGTGCGGAACTCCGGCCGGGGATCCCGGCCCGGCTTCTCCAGCTCGGCGAGGATGTCGGTGACGGTGGGCAGGCCGAACCGGTCGTCGACGAAGTCGGTGGCCCGCAGCCCGCGCAGGATGCCGCTCTTACCGATCACCGAGCGCAGGTCCTGCCCGGTGGTGGAGAGGATGCGGCGCACCACCGGGTACGCCTCGGGGTGCACGCTGGAGGAGTCCAGCGGGTCGGTGCCGTCCGGGATGCGCAGGAAGCCGGCGCACTGCTCGAACGCCTTCGGCCCGAGCCGCGCCACCTTCTTCAGGTCGGTACGCGTACGGAACGGCCCGTTGGCGTCCCGGTGCAGCACGATGTTCTCGGCCAGGCCGGCGCCGATCCCGGAGACCCGGGTCAGCAGCGGCGCGGAGGCGGTGTTGACGTCCACCCCGACCGCGTTGACGCAGTCCTCGACGACCGCGTCCAGCGACCGGGACAGCTTCACCTCGGACAGGTCGTGCTGGTACTGGCCGACGCCGATCGACCGTGGATCGATCTTGACCAGCTCGGCGAGCGGGTCCTGGAGGCGGCGGGCGATGGACACCGCGCCGCGCAGTGACACGTCCATCCCCGGCAGCTCCTGCGAGGCGTACGCGGAGGCGGAGTAGACCGACGCGCCGGCCTCGGAGACCATCACCTTGGTCAGGTTGAGCTGCGGGTGCCGCGCGATCAGGTCGCCGGCCAGCTTGTCGGTCTCCCGGGAGGCGGTGCCGTTACCGATCGCGATCAGCTCCACCCCGTGCGCCCCGGCCAGCCGGGCGAGGGTCTCGACCGAGGCGTCCCACTGCCGGCGCGGCTCGTGCGGGTAGATGGTGTCGGTGGCGAGCACCTTGCCGGTGGCGTCCACCACGGCCACCTTCACCCCGGTGCGCAGGCCGGGGTCCAGGCCCATCGTCGGACGGGTGCCGGCGGGGGCGGCCAGCAGCAGGTCGCGGAGATTGGTGGCGAAGACGCGGACCGCCTCCTCCTCGGCCGCCTGCCACAGCCGCATCCGCAGGTCCGCGCCCAGGTGGATGAGGATCCGGGTACGCCACGCCCAGCGGACCGTGTCGGCCAGCCAGCGGTCGGCCGGGCGGCCCGCGTCGGAGACTCCGAACCGGCCGGCGATCGCCGCCTCGTACCGGGTCGGGCCGGTGGGTACGGCGTCCGCCTCGCCCGCCTCCTCCGACTCCATGGTCAGGTCGAGCACGCCCTCCTTCTCACCCCGGAACATCGCCAGGATCCGGTGCGAGGGCAGCTTCGGGTACGGCTCGGAGAAGTCGAAGTAGTCGGCGAACTTGGCGCCGGCGGCCTCCTGGCCCTCGCGTACCCGGGACACCAGACGGCCCCGCGACCACATCTGCTCGCGCAGCGTGCCGATCAGGTCGGCGTCCTCCGCGAACGTCTCGATCAGGATGGCGCGGGCGCCCTCCAGCGCGGCGGCGGCGTCGGCGACGCCCTTCTCCGCATCGACGAACCCGGCGGCGGTGGCCCGTGGGTCCTGGGTGGGGTCGGCCAGCAGCGTCTCGGCCAGCGGCGCGAGCCCGGCCTCGCGGGCGATCTGCGCCCGGGTGCGTCGCTTCGGCTTGTACGGCAGGTAGATGTCCTCCAGCCGGGACTTCGAGTCGGCCGCCATGATCTGCGCTTCCAGCGCCTCGTCCAGCTTGCCCTGGCCGCGGATCGACTCCAGCACCGCCGTCCGCCGCTCGTCCAGCTCGCGCAGATAGCGCAGCCGCTCCTCCAGGGTGCGCAGCTGGGTGTCGTCGAGCAGGCCGGTGGCCTCCTTGCGGTAACGGGCGATGAACGGCACGGTGGCGCCGCCGTCGAGCAGCTCCACGGCCGCCCGCACCTGACGCTCGGCCACGCCGAGCTCGTCGGCGATCCGCTGATGAACAGACTGGGTCACGATCTCGATCCGCCTTCGGGAGTGGGTACGCCTGCATTCTGCCGGGCCGGCCGGGGCGCTGTCGCCGCGCCCGGCCGGGGCGGAGGACCGAACCACCGCGCCCGGCCGGGCGACCCCCGGACGGCCCCCTCGGGCCTGCGCTAGCGTTGCGATCATGGAAACACCTGCGGAGCCGCGCGCCCGTCGGCTCTTCGGCGGCAGCGCCCGCGCCCTCGGCGATCTCGCCGCCGACCCGTTCCGCGCCGACCGGGACCGGATCGTGGGCTCGCCGTTCTTCGCCCGCCTCGGCGGCGTCACCCAGGTCATCAGCCCGGTCGGTTCCGGGCTGCTGGTGCACAACCGGCTCACCCACAGCCTGAAGGTCGCCCAGGTGGGCCGGTCGATCGCCGAGCGGCTGACGGCCGACGAGCACACGCGTGACCTGCTGGACAAGCTTGGTGGCTGCTCACCCGACGTGGTGGAGGCCGCCGCGCTCGCCCACGACCTCGGCCACCCGCCGTTCGGGCACCTGGGGGAGCGGGTGCTGGACCGGCTGGCCCGTCAGCGCCTCGGCCTCACCGACGGGTTCGAGGGCAACGCCCAGTCGTACCGGATCGTCACCAGCACCGAGATCCGCGGCGCCGCCACCACCGGCTTGGACCTGACCGCGGCGGTCCGCGCCGCGATGTTGAAGTACCCGTGGACGCGCCTGGACCACCCCGACCCGCACCCCCGCACGATGGACCCGCCGCCGCGTGGCGCCACCCCGCCGCCGGACGACCCGGAGAGCGGCTCGTCGAAGTTCGGCGCGTACCGCACCGAGCTGGACGACCTGCGGCAGGCGCGGGAGCCGTTCGCCGGGCGCATCCCGGACTGGCAGCAGACCGTGGAGGCGTCGGTGATGGACACCGCCGACGACATCGCGTACGCCATCCACGACGTGGAGGACTTCTACCGGGTCGGCGTGCTCCAGCAGGGGTCGGTCTCCGCGGAGCTGATGGCCTGGCAGCGCGAGAGCGGGCAGCTCCGGGCGATCACCGACTCGGCGCTGGCCACCGCGGCGCGACGACCCGGTGCGGCGATCGAGCGGCTCCGTCGGCAGTTGCACCGCAAGGACGCCTGGATCGCCGACGACGACGCCTTCGCCGCCGCCGTCGAGCACGTCCGCGAGGAGCTGGTCGACGGGCTGCTGGCGATGCCGTTCGACGGCTCGATCGAGGCCGAGCAGTACGTGGCGCGGTTCTCCGCCCGCTGGTCCACCCGCTTCGTCGAGGCGATCACGGTGACCGACCAGCCGTCGGTGCGCTCCGGGTACGTGCTGCTGGGCTGCGCGCAGTGGCACGAGGTGCAGGTGCTCAAGTTCGTCCACCACCGGTTCGTGCTGGCCCGCCCGGATCTCGCCCTGCACCAGCGCGGCCAGGCCCGGCTGCTGGGCACCCTGGTCGAGGCGCTCTGGGAGTGGCTGCTCGACCCGGAGGAGGAGTCCCGGTTGCCCCGCCGGCTGCACGACCTGGTCGAGTTGGCCGAGGCGGAGCTGCACCCGCGTACCCCGGACCGGATCGGACGGGCCCGGGGCCGAGCCATCGTGGATTTCGTCGCGCAGCTCACCGACGGTCAGGCGGTGGCCATGCTGGACGCGCTCTCCGGCCGCTCGGGTGCGCTCTGGACCGACGCGTTCGTGCTCTGAGCGGCCTGCCCGCTCAGGCGACGGCCTGCCACCACCCGTCGACGGCGGGCGGCTCGTCGACCACGACCCGCTCACCCGGGCGGGGCACGGCGAGCCGCACGTCGCGGGCCTTCGCCTCGGCCCACAACCGGTCGACCGGCTCGGACCAGTCGTGCAGGGCCAGGTTGAACGTCGCCCAGTGCACCGGCACGAGCAGGCCACCGCGCAGGTCGATGTGGGCGGCGACGGCCTCCTCGGGGAACATGTGGATCGTCGGCCAGGCGCTGTCGTACGCGCCGATCTGCATCAGCGTCACGTCGAACGGGCCGTGCTCGGCACCGATCTCCGCGTACCCCTCGAAGTAGCCGGAGTCGCCGGTGTAGAAGACCGTGCGGCGCGCCCCGGCCACCACCCAGGAGCTCCAGAGCGTGCCGTCGCGGCGCAACCCTCGACCGGAGAAGTGCTGGGCGGCGGTGGCGGTGATCTCCAGCCCGGCGACGTGGTGCGACTCGGACCAGTCCAGTTCGATGATCCGCTCGGCGGGTACGCCCCAGCGGTCCAGGTGCGCGCCCACGCCGAGCGGCACCAAGAACGGCGCGGACTGCCCGGCGAGCAGCGCTCGCACGGTGGCCATGTCGAGGTGGTCGTAGTGGTCGTGCGAGATGAGGATGGCGTCCAGCGGGGGCAACTCGTCGATGCCCACCGGCGGCTCGTGCAGCCGGCGCGGACCGACCAGGCCCGACGGTGAGCAGCGGTCGCTCCAGATGGGGTCGAGCAGCACCCGCCGGCCCTCGATCTCGATGAGCGTCGAGGCGTGGCCGTACCAGACGATGTTGAGCTCGTCGGCGGTGTCGGCGGCCTCCGGCCCGCCGGTGGGGCGCAGCAGCGGCACCGGCGCGGTGGGTCGCCGCTTCTGCTTGCCGAAGATCAACTCGCGGAGCAGGTTGCGCCCCGGCTCGGTGACCATCGTGCGGGTGCCGGCCCGGTTGTGGAAGGTGCCCTCGCGGAACTGGGGCGAGCGGGCCGCCCGTTCGGCCCGGGCTCCGCTGAGCCGGCCACCGAGGGCCGCCGGCACATCCCGGGCGACCCAGGCCAGGCCGGCCAGCGCGGCCAGTCCCGCCGCGCCCCGCATTCGCCGACCGAGCGACCGTTCGACGTCCGTGCTCCGCACTCGTGCCATTGCCGTCCCTCCGCCGTGTCCGCCCTACACGGTAGTCACCCGCGCCGGAGCGTGCCTCGGCGGTCGCCACGCCGGGCCGGCCGCCGGCAGCGGCGACCGACCCGGAACGGTGCGGTGGGTACCCTAGCCGCCGTTGCTGGGACGGCGGGCGGTGATCCGGAACGTCTTGCCGACGCCCGCGATCCGGTCCACCGCGGCCAGGAACTTGGGACCCATGGCGGCGCGGGCCTGCACCGCCGGGTGGGTGGCGCCGAAGTTGTCCGGGTCGGCCTGCCCGTCGGCGAAGAGCGCGTAGGTGAGCACCGCCGCGCCGGAGCCGTCGAAGATCACGCCGGCCTCGTGCCGGGCGTCGCCGTACCAGCCGGCCTTCGTGGCGATCCGCGCCCGCTCGTCGGAGGACATCGTGCGCCGGATGCCGTCGGTGAACGCCACCGGGGAACGCAGGATGCCCAGCAGGTACGTCGTCGAGGCGTGGGAGAGCAGCGTGCCGCCGACCAGGGCGCGCAGCAGGTCGTGCGTCTCCCGGGGGGTGCTGGTGCCGAGGAAGAACCGGTTCGGGTTGGCCACCGGCTCGACCTGGGTGTTCGGGAAGCCCTTGGCGACCAGGATGGAATTGATCTCGGCGGCCGGGGCGACCAGCCCGCACAGTCGCACCGCGGTGTCGTCCGAGACGGTCAGCAGGTTGGCCAGCACGTGCCCGATGGTCACCTTGCTGGGGTACGCGCCGTCCAGGCTGAAGATGCCGTCACCGCCGGGCACGACGATCGCCGCGGTCACCTCGACCTGCTGGTCCAGGGTGAGCAGCCCCCGGTCGACCTTGTCGAGCACCGCGGTGGCAACCGCGATCTTGTTGACGCTGTACGCCTCGATCCGCCGGTCGGCGTCGGCCGTCACCGCGACCACCGGCGCGCCGGCCGGGTCGGCGACGCTGATGTACGCCTGCCAGTTGCCACCGACCTCGGTGCTGTGCCTGGTGAACACGGAGGCGATCCGCCGGGCGGCCCGGGCGGGCGTGGTCGGTGTGGCCTCGTTGGTGCTCGCCGGAGTCGCGGCGCTCGCGGGCGACGCGGCGCCCAACACCGTCCCGGCGGTAGCCATCGTTCCCAAGCCGAGTGCCGTTCTGCGATTGAGTCGCATGGTCGATCGTCTCCCCCATAGTGGAGCGCCAGAGCGCTTGCTGGCCCACCACCCTAGGCGAGTTGATCGACGCACAACGACTCCAAACTGTCCCGAACAGTCCCGAACAGATCAGCCGAGGCGTCGGCGCAGCGCGGCACCGACCGCGCTCACCGGCCCGGACACGAGTTGCCGCAGGTCGGGCAGGTGACCACCGCGCACCGACTCGCCGGCCGGGTTCGCGACGAAGACGCTACCGTCGGTCGCGGCCACCGGCCGTCCACTCAGGCCGTACAGCCGCATCAGCGGCCCCACCAGGACGTCGTAGACGCCCGGCAGCACGGTGAACCCGGCTCGCAGCACCACGTTGAGCCGGCCCACCGAGACCTCGCGGCGCGGCCGGTCCCCACAGTCCACGATGGCGCGGGCCACCCGTTGCGGGCTGGTGACCGGCGGTGGGGGCCGGCCGACCCGGCCCAGATAGTTGGCCGCCTGCTGGTAGACGGGTGTGTCCACACTGCCCGGGTTGATCAGACACAGCTGGATCTCCGGACTGTCGCGTAGTTCCTGCTGCACCGTGCGGACCAGACCCTGCAAACCCCACTTGCTCGCCACGTACGCGCTCATGTACGGCGCGGTGATGTGCCCGAGCACCGAACCGGTGAGGATGACCACGCCGGCCCCGGCGGCCCGGAAGTGCCGCACCGCCACCCGTACCGAGCCGGCGGCGCCGAGCAGGTCGGTCCGTACCACCTGGTCGAAGACCTGCTCGGGCAACTCGTCGAAGCGCCCGTACGCCATCACGGCCGCCGTGTGCACCCAGACGTCGATCCGGCCGAACCGGTCGACGGCCGCGTCCGCGAGCGCCTCCAACGCGCCCGGCTCGGTGACGTCGGTCGGCACGGTCAGCACGTCGACGTCGGCGCACTCCGCGCGTACCTCGGCCAGGGTGGTGGTGGCCCGGGCGGCGAGGACGAGGCGGTCGCCGCGCTCGGCGAACGCCCGGGCTGTCGCCCGGCCGATCCCGCTGCTCGCGCCGACGACCACCACCACCCGACTCACGGTTCGAGCACGACCTTGATGCAGCCGTCCTCCTTCTTCTGGAACATCTCGTACGCCTGCGGCGCGCGGGCCAGCGGCACCCGGTGGGTACGCAGGTCCTCCACGCCCAGCGGGTCGTCGTCACCGGCGAGCAGCGGCAGGATCTCGTCGGTCCACCGGCGCACGTGGCACTGCCCCATCCGCAGTTGGATGCCCCGGTCGAACATCTCCATCAGCGGCATCGGATCCACCTCACCGCCGTAGACCCCGGAGATCGACACGGTGCCGCCGCGGCGGACCGCCTTGAGCGCGGCGTGCAGGACGGACAGCCGGTCCATGGCGGCCTTGTCGGTCATCACCTGGGCCAGCTTGTCCGGCAGCAGCCCGACGGCGGCGTGGGCCAGCTTGCCGCCCGGCGAGCCGTGTGCCTCCATGCCGACGGCGTCGATCACCGCGTCCGGGCCGCGTCCGTCGACCAGGTCGATGAGCGCGCCCGGCACGTCGGACAGTTCACGGACGTCGAGCACCTCGATGCCGTGCCGACGGGCCAGCTCCAGCCGCTCGGGCACCAGGTCCAGCCCGATCACCCGGCCGGCGCCGAGGTGGCGGCCGATCCGGGCGCAGAACTGCCCGACCGGACCCAACCCGAAGACGGCCAGGGTGCCACCGGGCGGGGTGTCCGCGTACTTCACCGCCTGCCACGCGGTGGGCAGGATGTCGGACAGGTAGAGGTAGCGCTCGTCGGCGCCGGTCGGCGGGACGACGATCGGGCCGAAGTGGGCCTGCGGGACGCGCAGGTACTCGGCCTGCCCACCGGGCACCGAACCGTAGAGCGAGGTGTAACCGAACAGCGAGGCGCCCTTGCCCTCGCTGGTCACCTGGGTGGTCTCGCACTGGGCGTAGAGCTGGCGTTGGCACATCCAGCAACTCCCGCAGGAGATGTTGAACGGCACCACCACCCGGTCGCCCGGCTTCAGCCCGGTCACCTCGGACCCGACCTCCTGGACGATACCCATCGGTTCGTGGCCCAGGACGTCACCGGGCTTCAGGTACGGCCCGAGAACCTCGTACAGGTGCAGGTCGGAGCCGCAGATCGCGGTCGAAGTGATCTTGACGATCGCGTCGGTGGGCTCCTCGATCCGAGGGTCCGGCACCTCCTCGACCCGTACGTCCCGCTTGCCCTGCCAGGTCAGTGCCTTCATGTCCCTCATCCCTTCTCACTACCGTCTCCGAAGACTGCTACCCGGGCTCGGGCACTTGAACCAGCGCGCCTCCGACGTCCGGGTTGTTGTCGACTCGGGCTGTGTCTCGGTGGTTGCGGTCGAGGGCTGGAGGGCGGCGTCTCGGTCGGTGGTTGCGGTAGGGGGGCTGGGGGCGACCGTCCCCGGCTCCGGGCGGTCAGGCTTGATCCCTCCGCCGGGAACGGTCGCCCCCAGCCCCGTGGGTGGCCGCTGTCCGTCGGGCTCGGGTACGCCGGTCGGTTTGCCGACCATCACGCGTCGATATGCCCGTCTTGCTCCATTGATCGTGCTCTCGAGGAGCTGCCGCGGGCCGATCTCGGGTTGATCGACTCGTGTTCCTTGAAGTCGCGGTATCCGAGGTGCGATGACAGCCCGACTTCAAGAAGTCCGAGTGGATCAAGCAGTTCGGGGGCGATGCCGCCGGGAGGACAAACGCCAAACCGCCGTACCCCCTGGGAGAGCGGGATACGGCGGTCGGTGCGGCGGACGGTCAGGAACCGGGGGTGTTGCCGGCGCCCTTGGCGGTGGCCGTGAGGTAGTCGCGGTTGAGGCGGCCGATGGTGTTCAGCGGAATGCCCTTCGGGCAGGCCGGGGTGCACTCGCCGGCGTTGGTGCAGCCGCCGAAGCCGGCCTCGTCGTGCGCGTCGACCATGCCGATGACCCGGGTGTAGCGCTCCGGCTGGCCCTGCGGCAGCAGCGAGAGCTGGGTGAGCTTGGCGGCGGTGAAGAGCATGCCGGAGCCGTTCGGGCAGGCCGCCACGCACGCGCCGCAGCCGATGCAGGCCGCCGACTCGAAGGCGGCGTCCGCGTTGGCCTTGGCGACCGGGGTGGAGTGCGCCTCGGGCGCGCTGCCGGTCGGGGCGGTGATGTAACCGCCGGCGGCGATGATCTTGTCGAAGGCGCCCCGGTTGACCACCAGGTCCTTGATCACCGGGAAGGCGCTGGCCCGCCACGGCTCGATGTCGATCGTCTCGCCGTCGGTGAACTGTCGCATGTGCAGCTGGCAGGCGGTCGTGCCGCGCTGCGGCCCGTGCGCGTCACCGTTGATCATCAGGCCGCACATGCCGCAGATGCCCTCGCGGCAGTCGTGGTCGAAGGCGACCGGGTCCTCGCCGGCGAGGATGAGCCGATCGTTGAGCACGTCGAGCATCTCCAGGAACGACATGTCCGGGGACACGTCGTCGACCGGGTAGGTCACCATCCGACCCTTGTCCTCAGGGCCCTTCTGGCGCCAGATGCGCAGGGTCAGGTTCACTTGTAGCTCCGCTGCGTGGGGTGGACGTATTCGAACTTCAGGTCTTCCTTGTGCAGCACGGAGGGCTCACCGGTGGCGGTGAACTCCCAGGCCGCCACGTACGCGAACCGGTCGTCGTCGCGCTGCGCCTCACCGTCGGGGGTCTGGTGCTCGGCCCGGAAGTGGCCGCCGCAGGACTCCTCGCGGTGCAGGGCGTCGATGCACATCAGCTCGGCCAGTTCGAAGAAGTCGGCGACGCGGCCGGCCTTCTCCAGCGACTGGTTGAGTTCCTCGCCGGTGCCGGACACCTTGACGCGCTGCCAGAACTGCTCGCGCAGGGCACGGATCTCGTCGATCGCCTTGCGCAGACCGGCCTCGCTGCGCTCCATGCCGCAGTGTTCCCACATGATCTGGCCCAGCTCCCGGTGGAACGAGTCCACGGTCCGGTCGCCGTCGACCGCGAGCAGCCGCTGGACGCGGTTCTCGACGTCGGTACGCGCCTCGACGGCCGCCGGGTGGCTGGCGTCGACCTTCTCCAGGCCGCCCGACGCCAGGTAGTTGGCGATCGTGGTGGGCAGCACGAAGTAGCCGTCGGCGAGGCCCTGCATCAGCGCCGAGGCGCCGAGTCGGTTCGCGCCGTGGTCGGAGAAGTTCGCCTCGCCGATCACGAACAGGCCGGGGATGTTCGACTGGAGGTCGTAGTCGACCCACAGGCCGCCCATCGTGTAGTGCACGGCGGGGTAGATGCGCATCGGCACCTCGTACGGGTCCTCGCCGGTGATCCGCTCGTACATCTCGAAGAGGTTGCCGTACTTGGCCTCGATGGCCTTGCGGCCCAGCCGGCCGATGGCGTCGGCGAAGTCGAGGTAGACGCCGAGCTTCGTCGGGCCGACACCCCGGCCCTCGTCGCAGACGTTCTTGGCGGCGCGGGAGGCGATGTCGCGGGGGACCAGGTTGCCGAAGGAGGGGTAGATCCGCTCCAGGTAGTAGTCCCGCTCGTCCTCCGGGATGTCCTTCGGGCTGCGGTCGTCACCCTTGGTCTTCGGCACCCAGACCCGGCCGTCGTTGCGCAGCGACTCGCTCATCAGGGTCAGCTTCGACTGGTGGTCGCCGGAGACCGGGATGCAGGTCGGGTGGATCTGCGTGTAGCAGGGGTTGGCGAAGTACGCGCCCTTGCGGTGCGCGCGCCAGGTGGCGGTGACGTTGCAGCCCTTGGCGTTGGTGGAGAGGTAGAAGACGTTGCCGTACCCGCCGGAGGCGAGCACCACGGCGTCGGCCATCTCGGTGCTGATCTCGCCGGTGACCAGGTCCCGGACCACGATGCCGCGGGCCTTGCCGTCGACGAGGACCAGTTCCAGCATCTCGTGCCGGGCGTTCATCTCGACGTTGCCGAGGCCGATCTGCCGCTCCAGGGCCTGGTACGCGCCGAGCAGGAGCTGCTGGCCCGTCTGGCCCCGGGCGTAGAAGGTGCGCTGCACCTGGGCGCCACCGAAGGAGCGGGTGTCGAGCAGACCGCCGTACTCGCGGGCGAACGGCACCCCCTGGGCGACGCACTGGTCGATGATGTTGACCGACACCTCGGCGAGCCGGTGCACGTTCGACTCGCGGGAGCGGAAGTCGCCGCCCTTGACGGTGTCGTAGAACAGCCGGTGCACGGAGTCGCCGTCGTTGCGGTAGTTCTTCGCCGCGTTGATGCCGCCCTGTGCCGCGATAGAGTGCGCCCGGCGCGGGCTGTCCTGGTAGCAGTAGGACTTGACGTGGTAGCCCTGCTCGGCCAGGGTCGCGGCGGCGGAGCCGCCGGCCAGGCCGGTGCCGACCACGATCACGGTCATCTTGCGGCGGTTGGCGGGGTTGACCAGCTTGGCCTCGAAGCGCCGGGTCTCCCAACGCTTCTCGACCGGGCCGGCGGGAGCCCTGGTGTCGGCGATCGGGTCGCCCTCGGTGAAGAGTTCCATGTCAGGACACCAATCCGGTGAGTACGGCGAACGGGACCACCAGGTATCCGGCGCAGAGCAGCACGGCGAAGACCAGCGCGGCGGTACGCGCCCGGCGCTCGCCGCGCGGTGTCTGCTGGCCGAGGCTGCGGAACGCGCTGAACGCGCCGTGGCGCAGGTGGAAGCCGACCGCGAGGATGGCGAGGGTGTAGAAGAGCGTGACGTACCAGCGCTCGGGCGCGAAGTCGGCGACGACGTTGCCGTACGGCTTGCTGGCGTCGCCGACCGGGTTCAGCGTGCCGGTGGTCAGGTCCAGCAGGTGGTAGATCACGAAGAGCAGGATGATCACGCCACCCCAGCGCATGGTGCGGGCGGCGTAGCTGCCGTTGACCTTCTTGCGGTGGGCGTACCTGACCGGGCGGGCCGCGCGGGCGCGCCGGGCCAGCACGGTGGCGGCCACGATGTGGGCGACGACCGCCAGCACCAGCACGGTGCGCAGGATCCACAGGAACCAGACGCCGGGCAGCAGCGGCTTGCCGATGTCGCGCAGCCAGTGCGCGTAGTGGTCGAACGAGGTCTCCCCCGTGAACACCTTCAGGTTTCCGAACATGTGCGCGATGAGGAACAGCGCCAGCAGGATGCCCGTCACCGCCATGACGGCCTTGAGGCCGACGTTCGAGCGGATGGGCGACCGAGTTTTCGTGATTACCACAGGACCGACGCTAGGAGCACTTCGATCAGTCGTCCAATGCATCAAACTCGCAGTGTTGATAGCCGTAGGCTATGTAGATGCAGCTCCATCAGCTCCGGTACTTCGTCGCGGTGGCCGAAGTACGACATTTCACCCAAGCCGCCGACCTCGTGGGCATCACTCAGCCTTCTCTCAGTAAGCAAATTCACGCTCTGGAGGCCGACCTCGGGGCACCGTTGTTCGAGCGGGTAAGGGGCAACATCGCCCTCACCGCGGCGGGCGAGGTGCTGCTGCCACTGGCCACCCGGATCCTCGCCGACGTGGAGACCGCCACCCGGGAGGTGCAGGAGCTGGTCGGGCTGCGCCGGGGCCGCGTCCGGCTCGGGGCCACCCCGAGCCTGGCCACCTCACTCGCCCCGCCGGTGCTGCGCCGGTTCCGCGACGCCCACCCCACCATCGACCTGCGCGTCGAGGAGAGTGGCTCCCAGGACCTCGTCCGCGACCTGCTGCGCGGCGACCTCGACCTGGCGCTGATCATCATGCCGGCCCAGGGCGCCGACCCGGGCCTGCGCGTCGACCCGATCCTGCGGGAGAGCCTGGTGGTGGCCTCGGTGGGGGAGGTGCCGACCGCCTCGGTGACCGGCGACCTGCACATCACCGACCTGCGCGACCAGCCGATGGTGATGTTCCGGGAGGGGTACGACCTGCGCGACGCCACCATCCAGGCGTGCCGCGACGCGGGCTTCGAACCGACCTTCGCGGTGGACGGCGGGGAGATGGACGCGGTGCTGAGCTTCGTCGAGGCGGGACTCGGCATCGCGTTGGTGCCGGGCATCGTGCTGGCGCGTCGCCCGGCCGTGCGGGCCACTCCGCTGGCCCCGCCCGGGGTGCGGCGGACGATCGCGGTCGCCCGGCGTCGCGACGTCGTGCCGACCCACGCCGGCCGGGAGCTCCGGCGGATCCTGCTCGACTACATCCAGTCGGCGATCGACGGTGACGACCTCCCGCCGGGCGTGGATCCGCTTTGATCGGGTCCGGTAATCGACCCGATGGGTTAAATAATGCTTAAGGCGTAGATATCAGCGATGGTGCCGACACTGGTCCCCTAAGGTGGTTCCTTGCGGGCAAAAGCCCCATTCGTCTCAGCGCGCCGACGGCCTTTCTCGCCGGCAGGGAGGCCATCCATGAGGATCCTGGTTACCGGCGGTGCTGGCTTCATCGGATCGCACTTCGCGCGGAGTCTGCTCGGCGGGCGCTACACCGGGTTCGAGCACTGCGACGTGACCGTCCTCGACAAGCTGACCTACGCCAGTGACCGGGCCAACCTGCCGGCCGCGCACCCCCGCCTGACGTTCGTCCGCGGGGACATCTGCGACCGCCAGTTGCTCGCCGACGTGGTGCCGGGGCATGACGCCGTGGTGCACTTCGCCGCCGAATCCCACGTCGACCGATCCATCGACGACCCGGCGCCGTTCTTCGAGACCAACGTGATGGGTTCGCACCACCTGCTTGCCGCGTGCGCACGCGGAGGCGTCGGCCGGGTCGTGCACGTCTCCACCGACGAGGTGTACGGCTCGATCAGCGCCGGTTCCTGGAACGAGACCTGCGTGCTGGAGCCCAACTCCCCGTACGCGGCGTCGAAGGCCGCGAGCGACTGCGTGGTCCGGTCCTACTGGCGCACCTACGACGTGGACGTGTCGATCACCCGCTGCGCCAACAACTACGGCCCGTACCAGCACGTGGAGAAGGTCATCCCGCGATTCGTCACCAGCCTGCTCACCGGTCAGGACATCACCCTGCACGGCGACGGCAGCGCGGTGCGCGAGTGGCTGCACGTGGACGACCACTGCCGGGCCATCGCGCTGGTGCTGGCCAAGGGCCGGGCCGGCGAGGTCTACAACATCGGTGGCGACCTCGAACTCACCAACCGTGCCCTCGCCGAGCGGATCCTGCGGCTGGCCGGCGCCGGCTGGGAACGGGTCCGGCACGTGCCCGACCGCAAGGTGCAGGACCAGCGCTACTCGCTGGACTACCGCAAGATCACCGACGAGCTCGGCTTCGAGCCGCAGATCCGGTTCGAGGACGGGCTGAGCGAGGTCTTCCACTGGTACCGGGAGAACCGGGCCTGGTGGTCGGCCGCCGCCGCACCCCCGCGTGGCACGGCGCTGACCAGCACCGTGCGGACCGCCGCGGGCGCCCGCGGGCTCTCCATCCAGGCGCGCTGACCGCAGCGGCCGCCGGTGTCAGCGGCCCTCGGCGTCGTCCATCGCGCGGTAGATCCGCTGTTCCGAGACGGGGTACGGGGTACCCAGCGCCTGGGCGAAGACGTTCACCCGCAACTCCTCGATCATCCAGCGGATCTGCCGCACGGCGGTCGCCTGTCGGCGGGCCGGCGGCAGCGCGGCGAGCAGGTCGTCGTACTCCTTCTGCACCACCGCGACGCGGTCCTGCTGCTGGCGGTCGCGCTGCGGGTTGCCGCCGAGGCGGTCCAGTCGACGCTCGATGGCGGTGAGGTAGCGCAACAGGTCGGGCAGCCGGGCGTATCCGGCCTCGGTGATGAACCCGGCGTGCACCAGACCGGCGAGCTGCTTGCGGATGTCGGCGAGCGCGGCCACCACGGCGAGGTTGCGGGTCGCGCCGAGCCGCTGTTCCACGGCGTACGCGGCGGCGAGCACCCGGCGGGCCCGGTCCATCACCTCGACCACGGTGTCGACCAGGTCGGCCCGGACCTTCTCGCGCAGCGCCGCGAACCCCTCGGCGTCCCAGGCCGGTCCGCCGGCGTCGCCGATCAGCCGGTCGATCGCCGCGCCGGCCGCGTCCTCGATCAGCTCCTGCACGCCGCCGTGCGGGTTGCGACTGAGCGCCAGCTTCGCCTCGTTGCTGAGCCGACCCTGTAGGAACCGGGCCGGGGAGGGCACGGTGAGCCGCAGCAGCCGGCGGGTGCCGGCCCAGTGCGCCGCCTCCGCCTCGGCGGGGGAGTCGAACACCTTCACCCCGACCGTGGCGCCCTCGTCGACGAGCGCCGGGTACGCGGTCACCGCGTATCCGGCGCGCACCTGCTCGATGGTCCTCGGCAGGGCGCCCAGGCTCCACTCCCGCAGCCCGGTACGGGCGATCTCCGGCGCGGCGGCCGCCACCACCTGGCGTACCTCCTGGCGGAGTTGACGTTGCAGGGCCGGCAGGTCCTTGCCCTCGGCGACCGGTTTGTCGTCGTCGCCGAGCACCCGGAAGGTCACCCGGAGGTGGGCGGGGAGCTTGTCCGGCTCCCACGCGTCGCGGGGCACGGTGACCCCGGTCATCCGGCGCAGCTCACGGGTGAGCGCGTCCAGCAGCGACGTCTCGCCGGGGGTGATCGCCGCCAGGGCGGCGCGGGCGTAGTCCGGCACCGGCACGAAGTTGCGGCGGATCGCCTTGGGCAGCGATCGGATCAGCGCGATCACCGTCTCCTCGCGCAGCCCCGGCACCTGCCAGTCGAAGCTCTCCGCCGGCACCTGGTTGAGCAGGGGAAGCGGGATGTCCACGGTGACGCCGTCGTCCGGCGTGCCCGGCTCGAACCGGTACGTCAGCGGCAGGCGCACCCCGTCGGCCTGCCACTCGTCCGGGTAGTCGTCCTCGTCCACCCCCGGCCGGCCGTCGTTGACCAGCACGTCGCGGGTGAAGGTGAGCAGGTCGGGCTGCTCCCGGCGGGTCTTCTTCCACCAGCTGTCGAAGTGCCGGCCGGAGGACACGTCGGCGGGGATCCGCTGGTCGTAGAAGCCGAAGATGGTCTCGTCGTCGACCAGGATGTCCCGGCGTCTCGCCCGGCTCTCCAACTCCTCGATCTCGGCGAGCAGCCGCTTGTTGTCCGCCCAGAACTGGTGGTGGGTCTGCCAGTCGCCCTCGACGAGGGCGTGCCTGATGAACAGCTCGCGGCTCAGCACCGGGTCGATCCGACCGAAGTTGACCTTGCGGGAGGTGACGAGCGGGACTCCGTACAGGGTGACCTTCTCGTAGGCCATCACCGCGGCCTGCTTCTTCTCCCAGTGCGGCTCGCTGTAGCTGCGCTTGACCAGGTGCTGCGCCAGCGGCTCGACCCACTCCGGCTCGACCCGGCCGGCGATGCGGCCCCACAGCCGGGAGGTCTCCACCAGCTCGGCGGCCATCACCCACCGTGGCGGCTTCTTGAACAGCGCCGACCCGGGGAAGATCCCGAACTTCGCGCCCCGCGCCCCCAGGTACTCGTGTTTCTGGGCGTCCTTGAGCCCGACGTGGGACAGCAGGCCGGGCAGCAGCGACTGGTGCACCTTCGGGGTGTCGATCTCCTCCGGCAGGTCCGCGCCGCCGCGCCGGCTCTCCCCCCGGCCGGCGTCCGCGCCGTCGGCGGTGTCGCGCGCCGGTCGCCCGCCGCGCCGATCACCCTCCTGCGGCGGGGTACGCAACACCTGACGCAACTGGCCGACGATGTCCTGCCACTCGCGGATCCGCAGGTAGTTGAGGTATTCCGCCTTGCACATCCGGCGGAACGCGCTGGAGGACAGCTCCCGCTGCTGCTCCCGCAGGTAACGCCACAGGTTGAGGTAGGCGACGAAGTCCGACTCCTTGTCGGCGAACCGGGCGTGCGCCTGGTCGGCCTGGGCCTGCTTCTCCGCCGGCCGCTCGCGCGGGTCCTGGATGGAGAGCGCGGCGGCGATCACCAGCACCTCGGTGGCGCAGCCGTTGCGTTCGCCCTCGACCACCATCCGGGCCAGCCGCGGGTCGACGGGCAACTGGGCCAGGCGACGGCCCAGCGCGGTGAGCCGCTTCGCCGGGTCGGCCTCGGTCGGGTCCAACGCGCCCAGCTCGTGCAGCAGGTTGACGCCGTCGGTGATGTTGCGCTTGTCCGGCGGGTCGATGAACGGGAACGCGGCCAGGTCGCCGAGCCCGATCGCGGTCATCTGGAGGATGACCGATGCCAGGTTGGTGCGCAGGATCTCCGGGTCGGTGAACTCGGGCCGGGAGAGGAAGTCCTGCTCGTCGTAGAGGCGGATGCAGATGCCGTCCGAGGTACGCCCACAGCGACCCTTGCGCTGGTTGGCCGACGCCTGGGACACCGGCTCGATCGGCAGCCGCTGCACCTTGAGCCGGCTGGAGTAGCGGGAGATCCGGGCGGTGCCCGGGTCCACCACGTACTTGATGCCGGGCACGGTCAGCGAGGTCTCCGCGACGTTCGTGGCGAGCACCACCCGACGCGAGGTGTGCGCGGCGAAGACGCGGTGCTGCTCGGCGCTGGAGAGCCGCGCGTACAGCGGCAGGATCTCGGTGCCGAGCAGGGAGCGCTTGGTCTGCACCAGTTTGGCGAGCGCGTCTGCGGTGTCCCGGATCTCGCGTTCGCCGCTGAGGAAGACCAGGATGTCGCCGGGACCCTCGCCGGCCAGTTCCTCGACGGCGTCGCCGATGGCCTGGATCTGGTCGCGGACGTTCTCCTCGTCGCCGTCGCCGTCCTCCTCGCCCTCGGCCAGTTCGAGCAGCGGCCGGTAGCGCACCTCCACCGGGTAGGTGCGCCCGGAGACCTCGACCACCGGTGCGGGCACGCCCTCCGGTTCGTCGGCCGTCGGTGGCCCGGCGAAGTGCCGGGCGAACCGGTCGGTCTCGATGGTCGCCGAGGTGATGATCACCTTGAGGTCGGGTCGGCGGGGCAGCAGCTCCCGCAGGTACCCGAGGATGAAGTCGATGTTGAGGCTGCGCTCGTGCGCCTCGTCGATGATCAATGTGTCGTACTGGCGCAGCATCCGGTCGGTCTGCAACTCGGCCAGCAGGATGCCGTCGGTCATCAGCTTGACCAGGCTGCGCTCGCTGACCTGGTCGCTGAAGCGCACCTTGTAGCCGACCACGTCACCCAGCTCGGTGCCCAGTTCCTCGGCGATCCGGTCGGCCACCGTCCGGGCCGCCAACCGCCGGGGCTGGGTGTGCCCGATCAGGCCGTGCACCCCGCGCCCCAACTCCAGGCAGATCTTGGGCAACTGGGTGGTCTTGCCGGAGCCGGTCTCACCCGCGACGATCACCACCTGGTGGTCGCGGATGGCGGCGGCGATGTCGTCCTTGCGCTCACTGACCGGCAACCCCGCCGGGTACGTGATCACCGGCACCGCGGCCTGGCGGGTGGCGAGCCGCTGTTCGGCCCGGACCAGGTCGGCGGTGATCTCGGCGAGCGCCGCCTCCCGGCGCTGCGGGTCGCGCAGCTTGCGGGCACCGTCCAGCCGCCGCTGGAGCCGGCGCTGGTCGCGGAACATCAGAGGGAGCAGGCGGCGGTGCAGCTCGCGAACCGGGTCGGTCGCGACGGAGGCGATTGGATTCTGCATGTCGTGCCCAAGGATAGGCAGCCCGACGGCGTACCGCCCCTGGGTTACCGCGCGGCCGGTCCGTCGACGTCCGGGGGTGGCACCTAGAGTGGGCGCTCGACGTCGAGCGCTGGGGGCCGAGATGGAGCTGCGGGACACCGACCGCGCGTTGGTGCAGGCCGCCACCGCGGTCGCCAAGCTGCGCTGCCGCAGCCAGCACCACACCGTCGCGTCGGCCGCCCGGACCGCCGACGGGAGGGTCTTCACCGGCGTGAACGTCCAACACGCCACCGGTGGGTCCTGCGCCGAACTCGTGGTGATCGGCACGGCCGCCACGCAGGGAGTCACCGAGTTGGAGACAATCGTCACGGTCGCCGACCGGGGCCGCGCCGTCAGCGAGCCGTGCGGCGACTGCCGGCAGGTGCTGGCCGACTACTTTCCGGCGCTGCGCGTGATCACCGGAGAGCTGGACGCGCTGCGGGTGGTCGAGATCGGTTCGTTGGCCGGCTGAGTCAGTCGCCCGCCGCCGCCTCCAGCATCGACCGGGGGATCGGCACGCCCTCGAACCGCACGTTGCCCTCCGGCACCAGCCAGCTCGCCACCTGCGCGACCAGGCGTCCGGCCCGCACCGCCGGATCGTTGGCGTAGAGGTCACGCGCCTCGTCCGGGGCGATGGAGAGCACGACGAAACCCCGCAGCAGGTCATCGTCGGGGTGCAGGAACGGCCCGGTCGCGAGCACCAACCCCTGCTCGACCAGCCCCGCCTGGTGGGCCAGATGCGCGTCCTGCAACCGGTCGATCGCGTCCTGCGGCAACTCCGGCGGGTCCGCCGGTCGGAGGAGCAGGACGACCGTGTGCTGGTCGAATCGCATGCCCACACCCTAGGACGCGACTGGTGCGGTTTGTCCCTCTTATGGGTCTGATCCGCCTTCTGCCCATCCGGTGGCACTCCGCGAAACCCATTCTTCTTCTGTCCGGGTCGCGAACACGTGGAGGTGCGCCATGGTCACCAGACGACGGCTGTTCGCGGCTGGTGCCGCCGGCAGCGCCGCGCTGCTGGGTCCGGCGGGTTGGACGACGTCCGGCCGGGCGGCCACCGCGCTGGCGACGCTGGACGCCCGTGACATCCCGAAGTACGTCACACCGCTGCGGATCCCGCCGGCCATGCCAGCGGTGGCGACCGACCCGGAGCGCGACACGTACGAGATCGCGGTGCGACAGTTCCGCCAGCAGATCCTGCCGCCGTCGTGGCCGCGCACCACCGTGTGGGGTTACGGCTCCACCGCCCATCCCGACAGCTTCGGCTACCCCGCCCCGAGCATCGTGGCGCGGGTCGGCCGCCCGGTGCGGGTGACCTGGGTCAACCAGCTCGTCGACGGCCGGGGCGACTACCTGCCGCACCTGCTGCCGGTGGACCCCACCCTGCACTGGGCCAACCCGGCCGGTGGCGTCGAGGGCCGCGACCGACACGGGCACTCGGACGGCAGCCCGCAGGGATACCGCGGGCCGGTGCCGCAGGTGGTGCACCTGCACGGTGGGCACAGCACGCAGGAGAGCGACGGGCACTCCGAGGCGTGGTACCTGCCGGTGGCCCGCGACCTACCGCCCGACTTCGCCGTGGCCGGCGGCGCGTACCGCGAGTTCCGGTCCCGCTTCGCCGAACGCTCCGGCCTGCGCTGGGCGCCGGGTTCGGCCACCTTCGAGTACGCCAACGACCAGCGGCCCTGCACCCTCTGGTACCACGACCACACGCTTGGGCTCACCCGGGCGAACGTCTACGCCGGGCCGGCCGGGTTCTACCTGCTCGGCGGCGGTGGGGACGACCTGCCGGACGGGGTGCTGCCCGGCCCGGCGCCGGCCCGCGCCGACGCGCCGCACACCGCACACCACGACATCCCGCTGATGATCCAGGACCGCAGTTTCACCGCCGACGGCGAGCTGCGCTACCCGCGGCGATACTCCGGCGGCGGCGACGGGCCGCCGACCTGGGTGCCCGGGTTCTCCGCCTCCACCATGGTGGTCAACGGTCGTACCTGGCCCACGCTCACGGTGCGGCGCCGGCGTTACCGGTTCCGGTTGCTGAACGCCTGCAACAGCCGGTTCCTGCTGCTCAGCGTGGCCGCCAACGCCACCGCGCGGCCGGCCCGTCCAGTGCTCCCGGTCTGGCAGATCGGCAGCGACGGCGGCTTCCTGCCCGAGCCGGTGCCGCACGAGCGCGTGGCGCTCGGCCCCGCCCAGCGGGTCGACGCGATCGTCGACTTCACCGACGTGCCGGCCGGCACCGAGCTGTACCTCGTCAACGAGGGACCCGACGGGATGTACGGCGGCGGCCGGCCGGGTGTGGACTTCGCGCCGGCCGACCCGCGGACCACCGGGCAGGTGCTGCGCTTCGTGGTCACCGATACGGCCGAGGTGGACCCGAGCGTGCCGCCGGAGCAGCTGCGGCTGCCGGGGCAACCGCGGCTCGGAACGGTCCAACGGGTCCGCCGGCTGTCGCTCAACGAGCGGACGTCCGACGGCTCGATGGCCATGCTCCTCGGCGTCCTCGACGAGCGTGGCCGTGGTCTGCCGCTGCGCTGGAGCGACCCGGTGACCGAACAGCCCACCCTCGGCACGACCGAGGTGTGGGAGGTGCGCAACTTCACCCGCCACGTGCACCCGGTCCACCTGCACCAGGTCCAGTTCGAGTTGCTGGGCCAGGGGCAGTCCGGCCGGGCGCGGCCCGGCCCGGGACACCGGGGGCGGATGGACACGGTGCTCGCGTACCCGTGGGAGGTGACCCGGATCAAGGCGCACTTCGACCTGCCGGGCCGCTATGCCTGGCACTGTCACCTCTTGGAGCACGAGGACAACGAGATGATGCGGCCGCTGACCGTACTGCCGCGCGGCGGCGCGGAGACCGGCGACGGTGGCGCGCCGGGCGTACCGGAGGAGCCCTCGACGGCATCGACCGACGCCGGTTAGGTCACTTTCCGCAGGTCGGCTAAGGTTAGGCGAACCTAAGCCCGATCGTGCAGGGAGATTCGTGACCGCGCTCGCCAGCCGGCCGACCCAGGTCCGCGGCCGGTCCGGCACCCGCACCGGCCGCCGGGTGGCCGTCACCGTCGGCTCCGCGCTGGTGCTGCTGCTCGCCGTGCTGGCCAGCTTCGCGCTCGGCAGTCGGGACCTCGGCGTCGACCAGGTCTGGCACGCTCTCGTCGCACCGGACGGCGGCGAGGCCAGCACCATCGTGCGCGAGTTGCGGATGCCGCGTACCGCGCTCGGCCTCACCGTCGGTCTCGCCCTCGCCGTGGCCGGCGTGTTGTTCCAGGCGCTCACCCGCAACCCGCTGGCCGAGCCGCGCATCCTCGGCATCAGCGCGGGCGCGTCGTTCGGTGTGGTGCTCGCCATCTCCGTCTTCGGCGTCAGCACGCTCGCCGGGTACGTCTGGTTCGGCATCGCCGGGGCGCTGATCGCCGGCCTGCTGGTCTTCGCCATCGCCACCCGCGCCCGCGAGGGCGCCAGCCCGGTCACCCTCGCGCTCGTCGGCGCGGCCCTCGACGCCAGCCTGGCCTCCGGGGTGTACGCGCTGCTCAGCATCGACGCCCGCACCTTCGAGGAGTACCGGTTCTGGGTGGTCGGCGGGCTGGCCGGCCGCGACCTCTCGGTCGCCGCGCAGGTGCTGCCCTTCGTCCTCGCCGGGCTGGTGCTTGCCGCCCTGGTGGCCCGAGGTCTGGACGCGCTGGCCCTCGGCGACGACGTGGCCCGCGGCCTCGGCCACCGCATCGGCCTGGTCCGCCTCGGCGGTGGTCTCGCCGCCGTGCTGCTGACCGGCGCGGCGGTGGCGGCAGCCGGACCGGTCGCCTTCGTCGGGTTGGCCGTGCCACACCTGGCCCGCGCCCTGGTCGGCGCGGACCACCGCTGGACCCTCGCCGTCTCCGCCCTGCTCGGCCCGGCGCTGCTGCTCGGCGCCGACGTCGTCGGCCGGCTCGTCGCCCCACCCGGCGAGATACCGGCCGGGATCGTCACCGCGCTGATCGGCGCGCCGCTGCTGGCCGTCCTGGTCCGCCGCGCCCGGGTGGTGACCGCGTGACCACCACCCAGCGCTCCGCGGGTTCGTCCGCCCCGGCCGGCCTGTCACCCACCAACGGCGACGCCCGGCTGGCCGGACGGTCGCTGCTGCGGCTCGGCCCGGTCAGCCTGGTCATCCGCCGTCGCGCGGTGCTGGTCGCCGCCGTGCTGACCGTGCTGCTGCTGCTGGCCGTCGTGCTCAGCCTCTCCCTGGGCACCCCGTACGTCGCCCCGGCCGACGTGTTGCGCGCCCTCTCCGGCGCCGGCACCCCGTACGACCTCGTGGTCTTTGATCTTCGGTTGCCGCGGGTCGTGCTGGCGGCGACGGCCGGCGCGGCCTTCGGCATCGCCGGCACCCTGATCCAGAGCGTGGCCCGCAACCCGCTCGCCAGCCCGGACGTCATCGGCATCACCCAGGGCGCCGGTCTTGCCGCGACGGTGGCCCTGACCAGCGGCATGGCGGCGGTGCTGGTGGCACCCACCGCGCTGGTGGGCGGGCTGCTCGCGGCGGTGCTGCTGTTCGCCCTGGGCGCCCGGCACGGGCTGGCCGCGCAGCGGTTCGTCCTCGCCGGCGTGGCGGTGGCGTTCGCCTTCCGGGCACTGACCGAGGTGGTCATGCTCACCGCCGACCCGATCGACGGGTTGCGCGCGCAGATCTGGCTGATCGGCACCCTGGCCGGCAAGGGCTGGACCGAGGCCGCCTGGATCGCCGGCACCCTGCTGGTGCTGCTGCCGGTGCTGGCCTGGGCCGGTTGGGCGCTGAACAGCACCGCCCTGGACGACGACACCGCCCGCGGCGTCGGGCTGCGCCCGGTGGCCCGCCGGATCGGCCTGGCCGGCGCCGGCGTCCTCGTCGCCGCGATGGTCACCGCCCAGGTCGGCGCGGTCGACTTCGTCGCGCTTGTCGCGCCCCAGGTGGCCCGTCGACTGGTCCGCGCCGAACGGCCACCGCTGGTCTGCGCCGCGCTGCTCGGCGCGCTGCTGCTGGTGCTGGCCGACCTGGCCGGCCGACGCCTGCTCGCACCCACCCAACTGCCCGCCGGTGTGCTGACCGCCGCGATCGGCGGCCCGTACCTGATCTTCCTGCTGCTGCGCGGACGGCGGCGGTCGTCGTGACGCCTCAAGGAGTCGTGTGATGCTCTCCACCCGCGACCTGGTCGCCGGCTACGACGAGCGGACCGTGCTCGACGGGCTCGACCTGGATCTGCCCACCGACGCGTTCACCGTGATCGTCGGCCCGAACGCGTGCGGCAAGTCCACCCTGTTGCGCACCATGGCCCGGCTGCTCAGCCCGCGCCGGGGCACGGTCCTGCTGGACGGCACCGCGATCCGCGAGCTGCCCACCCGGGAGGTGGCCCGCCGCCTCGGCGTCCTGCCGCAGAGCCCGCTGGTGCCCGAGGGCGTCACCGTGGCTGACCTGGTCGGGCGCGGCCGGCAGCCCTACCAGCGGTGGTGGCGGCAGTGGTCGCCGGAGGACGGCGCGGCCGTCGACCGGGCGATGACCCTGGCCGACGTGACCGACCTGGCCCACCGTCCGGTGGACAGCCTCTCCGGCGGGCAGCGGCAGCGGGTGTGGATCGCCATGACGCTCGCCCAGGACACCGACGCCCTGCTGCTGGACGAGCCGACCACCTTCCTCGACCTGGCCCACCAGGTGGAGGTGCTGGACCTCCTGCACCGGCTACGCGTCGAGCGGGGCCGCACCGTGGTCGCCGTGCTGCACGACCTGAACCAGGCCGCCCGCTACGCCGACCACCTGGTCGCGATGCGCGACGGTGCCGTGGTGGCCGCCGGACCGCCCCGGGAGATCCTCACCGCCGACCTGGTCCGCGACGTCTTCGGGCTGGCCTGCGTGGTCGTGCCCTGCCCGGTCACCGGCGCGCCGCTGGTGGTACCCGCGTACACCGGCGGCAACTCCGCCTGACCTGCCCCACCGGCGACGCGGCCATCCCGCTCGTCGGCTCGTACCCCTCGAAAGGACTCTGATGCGTCGTCTCGTCGCCGCTCTCGCCGCGACCGTCGCCCTCGGCGTCGGTCTCACCGCCTGCGGTGAGAGCGACCCGGTCGCCGGCTCCACCACCGGGGACACCCGGGAGATCACCCACGCCATGGGCACCACAAAGGTCCCGGCCGAGCCCAAGCGTGTCGTCGTGCTCGACACCGACAAGATCGACACAGCGCTCTCGCTGGGCGTCACGCCCGTCGGCGCCGCCACGGCCGGTGAGGCCAAGAGCTGGCCGACCTACTTCGGCGCGGACAAGCTCGCCAGCATCAAGACGGTCGGGGTGCTCGCCGAGCCCGACCTGGAGGCGATCAACGCACTCAAGCCCGACCTCATCCTCGGCAGCAAGTTCCGCCAGGAGAAGTTCTACGACGAACTGTCCGCCATCGCGCCGACCGTGTTCACCGACAAGGTGGGCATCACCTGGAAGGACAACTTCCTCCTCGACGGCCGGGCGCTCGGGCGTGAGCAGCAGGCCAAGGACCTGCTCGGCGCCTACGAGAAGCGGGCCAAGGACTTCGGCGCCACCCTCGGCGACGCCGCCGCCCGCAAGGTGTCGATCGTGCGGTTCCTGCCCGGCAACATCCGGGTGTACGGCCCGGACTCCTTCTCCGGCATCGTCCTGGGTGACACCGGGCTCGGGCGCCCCGAGCGGCAGTTGCTCGCCAACAAGGAGGACAAGCGCTTCGACCTGGTCAGCCCCGAGCGGGTCAACGAGGTCGACGGTGACGTCATCTTCGTGACCGCGTACGGCGACAAGGCCGCCGCCGAGCAGGCCAAGGTCGCGGGCGGGACCCTCTGGAAGGGCCTCAGCGCCGTCAAGGCCGGCAAGGCGTACTCCGTCTCCGACGAGGTCTGGATGACCGGCATCGGCGTCGGCGCCGCCAACAAGATCCTCGACGACCTGGCCAAGTACCTCCCCGCCGCCTGACAAGCCCCCCGGAGCCCCGCACCGCCCCGCCCCGCCCCGCGCATGATCGCGCTCGATCCAGGATGTAGTGGCTTCCCTGCGCAGGGAAGCCACTACATCCATGTTCGAGCACGATCATCGCGACCGGATGGCGCGGGATCGCGCTCGTAGGGCGGCCCTGACCTCGGCGAGGAATCCGTCGAAGTCGTCCCGGAGGCGTTTGGCGGTGACGTGCAGCACGATCCACTCGTTGCCGAGCAGTCGGTTCAGCCGTCGGCGGTCCCGCTGAAACTGCTCGGGATCGTCGTGCCAGAGCCCGTCATATTCCACCGCCACCTTGAACTCGGGCCAGGCCAGGTCGAGTCGGGCCACGAACCGACCCTGCTCGGCGACGACCCACTGCGTCTGAGGGCGGGGCAGGCCGGCGAGCACCAGCCGTACGCGGGTCCGCGACTCCTGGGGTGACTCCGCGCCGGCGTCCGCCAGATCGACGGCACGCAGCAGGGACCGCCAGCCGCGTCGACCGGCCCGGTTCAGTGCGTATTCGCGGAGGGCGGGCACATCGGTGAGCCGCCTGGCCAGCATGCCGTCGAGGAGTACCACCGCCTCGACCACGTCGAGCCATCGGGCGAGATCCCAGCAGGTGCGCTCCGGACTTGTCACCCTGAGTCCGGCCCTGTCCACCGCGTCGCCGGGGTCGAACTCCCCGCGGTGGATCCGAAGCCCGGCGGTCGGCCCGACCCGGGTCGCCCGGGGAATCAGCACGTCCACCGGCTCGCTCGCGGCGGGTGCCGGGCAGCCGTACAGGGCCGCCGCGGAGCGGCCCGCGATGGCCGCTCCTGGCGGAATCAGCCAACGATCGACGGCGGCGCACCTGATGCCGTGCGTGACCCGGACCCCGGCATCGGCGTAGATGTCCCGGAACAGTGGTCTCCATGCGGAACTGCGTAAGTCGTTTCGGCTCAGCAGGCCGCGCGAGACGGCGATCGAGCCGCGGAAGACCCGACCACGCAACTGCGGCGGGCGTCGCGGAGCTTTCGGCATGCGCTCCAGGCTGGCCGATCAGCCGCCCGCCACGCTGCCCCTGTGGATAACCATGGATCGTGCGTCGGCGGCCGTACGCATGATCGTGCTCGAACAGGGAGGTAGTGGCCTCCCGGGTAGGCGAGGCCACTACATCCTGCATCGAGCGTGATCTTGCCGAGTTACCCGTGGGGGTGGGTTGGCGTGGGGATGGGTGGGTGGAGGGGTGTCGGGTTAGGCGGCGGTGGACCAGATGGCGCGGAAGGCGGCGGCTTCGCCGGACAGCCAGCGTTCGATCTGGTCGGGCTTGGCGTCGCCGGGCATGCGGTGGGCCTGGCCACGGCGGACGTCGACCAGGACCGGCTCGGCGTGCGGGAGCACCGCGTCCATGTGGCGGGCCATCAGGTGCAGGGTGGCGAGCACCGATTCCTCGCTCGGTGGGGTCTCGTCGAAGTGCAGGCGGACCGCTTCGGCGCGACCGTCGCTGTGGCGTACGCCGAAGTGGGGGTTGATCTTGACGGGCAGGTCGCCCAGCATGGCCAGGGCGTCGCGGGTCTGGGCGAGGTCGACGGCGGCCGGCTCGCCGAGGGAGTGCAACCAGGTCGTGGCCCCGGGGACGAGCGCCTGGTAGAGCGGGCGCCAGCGTGGCTTGACCAGATCGACCACCCCGCTCAGGTGCGTGCCGCCGGTGTGGAAGGCGATGTCGGCCTTGAGGGCCTTGACGAACTGGCCGTGCGGGTTGAAGCCGGATCGACTGGCGCGCTGCTTGCGCAGCCCGCCCACGAAGGTCGCCTTGGTGGGGCCGGTGCGGTCGACGTAGCGGGTGAAACCGAGCAGCGTGGCGTACGGGGTGAGGGGCGTGGAGGCGGGAGCGGTCACGGGCGTCCTCCCTAGTCGTAATCCTGCAGGTCAGGAACTCGATTAGTACATACATTCTAATCGACGGGTCTGACATCGCCCAGTGAAAACGGGGGTGCGGAAAACGCGACAAAGGGGGCCGTCCGGCGTGCCGGCGACCCCCCTGGTGGAGATGGTCGGCCGCACACCGCAACGGTCCGGCTAGGCTCTCTCGGCGGCGAGTTCCCGGACCACATGGGCAAAACCGCCAACGAGTCGGGTGTCGGTGCGGTCGGGCCAGGCGAGGGCGATCCGGAGCGGTTCGACGTCGATCAGCGGCACCCAGGCGAGGTCGGGACGGGCGTAGTAGCTCGCCATGCTCTCCGGCACGAAGCAGATGGCCGTCCCCTCCGCCACCTGCTCCAACATCTCCTCGACGTTGTTGCTGGTCGGGCCCCAGCGAGGGCTCGACCCGTCCGGCCGCGGGTTCACCGCCCACCAGTCCACCCACTCGCGCGGCGCCCGCTCGGTCCACACCAACGGCTCGTCGTTGGTGTCCAGGATCGAGACGCTGTCCCGACCGGCGAGTGGGTGTTCCCGGGCCACGGCAAGCAGCCGATGCTCGGTCTGCACCACCTCGACACGCATACCGGTGAGGTCGTTCGGGAGCCAGACGAAGGCGACGTCGACCCGGCCATCGCGCAGCGCGCCGGCCTCCTCGCCCCAGTCGAATCGCCTTGGCTCCACCCGTACGCCCGGATACCGGCGGGCGAACTCCGCCCGGGAACGCGTCGTCAGCTCGCCCGCGCCGCTCGCCTCGAAGCCCACCCGCAGCACCCCGGTCTGGCCGCGCCGGTGCCGCTGCGCCACGGCCGTGATCCGGTCGACCTGCCGGAGCGTACGGCGCGCCTCGGTGATCACGTCGCGCCCGGCGGCGGTCGGCGTCACGCCCCCTGCGTGCCGGTCGAAGAGCCGCACGCCGATCTCCGCCTCCAGTTTGCGCAGAGCGTAGGAGAGAGCGGGCTGGCTGACGTAGAGCCCCTGGGCGGCCCGGCCCAGATTCCCGGCCTCGTCGATCGCCACCAGGTAGCGCAGTTGGCGCAGCTCCATCCCGGAATCATAAATCGGCCTTATGGCCTGAACGATCTTCTGTCTTGGACGCGCCAGGTAGCCGCTGGCCACACTGTTTTCAGCTCATCGCGCCACTGGAGGCCGAGATGTCCACCGAAACCCCGTCCCCCCGCCCGCCGACCGGCCGGGTCTGGCTGATCACCGGGACCTCCTCGGGCTTCGGCCGGACGATCGCCGAGGCGGCACTGAGCGCCGGTGACACCGTCGTGGCAACCGCCCGCCGCCCGCAGACGCTCCAGGACCTGGCCGCGGCCCACCCCGACCGGGTATGCCTGCTCGAACTCGACGTTACGGACGCAGCCCGGATCACCGCGGTGGTCACCCAGGTCATCCTCCGGTACGGCCGGATCGACGTCCTGGTCAACAACGCCGGCCGCGCTCTGGTCGGCGCGGTCGAGGCGACCACCGACCGGCAGCTACGGCACCTGATGGACCTGCACTTCTTCGGTCCTGCGGCCCTGACCCGGGAGGTGCTGCCGCACATGCGCCGGCGGGGTTCGGGTTCCATCGTGCAGCTCAGCAGCATGGGCGGGCGGATGTCCTTCGCCGGAGTCGCCGCCTACTCGGCGACCAAGTTCGCCCTGGAGGGACTCTCCGAGGCACTGGCGGCCGAGGTGGCTCCGTTCGGGATCAAGGTACTGATCGTCGAGCCGGGAGCCTTCCGGACGAACCTCAACGCCGCCGGGGCCATGCTGCGCGCTCCTGCGATCGACGCGTACGCCGACAGCGTGGGGGCGGTCGCGGCGAACCTGGACGCGGCCGACGGCCGGCAGCCCGGCGACCCCGCCAAGGCCGCCACCGCCATCCTCGCCGCACTCGACGCTGACGCGACCCCGCTGCGGCTGGTCCTCGGCAACGATGCGGCAGACGCGATCTCGGCCAGCCTGGAGCAAGCCCGCGCCGAGTTCCTGGCCTGGGAACCGACCGCCCGCAGCGTCCATTTCGCCGACGCCCGCTGAACGGGCAGCTCCTGCTGGGAACGGCCCGGGTCGAGATGGTCGCTAGAGCTGGCCGACGTCGGTGATCCGGACGACCGCGGCGCCGACCTCGTCGGAGGCCACCAGGTCGATCTCGGCGCTGATGCCCCAGTCGTGGTCGCCGTTGGGGTCGTCGAAGCTCTGCCGGACGGTCCACCGCTCCCGCCCCTGCTCGATCATGAGCAGCGCCGGCCCACGCGCGTCGGGACCGACGCCGATCGAGTCGTACTCCTCGAAGTAGGGCGCGAGCGCGTCGGCCCACGCGTCGTAGTCCCAGCCGTCGCCGCCGTCCAACTCGGCGAGCAGGTCCCAGCGGCGCAGCGCGGCCAGCTCCACGCGGCGGAACAGCGCGTTGCGCACCAGCACCCGGAACGCCCGCGCGTTGCGGGTCACCGCGGGCGGCCGGTCGGTCAGGGAGGCGTGCGCCTGGGCCACCTCGGCCACGTCCGACGGGTTGCGCAGCCGTTCCCACTCGTCGATCAGGCTGGAGTCGACCTGGCGGACCAGCTCACCCAACCACTCGATGAGGTCGATCAGCTCCTCGGTCTTGGCGTCCTCGGGCACGGTCTGGCGCAGCGTCTTGTACGCGTCGGCCAGGTAGCGCAGGACCAGGCCCTCCGAGCGGGTCAGTCCGTAGAACTGCACGTACTCGGTGAAGGTCATCGCGCGCTCGAACATGTCGCGGACGACGGCCTTGGGGGAGAGCTGGTGGTCGGCGACCCACGGGTGGCCCTGCCGGTACATCTCGTACGCGGCCTCCAGCAGCTCCGCCAGGGGCTTCGGGTGGGTCACGTCGTCGAGCAGTTCCAGGCGGGCCTCGTACTCGATGCCCTCGGCCTTCATCGCGGCGACCGCCTCGCCGCGCGCCTTGAACTGCTGCGCGGACAGGATCTGCCGGGGGTCGTCGAGGATCGACTCGATCACGCTCAGCACGTCGAGCGCGTACGACGGGGACTCGGCGTCGAGCAGCTCGATGGTGGCCAGCGCGAGGGGCGAGAGCGGCTGGTTGAGCGCGAAGTCGAGCTGGAGGTCGACGGTGAGCCGGATCCGCCGGCCGGTCTCGTCCGGCTCGGGCAGCTCCTCCACGACCCCACCGGCGCGCAACGCCCGGTAGATGGCGATCGCCCGGCGGATGTGCCGGCGCTGGGCGTGGGGCTCCTCGTGGTTGTCGGTGAGCAGGTGCCGCATCGCGGTGAACGCGTCCCCGGGTCGGCCGATGACGTTGAGCAGCATCGAGTGGCTGACCTGGAAGCTGGAGGTCAGCGGCTCCGGCTCGGCGTCGACGAGTCGGTCGAAGGTGGGCTGGCCCCAACCGATCGAGCCCTCCGGCGGCTTCTTGCGGACCACCTTGCGCCGCTTCTTCGGGTCGTCGCCGGCCTTGGCGAGGGCCTTCTCGTTGTCGATGACGTGCTCGGGGGCCTGCACCACGACCCGGCCGATGGTGTCGTAACCGGCGCGACCGGCCCGCCCGGCGATCTGGTGGAACTCCCGGTTCTTGAGCAGCCGGGTGCGGACCCCGTCGTACTTGGACAGGCCGGTGAACAGCACCGTCCGGATCGGCACGTTGATGCCGACGCCGAGGGTGTCGGTGCCGCAGATGACCTTGAGCAGGCCGGCCTGGGCGAGGGTCTCCACCAGGCGGCGGTACTTGGGCAGCATGCCGGCGTGGTGTACGCCGATGCCGTGCCGGACCAGCCGGGAGAGCGTCTTGCCGAAACCGGAGGTGAACCGGAAGGCACCGATCGCCTCGGCGATCATGTCCTTCTCGGCCCGGGAGCAGACGTTGACGCTCATCAGCGCCTGGGCGCGTTCCAGCGCGGCGGCCTGGGTGAAGTGCACCACGTACACCGGGGCCTGCTTGGTCTCCAGCAGTTCCTCGAGTGTCTCGTGCAGCGGCGTCATGGCGTACGAGAAGATCAGCGGGACCGGGCGCTCCGCCGTGCGCACGACGGCGGTCGCCCGCCCGGTACGCCGGGTCAGGTCGTCGACGAACCGGGTGGTGTCCCCCAGGGTGGCGGACATCAGGATGAACTGGGCCTGCGGCAGCTCGATGATCGGCACCTGCCACGCCCAGCCCCGGTCGGGCTCGGCGTAGAAGTGGAACTCGTCCATGATCACCTGGCCGACGTCGGCCTTCGTGCCCTCGCGCAGCGCCAGGTTGGCCAGGATCTCCGCCGTGCAGCAGATGATCGGGGCGTCGGCGTTGACGCTGGCGTCGCCGGTGAGCATGCCGACGTTCTCGGCGCCGAAGACCTCGCAGAGCGCGAAGAACTTCTCCGACACGAGGGCCTTGATCGGCGCGGTGTAGAAGGTCGTCCGGCTGTCGGCGAGGGCCGCGAAGTGCGCGGCGATGGCCACCAGGCTCTTACCCGAGCCGGTGGGCGTGTTCATGATCAGGTTGGCGCCGGAGACGATCTCGATGACCGCCTCCTCCTGATGGGGGTAGAGGTCGAGGCCGCGCTCCTTCGCCCAGCCGGCGAACGCGTCGAACAGGGTGTCGGGGTCGGCGCTTGTCGGCAGCGCGGCGGTGAGCGTCATATCCCGTCCATGGTGCCTGGATCATGCCCCGCTACGCCAACCCGGCGTCCACCGGACCCCCGTCCGGGCCGGCGGGTGCGGGTCGGCGGGACGGGCCAGCGCGTCACCGTCGGCGGTAGAGCAGGTCGGCCACCGGTCGGCCGGCCGTGATCGCCCGCCGCTCGAACTTCGTCACCGGCCGGTGCGCCGGACGCGGCGCGAAGCCGCCGTACGTGTCCACCAGCTCCGGGTCCGCGTCGAGGGTCTCCCGCATCGCCTCGGCGTACTCGGCCCAGTCGGTCGCGCAGTGCAGCGTGCCGCCGGAGCGCAGCCGGGACCTCAGCAGCGCCACGTGCGCCGGCTGGATGATCCGCCGCTTGTGGTGCCGGGACTTCGGCCACGGGTCCGGGAAGAAGACGTGCACCGCGTCCAACACACCCTCGGGCAGGCCGCTGACCAGGGACAACGCGTCGCCCCGCGCCACCCGCACGTTGCGCAGGCCGCCGCGCTCCACCAGGTCGAGCAGGTTGGCGATTCCCGGCGTGTGCACCTCGACCGCCAGATAATCTCGATCCGGGTCGGCGGCAGCCATCACGGCGGTGCTGTCACCCATGCCCGAACCGATCTCCAGCACCACCGGCGCCCGACGACCGAACAGGTCGGCCAGGTCGACGGGCGCGACCGGTCCGTCCGGCACATCCAGGCCGTACGCGGGCCAGAGCCGGCTCAGCGCGTCGGTCTGCCGGTCGCTCATCCGACCCCGGCGGGGGTGGAACGTTCGAATCGTCCGGCTCACGGGCGGGACGGCGGGGTCATGGTCGGTGGCGGTCACAGCCAATCGAGCGTACGCGACCTCGCCAGCGAATCGGATGTGATGTGCGACCGGAAATGAGAGGATCCAACTGGTACGGCAGGTCGGGTGCTCCGCTGCCCGACTCGGCCGCGCGGCGTCGAGAGGGGGCATCGTGGCAGTGACCCGCGGCGGCGTGACCCTGTCGGTGTTGACCGTTCTCGCCGGCCCCCTGCTGAGTGCAGCCCCTTCGTACGCCGCCGTCCCGGTGGCCGCCGCGCCGGTGTTCGCCGCGCCGGTGTTCGCCGCGCCGCAGCCTGGCCCGTCGGCTGGTCAGCCGCAGCCCAACCCGCCGATCGACATCTTCGTCGAGGTGAGCCCCAGCACGGTGCAGCCCGGCTACCTGGTGGGGATCCGGGCCAGTTGCCAGGACAACTCGGTGGGCGCCACCGTCGTCTCCGACGCCTTCGGCGCGGTCGGCGTCCAGCCGCAGGGTGGGGTGCTCACCGCCGCGCCGATGGTGCGGGAGCGCACCCGCCCCGGCAACTACCGGGTCAAGCTGGAGTGCCGCGACGGCGAGACCGCCTCGACCATGCTCCAGGTGGTGAAGAAGGTCCCGGCCCACCCGAGTCGCGGTCCCGCCACCGGCTTCGGTGGCGGTGCCGGTGGCGTGACCGGCAAACTGCTGCTGCCCGTCGGCGCGGCGTTGACGGTCACCGGCCTGATCCTCGCCGTGCTGGCGCTGCGCCGACCACGTGCCGCCCGTGGCATCGGACTCCACTGACCGCCATGGAGATCTTCCGCCCCACGCCACCGCCGCCCGGCTCCCGCTGGCCGGACGACGAGCGCCCGCCGGCCTCGGGTCGCCCGTCGGTGGCTGCCCGTCCGGCGACCGCGGTGACGCCGCGGCGTAGTCGTCCGCCCGGACGCAGCCCCTGGTCCGTGCCGCTGGCCGTGGTGCTGGTCCTGGTCGGGGTCTTCGCCACCGGGGCGGGGCTGGGCCGCTCGGTCGGACCGTTCGACCTGGCCCCGGCCGGTGGCGACCGGCCGGCACGCAGCGAGTCGGCCGGACTGTCGGCCAGCCGCCCGATCCGCCTCAGCGTCCCGGCGATCAAGGTGTCCGCGCCCGTGGCACCCGTCGGGCAGGCGCGGGACGGCTCGATCGCCGTACCGCCGCTGGAGCGGCACAACGAGACCGGCTGGTACGACCGCGGTCCCACGCCCGGTGAACCCGGTCCGGCGGTGATCGTCGGCCACGTGGACACCAAGAGCGGGCCGTCGGTCTTCTACGACCTGGGCAAGCTCAAGCCCGGCGACCTCGTCGAGGTGGCCCGGGCGGACCGGTCGACCGTGGTCTTCAAGGTCGACACCGTCGAGCACTTCCCGAAGGACCGGCTGCCCGCCGACCGCATCTACGGTGACAACGGGCCCGCCGGGCTGCGGCTGATCACCTGCGGCGGCCAGTTCATCGGCGGCCGCACCGGCTACGCCGACAACGTGATCGCCTTCGCCACCCTCCAGTCCTCCCGCAAGCCCTGACCCGAGCCCGGCCCTGCGTCAGCTGAGGAAGGCGAGGAGTTGGCGGGTGGTCTCGTCGGGGGCCTCCTCCGGAATGAAGTGCCCCACTCCGACCGGCTCGCCGCGTACGTCGTCGGCCCACTCGCGCCAGATGGCGAGCGGGTCGTCGTAGAGCTTCGCGACCTGACCACGTTGACTCCAGAGGAACAGCATCGGGCAGCCGATCTTCCGGTTGTCGCGGTCCGCCTCGTCCTGCTGGTAGTCCAGCGTCGCGGCCGCGCGGAACTCCTCGCAGATCGCGTGGACCCGGGCGGGATCGCTGAACTGCCGGACGTACGCCTTCCGCACCTCGGGCGGGAAGGCGTCCTTCACCTTGGGCCAGGTGTCGAGCATGAAGTCGACGAGCACCGCGGGCGCCGCCTTGATGAACTGCTCGGGCACCGGCGCCGGTGCCGCCAGGAAGGACCAGACCCAGTAGGAGAGGCTGAATGTCTTGTCGGCGCGGTCGTAGACGTCGCCGATGGGAACTACGTCCATGACGGCCAGCCGGGTGACCGCTTCCGGCGCGTCCAGCGCGAGACGGTACGCGCAGCGGGCGCCGCGGTCGTGGCCGACGAGGTGGAACCGCTCGTACCCCAGACTCCGCATCACCTCGACCTGGTCGCGGGCGATGGCGCGCATGCCGTACGGCTCGTGGTCCGCGGTGCTCGGCGGTTTGCCGCTGTCGCCCCAGCCCCGCAGGTCGGTGGCGACGACCGTGAAGTGCTCGGCAAGACGCGGCGCGACCTGATGCCACATGAGGTGCGTCTCGGGAATGCCGTGCAGGAGCAGAACCGGGGGCCCGTTGCCGCCCCGGCGTCCGTGGATCGTCGCGCCGGACGTGGCGATGTCGAACTCGTCGAATCCGTCGAACATGGCCAGGACCCCCGCACCGTGGGATGTGCCCTGAGCGAACGGCGTGCAACGGCAGGCAGGGCGACTGATGGCCGGCTACCGCTCGGGCCGTCTCGACGCTATCAACGGAGACGTCCGGCCCGGTGCGATTCGGCTGTGGTGCGGGCTGGCAGCACCGCGAGGGGTGGCTAGGGCTGCGGGACGTGCAGCGCCACCTCGAACTCCAGCAGGCTGGCCCCGCTGGCGACCGGTGGTCGGGGCTTCTCGCCGGGCGGGGCGGCGTGGGCGGCGCGCGAGGGACCGGCGGCCCACGCCTGGTACGCCTCCTCGCTCTCCCACTTCGTGTAGACGAAGTAGCGGGTCTCGCCGGCCACCGGGCGGAGCAGCTCGAAGCCGAGGAAGCCGGGGGAGTTCTCCACCGTGCCGGCCCGGGCGGCGAACCGCTTCTCCAACTCCGCGCCGGCGCCGGGCGGTACGTCGATTGCGTTGATCTTCACGACTGCCATCTGCCCACCCTAGCCACTCAGAACCCCTCCACCGCGGGCACCAGCTCCGCGTCGACCACGATCGGGGCGTGGTCGGAGGGGCCTTTGCCCTTGCGGGCCTCCCGGTCCACGTAGGCCGAACCGACCGCGCGGGCGAAGGGCGCGGACGCGTACACCAGGTCGATTCTCATGCCCTTGTTCTGGTGGAACATCCCGGCCCGGTAGTCCCAGTAGGTGAAGGGGTGCGGCCCCTTCATCGGGGTCGGCACCACGTCGACGAGGCCCAGGTCGCGCAGTGCCGCGAGGGCCGCGCGCTCGGCCGGGGTGACGTGGGTGGAGTGGGTGAAGACCGCCGGGTCCCAGACGTCGGCGTCGGTCGGGGCGACGTTGAAGTCACCGCAGACGGCGAGTGGGAGCCCGCCGGACAGCTCGGCCTCCACCGCGTCGCGCAGAGCCGCGAACCAGGCCAGCTTGTACGCGTAGTGCGGGTCGTCCGGTGTCCGGCCGTTGGGCACGTACACCGACCAGACCCGCACTCCGTCGCAGGTGGCGGAGATGGCGCGGGCCTCCGGGTCGGGAAAGCCGGGCTCGCCGGCGAACCCGACCCGGACGTCGTCCAGCCCGACCCGCGACAGGATGGCGACGCCGTTCCACCGGCCGTCGCTGTGGCTGGCCACGGTGTAGCCCAACGCGCCCACCTCGGTCACCGGGAAGGCGCCGTCCGGGCACTTGGTCTCCTGCAGGCAGACGACGTCCGGCCCGGTGTCGGCCAGCCACTCCAGCAGCCGGGGGAGGCGGGCCTTCACCGAGTTGACGTTCCAGGTCGCCAGGCGCATGCCCTTAGCCTGCCGCATCCGTCCCGGGTACGCCGGGTCAGCTGCCCGGGGTGTCGCCGGGACGGGTCTGTTCGGCGAGGAACCGCTCCAGTTCCGCGCCGAGTTCGTCGGCCGTGGGCAGCGGCCCGGCGTCCGGGGCGAGCAGGCTCTTCTCGCCCCGACCACGAGCGAACGCGTCGTACTGCTCCTCCAGGGCCTGGACCAGGGCGGCGGCGTCCTCGGTCTGGGCGACCTGGCGGTCGATCTCCACCCGGACCACCTCGGCGGCCGAGCGGAGCCCGTCGCCGGGCAGCAGCAGCCCGGTGCTGCGGGACACGGAGGTGAGCAGCACCTCGGCGGCGGCCGGGTACTCGGTCTGCGCCACGTAGTGCGGCACGTGGGCGGCGAAGCCCAACGCGTCGCGGCCCTGCTCGCCGAGGCGGAACTCCAGCAGGTGGCCGACGCTGCCGGGCACCTGGACGCGTTGCAGCCAGGGCTCGTATCCGGCGATCAGCTCGGGGCGGGTGGCGTGCGCCGTCACGCCGGTCGGACGGGTGTGCGGCACCGCCATCGGGATCGAGTTGAGCCCCACGGTGAGCCGGACGCCCAGGCGGGTGGCCAGCCCGGCCACGGCGGCCACGAACCGCTCCCACTGCAGGTCCGGCTCGGGGCCGGTGAGCAGCAGGAACGGGGTTTCGTCGTCGTCCTGCAGCAGGTGCAGCTCCAGCTTGGGCGCGTCGACGCTCTCCCAGTGGTCCTCGACGAAGGTCATCACCGGTCGTCGCGACCGGTAGTCGAAGAGTTGGTCGACGTCGAACGTGGCGATCGGTCGACCCTCCAGCGAGGTGAGCAGTTGCTCGCGCGCCAGCCGGCTGGCGTTGCCGGCGTCCACGAACCCGGTGAGGGCCTGGATCAGGACCGGTTGCCCGAGATCGGGCAAATCGTCGGTGAGCTGGTAGAGCTCGTGTGGGTCGAGCACCGGTGCGGACCTCCCTGAAATGTGCCTGCGGGGCGCCGACGCGACGGAGGGCACCCGTTCGGGCAACGTACCCGCCATCCTGGCGCATTCCTGCGCCGGGCGATTCGTCGCCCGGGGGATGGGCGTGACCGGACTATTCGCCTGATTACGCCGCCAGGCGGCGGTGGTCAGCCGATCGGCCGATGGGTGGTTCGACCCATCGGCCCAGTTTGTCGATCATGTTAGGACCGCAGGCCCGATGTCCGGGCCTGACACCGGCCGTGCCGGCCTGCGTGCGCCGCCGGGTTCATCCGGTACGCGAGGTACGTTCCCCGGGCGGGTCGACCCGCCCGCGACGTCCACCAGTGCGGCCCCGATCTGTGGCGATCACCACGTGATCACCGTGCGTGATCGGACTACCGCCGTGCCTAGCCTCGGTTGATGCGTGACGACGGCACCCTCGACGACCCGTACGCCCCGAGCAGCCCTACTGCCGATACGGAGGATGGCACCTCAGCCGAACGGACAACCGCCGCGAGTCGACTCCGGGCGTACGCCCGGGGCCTGACCGGTCGACGCCGGACCCAGCTGGCCCTGGCCACCGGCGTGGTCTGCTGCCTCGGCCTGACCGTCGTGGCCCAGGTCTGCGACGAGAAGCCCGGCGCGGCGACCCGCTCCGGCCGGCCCGCCAGCGCGGAGCTGGCCCAGCGGGCCGAGCAGGGCGTCGCCTCGCGTGGTCTCGACCGCGCCGCTGTCCCGGCGCCGTCCGCCTCGGCGACCCCCGGCGACCCGGACACCGCGGCACCCGCCCGCAAGGCCGCTCCGGCCCGCCCGACCAAGCCGGCGCCCGTGGCCGGGCTGGACGAGGACCAGATGGAGAACGCCGAGGCGATCGTGCGCGCCGGCCGCAAGATGGGGGTGCCCCGCCGGGGTCTGGTGATCGCGGTCGCCACCGCCATGCAGGAGAGCAACCTCTACAACGTGGCGAGCGGTGTGCTGCCCGAGTCGCAGGACTACCCGCACCAGGGCGTCGGCTGGGACCACGACTCGGTCGGCTTGTTCCAGCAGCGTTCCAGCAGCGGCTGGGGTCCGGTCGGCCGGCTGATGGACCCCGAGTTCGCCACCCGGCAGTTCCTCTCCGCGCTGGAGCAGGTGCCCGGCTGGGAGCGGATGCGACTCACCGACGCGGCCCAGGCGGTGCAGGTCTCCGCGTACCCCGAGTTCTACCAGCAGCACGAATGGCGGGCCAACCGGGTCGTCGACGCCATCGCGCCGGCGGGACGGTAGTCTTCCGGCCACTGTGGACGGTCAGGGTTGAGGCTGTCGCATCCCGGGTACATGTGTTGCGGGTTCGGGGTACACATGACTGAGGGACCATCGACAGGAGGACGCCATGTCACTGATGCAGCGGATCACCACGTTCTTGAGATCGCCGAAGGGGCAGCAGTTGGTTCAGCGGGGTCGTCAGGAGATGGCCAAGCCCGCCAACCAGCAGAAGCTCAAGGGTCTGGCCGCCCGGTTCTCCAACCGCCGCCGCTGACCGCTCCATCGGCCGCCCTGTCCGCCATTCCCATTCCAGGGGAGACCCGGTGACCGACACTCCGCCCGCCGGCGGCCAGCCCGCCCCTACTCCCCAGCCGTCCGTCGATCTGCCCGCCGGGCCGGCGGACGCCCCCGAGGGTCCGCCGGCCCGTCTCTGGGACCGGATGCGCGACGACCCCCAGTACGCCCCGGAGCACCTCGCCCTGGAGGCGGTGCGCCGGCTCGGGCCGGAAGCCGAGCAGTGGGCCGACCGGGCCCGTGCCGAGCAGCCCGGGGTGTCGTCCGACGCCCTGGCCGATCAGGCGGCCCGCAAGTTCGTCAACCTGGCCCGGCTGTCCGGCGCGGTCTCCGGCGTGGCCGGACTACCCGGCGCCGTGATCGACGTGGGTGTCCTGGCCTGGACCCAGGCGCGGATGGTGTTGCACATCGCCGCCGCGTACGACGTCGATCCGCTGCACAGCGACCGGGCCACCGACCTGCTGGTGCTGCAGCGCGTGCACAAGGTCGCCGAGAGCGCCCGACTGGCGCTCGGCGTGGCCGCCGGTCGGGAACGCGCCGACGCGCTCTTCGGCCTGGGCGGCCAGCGTCCACTCGGTCGGGTGATGCTGCAACTCGGCGTCCGGCTGGCCCAGATGGCCGGAGTCCGAGCCGCCAAGCGGATCGTCGCCAAGATCGTCCCGGGCGCGGCCATCGTGCTCGGCACCTGGGCCAACTCGTCGGCCACGAAGGACCTCGCGCAGCGTTCCCGGGCGCTCTACCGCCCCCGGGGCAGCGCGCTGCCGGGACCCCGCCAACCCTGACCGCCCCTCCGGGAGGGTCAACCGGCCATCCCGGAGGGTCGCCACGTCACCTCGGCGAGCCGGTCCTGGCCGCTGGCGTTGGGGTGGAACCAGTCCAGCGGGTTGAGCAGGTCCAGGGTGAACCGGACCTTGTGCGCCGCGCCGCCGTCGTGGCGGCAGCGTGAGCCGTACGCCCGGCAGGCCGCGACCAGCTCGGCGTTGTACGCGTCGATCCGATCCCGGACGGCCACCCGGCGCTCCTGGTCGGCGGGCGCCGTCGAGGTGGCCTCGGCCAGTAGGGCCGGGCAGACGCCCCGCCGCCACGCGCGGACCGCCCGCGGATCCTCGTGCCCGACCTCCCAGAGCCGGTACAGGTCGGGGATGCTCACCACCAGCACCCGGGCCTTGGGCCGGCCGGTCCGCAGCACCTGCATCCCCCGGTCCACGTCGGCCCGAAACCGCGCCACCGGTGTCATCGCGTCCACCCCGCCCCGGCAGATGTCGTTGGCGCCGATGAGCACCGTGACGTAGTCGGGACGGTCGCGTACCGCCGCCCGGGCCTGACCTTCGAGCGCGTCCGCGCGAGCCCCGGCCCGGGCGTGGTTGTACGTCCGGTCGCGGATCGCCGAATTCTGGTCGAGCAGCCGCCGGTAGTGGCTCTCCACCCGCAGCCCGTCGCCCGTGGACCAGGAGTTGCGTTCGCAGGAGGTGAGCACCAGGCAGGAGGCGAAGCCGGTGCTGATCGAGTCACCGAGGGAGGCGATGCCGCCCGGCCCGCTCGACGGCGGTGCGCTCTTCGTGGGGCGGGGTGTCGTGGACGTGCCGCCCTCGCAGGCCAACGCGACGAGCGCGACGAGACAGGCCAGCGCGGCGACCCACCGTCGAGGCATGACGTCCCCCGTTCCGCAGCGCAGAGCGACAGCGCGGTAACTCTATGCGTAGGAGGTGGTTCATCGGGAAGTTGCTGTCGGGTATGCGGCAGAGTGTCGATGGCCGGGCGGCGAGGTGCTTTAATCCAGCCGGGGTGCCGGCTGGCCGTGCAGCCACCCGTGCAGCGCCCGGGTGATCCGGGGCAGCACCAGATAGGTCATCAGCGGGGTCAGGCAGAGCGTCATCAGCAGCACCCGCGCCGCCAACGGCACGGCGGCGAGGAAGTGACTGGTCAGCAGGGTGGCGCTCAGGCTCAGCGGGAAGAACGCCAACCAGATCGTCACCGCCTGCTTCCACCTCGGCGGCGACGCCGGCCCGACCGGCGCCACCGGCTCCACCGAGTGCTCCAGCGGCGGGTCGAACCAGCCCTCGATGCCGGTACGCCGCTCGACCCGGGTGTGCTCGACGATCCCCTGAGCCGAGCTGAGCCACCAGTGCCGCTGCGGCGACTCCTCCCACCGGCGCAGCGTCTCGGCGTCGGCGAAGCGGTAGAGCATGTGCCACTCCGGCGAACCGGGACCGCTCTGCACCCAGCCGGCGCCGAGGAAACCGGGGAACGCCTCGGCCAGCGCGGTGCCGGCCCGCATCCAGGCCACCATCTCGCTGGACCGGGCCGGGTCGACACGGCGGGCGATGGCGACGGTCACCGGCACGGCGAGGGTCATTGACATGCGCCCATCGTGGGGGCAGTGGGGGCCGCGACGCGAACGGATGTAATCGAGCACACCGGTGCCGTCCGCCTGGGGAGCCGATCGGTCGGAACCTGTCGGTGGTCGATGGTCTACTCGGGCACATGGACGACAGCGCGATCCTCGTGCTCGGCGCGACGGGCACCACCGGGCGACGGGTGGCCGACCGGCTGCGGGCGTTGGGCGTCCGGGTCCGCGCCGCCTCCCGCGGCGGCCCGGTGCGCTTCGACTGGTCGGTCGAGTCGACGTGGGCGCCCGCACTGGCCGGCGCGTCCGGGGTCTACCTGATGGCACCGGACGGCCAGCCGGTCGAGCCGGCCCTCGTCCGGTTGGCGGTCGAGCAGGGGGTGCGGCACGTGGTGCTGCTCTCCAGCCGGGCGATCGAGGCGATGGGCGACGAGCGCCTGCTGGCCGCCGAACGGACGGTCCGCGAGGCCGACGCCGACTGGACGATCCTGCGGGCGGACTGGTTCGACCAGAACTTCGACGAGGGCGTGTTCCGGGACGCGGTGCTGGCCGGCGAGGTCGCCGTGCCGGTCGGCGGGGCACGCCAGGCGTTCGTCGACGCCGACGACATCGCCGCCGTCGCGGTGACCGCTCTCACCGAGCCCGGGCACGCTGGCGCGGTCTACGAGGTCACCGGGCCTCGGGCGATCACCTTCGCGGAGGCGACCGAGATCATCAGCCGAGCGGCGGCCCGACCGGTGCGCCACCTCGGCACGGCCGACGACTACCGGGCCGCGCTGGGTCCGCTGGGCGTCCCCGCCGAGGAGATCGAGCAACAGATCGTGGCCTTCGCGGCCCTGCGCGACCTCGGCCACGCCGAGCCCACCGACACCGTGCGCCGGCTGACCGGTCGCGACTCGCGCGACTTCTCGGCGTACGCGGCCGAGGCGGCCTCGCGCGGCGCCTGGCGCGACTGACCGAGGTGTCCGAGGCCGGTTAACGCTGGCGATCGGGGGTAGGTCCCTGGGCATGACGAGATCGCAGCCCCGGCGTGCCCGTGGCACGGTCGGGCACGCGTACAGCGCGCTGAACCTCCGGCTCACCCTCGCCGGCTTCGGGCTGGTGATCATGGTGCTCTTCGCGGTGCTGGCGTTCTGGGCCGGCATCGCCTGGCTCGGCGTACTCTGCGCGATCTTCGCCGTGGTCGCCGTGGTCGACCTGGTCGTGATCCAGCGCCGCCGCGCCGCCCGGCACCGCGAGGAGCCGGGCGTACGACACTCGTTGTTCGAGTGACAGGAGGACGAGATGCCCGATATCGCCACCACCAACCCCGCCACCGGCCAGGTGCTCAAGACCTACGAGGCGATGTCCACCGAGCAGCTCGACGGTGCCATCGAGCGCACCGACCTCGCGTACCAGCAGCTCCGGACGACGACCGTCGACCAGCGTGCCCGGTGGATGACCGTCGCCGCCGACCTGCTCGACGCCGAGCGCGACGAGATCGCCCGGATCATGACCACGGAGATGGGCAAGACGTACGCCTCGGCGCAGGCCGAGGTGACCAAGTGCGCCACGGCCGCCCGCTTCTACGCCGACAAGGCCCCGGGGTTCCTCGCCGACGAGCCGGCCGACGCCGACGCCGTGAAGGCGACCCGGGCGTTCATCCGCTACCAGCCGATCGGTGTGGTGCTCGCGGTGATGCCGTGGAACTTCCCGCTCTGGCAGGTGATGCGCTTCGCCGCGCCGGCGCTGATGGCCGGCAACACCGGCCTGCTCAAGCACGCCTCGAACGTGCCCCAGACCGCACTGCTGCTGGAGGACGTGTTTCGCCGGGCCGGCTTCCCCGAGGGAGCGTTCACCACCGTGCTGGTCGGCTCGGACGCGGTCGAGACGATCCTGGCCGACCCTCGGGTGCGCGCCGCCACGCTCACCGGCAGTGAGCCGGCCGGCCGCTCCATCGCCCAGATCGCCGGACGGGAGCTGAAGAAGACAGTCCTGGAACTCGGCGGCAGTGACCCGTTCGTGGTGATGCCCTCCGCCGACGTGGACCGGGCCGCCGAGGTGGCCACCACCGCCCGCTGTCAGAACAACGGCCAGTCCTGCATCGCCGCGAAGCGGTTCATCGTGCACACCGACGTCTTCGACGCGTTCGCCGAGAAGTTCGCCGCGAACATGGCCGCGCTGCGGGTCGGCGACCCGATGGACCCGGACACCGACGTGGGGCCGCTGGCCAGCGAGCGTGGCCGCGACGAGGTGCACGCCCAGGTCCGCGACGCCGTGGACAACGGGGCGACCGTGCTCTGCGGTGGCGAACTGCCGACCGGCGAGGGTTGGTTCTACCCGCCGACCGTGGTCACCGACCTCACCCCGACGATGCGGATGTGGTCCGAGGAGGTCTTCGGCCCGGTCGCCGGCCTGTTCCGGGTGTCGTCGTACGAGGAGGCGATCGAGGTCGCCAACGGCACCAACTTCGGGCTCGGCTCGAACGCCTGGACCCGGGACCCGGCCGAGCAGGAACGTTTCGCCACCGACCTGGACGCCGGCAACGTCTTCATCAACGGCATGACCACCTCCTATCCGGAGTTGCCGTTCGGCGGTGTGAAGAACTCCGGCTACGGGCGCGAGCTGTCGGCGCTGGGCATGCGGGAGTTCTGCAACACCAAGACGGTCTGGGTGGGCGAGGGTGCCGCCTCGGCTGGAGCCGGCGCGCACGCCGAGTAGCTTGCAGGCATCAGCCGGTGCCGTCATGGGTAGGAAGTGCGCCCATGACGCTGTTCGGATTCCACGCCTCGCATGAGCAGATCGGTCCGCGCGCCCTGTTGGAGGCGGTGAAACACGCCGAGCGAGCCGGCTTCGACGCCGCCATGTGCTCCGACCACTTCTCCCCGTGGAGCGCCCGGCAGGGCGAGTCCGGCTTCGCCTGGTCCTGGCTCGGCTCGGCGTTGCAGGCCACCGGCCTGCCGTTCGGGGTCGTGAACGCGCCCGGCCAGCGGTACCACCCGGCGATCATCGCGCAGGCGATCGGCACCCTCGGCGCGATGTACCCGGGCCGGTTCTGGGCCGCCCTGGGCACCGGTGAGGCCAGCAACGAGCACATCACCGGCGACCCGTGGCCGCGCAAGGACGTCCGCGCCGCGCGCCTGCGGGAGTGCGTGGACGTGATCCGGGCGCTGCTGGCCGGCGAGGAGGTCAGCCACGACGGCCTGGTCCGGGTGGACCGGGCGCGGCTGTGGACCCGCCCCGAGGAGCCGCCCGCGCTCGTCGGCGCCGCCGTCAGTGTGGCCACCGCCCGCTGGTGCGCCGAGTGGGCGGACGGTCTGATCACCGTGAACGCCCCGGTGGCACACCTGCGCGAGATGATCGACGCGTACCGGGGCGCCGGCGGGCGCGGCCCGCTGCACCTGCAGGTGCACGTCTCCTGGGCGCCGGAGCAGGAGCAGGCCGAGGCGCTCGCGTACGACCAGTGGCGCAGCAACGTCTTCGCCCCGCCGGTCTGCTGGGACCTGGAGACCGTCGAGCACTTCGACGTGGTCTCCGCCGACGTGCCGAAGCAACGGGTCGCCGAGATGGTGAACATCTCGGCCGACCTGGGCCGGCACGTCGGCTGGCTGGAGGAGTACGCGCAGCTCGGCTTCGACCAGATCGCCCTGCACCACGTCGGGCAGGAGCAGCGCGGCTTCATCGATGCGTTCGGCGCGGAGGTGCTGCCGAAGTTGCGGCCGACCGGCTGATCGAGGGACGGATCCGCGGACCCCTAGGCTCGTACCCCATGGAAAGCCTGTTTCCGGTCGTCGTCTTCCTGGCGATCGCCACCTTCGGCGCCGCGCTGGCCCGCCGACTCGGCCTGCTCGCGCCGATCGTGCTGGTCGTGCTCGGCCTGGCGCTCTCCTTCGTGCCCGGCGTCCCGCACGTCGAACTCGACCCGGAGCTGGTGCTCGTCGGCATCCTGCCGCCGCTGCTGTACGTCGCGGCGCTGGAGACCTCGGTGCCGGCGTTCAAGAACAACATCCGGCCGATCCTGTTACTCGCGGTCGGCCTGGTGTTGTTCACCGCGTTCGTGGTCGGGTTCGTGCTGCACCTGCTGCTGCCGCAGGTGCCGTTCGCGATCTGCCTGGCGCTCGGCGCGGTGGTCGCCCCGCCGGACGCGGTGGCCGCCACCGCGGTCGCGCGCCGGGTCGGGCTGCCCCGCCGGGTGGTCACCATCCTGGAGGGGGAGAGCCTGGTCAACGACGCCACCGCGCTGGTGCTGCTGCGGGTCGCCACCATGGCCACCGCCGGCTCGGCGGTCGGCACCGCCGACGTCACCATCGAGGTGCTGCGGGCAACCGGCGGCGGCATCCTGATCGGCGCACTCGGCGCGGTGGTCTTCGGCTACCTGCACCGGCGGATCACCGACCCCCTGCTGGACAACGCCCTCTCGTTGATCATTCCGTTCGCGGTGGTGTTCGCCGCCGAGGCGGTGCACTCCTCCGGCGTGGTCGCCGTGGTGGTCACCGGGCTGGCGCTCGGCCACAAGCTGTCCCAACTGCTCTCGGCGGCCTCCCGGTTGCAGACCGCCGCGTTCTGGCGGCTGGTCCAGTTCCTGCTGGAAGGGCTCGTCTTCCTCCTGGTCGGCCTGCAACTGCGGGAGGTGCTTCGCGACCTCGACGAACCGGCCGGGTCGCTCGCGCTGATCACCGTCGCGGTGCTCGCCACGGTCGTCCTGACCCGCTTCGTCTGGCTCTTCCCGGCCACCTACCTGGCCCGGCTGGTCCCCCGGGTCCGCCGCCGGGACCCGGCCCCGTCACCCCGGTTCCCGATCGTCATCGGCTGGGCCGGCATGCGGGGCGTGGTGACGCTGGCCGCCGCGTTGGCCCTGCCGCTGACCCTGGCCGGCGACGAGCCGTACCCCCGGGCACTGTTCATCTGGTTGGCCTTCGCGGTGATCGTGGTCACCCTGGTCGGCCAGGGCGCCACCCTGCCGCTGGTCGCCCGCCGGTTGAAGCTGCCCCAGGACGACCCGGTGCAGGACGCGTTGTCGGCTGCCGGGGTGCAGCAACAGGCCAGCCGTGCCGCCCAGGATCGCCTCGACGAGCTGGCCGACAGCGCCCCCGACGCGGTGGTCGACCGGTTGCGCCGCGCGCTGGAAGATCGCAACAACCTGGCCTGGGAGCGGCTCGGAGGCGCCGAGCGGGAAACGCCGTCGCAGGCGTACGGTCGGCTACGACAGAAGATGATCGACGCCGAGCGGGATGTCTTCCGGGCTGCCCGGGACTCCGGCCGGATCCCCGAGGAGGTGCTGGTGCGGGCCTATCGTGACCTGGACCTGGAAGAGTCGTTGCTGCGGGAGGTCGAGAAGTGAGCTGCCAGCATCTGGCCGAGGCGGACGCGGTGGAGCCACGCACCACCGAGGAGTGCCCGGACTGCGTCGCCATCGGCAACGCCGACTGGGTGCACCTGCGGGCCTGCCTGAGCTGCGGGCACGTCGGCTGCTGCGACTCGTCGCCGTACCAGCACGCGACGAAGCACTTCGAGTCCTCCGCCCACCCGGTGATCCGGTCGGTGCAGCCGGGCGAGACCTGGCGCTGGTGCTACGTCGACGAGGAGATCGGCTGACCGCTGCGGTTGGTCAGGGCCCACCGGGTCAGCGGTGGCACGGCCAGGCCGGTGCCGGCGAGGAGCCCGGCCAGGGCCAGCCAGCCGAGCGGACCACCGCCGAGGATCAGCCAGGTCAGCACCGCCGGCCCCGCCGCGCGGGCCAGCCCGGCGAGCAGGGTGTCGACCCCCTGGTAGGCCCCAACGGCGTCCGGGGCGGCGAGGTCGTAGGCCAGCGCCGCCCCGGCCCCGGCATGCCACAGGTCGCCCAGGGTGTAGATCACCGTTAGAGCGCCGAGCCGGTCACCCACAGCCCGGTCCCGACGGTGTTGGCGAGCGTGGCCAGCGACAGGGTACGCAGCCGGCCCGGCGGCGGCAGCGGCGACAGCGACCGCCAGCGGCCCCGAATCCCCGCCCGGATGCCCACACGTCCGACCCTAGATCCGACGCGTGGGTGTCGATGCCCCGAGCGCTGCGGCGCCCGTCACAGCCCGCCTACGGGCGCATCCGTTGCCCCAGCGCTCCCGAGGTGTCATGTGGCACGTGGGACTGTCCAGCATCGAACCCGTCGCCGCGGCTGGTCCGCTGATGGCGTGGGTAGCCGTGTGACGGGTGGCCGGGCGGGCTACGTCCTGCCCGGTCAGTCCGGGGTGTCGTCCTCGGTTGGGCGCGGTTGGCGGTACTTCTTGATCCACGCCTCGACGTCCTCGGCCAGCCAGACCTTCGTTCCCCGTAGCTCCTGGTACGGCTTCGGGAAGGTGGGGTACCGGGCGAGCTGCTGGAACCGCTGCCGCGAGACGCCCAGGCGCTCGGCGATTTCGTACGGCCCCATGAGCTGCCCTGGCCCTCGGTCCATAGCCCGAACGTAAAGCGACTCGCCCTTTCCTTTCGGATATTGCCAGTTGACTAATCCGACCGGGGCGACGACCGTGGACGCATGACCCGACACGTGCCCTACGGCGAATACTTGGCGGCAGTAGCCATGACCCTGGCTCGCAGGCATCAGCCGGTGTGGTCGTGGGTCAAGTGGCGGAACGTCTGCAAGTGCGGGAACGAGCTGCCCTGCCGGACGAGACACAAGGTCCCGATCAACCGGGGCCACTGGCCGGGTGAGAACCGATGACCGCGCACGGGCCGGTCCTCCCGCTGTGGCTGTGCGAGGGATGCGACCGGCCCTGGCCCTGTGCCACGCGCCGCGGGGAGCTGTTCGGGGAGTACGCCCCGTCGTCGGTAGTCCTCCGGATCTACCTGGGGCCGCACCTGGTGGCAGCAACGCAGGGCATGTCCTGGGCTCCCGCCGACGCCGTGTGCCGCAGGTTCCTCCGGTGGCTAGCGTGAAGGCCGGAGACGTCGTGCTGATCGGCGCTGCCTGCTCGCCGCAGTTCACCGGCGACCGAGCGCTACGGGTCCGGCTGGTGCTGGTCGGCGAGGTCGACCCGTACAACGGCTGGATGTGGATAATCGGGTACGTACTCGACGCGAAGTGGCTGGCTACGGCCAGGCGCGAGCTGTACGTCATGAGGGCCGGGATTGTCATCCAACGGCGAACCGCCCCGGCGGGTGTGCAACCGAGGCGGTCCAGTTCGCGCGTAACGGCCTAAGTCATATCGGCCTCTATCCCCGCACGGGTCAGTCGTTGAGCGTGTCTGTGTGGGCCATCGGGTGATCATCGGTCCTCGGTCGCCTTGGCGGTGGTGGCAGCGGGCTTGGTCGATTCGGCCATGGCTGTCCTCCGTGGCCAGTTGGACCGTTGTCCAGCCCACGTAAGAGGAGTCCTGACCATTCCTAATACCTTCCCATCTGGTCTGAGACGTCGTCTTCATCTGGCGGGACTGCCATGTCAGCGCCTGTCGAGCGTGTGAACCATTGCTAAGGCATTGTGCCAATCTTCCACATGGCGATTGCGGCCACCAGGCATGCAATGACTGCAAAGGTCAAATAGTCGCCAATTCTCGTGTGGCGTCGGTCGGACCAGAGGGTCATGTACAACACGGCGGGTATGCCCGCAAGCGCCAGGACTGCGAATGCCAGCCCAAGGATAAGCGGGTTCGACTTCAGGTAGCCGCCAAGAACTGCCAAGACGTAGACGATCGCGGCAGCTATGAGGTTGGCCAGGACGTTGACCAAGACGTCTCGGGCGAGGGACCGGGTCGAGGTGGCAGGCTGCAGGGGAGTGGTCACCTCGTCAGGATGGCGGACGAAGGCCAGAGTGGACAGATGGCCCTACCCTGGCCGGGTGCTTGCTGCTGAGGCTCCGAAGATCACCGACTGGATGCAGGCGTGGGGGAGCCTCGCCGGTCTGGTGATGTCGACCGCAGCCGTGATTTTCACCGGCCTGCTATTCCGCCACGAGATCCGTGTACGTCGTGATGAGCAGCGCGACAGCGAGGCAGCGCAGGCGCGGTTGGTCGTCGCTCAGATCGCTGGCCTAGAGATGGCCGGCACCGATAAGGAAACTGGCTATCCCGTCGGCACGATGGTCGGGGTGCACTGGCGGGTCAAGAACCACAGCCAAGCGCCGATCTTCGATGCCGTCGTCTCGATCGATGGGTGGACGGAAGAAAGGTGGGGCGAGGTAATCGAGGGGCAAGCCTCGGGGGTCGTGCAGTGTGATCCACCGTTGGCTCTCGACTACGGCTCGTATGATCCGCGAGAAGCCTTGGTCACGGTCGAGTTCACTGATGTCGCAGGTCTTCGCTGGACGCGGACGTTGGGAGATCCACCCGAGCGTGTAATCTTCCATCCGGCCAAGTACAGGGGCTTGAAGCGTTGGTTACCGTTCCTGCGTCGCAAGCCATCCACGTTCGACCCCACCCCGCCGTTCTGAACCAGCCAGGTCACTGTTACCCGCTGGGAGAACACCTTGGTCCGTGTAGGTCGAACCGCTGACGCCAGGCATCCTCGGTCTCACCCCGTACGTCGGGGGCATTCATGGACCTATCGGGGGTGCCCGGTATCTTGCGACGCGTCGTGCCCATCGCTCTCAGCCGGCCTCTGGGCCTGGCGTGTTCGTCGGCCGCACTGCGTTCGCCCGATTCGGATCGGCGCGGGCGATCACGTCCGCCGGTGGTAGTGGTTTCGGCGGGGGATCTGTTCGGGGTCGAGCCAGGCGGGTGGCACGAATTCGGGATGCCCGTCGCCGCCGAGCCGCACGACCCACTCGCTGTGGTGGAGATGTCGGTGGTGGTGGCCGCAGAGCAGGACGGCGTTGTCGAGGCTGGTCGGGCCGCCGTCGGCCCAGTGTCGGATGTGGTGGCCGTCGCACCAGCGGGGCGGGCGGTCGCAGCCGGGGAAGGCGCAGCCTCGGTCGCGCAGCACCAGGGCGCGGCGGAGCGGGCCGGTGATGAGGCGGCGTTGCCGGCCGACGTCGAGGACCTGACCGGTGCTGTTGAGGACGGCGGGCAGGATGGCGGCGTCGCAGGCGAGCTCGCGCACCGTCTCGGCGCTGATCTGCTGGCCGGTGTCGAGAGCGCCGGTGCCCAACTGCTGGGTCAACCCGTCGTAGCTGGTGGTGACGACGACCTGGACGGGGTCGCCGCCGTTCTCGGGTAGCTCGCCGGTGCGCAGGGCGAGCCGGCACACGTCGGTGAGGGCGTCGTGGCGGCGCTGGCCCGGGGTGCGGGTGTCGTCGGGGCCGCTGGGCGTGGTCAGTGGGTCGATGGCGGCGCGGAACGCGGCTGCGGCTTCGGTGTTGAGGATGCCGGTGAGGCGGAGCCGGCCGTCGGGCTGCTCGCTGACGATGACGTGCCGGTCGCGGGCGGCCCGCGACTCCGATGCCCGTAGCGCGGCCTCGGCGGCGGTGTCGGCAACCTCCGGGGCGACGTGGTCGAGGATCCGGGTGCCGAGTTTGCGCAGCAGGGTCGGCTCGAACTGCCCGGCCCACTCGACCAGCACATCGACCGCCTTGTCGGCGGCCTCGGCGCCGGCGGCGGCGTGCACGTCGCCGACCGTCGCGCCGATGACCCGGGCCTGCTCCACACTGATGGCCCCACTGGCCAGAGCTGCGCGCACCCCCGGTGGGCCGGTGTCCAGCGCGCCGGCGAGGTCGACAAGTCGGCGGGCGGCGGGGACCGTGAGCCGTAGCCGGTCGCGCAGCCAGACCGCCGTCGAGGACGCGTCCTGCGCCACCGCCGTGCCCCGGCCGTCCAGCTCACGCACCAGGGTCAGTCGCACGGCCGCCAGACGGCTCTCAAGCCGGTGCGCGGCGTCGAGAGCCGCGACGAGGTCGGGCTCGGTGAGAGCCCAGGCCGGCGCGTCGGCGCAGGCGGCGACCGCCGCCTCCGCCTGCGCCAACTCCTCGAACACCCACCGAGAATAGAACAGGTGTACGACAACTTCGGCGACCCGCGCGTGGGGAGGCTATTCGTGCCTGCCGACCTTGAGCGCGTTGCGCGCCCACGTCAACATCTCGCACCCGTCGTCCTGGCACTGCGCGCAGCGGCTCGGCGGCTTGCGATGCTGGTTGATCACCCGTTGTGCGGTCCAGATCAGGAGCGCTGGCGTCACGGGTCCGTCGTCCATGGGCACGGCTCCACCTCCGAAGGCAGGTAGGCACCGGGCGTGAGACGCGGGCCCGGGCGCACGCTGAGACGGCCCGAACTCCGGCCGGGGTCCGGGTCGCCGCCCGCCACGTCGACGATCGAGGCGGGCGGTCAGGGCCCGCCGCCGGAGTCGCTGGCGTGACCACTGTTGTAGGCCTGGCTGTCGTTGCCGCCGTAGCCCTTGCCGCGCATGGTGCCCCGGCGTTGGCGGCGCTGACGGTGCCCGCTCGCCGCGATCGCCTGGCGCGCCCGACGCATCGTCTCGTCGGCTCCGGTCGGGGCGCGACGACGGCGTCGCGCCCCGACCAGCAGCGCGGCCACCAGGAGTACGGCGAGCAGCAGGGCGGCCACCCCGACCGGGATCCACACTCGTCCATCCATGCTCGCGATGGTAGGTACCCGGGTCCAGCGGAGCTGGTGGCCGCCCGGGGGGAGGGCGGCCACCAGGCGTGCGTGCTCAGGACAGCGAGCAGGGATTCCCGTTGACGGTGACCAGGCCCGGGTTCGGGTTGGCGCCGCCGGAGGTCGTCGCGTTGAAGCCGAACGTCACGGTGCCGCCGGGATTGATCTTGGCGTTGTGTGACTCGTTCTTCGCGGTCACCGTCGCACCCGACTGGGTGACCTTCGCCAACCACGCCTCGCGTACCCGCTGGCCGCCGGTGAACGCGAAGCGCACGTTCCAGCCGTTGACGGCCGTGGCACCGGTGTTGCGGATGGTCAGCTGTGCGGTGAACCCGGTGCCGCCCTGCCAGGTGCCGTAGTTGCTGTAGCTCACCGAGCAGGTGCTGGCCGGCACCGCGCCGGCGTCACCCTGGTCGGCCAGGAACGAGGCGATCCAGGTCAGCGCCGAGTTCCAGTTGATCGCCACCTCGTTCGTCGAGTACGAGTTGATGTCGTCGACGTAGCAGAACATCGGCTTGCAGCCGGCGAGCAGCTGTGCCACGAACGGATCCTGCAGGGCGGCGTTCGGTCCACCGGCGATGGAGCCGGCCGGCGGTCGGGGCAGGTTCGGGTCGAGCTGGTGGCCGAAGATCCGACTGTGCTGGTTCTGCGCGGCGTGCTCGCCCCACCCGGTGACGTAGGAGATGTTCAGGGCGTTGCGGCCGAAGATGTAGTCCATCGCCTGCACGGCCCCGTCGCGGTAGGCGGGGTTCCGGGTCAGGTCGAACGCGGTGGCCAGCACGACGGCGTTGTTGATGACGTTGCTGTTGCCGCCCCAGAAGTAGCTGTTGGCGTCACCGGGCATCGGCAGCCCGTACGCCTGCCGGCGCAGCTCCGCGAGGTACGCGTCGGCCGCGGTGGTGACCGAGGCGCGGACCCGGGTGAGGTCGGCGGCGGGCAGCCCGTTCGGCACGGTGGCCAGGTCGAGGCGGCCCAGCGCGGCCACGCTCTGCCAGCCGAAGCCCCGCGCCTCGAACACGTCTCCGGTGTGGTGCGGCGACGCGGTCAGGTCGGTCAGGTAGGTCGCCGCGCCGGTGCTGAGGTACAGCTCGGACGCCGCCCAGTAGAACTCGTCGGTGACGTTGCTGTCGTCGTACGCGCCGCCACCGGTGCCGTCGGTCGGGCTGGCGTACACCGCGGGGTGGGCCTTGGCCGCGGCGTAGGCCGTGGTCGCGGCGGTGCCGCAGCGGGTCGCGAACGCCGCGTCGTAGGGGGCGAACAGTCGCGCGCACTGGGCGGCGGTGGCGGCCAGGTTGAGGGTGGCCGCGGTCGACGGCGGGTGCAGCTCACGCGGTTGTGGGTCGTCCTGCGGCGCGAGCGGCAGCCCGGTCCAGTTCTGGTCGTGGATCTTGTGGTGGACCATCCCGGCCAGTGGCTTGCCGGCTGGTACCTGCATGCGCAGCAGGAACTCCAGCTCCCAGCGGGCCTCGTCGAGGATGTCCGGCACACCGTTGTCGCGTTCCGGCACCCGCAGCGTGCTGTCGGCGAGTTCGGCGCCGCCGTCGGCGGTCGCCGCGGTCTTGGTGCGCTCGAAGGTGTTCAACAGTTGGTAGGTGGCGATGCCGCCGTTGACCACGTACTTGCCGTGGTCGCCGGCGTCGTACCAGCCGCCGCGCACGTCCAGCGAGTAGTCGCAGACGCCCGGCTGGCAGGGCACGTTGGTGTCGCCCTTGTTGGGTGCCACGTCGAGGTGTCCGGCGGGGCGGGCGTACTCGTCGCCGATCAGGTCGCCGTCGATCGCGATGCCGCTGCGCTGGGCGTAGAAGAACTGCAGCGAGTCGGAGCGCAGTTGGTCGTAGACGGCGCCGGAGATGTCGAACGGGTGACTGGTCTCGCCGTCGACGGTGAGGGTCAGTCCGCTGCCGGGGGTGCGGTAGCTGGAGAAGTCGACGGTCTGCACGTTCTGGCCGGAGGCGGCGTCGACACCGCGTGCGGTGGTGGTGCCACTGGCCACGACGGCACCGGCAGCGCTGCGCAGCTGCCACGGCAGCGCGCTGGTGGACTCGGTGACGACTGTGGCGTTCTTCGGCCCGCCGGGCAGGTAGCCGACCTGGTTGACGCGCACCCGCGGCCCGGTGTCCGGAACGTACGGCTCGGGCGGTTCGCCGCCGCGCAGCGAGACGTCGTCGAGGCAGATGGTCTGCGTCTGGGCGGAGCCGCCGACCTGGAAGATCAGTTGGGCGTTGGAATTGTCGTCCGGGACGGTGAAGGTCTGCTCGACCCGCTGGAGGGTGCCGGTCGCGGTGGCGTCGACGGCCGCGTACGTCGTGTACGGGGCACTGCCCAGTTGCAGCACGGCCTTGACGGCGGCGCCGGGGGTGGCGGAGACGGCGAAGCCGAGGGTGTATTCGGCGCCCGCGATCAGCGGCACCCCGTCCTGGCCGATGCCGGCGTCCCAGGGGTTGGCCAGCCCGCCCGCCACGGTGGTGCAGAGCTGCCCGTCGGTGACCGCGAGTGCGCCGGTGCCGAACGAGAACCAGGGGCTCACCCCCTCGCTGAAGTCGCCGTTGTCGATCTGCTCGGGGGCATCCGGCGGTGGCGCGGCGTGGGCCGCGCCGGCGCCCGCGCCGGTGAGGGCCAGGGTGGTCGCCGCGGCCAACAGGAGGCGGCGTCGGGATCTCGTCACGGGGAGTCCTTCCGGACGGGTGGGGGACGGTGGTGGTGACCGAAAACCTGGGAGCGCTCCCAGGTAACGGCTCGATGTTTCCAGCGGCGGCACCGCGTGTCAATTGATCTGACTGGATGGGTTCTGGCGCGCGACGAGGGCGACCGCCGCGCCCGGCTCGGCCCGGGACACCGGCGTGTGGACGTGAGATTGGCCGCGCCACGCGCCGTCGTCCTGATCTCCTAGAGACAACTGCGCCCTTCGCCTGGCAGGCTGCCTCCCATGACCCTGAAGCTGCGTTCCGTGGGAACGAGCGACCGTGGGCTGATCCGCAGCGGAAACCAGGACGCCCTGCACGCCGGGAACTGGCTCGTCGCCGTCGCCGACGGCATGGGCGGGATGGCCGCCGGCGACCTGGCCAGCGCCCTCACCATCGACGCGCTGGCTCCGCTGGACCTGGAAACCCCCGAGGACGCCCTGGTGGCCGCGCTCGAAGGTGGCATCGCGCTGGCCACCTCCCGGATCCGGCAGGCGGTCGCCGAGGATCCCGAGCGCCAGGGCATGGGCACCACACTCACCGCCCTGCTGTTCGCCCGGACCGGCAGTTGCCTGGCCCTCGCGCACGTCGGCGACTCCCGGGCCTACCTGTTCCGCGAGGGCGTGCTCAAGCAGGTCACCCGGGACGACACGTTCGTCCAGATGCTGGTGGACCAGGGCGTGATCACCGCGGACCAGGCCAGCAGCCATCCGCGCCGCGCCGTCGTCACCCAGGCGCTCCAGGGTGAGGAGGTCAACCCGTCGTACTCGACCATGGTGCCCCGGGTCGGCGACCGCTGGCTGCTGTGCAGCGACGGCCTCTCCAACGTCGTCCGCCCGGACACCCTCACCGAGGTGCTCAGGGACTATCCCGATCGGACCGCCTGCACGGGCAAGCTGATCGATCTGGCACTGCACGCCGGCGCACCGGACAACGTGAGTGTCGTGGTGGCCGACGTCCTGGAGGAGTAGCGCCGGCGCTCAGCGTCGGCGTGGCGCGGCGCGCCGGGTGGGGGTCGCCGTCCGAGGATCCTCCGGCCACGGATGCCGGGGATAGCGCCCGCGCAACTCGGCGCGCACCTGCGGGTAGCCGGTACGCCAGAACGAGTCCAGGTCGGCGGTGACCGCCACCGGCCGGCCGGCGGGGGAGAGCAGGTGCAGCAGCACCGGTGTCCGCCCGGCACCGATGCGGGGGGCCGCCGACCAGCCGAACGTCTCCTGGAGCTTCACGGCGAGCACCGGCGCGGCCGGATCGGTGTAGTCCACCCGTACCCGGGACCCGCTCGGCACCTCGATCCGCTCCGGGGCCAGCTCGTCCAGGCGGGCGGCCTGCGCCCAGGGCAGTAACCGGCGCAGTGCCGACGGCACGTCCACCCGGGCCAGGTCGGCCCGACGGCGAGCCCCGGCCAGCTCGGGACCCAGCCAGGTCGCGGCGGCGTCGAGCAACGCCTCGTCGCTGACCTCCGGCCACGGGTCGCCCAGGTGGTGCCGGAGGAACCCGAGGCGCTCCCGCAGCGCCCGCGCCGCCGGTGTCCAGGTCAGCAGCCCCAGCCCCTCCTGGCGAAGACCGGTCAACACGGCCGCCGCCACCTCCGCCCGCTCCGGCCGGTCCAGCCGCCGCTGGAGCAGCTCGATCGCGCCCAGTCGGGTCACCTCCCGGGCCACCACGTCACCGTCGGACCAGCCCACCTCGCGACTCGTCCGGAGCAGCGGGCCGGCCGCCTCCCGGGCCGTCGCCTCGTCCACCGGCGAGGCCCGGCGGATCCGGGCCGACGGCGCGCCGGGGTTGCGGTCCGCGACGGCCACCGCCAGCCAGTCGGACCCGGCCAGCCCCGACCCGGCCGTCAGCTCCGCGGCGGTCCCGCCGGTCATCAGGTACGACGATCCGCCCGGCCGCCGCACCCGGGCCAACCGCTCCGGGTACGCCAGACCGACGAGGAGCCCGGCGGCGAGATCGTCGCTCAGCCCACCCGAGCCGGGGGCGGCGCGGCCGTCGGTCGGGGAGCCGGTGGGTAACGCGGCCCGCAACCGGCGTACCTCGGTGCGCCAGCGGGCGGTCGCCCCCGCGTCGACGCCGGCGCGCAGCCGACGCCAACCGGCGACCAGGTCGTCGCCGGGGCCGGCCGCGCCCTCCTCGGCGAGCAGGGCGACCACCTCGGCCGCCCGGTCCGCGCCGACCCGACCGGCGCCGTCGAGCAGCGCCCTGGCCAGCCGTGGGTGCGCGCCGGCGGCGGCGATCGCCCGCCCCCGCGCGGTGATCCGACCGTCGACGTCGACCGCGCCCAGGGTGAGCAGGGTGTCCCGGGCCACCGTCAGCGCGGCAGCCGGTGGCGCGTCGGGCAGCGCGAGCCCGACGCCGTCCGGCCGGCCCCAGGCGGCCAGCTCCAGTGCGAAGCCGGTCAGGTCGGCGGTGGCGATCTCCGGCTCGGCGCGGGCGGGCAACCGTTCGTGGGTCGCCGCGGACCAGCAGCGGTAGACGTACCCGGGGGCCTCCCGACCGGCCCGACCGGCCCGCTGGGTGGCGGCGGCTCGGGAGACCGGCACGGTGACCAGCGCGCCCAGCCCACGGGCCAGGTCGATGCGGGGCACACGGGACAGCCCGGCGTCCACCACCACCCGTACGCCCGGCACGGTCAGGCTGGTCTCGGCCAGCGCGGTGGCCAGCACGACCCGGCGTCGGTCGGCGGGACGCAGGGCCGCGTCCTGCTCGGCGCCCCGCTGCCGGCCGTGCAGCGGCAACAGGGCGACGGTGTCCCGCAGGTCGGCCAGCCGCCCGCTGACCGCCGCGATCTCGCCGGCGCCGGGCAGGAAGACCAGCACGTCACCGGCGCGTTCGCGCAGCGCCCGCCGGACGGTCGCGGCCACGTGGTCGAGCAGTGCCCGATCCACCGGCCCGGCACCGGAGGTGACGATCGGGCGCGCCGGCGGGGCCCAGATCCGCTCAACCGGGTGCAGTGCCGAGTCGGCCCGTACCACCGGGGCCGGGGCGGACCCGCCGAGCAGCGCGGCGAAGCGGTCGGTGTCCGGGGTGGCGGACATCGCCAGCAGCCACAGATCCGGCCGCAGCGCGGCCCGCGCCTCCACCGTGAAGGCCAGCGCCAGGTCGGCGTCGAGTTGCCGCTCGTGGCACTCGTCGAGCAGCACCGCGCCCGTGCCGGACAGCTCCGGGTCGTGGTGCAGCCGGCGGACCAGCAGGCCGGTGGTGACCACCTCCACCCGCGTCGCGGAGCTGACCCGACGCTCGCCGCGCACCGCGTAGCCGACGCGGTCGCCGACCCGTTCACCGAGCAACTCGGCCATCCGTCGGGCGGCGGCGCGCGCGGCCACCCGACGGGGTTGCGCGATCACCACCCGACCGCTCACCCGGTCGGCCACGGCCAGTGGCGCGAGGGTGGTCTTGCCGGTGCCCGGCGGAGCGACCAGGACGCCGGCCCCGGCCGCGTCGAGTGCCGCGACAAGCGCCGGCAGCACCGGGCGTACCGGCAGGTCCAGGGTTACGTCGGAGAGCACGGCCCAGTCTCGCACCGGCGCGGGTGCCTCCGGGTACGACGGTGGGCCGGGTCTGTCGACCCGGCCCACCGTCGTCGCTACCTCAGTACGTGCCGTCGAGCTGGCCGCGCAGCTTGGTCAGCGCGCGGGTCAACAGCCGGGAGACGTGCATCTGCGAGACACCGATCTGGTCGGCGATCTGCGACTGGGTCAGGTTGCCGTAGAAGCGCAGCGTGAGGATCTTCTGCTCGCGCTCGTCGAGGGTGGCCAGCGCCGGGCCGAGAGCGACCCGCAGCTCCGCCAGCTCGAACTCGTTGTCCTCGCCGCCGAGCATGTCACCCAGCTCGGTGGCGCGCTCGCCGTCACCGGTCGGGGTGGACAGCGACACCGCGTTGTAGGCGCGGGCGCCCTCCAGGCCCTCCAGGACCTCTTCCTCGGTGAGCTTGAGGTGGGCGGCGATGTCGGCGACCGTCGGCGAGCGGCCGAGGGTCTGCAGCAGCGAGCTGTTGGCGTCGGAGATGGCCAGCCGCAGCTCCTGGAGCCGGCGGGGCACCCGGATGTCCCAGGTGCGGTCCCGGAAGTGCCGCTTGAGCTCGCCGATGATGGTGGGGATCGCGTACCCGGCGAAGTCGACACCGCGGGACGGGTCGAACTTGTCGATGGCCTTGATCAGGCCGACCGCGGCGGTCTGGGCCAGGTCGTCGGTCGGCTCGCCGCGGCCGCTGTAGCGGTGGGCCAGGTGGTTGGCCAGCGGCAGCCAGGCCTCGATGGCGCGGTCCCGCAGTGCGGCGCGCGACGGGTGGTTGGCGGGCAGGGCCGCCATGGCGTTGAGCAGGTCGGCGGCGCTGTCGGTGAGCGCGCGGGGGTCAAGCTTGGTGCTGGCCTTCGCCGTGGTGCTCGGCTGCTCGGTGATCGTTGGCGCGGTCATGGGTGGTCCTCCCTGCACCTCGTCCGCGGACAAAAAGGTGTGACGCTTTGGTTTAGCTTTCAATGGGCCGTTCGGGACTCACCTTAGCCTGATCGTCTCCCCGAAATCTAGCCGAAAGGCTGATGCACTTAAGGCGTTTCCTGTAACAAAAGGTACAAATAGGGCGCGGTTTGGGGGAGTTGTGATCACACTTACCCATCCGGGGCCCCGCTCAGCCGCTCGGCCCGGCCCGCCCCGGCCGGATGGAGCCACCGCATCAGTCGTGTGGTCAACATGGAATCCGACAGGTGAACAGAAGTGTCGACTATCCGTCGTTGTCCCGCCGGTGGGACCGGCCGTAGCGTCGCGTGTACACACCCGGTTCGGAGGCACCGTGCTCGATCCAGCCGCTCCCCAGCTCGTCGTGAACAGTCGCACGCTCTACTTCAGCTGGATCCCGGCCGACCCGGACGCCGTCGCCGCACTGGTCCCACCGGGCCTGTGCCCGCGCCCCGACCACCAGGTGTTCCTCAACCAGTACATCGTCGAGGACGAGACGCAGACCTCCGGCTTCGGCGCGTACTCGCTCACCTATCTCGGCGTCTCGCTCCTCGGCGTCGACGCGCCCGGTGGGCTCAACCCGGGCGGCTGGTGGACCACCTACGTGGCCTCCAGCACCGTGGTCCGTGAGTACGCGGCCGCCCGCGGCGCCCCGGTGTTGACCGGCCGGACCCGGATCGAGGTGCGCGGCGAGGCCCTGCTCTCCGAGACGGACATCGACGGGACGACGTTGATCCGGGCACGGTGCCGGGTGGGGGAGACCGGCCACGCGATCAGCAGCGGTCACCACCGCTACTTCACCCGCCGCGACGGCCAGCTCCTCAGCTCGGTCTACCCCTTCGTCGCCGAACCGGTGGCCCCGTTCGAGATCGAGTCGGTGGAGTTCCTCCAGCCGGGGCATCCGATCTACGCGCTCCGCCCGGCCAACCCGCTGACCATCGGCTTCGGCTACTACTCGCCGCGCTCCTCATTCGCCTACCCCGGTGGGTTGAGCGTGCATCCGGTCGCCGCCGCGGCGGAGCCGCTCCGGTCGACTCACCAGGTGCCGGCCAGCCTCGCCCGCAGCGGCCTGCCGTCCGGGTCGTAGACCAGCCGGTACACCGGCAGCGCCCAGGCACGGGTGTACCACGGCAGCCGCTCGGGGCGGTGCGGGCGCAGCCGGCCGGGCGGTCGCTCACCCACCTGGCCGTCGTCGTACCAGCGTTGCAGCGCGTCGGCGGCGGCCGTGACAGCCGCGACGGCGTCCGCCGGGTCGAGCAGGTCGGCGTCGTCCGCGCCGTCCGGATCCCGGTCGAGGTGCTCACGCCAGAGCCGTAGTCGCAGGTCCCGGGCGAAGGCCCGCGCGCCGTCGCCCTGGCCCGCCGGGTCGGTGGGCGCCCGCTCGTCGCGGGTGTCGTCGAGCACCGCGCAGGACAACTCGCTGTCGTGCGTCCAGGACCGGCGGTTGAAGTTGTCGCTGCCGACGCTGGCCCAGACGTCGTCCACCACGCACACCTTGGCGTGCACGTAGACCGGATCGCCGGCGTGGTTCTCCACGTCGAACACGTGCACCCGGTCCGGTGCGGCCCGTTCGCACAGCGACAGCGCCTGCTCGCGGCCGACCATGTTCGGTGGCAGCGCGAACCTGCCGTCCACGTCCGGGTGTCGGGGCACCACGGCGATCAGGTGCAGCTCCGGGTTGTCCCGCAGCGCGTGCGCGAACAGGTCCGCCACCTCGGCCGACCACAGGTACTGGTCCTCCAGGTAGATGAGTCGGCGGGCGCGACGTACCGCCTTGGTGTAACCCCGGGCCACGGTCCGCTCGCCGTCGGGCGCGAACGAGTAACGCGGGCGGACGGCGGGGTAGGTGCGCAGCACCTGGATCTGGTGGGGACCACATTCGGGCGGGTCGGCGGGTTGCTCGGGCAGCGGATCCGGCCGCAGGTCCGCGCCGCGCAACCGGTCCCGTAGGTAGGCCACCGGGTTTTCCGAGTCCAGTGGCATCGGGTCGGTCCAGCGTTCGCGGAACAGCGTGTCCAGCGCGCCGACGATCGGGCCCCGCACCGCGAGCTGGACGTCGTGCCAGGGCGGGTTGGTGCCGTACCGGGGGGACATCTGGACCGGCTGCGGATCACCGTGGTGAGCGGCGTCGTCGCGCCGGCTGTGGCACAGGTCGATTCCGCCGGCGAACGCGACGTCCCGTTCGGGTGCGTCCAGGTGCCGCAGCACCACGAGCTTCTGGTGGTGCGAGCCGCCACGGCGGACCCGCTGGTCGAGCAGCACCTCGCCACCGGCCGCGGAGATCGTCTCGCTGAGGTCGCGGTTTTCCGCCTCGCTGTAGGCGAGGACGTCGAGGTGCGAGCGCCAGATCAGTCCCTTGACCACCACGCCGCGCTGGGCGGCCTGGGCGAAGAGTTGGGCCACGGTCGGGCCGTCGGGACGCAGCCGCTCGTCCGGGTCACCGCGCCAGTCGGTGAAGAACAGGTGGTCGCCAGGCCCCAGTGCCTCCACCTCGTCGACCAGCCGGTCGAAGTAGGCGGCACCGTGAATCAGCGGCTCAGCGAGGTTTCCCCTGGTCCAGACGGGTAACCCAGACACCGGGTTGGCGCGTTCCTGCGCGGTGAGGAACCAGTCCTGCGACGGCAACGTCCAGCCCCCCTGGAGGTCGGCAACGTCCTCACGGTAGGACCCCCGACGCGGGTCCGCACGCCAGCCCGGCAGACCGGTGACCTGGCCAACGCCATCGCAGCGACGCGACAACAGCCGAGGAGGCCACACCATGCCCCGCGACACAACGAACCCCGTGACCGAGTACCGCGAGCCGGCGGTGGAGAGCGAACGGGGTGCGCTGGTAGCGGTGTTGGTGATGGTGATTCTTGGTGTGGCTGGGATTTTTGCGGTCTCCTGAGGTTTGCGCCGGCGCACCCGTGGTGAACCGGGGGCGCCGGCGCCGACCTCAGTGCCGACGAAGGGTCAGGGCCGGGCGCCCTGGCCGCCGGTGTGCGGCAGCCGCTCGGTGGGGATCACGCCGAGTCGACCGGCCTTGAAGTCGTCGAACGCCTGGAGCAGTTCGTCGCGGGTGTTCATCACGAACGGGCCGTACTGCGCCACCGGCTCCCGGATCGGCTTGCCACCCATGATGTAGAGATCCAGCGCCGGGGTGTTGCTGTCCTGCGCGGTGTCCGCGCCGAAGCGCAGCGCGTCGCCCGGGCCGTGCACCGCGAGCTGGCCGGTGCGGACCGGCCGCCGCTCGGTGCCGACCGTGCCGCGACCGCCGAGCACGTACACCAGGGCGTTGAAGTCGGGCTGCCAGGGCAGGTCGACCTGCGCCCCGGGCTGCACCGTGACGTGGGTGATGGTGATCGGCGTGAAGGTCGACCCCGGGCCGCGGTGCCCGGCGATCTCACCGGCGATGACGCGGATCAGCGCGCCGCCGTCGGGCGTGGTGAGCAGCGCCGACTGCCGGCCCCGGATGTCCTGGTAGCGGGGCGGGTTCATCTTGGCCGAGCGGGGCAGGTTGACCCAGAGCTGGGTGCCGTGGAAGAGCCCACCGCTCATCACCAGGTGCTCCGGCGGCGCCTCGATGTGCAGCAGGCCGCTGCCCGCCGTCATCCACTGCGTGTCGCCGTCGGTGATGGTGCCGCCACCGCCGTTGGAGTCCTGGTGGTCGAAGATGCCGTCGATGATGTACGTGACGGTCTCGAAGCCGCGGTGCGGGTGCCACGGGGTGCCCTTGGGCTCGCCCGGCGCGTAGTCCACCTCGCCCATCTGGTCGAGGTGGATGAACGGGTCCAGGTCGGTGGTCGACACCCCGGCGAAGGCGCGACGGACCGGGAAGCCCTCACCCTCGAAGCCGCTGGGCGCGGTGGTCACCGTGCGGACCTTGCGGAATGCGGTGCTCTCGCCGAGGTGGGGCAGGCGCGGCAGGACAACGACGTTGTCGACGGTGATCGCGGGCATCGGAGGCTCCTTAACGGGTGGCGTGGGTGGACGAGGCGGTCCGGGCCGCGCGCAGGCGGCGGCCGAGCCGGTCGAAGACCCGGGTGAGGCAGGCGACCTCGGCGTCGTCGAGGTCGTCCATGAGGTGGGCGCGAACCGACGCCAGGTGGTGCGGTGCGGCTTCGGACAGGGCGAGCAGCCCGGCGGCGGTGAGCACCGCCTCGCTGCCGCGTCGGTCGTCCGGGCAGGGTTCCTTGCTGACCAGGCCGCGGCGCTGCATGGAGGAGATCTGGTACGTCAGTCGGCTGGGCGAGAAAATCAGCCGGTTGGCCAACTCGCCCATCCGCAGCCGTTGCCCCGGTGCCTCGGAGAGCAGGACCAGCACGTGGTAGTCGGCGAAGGTCAGCTCGCTGTCGGCGCGCAGATCCTCTTCCAACTGGGTGTAGAGACGCTGGCTGGCCTCGATGTAGGCGCGCCAGGCGGCCTCTCGGGTGCGGTCCAGGCTCTCAGTCATGACCACGACGATAGCACTTGTTCAAAATTTAACTACTGCTGTTGAGCGTTGCCTGGGTCACGTTCGGGCCGCCGAGCCGCCGGTTTCTGCAAACTTGAAGGAAGTGGATGCAAAATCAGCGGTGCGACGGCGGCGCGATGTGCCAGACTCCGGCCTCGTGGAACACCTGGAGCTCACCACCGCCGACCTGCTGCTGCGCCCCTGGCGAGACGAGGACGCGCCGGCGGTGCGCGAAGCCCTGCTCGATCCGGCCATCGCCCAGTGGAACCCGCAGGGTGGCGGCCCGATCGACGATCAGGCCGCGCTTCTCTGGGTCCGCCGCCGGGCCGACTGGTCCGCCGGTGACCACGTCTCCCTGGCGGTGGCCTCGGCGGCCGACGGGAAGCTGCTGGGCTCGGTGTCGCTGCACAGCATCCACCACGGCGACGCGTCCATCGGTTATTGGACGGCGCCGGCGGCGCGCGGGCGGCAGGTGGCGGTGCGGGCCGTCGTCCGGCTCACCGACTGGGCGTTCAGCGACCTGCGGTTGCACCGGTTGGAGCTGTGTCACGCGGTGGCCAACCCGGCGTCCTGCCGGGTCGCCGAGCGCGCCGGCTACCCCGCCGAGGGCACGCTGCGCGAGTCGTACCGCTACGGTGACGGCCGCCGCTACGACGAGCACCTGCACGCCCGTCTGTCGACCGACAGGTAGTCGGGGTCCGCACACGTTTCGGCCCGGTCGCGCCGAGCCGTCACTCGGTGACCTTGCGGAGGAAGGTCGCGAGGGCGGTCTGGACGCGCTCGATCCGCTCCGGCAGGGGCAGTGGCTCGGGCGCGGGAGGCCCGGCGTGCTTCTTCCCGCGCAGATACAGCGAACAGGCCAGGTCCGAGCACAGGTACGTGCCCACGGAGTCACCCTGCCGTCCGCTCGGACCGGCCTTGGGGGCGGTCATCAGCGAGACGCCGCCGCCGAGGTGCGTGGTCAGGCAGAACGAGCACATGCTGTGCCGCACGCGCCCCATCTGGTGCTTCGCGGCCCGCAGCACCACCCCGGCCAGCTTGCCGTCGGTCTCGGCGACCAGATAGGCCCGCTGCGGAGCGGAGGGGTCCCGCCAGCCGAGGAAGTCGAGGTCGTCCCAGGGACGCATCGCAAGATCGTTGGGTACGGTGAGCCGCTTCGCCTCGCCCCGGCTGCAGTTGACGAAGGACGCGCGGATGGCGGATTCGGTCAGGACTAACATAGGTAGTAGCCTAGCTCTCCTAGGCAAGCGAATATTATGGCTAGGTTGGGAGAGTGCTGCATGCCACGTGCCGGGGTGACCGTCGAACGGCTGACGCTGGCCGGGGCCGAGCTGGCCGACGAGGTGGGCGTGGACAACGTGACAGTCGCCGCGCTCGCCCGCCGTTTCGGGGTGAAGGACGCGAGCCTGTACTTCCACCTCAGGAACGCACAGGACCTGCGGGTCCGCATCGCCCTGCTGGCGCTGGCGGAACTGGCCGACCGGGTGGGCGCCGCGCTCGCCGGCCGCGCCGGCAAGGACGCGCTGGTGGCCTTCGCCAACGCCTACCGGGACTACGCGACACAGCATCCGGGCCGGTACGCCGCCATGCAGATCGACCTGGACCCGGAGACCGCCGCGGCGAGCGCGGGCGTCCGACACGCCGAGATGACCCGGGCGATCCTGCGTGGCTACCGGCTCGCCGAGCCCGACCAGACCGACGCCGTCCGGATGATGCACAGCACGTTCCACGGGTTCGTCAGCCTGGAGCGCACCGGCGGCTTCCGGCACACCCCGCGGGCGACGGACGACTCGTGGTCGCGCACCCTGGACGCCCTCGACGCGGTTCTGAGCAACTGGCCGTCGCGCTGAGCTGCCCCACCGCGACGGCCTAGGCTCGGACACGTGGATCAACTGGAACTGGCCGACTGGCGCGAGCGGGTGGCCCGGCTGTACCTGTCCGACGCCGACCTGACCGGGTTCCGGGCCGGCCGCGACGACCTGTTCGCCACCCACCCGCAGAGCCCGATCCCGGCGGCGGAACGGCCGGGCTTCGCCGGGGTGCGCTACTTCCCGCCCAACCCGGAGGCCGTGGTCGAGGCACCCCTACGGTCGGCCAGCGGCGAGCTGCGGATCGACACCGGAGGCCCGGACGGAGTGGTCGCGTACCGGCGGGTGGCGGTGGCCGAGACGCCGTGGGGGCCGCTGACCCTGTGGTGGATCGAGGCGTACGGCGGCGGGCTGTTCGTGCCGCTGCGCGACGGCACCTGCGGGCGGGAGACCTACGGGGGAGGCCGCTACCTCACCGACACGGTGAAGGGCACCTTCGGTCGAGGCGTCGAGCTGCTGCCCGGCGACCGGGTCCGACTGGATGCCAACTACCTCTACAACCCCAGCTGCGCGTACGACGACCGCTGGGCGTGCCCCCTGGCGCCGCCGGAGAACCGGGTCGAGGTCGAGATCCGCGCCGGCGAGCTGGCGTACCACGACTGAACGGCCGCCCGCCCCGGATGGTGCCGGGACGGGCGGCCGGTCGATCGTCGCTCAGCGGTTGGCGGCCCCGCCGGGCATCTGCATCCGACCCATCAGCTGTCGGGCCTGGTCGGCGAGCTGCGCGTCGACGGTCACCGCGTACTGGCCGGCGCGTAGCGAGCTGGCCGAGGTGAAGTCCCGCTGCCCGCCCGTCATCGCGTGCGCGACCGCACCGAACACGGCACCCCAGATCGCGCCGATGACCAGCCCGACCAGGATCACCGCCAGCCAGTTGCCGACGGTGAAGATGCCGAACAGCAGGCCGATGAAGAGTCCGAACCAGGCGCCGGTGCCGGCGCCGAGCAGTGCGGCTCGACCGGTGGTCATCCGCCCGAGCACCGTCTCCACCAGGGTGAGGTTGGTGCCGACGATGGCGGTGTGCTCCACCGGAAAGCGATTGTCGGCCAGATAGTCGACGACCCGCTGTGCAGCCGGATAGTCCGGGTACGAGCCGATCGTCACGGTCGGCGCGCCGGTCTCCGGCCCGTGGCCGTCACCACCCGGTGTCGACAGGCGGCCGGCCGGCCCGGTTGGAAGCAGGTCGTCATCCTGTGTGCCGGGCCGCCACGCGGCGGTCGGCCCCGAAGCTGACGTCATGAGCATCCTCCCTCGTCAGCCCTCCGGGTTCCCGCCCGTGCCGAGCGGTAACGCCGGCCAGCACGCGGAGTGCCGTCCCCGGCTCGGAGGAATGGGGGCGGGCGGCCCGGGTAGCCAGGCGGGTGGAGAACGGACAGATCAGCGACTACGGGTTTCTCGCCGACGGACGCAGCGCGGCGCTGGTGGACTCCCTGGGCTCGGTTAACTGGTGGTGCCCGGGGCGGTTCGACGCCCCGTCGGTGTTCGGCCGGCTGCTCGACGAGGGCGCTGGACACTGGTCGATCCGGCCGGAGGCCGATTTCACAGTCGAACGTTGCTACCTCGACAACACCCTCGTGCTGCGGACCGTCTTCCGCACCGCGCAGGGGGACGTCGCGCTCACCGACGCGCTCGCCTTCGAGCCCGGCAGCCGTGGTCACGACATCGGGATGCGCTCCCCGCAGGTGCTGGTCCGCAGCGTGCAGGGGCTCACCGGCGCGGTGCCAATGCGGGTGCACTACCGGCCGCGCTTCGAGTACGGGCGCACCATCGCGTACCTGGTCGAGCGCGCGGACATGCTCGAAGCCATCGCCGGGGCCGCGCGGCTCACCTTCCGCAGCAGCGTGCGGTTGACGTGCGGCGAGGACGGCGATGCCACGGCGACGTTCACCGTCCGCGCCGGCGCGACCCACAACTTCACCCTCGGGTACGCCCCGACCTACGACGCCCCCCTGCCGGAGGTGCCGGACGCCGACCAGACGATCGCCGACACCGTCGCCGGTTGGCAGTCCTGGGCCGACGAGCACCACTACGAGGGCCTCTACGCCGAGGAGGTGCGGCGCAGCGGGCTGGTTATACAGGGCATGACGTACCGGCCCAGTGGCGCCGTGGTGGCCTCGGTGACCACCTCGCTGCCGGAGGAGCTCGGCGGAGACCGCAACTACGACTACCGCTACGTCTGGGTGCGCGACTTCAGCCACACCCTGCGGGCACTGTGGCGGTCGGCGTGCTTCGACGAGGTGCGGCGACAGTTCGCCTGGTTGGGGCGGGCCATGGGCCGGATCGACGACCAGCCGGTACCCATCATGTACGGGGTGCTGGGGGAGCGGGACCTCACCGAACACCGGCTCGACCAACTCGGCGGATACCGCCACAGCCCGCCGGTGGTGACCGGTAACGACGCGTGGCGGCAGCGGCAGAACGACATCTACGGCGCGGCCATGGACGCCGCCTGGCTGATGCGGGACCAGTTGGAGCCGTTCGACCCGGAGGTCTACCACTTGCTCCGGGTGCTCGCCGACCAGGCCGAGCAGGACTGGAGACAGCCCGACGCGGGGATGTGGGAGGAGCGAGGCGTCCAACACCACCACGTGTCCTCGAAGGTGGAGTGCTGGGTCGCCCTGGACCGGGCGGTCCGCTTCGGCGACCAGCTCGGCGAGCCGCAGGACCTGGCCCGCTGGACGGCGGCCCGGGACGAGGTGCGCGCGGCGATCCTCACGCGGGGGTGGAGCGACCGGCTCCAGTCGTACACCGGGATCTTCGACTCCGACGAGCTGGACGCGTCCGTGCTGGTGATGCCGCTGGTGGGTTTCCTGCGGGCCGACGACCCGCGGATGCGCGCGACGGTCCGCGCGGTGGAACGGGGGCTGTCGCACGACGGCCTGCTGCGGCGCTGGGACGGTGACCCGGCGGGCTTCGTCATCTGTTCGTTCTGGCTGGTGAGTTGCCTGGCGTTGGCCGGCGAGCGGGACCGGGCGCACGAGTTGTTTCGCGATCTGGCTGGTCGGGTCAACGACCTGGGCCTGTTCGCCGAGCAGATCAATCAACAGACCGGGGAGCAGTTGGGCAACTTCCCGCAGGCGTTCTCGCACATCGGCCTGATCAATGCCGCCGGAGTGCTCACCGACGTCGAGCGGAACCCGACGTTGCGCGAGTGCGGGATGCCCCCGGCGTACTTCACCCCGACGGGTCGTTAGCCGGGCGGGTCGTCGGGGCACGCGGGAGAATGGCCGGATGCGGTTGGTGCTCACGGCGGACACCCACGTACCGAAGCGGGCCCGGGACCTGCCCGACCCGCTCTGGGCGGCGATCGAGGCCGCGGACGTGGTGGTGCACGCCGGTGACTGGGTGGACGCGGCGCTGCTCGACGCGATGACCGCGCGGTCGCGCCGGCTGGTCGGGGTGTACGGCAACAACGACGGGCCGGTGCTGCGCGCCCGGCTGCCGGAGGTGGCCCGGGTCGACCTCGACGGCCTGTGCGTCGCCGTGGTGCACGAGACCGGGCCACGCACCGGTCGGGAGAAGCGGTGTGCGGCCCGGTTTCCCGATGTCGACGTGCTGGTCTTCGGGCACTCGCACATCCCCTGGGACACCGAGGCGCCCGGTGGTCTGCGCCTGCTCAACCCCGGCTCGCCCACCGACCGGCGTTCCCAACCCCACGCCACCTACCTCACCGCCGAGGTACACGGGGGCAGCCTGACCGAGGTGCGCCTGCACGCCCTGCCCCGTCCCTGACCGCCCCCGCAACCCGGGGTTACTGGCCTCGGCCGGTCTTGGCCTGGAGCTCGTCGATGCGCTTGGAGGCCTCGGCCTTGGTCAGGTCGTCCGGGAGATCCGCGTGGGCCTCCCGAGCCAGCGTGCCCAGGTAGGACTCCTGGGCGGCGGTCGGCGGCTCGTCACCGGTGACCCACTCGTCCGGGTCCTTGATCGCGGCGTTCTGGTCGGCCTGCTCGGTGCGGCGGTCCGTCATCACTCATCACCCTTTCTTTCGAACAGTTGTGCCAGTACCCAGGTCATCGGTGGTTCATGCCCGAACACCGCCACCTACGATCATCGAATGAGCGTGGACCGGTCGGGTGTGGTGGTGGTCGGGGCGGGCATCGCCGGGGTGGCCTGTGCGGTGGAGTTGACACGGGCCGGGGTGCCGGTGCGGGTCCGGGAGCGAGGGCACGTCTGCGGTGGCCGCATGGCCAGCAAGCGCTTCGAGGGACGACCCGCGGACATCGGGGCGGCGTACTTCACCGCCACCGACCCGGACTTCGTCGCCGTCACCGAGCAGTGGCGCGCCGCCGGTCTGGTCCGGGAGTGGACCGACACCTTCCAGGCGTACGACGAGAACGGGCGCCACGACGTGCCCGGCCCGATGCGCTTCGCCGCCCCGCGTGGGCTGCGTTCGCTTGTCGAACACCTGGCCAGCGAGGTGCCGGTGACCGTGGATCGGCTGGTGCTCGGCGTGGAGCCCGGCCCGGCCGTGGACGGCGAACCGTGCGCCGCGGTCGCGCTGGCCATGCCCGGTCCGCAGGCCGCCCTGCTGCTCGACCCGGCGCTGACCGACGCCACCCGCGCCGTGCAGGCACAACGCTGGTCACCGTCCCTGGCCGTGGTGCTGCGCTTCCCGACCCGGCGGTGGCCGGACTTCCGCGGCGCGTTCGTCAACGGCCATCCCGTCGTCAATCTCGTCTGCGACGACGGCGACCGGCGCGGTGACGGCGCTCCGGTGCTCGTCGCGCACACGGTGCCGGAATTCGCCGCCGGGCACCTGGCCCAGCCCACCGGTGCCGCCCCGGCCGTCGAGCAGGCCGTCCGGGACCTGTTGGGGTTGCCCGAACAGGCCGTCGACGTGCGGGTGCACCGCTGGACGTACGCGAAGCCTTCAAGCGGTGCCACCGGTGCCACCTACCACCTGGATGCCGACGGGATCGGCCTGGCCGGCGACGCGTTCGGCAAACCTCGGGTGCAGAGTGCCTGGCGCTCCGGTCGGGACCTGGGCCGCGCCATCGCCGCCCGCCTGGCCTGACCTGTTCGTTCAGGAGTGGCCGGCTGCGGCGACCGGCCGGGCGTCGGCGTCCCGCTCGGCCGGGTCGGAGGTGCGTTCGCCCTCCCGGTCGAGCAGCTGCATGACCGGGGTCGCCGTGATGCCGTGCACCACCACGGACACGAGCACCACCAGCCCGACGGTCGCCCACAGCAGCTCGGCCTGCGGGAAGTCCGCCTTCGTGGTGGCGTACGCGAGGTAGTAGAACGAGCCGACACCGCGGATGCCGAACAACGAGATCACCCAGTGCTCGGCCGGTCGCCCCGGCGCGCCCCGCAGCGACAACCAGCCGAACAGCGGCCGGATCAGGAACACCAGCGCCAACCCGACGGCGGCCGCCGGCCAGGTCAGCGGCGCCAGCAGACCACCCACGATCGCGCCGCCGAGCAGCAGCAACAGCACCAGGGTGAGCAGCCGTTCGACCTGCTCGGCGAAGTCGTGCAGCACCGAGTGGAACTGGTGGGTCCGCTCGGCGGCCCGGATGGCCCGCGCGGCCACGAACACCGCCAGGAAGCCGTACCCGCCGACGACCTCGACCAGCCCGTACGCCAGGAACGTGGCGGCCAGCGCCAGGAAGCCCTCGGCGTGCCGGGCCAGCCGCAGCTCACTGGGCGCGCGGAAGAACAGCTTGCCGAGCAACCAGCCGATCAGCAGCCCACCGCCGACCCCGACGCCCACCTTCCAGAGCACGTCGACGGTGAACCACTCGGCCATCCAGTCGCCCGGGGCGAGGCTGGTCGAGGCGATGGCGATGGCGGCGTAGACGAACGGGAACGCCAGCCCGTCGTTGAGGCCGGCTTCCGAGGTCAACGCGAAGCGGACTTCGTCCTCGGAGTCCTCCACGTCCGTCGGCTCGCCGACCTGCACGTCGGCGGCGAGCACCGGATCGGTCGGGGCCAGCGCGGCGCCCAACAACAGGGCGGCGGCCGGCACCAGGCCCGCCCACCACCAGCCGAGCAGGGTCACCGCCGCGATGCACAGGGGCATGGCGATGGCCAGCAGCCGCCAGGTGGACGACCACCGCTGCCAACTCAACGGTCGGTCGATCTTGAGCCCGGCGCCCATCAGCGCAACGATCACGCCGATCTCGGTGAGATGGGTGGTCAGCTCCGGGTGGGCCAGCGGGTCCGGTGTCGGCAGCCCGACCGGCAGCAGGAACACCAGCATGCCGAGGGCGAGGAAGGCGATCGGCATGGACAGCGGACGCTGCTCCAGGACCCGGGGCAGGATGCCCGCGAGCAGAGCGCCCAGGCCCACAAGCGCGAACGCCACGTCTACCGGCTCCACGGCACCACCTTTCGGCCGCACCCGCGGGGCGCGGGCAGGTGGTGACAGACCTTGCCCCGCAACGGCACCGGCTATGCGCGTACGTGCCGGTGAACCCGAGTGATCCTCAGCGCGGTCGGGTCAGTGGCGAGTCCGCCAATTCGTCGAGCAGCGCGGCCGGGTCGTCGTACACCGCCACCGCGCCGGCGCCGGCGAGTTCGCCGCGGCTGGTGCCGCCGCAGGTCACCCCGACGCACGGAATGTTGAGCTTGCCGGCCGCGACGACGTCCCACACCGAGTCGCCGACGAAGACCACCCGCTCGGCGGCCAACCCGGACTGCTCCAGCGCGGCGACCAGGATGTCCGGGGCCGGCTTGCTCTGCTGGGCGTCCGCCGAGGAGGTGACCGTGTCGATCACGTCGTCGGCGGCCAGCGCCCGGCGCAGTGCGCCCACCTCGGACTCGGAGGCGGAGGTGGCGAGCACCACCCGCAGGCCGCGCTCGGCGCAGGCGCGCAGCAGGTCCGCGGCCCGGGGCAGCGGGGTGAGGCGATCCCAGTACTCGGCGTACAGGGTGTCGTGCGCGTCAGTCAGCTTCGCGTCGGCGTCCCGGTCCCGTTCGGGGCCGAGCAGGTGGTCGAGGAGCTTGTCCGAACCCATCCCGATCGAGCGGTGCACCACCGCCATCGGCACCGGCTGGTCGGTCTGACGCAACGCCTCCCACCAACTCACGGTGTGCAGGTACGTGGTGTCCACCAGGGTCCCGTCGACGTCGAAGAGAACTCCGGCCGGCTGTTCGCTACGCATGGCGCCCTCCTACCCGTCGGGCGGCTCAGGGATGCGCGGTCGGCGGCGTCAGAATCTCGAACCAGACCGTGGAGCCGCGGACCGACGGGTCGGTGCCCCAGGCGTCGCTGAGCTCCTCGATCAGGCCCAGGCCACGCCCACGGCTGCTCAACGTGTCGGTGCGGGTCCGGGTCACGGTGCCCCGGGTGCCGGAGTCGGCGACCGAGACCAGGAGACGCTCGGGGCTGAGGTCGATCTCCACCCGGGCGGCGGTGCCGGCGTGCAGCAACGCGTTTGTGGTCAGTTCGCTGGTGCACAGCACCGCCGCCCCGATCACCGACTCGGCCACCTGCCATTCGGTGAGCTGACCGGTCATCCAGTGCCGCACGCGGCTGGGGGCGGTCGGCTCCGCGGGTACCTCCATGCTCGCCGAGCGGCTCGGCTTGAGCGCGTGCTCGACCGCGAGCACGGCCACGTCGTCCTCGGTGCCGCCGGGCACCGCCGCCGTGGCCACGGCGCAGAGGGCACGGGGGTCGCCACTGCCGGCCTTGGCGACGGCGTCGCTGAGGCCGGCCAACCCGGCGGTGAGGCTCTGCCGACGACGCTCCACCACCCCGTCGCTGAACAGCAGCAGGGTGTCACCGGGACGGAACGGGACAATCGTGGTGCCGGGTCGGCTGCCCAGACCCAGCGGCGGGCCGGCCGGCACGTCGACGTACTCGGCGTAGCTGCGGCCCGTCGGGTCGCTGCGGCGGATCAGCGGCGCGGGGTGCCCGGCGCTGGCCAGGGTCAGCTCCCGCCGCTCCGCGTCGATGACCCCGAACGCCACGGTGACGAACAGTTCGTGGGTGCTGGCCTCCGCGCCCAGGCTGGTGACCAGCCGGTCCAGTCCGGCCAGCACCGCGTCGGGCGCCGGATCGGCCAGGGCGAGCGCGCGCAGCGCTGCCCGGACCTGTCCCATTCGCGCGGCGGCCTGCACGTCGTGGCCCGCGACGTCGCCCAGCACCACGCCGAGCGCGCCGCCGGGCAGGAGGAACGCGTCGTAGAAGTCACCGCCGGCGGCGTTGCCGTCCACCCCCGGGTCGTAGCGGGCCGCCACCCGCAACCGGGGCAGGTCCGGCAGGTGCTCCGGCAACATGCTGCGTTGCAACAACTGGGCCGTGCCGTGCTGGGTCTCGAAGCGGCGGGCCCGCTCCGCGGCCTGGCCGATCAGCTCGACCGAGGCGGCCAGCAGCGCCCGCTCGGCGGGCGACCAGGTGTGCGGCACCTGGTAGCCGACCGCGAGCCCGCCGCGCACCACCGAGGTACCCAGGGGCAGGGCCGCCATCGAGCGGATCTTCTGATCGTGGCGGTCCACCGCGATCTCCCGCAGCGGCTGCCCGTCGCGGACGAAGAACGGGCCGGCGGAGCGGGCCGCCTGCACCACCGGGGCCGACCAGTCCGCCGGAGCGCGCCGCCAGAGCGGAGGAAGCCGCTCGTCGGCCTCGTCCAGCAACTCGCCGCGGACCCGGCGCACCATGCGCCAACCGCCGCCGCCCTCGTCGACCGCGAACGAGGCCTGGTCCGGGTCGAACGTGGTGATCGCGTACCGCAGCGCCACCCGGGCCACGTCGTCGAGGGTGAGCGTGCCGGCGAGCGCCGCGGCCACCTCGCTGAGGCTCTGCAACTGCTCGGTGACGTGGGTGGTCTCGGCCGCGACCGTCAACGTGCCGACGATCTTCCCGGTGCTGTCCCGCACCGGCGAGTAGCCCCGGGTGAAGACCGCCTGCTCCACCGTCGCGGAGTGCCCCCGCACCAGCGGCAGTGTGGACTCCTTCTCCAGGAACGGCTCGCCCTGCCGGTAGGTGCGCTCGAACACCTGACCGACGCCGGGCAGCGCCCAGATCTCGGCGAACACCTCGGCGGCCGGGCGGCCGAGGGCGCTCGGGTGTTTGGTGCCCAGCAGTTCGGCGTAGCCGGCGTTGTAGAGCAGGACGAGGTCGTCTCCGTATGCCAGGGCCATCGGCATCGGCGAGGCGAGGATCAGCTCGATCACCGCCCGCACCGCGACGTCCCAGCCCTCGGGTGGACCCAGCGGAGTGCCGGCCCAGTCGTGGGCGAGCACGGCAGCGGACGTACCGGCGCCGGTGGACGTACCCGGGACCGGAGTTGCTGGCGTGGGGACTCGCCCGACCGTTCCTGGCATGTTCGCAGCCTAGTCGGCTCGTCGGAAAAGGCATCCGATCATGGCGGCGGGGCGTCGCCGCGACCGCCGCGCTGCCCATCTGGGCAGTTCAGGACCCCTGCTCGTCGGACGGCCGGGAAAAACGCGGCGCGTTGCGCGGACTGCCGGACCGGTAGCCGGGTAAGCGCCCGGCGCAGTCCATGCGACAGGAGGGACATCATGCTGAAAACCCTCGCGGTTCGGCAGGCCGACATCGGCGATGCCATCGCCGACACCTGGAGGTCGGTGCTGCTCTTCATCCCGAAGGCAGTGGCCTTCATCGTCATCCTGGTGGTCGGCTGGCTCATCGCCAGAGCCGTCCTCAAGATCGTGGATACGGTGCTGGAACGGGTGCACTTCGACCAAGCCGTCGAACGTGGCGGTATCAAACGGGCCCTGGAGAGAACGAAGTACGACGCCTCCGACATTCTGGCCAGACTGGCGTACTACGCCGTACTGCTGTTCACGCTGCAGTTCGCGTTCGGAGTCTGGGGGCCCAACGCGATCAGTGACCTGATCAGTGGCGTGGTGTCCTGGCTGCCGCGGGCGTTCGTCGCGATCGTCATCGTGGTGGTGGCGGCTGCGATCGCCAACGCCGTCCGGGATCTGGTCACCGGGGCGCTGGGCGGTCTGTCGTACGGCAAGGTCCTGGCCGACCTCGCGGCGATCTTCGTCATCGCGCTCGGCGTGATCGCCGCACTGAACCAGGTGGGTATCGCCACCACGGTGACGACCCCGGTGCTGATCGCGGTGCTCGCCACGGTGGCCGGCATCCTGATCGTCGGTGTCGGTGGCGGTCTCGTGAAGCCGATGCAGAACCGCTGGGACGGCTGGCTGGACCGGGCCGCCCGGGAAGCTCGGGCGGTGCAACAGCAGCGTCAGGCCAATGCGGCCGGGCGCAGCGACGTGGAGCGGCAGATGGCCGACCGCGGGGGCGACCGTACCCAGGCGATGCCTCGGGTGGACGAGGAAGCTCCGCAGTACCGCTCGTAGCGAGGCGGAACGGCACGGCAGGTTGGGGAGGGTGCTCCGCGCAGCGATGCGCGGGGTGCCCTCCCCGCGTCCCGTCAGGCGCCGTCGAGCGGGCGGGCCAGCGCGCAGACCGCGAGCAGCCGGGTGAGCAGCCACTCCGGGTTGCTCCAGTCCACCGGCCCGTCCGGCGGGACCCACCCGTGCTCCAGCGCGGCGGCGCGGACGCCCTCGGCGTAGCCGGCGAGGGCCGCGGCGGTCAGCGGCTGGCGGTCACCGTCGAGGCTGTCCCGCACGGCAGCCGCGTGCTGGTCGACGAGGGCCAGCAGCCCCGGTCGCGCGGCGGCGGCTGCGAGCCCGACGGTGCCGAGGGACACGGTGAGGGCGGCCAGGGTGGACCGCGCCGAGTCGACGGCGGTACGGGTGGCGACCCGGTTGAACGGCACACGCATGGTGACCGAGGCTAACCGACGGGTGACGGTGTCGCCGTCGGTCACTCGGCGGATGTCGGCTGCGCCACTGGCCGTTCGGTGCTGACCGCGGGGGTCGATCCGCCCAGACGGGCCAACGGGAGAACCACGGGCGTTGCAGGACAGGAAGGCAGGCAGCGGGACAGCGGCCGGACGGACCGGCCGGGCAGCGTGGGTCAGTCGGTTGTCGCGTCGGCCGGGCGCCGCCGCGCCGCGTCGTCGGCGATGATCACGGTCGCCACCATCAGCGCGACGCAGAGGCTGAACAGCCACGAGTCGTCGGCGACCAGCCGGGCGGACACGGGTGCCTGCAGGGCGGCGAGCAGGAAGCCGAGCCAGGCGAGCCGGCGCTGACGCGACGAGAGGATTCCGGAGCCTTGATGCATTCCGAAATTCTTACGCGAGTCAGTCCGTTTGCCGTCCTCCGATCGGCCGATTCTGGATGAGCTGTCCGTTTTCTCGACCGTCCGGACACGACTTCTTTGCGCGGCGGGCGATCGGGCGCCGACGGCACTAAAGTGCCCCTGCGGCAGGATGGTGTCCCGTGTCCACCGCGCCCGCCCGCCCCCGCGCCGCCCTGCTCCTGCTGGCCTACCTCGCGTTCGTCAGCCTCGGCCTGCCCGACGGCCTGCTCGGTGTCGCCTGGCCCTCGATCCGGGACGACTTCCACGTACCGACCGAGGCCGTCGGTCTGGTGCTCACCGCGGGCACCGTCGGCTACCTGACCTCCAGCGTGCTGGCCGGGTTCACGCTGGCCCGGGTCGGCGTGGGCGCGCTGCTCGCCGCCAGCACCCTGCTGGCCAGCCTGGCCCTGGGCGGCTACGTCCTGAGCCCGGTGCTGGCCGTGCTGGTGGGCTGTGCGCTGCTGGTCGGGCTCGGGTCCGGCGCGGTCGACTCCGGGCTCAACGCGTACGCCGCCGGGGCCTTCGGGCCGCGCCACATGAACTGGTTGCACGCCTTCTTCGGCCTGGGCGTGGCGATCGGTCCGCTGATCATGACGGGGGCACTGAGCGCCGGGCTGTCCTGGCGGTGGGGGTACGGCATCGTGGCCGCCGCCCAGTTCGCCCTCGCCGTCGCGTTCGCGTTCACCGTGCGGGCCTGGCGACGCGGCAGCCCGGCCGCCACCGAGGGCGCCGCCCCGGGAGCCGAGCCCGCCGCGGCCGTCCGGGTGCCGATCCGGGCGACCCTGCGGCTGCCGGCGGTGTGGTCCGGCACGCTCGCCTTCGCGCTGTACGTCGCCATCGAGGTGTCCGCCGGCCTGTGGGCGTTCCTGCTGCTGACCGAGGGTCGGGGCCTGAGCGCGGCGGTGGCCGGCGGCTGCGTCTCCGCGTACTGGGGGAGCCTCTTCGTCGGCCGGGTCGTGCAGGGCGTGGTGGCCGAGCGCCTGGGGGCGGCGCTGGTGTTGCGCGTCAGTCTCGTCGGAATGGCCGTGGGCGCGGGGTTGATCGCCGCCCCCGGGCCGGGCGCGCTGGCGGTGCTCGGCCTGGTCGTGGTGGGGTTCGCCGCCGCGCCGGTGTTTCCCCTGCTCACCCTCACCACCGCCGACCGGGTCGGCGCGGCCCACGCCGACCGGGCCATCGGCCTACAGATCGGTGCCTCCGGCATCGGCGCGGCGCTCGCCCCAGCCGGCCTGGGTGTGGTGATCGGCAACACGTCGGTGCAGGTGCTGGGCTCGGCCCTGGTGGTGCTCGCGCTGGCGTTGATCGCGCTCTACGAGTGGGGCGCCCGTGGCGCGACCGGCAGGGCCGTGCCGGCTCAACCCGGCGGGGAGGGTCAGACGTCCGGACCGGTCCGGCCGGTGGTGGAGGGACGGTAGGGGCGCTCCGGGTCGGTCGCCTCGCGGCTGTTGCCCTGGGCCTGCCCGTCCCGGTCCGCGGCGGCCGGCCCGTGCCCGAACGCGGCTTCCTCGCCGGCGTCGTTGCCGGTCACGTCGTCGGCCTGCCCGTCGAGGCTGGAGCCCGACACCGCCTTCTCCAGCTCCTCCAGCGGAAGCCGTTCCTCGTCCCGCCACACCCTGATGTTGTCGTCGGTCATGTCTTCAGCGGTACCCGGGCGCGATGATCGCAAACGGGCGACAAGGCTCGGACACGGCGATGGCCGCCGGGATTCCGGCGGCCATCGGGTGTCGTGCGGGGATCACGGCTGCGGACGGTCCACCGAACCGCGCCACGCGCCGGTCTCCTGACCGCGCCGCTCGATGTAGGTCTTGAACCGCTCCAGGTCGCCCTTGGCACGCCGGTCGACGATGCCGAGCTTGTCGCCGGCCTGCTCGACCACGCCGTGCGGCTCGAACTCGAGCTGGAGGGTGACCCGCGTCTTGTCCGCGTCGAGCCGGTGGAAGGTCACCACGCCGGCCTGCTGGGTGCCGTCGGTCGAGCGCCAGGCGACCCGCTCGTCGGGAAGCTGTTCGGTGATCTCGGCGTCGAACTCGCGCTTCACCCCGGCGATGTCCACGGTCCAGTGGGTCATCGTGTCGGAGAGCTGCCGGACCTCCGACACGCCCTCCATGAACTGGGGGAACTCCTCGAACTGCGTCCACTGGTCGTACGCGGTGCGTACGGGCACGGAGACGTCCACATGTTCGGTCACGCCACTCATCTGAGAACCTCCTTCAGCCGCCGGTGGTCATCGGGTCGGGGGACGACCCGTCACCAGCGAGTTGTCTCGTTCTTGTTGCCGAGAGCGGCCCACACCTCGGAGACCGTCTGGTAGAGGGTGCCCTCGGGCAGTCGCTCCAACGCCGCCACGATGTCGTCCGGCGCCTCGTTCTCCCGGGCACTGGCGATGAGCACCAGGCGGTCGCCCGGCAGCGCGCTCATCGAGATGAACCGGCCCAGCCGGCTGCGCTGCTCGACGTCCGTGGAACTCATCCCCTGCGGGGTGCCGGTGCGCAGGTCTCCGGCCGGGGCGGTGGTCGTCTCCGGCTGGTCCTCGCCAGCCGGCTCCGGCACCCGCGACTCGTCGACCCGAGAGCCGCCGGTCCCCGGCCCCTGTACGAGGCCGCTGACCTCCTGACTCATCTGTTCGTCGATTCTCGGTCCGTGCTTGCTGTTGCCACGCTCCATGCCTTCTGCGCTACCCGGCACCCCGCCCGGTAAACCGGCACCGGGCCACGAACCGGCCCGCAGGCCGGACATCCGGGCGACAACCGGCGCTCAGTCGTCGGCGGGCTTGCGGGGCGGCAGCACCGGCTCGTCCGGGTCGGGGTCGCCGGCCTGCAACTGCCGCCCGCGCTGCACCTCGGCGTTGATCTGCACCCCCAGCATCAGCGCCGAGTTGGACAGGTAGAGCCAGACCAGGAACGCGATGGCCGCGCCCAGGCTGCCGTAGGTCGTCTTGTACGAGGCGAAGGTCGCCACGTAGAAGCCGAAGCCGAAGGAGACCGCCGTCCAGGAGACCAGGGCCACCGCGCCGCCGGGGGTGAGCCAGCGGAAGCGGGGTTGGCGCACGTTCGGCGCGATCCAGAACAGCAGCGACAGCAGCACCATCATGACCATGGCGAGCACCGGCCACTTCGCCACGCTCCACACCGTTCGGGCCAGGCCACCGGCGTTGATCAGATCACCCACCGCGTCGGTGACCGGGCCGCTGACGATCAGCGCGAGGGCGACCACCGCGAGCAGCACGAGCGTCACCGCGGCCAGGCCGATCTGTATCGGCCGCAACTTCCACACCGGCCGGCCCTCGGTCACCCCGTAGATGGAGTTGGAGGCCCGGGTGAACGCGCCGATGAATCCCGACGCGGACCACAGCGCGCCGAGCAGACCGAAGCTCAGCAGCACCTTGGCGTTGTGTTCCTGGACCACCACCGACCGGAGCACGCCGACCACGCCGCCGTCGTCGTTGGTCAGCACCGACCCGGCGCCCACCTGGTTGGCGAGGTCGACAACCGTGTCCAGGGTCCGCTCGCCGTCGGAGACCAGCCCGACCAGGGCGACCACCACGATGGCGGACGGAAAGAGCGCCAGGACCCCGTAGTAGGTGAGCGCGGCGGCCCAGTCGGAGCAGTTGTCGTTGACGAAGTTCTGCACACTGCGGACCAGCACCCCACGCCAGGTCCGCCAGCTCAACTGCCGCATCCGGCGGGGAACATGCGTGCCGCGCGTGTCGTCGCGCGTCGTACCGGGCTCCGTGGTCGTCATGCCCGCTCCCTGCGCCCCGGCCACCGGTATGACCGGTCGTCCGGTCGGGCCTGGCCACCGATACCCGGATCGGGAAATCGAGAAACTCGGCGGCGTCGCGCTCGCCGCACGTATGGTTTGCCGCCGCGTCGGCGGGGAACGGTCAGGGTGACCCTGTCGGCACGGAGGAGGACGAGATGCCCGGGCGCGAGGACCTGCCCAGCACGCTGCGACGCTCCCCGGAGAAGGCGCAGCGCACCTGGGAGAAGACGCACGACTCGGCGGTGGAGACCTACGGCGAGGGGGAGCGGTCGCACCGCACCGCCTTCGCCGCGGTGAAGCACCAGTTCGAGAAGGTGGGCGACCACTGGGAGCCGAAGGGCCGCAAGGGCCCCAGCGACCAGCAGGCCGCCGGCGGCGGGCCGGAACGGCGAGCCCCCACCGCCGGTGGAGTCGACGCCAACGCCAGCAAGGACCACCTCATGGCGGTGGCCCGCAAACTCGACGTGCCCGGCCGGTCCAGCATGACCAAATCGGACCTGGTCACGGCGATCGAGAAGGCCAACGACCGAGCCACCCGCAAGGCTCGCGGGGACTGACCACCACCGCGGCCGACAACACCGACACGGTACGGGCGGACGCGCCACCCCTGCGTCCGCCCGTACCGTTCACCAGTGCCCGCCGCCGGGCGCCCCGATGTGCACCGCCTTGGTGGCGGTGAACTCGTCCAGCAGCTCCGGACCGTAGCCGAAGCCCTGCCCACTGCCCCGTCGTGGGTGCGCGGCCCCTCCCGGCGCGCCCCCGAACACCGCGTTGACCTTCACGGTGCCCACCGGCAGCTCCCGCCAGGCCCGCTGCGCGTGACTCATCGACGTGGTCAGGACCGTGGCGGCCAGCCCGTACGGGGAGTCCGCGGCACAGCGCAGCGCCTCGTCGAACGAGTCGACGACCACGACCGGGGCGACCGGCCCGAACGTCTCCTCCCGTACCAGCGGCATGTCGTGCCGGCAGTCGGTGACGACGGTGGCCGGATAGAACGCCCCCGGCCCGCCGGGCACCTCGCCGCCCACCCGCACCCGGGCGCCGGCCGCCACCGCCGCCGCGACCTGCCCGTGGACCTGATCCCGGTGCCGCCGGTCGACGAGTGGACCCAGCTCGGTCTCCGGGTCCATGCCCGGCCCGACCCGCAGGGCGGTGGCACGCCGCACCAGCGCGGCCACGAAGTCCTCGGCCACCTCGCGGTGTACGTAGATCCGCTCCACCGCCACACAGAGCTGCCCCGCGTTGGCGAACGCGCCCAGCGCGGCCTGCTCCGCCGCCCACTCCGGGTCCACGCCCGCGTCCACGATCAACGGATCACTGCCCCCGTTCTCCAGCACCACCTTCGCGCCGGTGCGGGCCGCGGCGGCGGCGATCGCCCGCCCGGTCGCCGTGGATCCCACGTGCGCCACCACGTCGACCTCCTGGGCGGCCAGCGCCGCACCGACCTCGGGGCCGCCGGTGAGCAGCGACAACACGCCGGCCGGCAACGCCTCGTCCAGGGCCCGGGCCAGCAGCCAACCCGTCGCGGGAGCCCGCTCGCTCGGTTTGTAGAGCACCACGTTGCCGGTCACCAGGGCGGCACCCAACAGCCCGCAGGAGACCGCCACCGGGTCGTTCCAGGGCGTCAGCACGGCCACCACACCGCGCGGCTGCGGGGTCATGAAGTCCAGCGCGTCCGGTGCGCCGTTCAGCGTCCGCCCGCCGCGCAGCGGAGCCAGCTCTGCGTACTGTCGCAGGGTGCCGATACCCGCCTCGACGCCGCCGCGGGCGTCCGCCAACGGCTTGCCCATCTCGGCGGTGACCGCCGCCGACAGCTCCTCGACGACCTCCGCCACGGCGTCCGCGGCCCGGTGCAGCGCGGCGGCCCGCTCGGCCGGCGCGGTCGCCGCCCACTGGGCGGCCGCGTTGCGGGCCGCCTGCGTCGCCTTGCCGACCTCGTCGGCGGTGGCCACCGGCACCGTGCTGACCGGCGAGTCGTCCGCCGGGTCGCGCACCACCAGTTCACCGCCGTCGCCGCCCGCGCCCCACACCCCACCCACCAACTGCGCAACCGTGTACATGCGGCGCTGCATGCCCCGGCCCCGGCCGGGCAAACGCGTTTCGCCCGGTTGCGCGCCGGGTAGGCGGATCGGATGACAACCACCGCCGCGCAGAGCGTGGACGCCGTCGTCGTCGGGGCCGGTCACAACGGTCTGGTGGCGGCCAACCTGCTGGCGGACGCCGGCTGGGAGGTGGTGGTCCTGGAGGCGACAGCGGTGCCCGGCGGCGCGATCCGCTCCGCCGAGGTGACCGCGCCCGGCTACCTGAGCGACCTCTACAGCTCCTTCTACCCCCTGGGGTACGCCTCACCGGTGCTGCGCGGCCTCGACCTGGGTCGGCACGGCCTGTCCTGGCGGCATGCGCCGGACGTACTGGCGCACCTGCTGCCGGACGGTCGGGCCGCGGTGATCAACCGGGACCCGGACGTCACGGCCGCCTCCCTTGAGCAGTTCGCCCCCGGCGACGGCAAGCGCTGGCTCAACGCCTACACCGACTGGTGCGAGGTGGCCGAGCCGATGCTGACGGCGATCACCACGCCGTTCCCACCGGTACGCGGCGGGCTGGGCCTGCTGCGTCAGCTGCGCGTCGCCGGTGCGCTGCGACTGGCGCGACGCCTGGTGGTGCCGGTCCGCAAGCTCGGCGACGAACTCTTCGACGGCGCCGGGGGGCCGGCCCTGCTGGCCGGCTGCGCCCTGCACACCGACCTCGCGCCGGAGGAGGCCGGCTCCGGGGTGTACGGCTGGCTGCTGGCCATGCTCGGCCAACAGATCGGCTGGCCGGTGCCCGAGGGCGGCGCGCAGCAGATCACCAACGCGCTGGTGGCCCGGTTCCAGGAGCGCGGGGGGACGATCCTCTACGGCGCCCGCGTCGACCGGGTGCTCACCGCCCGCGGCCGGGCGATGGGGGTACGCACCGAGGGCGGCACGCTGTGGCGCGCCCGCCGGGCCGTGCTCGCCGACGTGCCCGCCCCCGCGTTGTTCCTCGACCTGGTCGGCGCGGCGGCCCTGCCGTCGCGGCTGGTGGAGGACCTGGCGCACTTCCGGTGGGACGGGTCGACGCTGAAGGTGGACTGGGCTCTCTCCGCGCCGGTGCCCTGGACCAACCGGGAGCTGGCCGGCGCCGGCACCGTGCACCTCGGCGCGGACCTCGACGGGTTGACCCACTACGCGGGGGAGTTGGCCCGTGGCGAGCTGCCCCGTGACCCGTTCCTGCTGGTCGGGCAGATGTCGGTGGCCGAACCCAGCCACTCCCCGCCGGGCACCGAGTCGCTCTGGGCGTACACGCACCTGCCGTTCCGGCGGGACTGGCGGGCCGAGGACGTCGCCGGGCACGTGCAGCGCATGGAGGACGTACTGGAAGCGGCGGCGCCGGGTTTCCGGCAGCTCGTCGTCGGCCGGCACGTGGCCGGGCCGGCCGACCTGGAACGGGACAACCCGAGCCTGGTCGGAGGTGCGCTCGGCGGGGGCACCGCCGCCGCGTACCAGCAGCTGTTCCTACGCCCGATCCCCGGCCTGGGCCGGGCGGACACCCCGGTGGACCGGCTCTTCCTGGCCAGCGCGTCGGCGCACCCCGGCGGCGGTGTCCACGGGGCACCGGGCGCGAACGCGGCCCGCGCGGCGCTGGCCCGAGACCGCGCCCTCACCGGCCGCGCCTACGCCGCCGCCATCGCCGCAGCCCACCGCGCCATCTACCCCAACTAACACCACCCCCTGCCCCCCACCCCCTGCCCCCACCCCCACTCCGCCGTCCGCCCCGTTGATCAAGAGGTTTGCGTCAGATCCGAGGGCGTCGGTGACGCAAACCTCTTGATCAACCGAGGTGGGGTGGGTGGGGTGGGGTGGGGTGGGGGTTGGGGGTTAGCGGGTGATGTTGCGGTGTTTGTTGCGGAGGCGGAAGGGCATCAGGGCGCTCTCCACCTTGGTCGCCGTGGTCATCTTGGAGATGCCGTCGCGCCGCTCCTCGAAGCGGATCGGCACCTCCAGGATGGTGTGGCCCAACTTGGTGGCGAGGTAGTGCATCTCCACCTGGAAGCTGTAGCCGTTGGACTGCACCCGGCCCAGATCGATGTCACGCAACGCGTCCGCGCGCCAGATCTTGAAACCGGCGGTCAGGTCCCGGATGCGCACCCGCAACAGGGTGTGCACGTAGAGGTTCGCCCAGCCGCTGAGGGCCCGACGGTAGAGCGGCCAGTTCTCGTCCAGCTCCCCACCGGGCACGTAGCGGGAACCGATCACCACGCTCGCCTGGGTGGACAGCAGCGCGCCCAGCATCCCCGGCAGCGCCTCCGGCGGGTGCGACAGGTCCGCGTCCATCTGCGCCACGTACTCGGCGCCGCCCTCGACCGCCCGGGTCATCCCGTCGACGTACGCCCGGCCGAGGCCCTCCTTGCCGGCCCGGTGCACGACCTCCACCCGGTCCGGATGCTCGATGGCCAGCTTGTCGGCCACGTCGCCGGTGCCGTCGGGGGAGTTGTCGTCGGCGACGAGGATGCGCAGGCCGGGCAGCGGCAGGGCGAGGACCCGCTCCACAAGCGTGGGCAGGTTGCCCGCCTCGTTGTAGGTGGGCACGACAACGGTCAGGCGTGCGTCCCGCCACGGCGACGGCAGCTGCACAGGCTCGATCATGTGGACATCCTCGGTTTGCGGAGAGGGGCTCCCGGAAAGGGTATCCAGTTGTCACATTCGGGTTGAAGAGGCACCCCTTCCGGGCGTTGCGGACGGCGGTGCCACGGCGGGTGCGGGCATCGATCCCGCTGGTCGTGGCTGGTGCGTGCCGGTGGCCGCGACGAGCGAGTCAGCGCCTGCGACGGCGTCGATGCCGCCGCGGGGCGGTCACCGTCGGCGACGGGTCACGGCGGTGAGGCCGAGCGCCACCGCGGCGAGCGCGACACCGGACACCACCGGTTTGTGGGTGCCGACCCACAGCGCCGCCGACCGGTTGCGGGCCCGCTCGCGGAACACGCCCGCCGTGCCCCGATCCGTCTCCTCGTCGCCGGGGTGGTCCAGATTGTCCCGCCAGGTGTGTGGATCGATCTCGTCGCCGGTCTGCTGGCTGTCGTAGCCGTCGCGGGCCAGCTTCCGGTCGAGCAGACCGGGAAAGAGGATGTCGGCCAGCCGGGCCTGCCACGTCGGGCCGCCCACGTTCAGCTCCCGGGTGCCACGGTCGGCGGCCCACACGATCGCCCTGGCGGCCAGCTCCGGGGTGAAGATCGGCGGCACCGGCTGCGGATGCCGCGGCAGCCGGGTGCGTACCCAGGAGAACTGCGGGGTGTTGACGGCGGGTAGCTGCACCATCGTCAGCTTCACCCCCGGGCAGTCGTGCAGCAGTTCGGCGCGCAGCGAGTCGTTGAATCCCTGGATGGCGTGCTTGCTCGCGCAGTACGCCGACTGCAACGGGATCCCCCGGTAGGCCAACGCGGAGCCCACCTGCACGATCGTGCCCCGCGCGTGCGCCCGCATGTGCCGCAGCGCCGCCAGGGTGCCGTGCACCGTGCCCAGGTAGTTCACCTCGGTGACCCGGCGGAACTCCCGCGCCGGGATCTCCCAGGCCGGCGCGAACACCGACACCATGGCGTTGTTGATCCACACGTCGATGCCGCCCCAGCGGTGCACCACGTCGTCAGCGGCCTGCTGCACCGCGCCCGCGTCGGCCACGTCCACCCGGTAGGCGCGGACGTCGGTGGCGCCGCGCTGTCGGCACTCCCGTTCGGCGGCGGCCAGGCCCGCCTCTCCCCGCGCCAGCAGCGCCAGTCGGGCGCCCCGGGCCGCGTACGCGTGGGCCACGGCCCGACCGACGCCGGCGCTTGCTCCGGTCACCACCACCGTCGGTGTCATCGCGGCCCCTTCTGTCGGGTGGCGATGTCGGCGAGCCGGTCCAGCGTCTCCCGGTTGCGCAGGTGCAGCACCAGGTCGTTGACCTTGTTGCGGACCCAGTGCAGCGGTCCGGCGGCGAAGTCCTCCCCGAGGCGGACCCGGGTGGCGCCCCCGTCGACGGGTTGCAGCGTGAAGGCGACTATCGCCTCGCCGGCCGGCCAGAGGCCCGCCTTCAGCACGAGCCGGTGCGGGGGCTCGCAGACCAGCACCGTCGACGCGTCCTGCAAGGAGAACGGCCACGGCCCGGCCCGGTGGTGCAGCTGGCTGCCCACCCGGGGCCAGGCGTCGTCCACGGCCCGCACGTGTGCCGTGCCCACCACCCAGTCGCTGTACGTCCACCCGTCGGCGAGCACGTCGAACACCTGCTGCGGGGGAGCTTCGATCACTTTCTCCACAATCGCCACTGGGCTCCCATACCCCCGGTGGGGCGAGGGCTAACGACCGGCGGGTTAGCTTCTCCCGGACGGCGGGTAAGGCCGACCTGGGACACCGCTGGCGGCGCTGCCCACCCCCTGACCGACGACGTTTACTCCTTCGGGCGCAGGGAACCCGCCGCCTGTGCGACAGGACCAGGAGGATCCGTATCAGCGCAGGTCAGCCCCGGTTTACGCCGCTGCTGACCGCGCCGGTTCCGCCGGGTCCGGGCGCACTCCCGGCGGGAGCGCTCGACCCGTCCTCTACGACGCGGTGTTGCTGGACCGCGACGGCACCCTGATCGAGGACGTGCCGTACAACGGCGACCCGGAGAAGGTGCGGCCGGTGCCGGGGGCGCGGGCGGCGCTGGACCGGTTGCGGGCGGCCGGGCTGCGCCTGGCGGTCGTGACGAACCAGTCGGGCCTGGCCCGGGGATATTTCAGCGCGGAGCAGATGCGGGCCGTGCACGCCCGGGTCGAGGAGCTGCTGGGCCGGTTCGACGCGTGGCTGGTGTGTCCGCACGACGACGCCGACGGCTGTGACTGTCGCAAGCCGGCGCCCGGCCTGGTGTACGCCGCCGCCCGGGAGCTGGGCACGACCGCGTCGCGGTGCGTGCTGGTGGGCGACATCGGCCGGGACGTCGCCGCCGCGTTGGCCGCGGGGGCGGCGGGAGTGCTGGTACCCACCCCGGTGACGCGACCGGAGGAGATCGCCGCGGCCGGCTGGGTGGCCACCGATCTCCCGGCGGCGGTGGACGAGATCCTGCGCCGCCAACAGGCGGTGCGTCCCGCGGCCTCGTCGGGCGACCAGGTGCGGACGGCGTTGGTGGTCCGCTCGGATTCGGCGGGGGACGTGCTGGTCACCGGGCCGGCGATCCGCGCCGTCGCGGCCGGAGCGCAGCGGGTGGTGCTGCTGTGTGGGCCACGCGGCCGGGCCGCCGCCGATCTGCTGCCCGGCGTCGACGAGATCATCGAGCACCCGCTGCCGTGGATCGACCCGATGCCGGGGCCGGTCGACCCGGAGGCGGTGCGGAGCCTGACCGCGCGCCTCGGCGCGGTCGGTGCGGACCAGGCCGTGGTGTTCACCTCGTTCCACCAGTCGGCGCTGCCGCTGGCGTTGCTGCTGCGGATGGCGGGGGTCGGCCGGATCGCGGCGATCAGCGACGACTACCCGGGTTCGCTGCTGGACGTCCGGCACCGGGTGCCGGTGGGCGTTCCCGAACCCGAACGTGCCCTCTCCCTCGCCGCCGCCGCCGGCCACCGGTTGCCCGACAACGACGAGCCCGTGCTCCGGCTGCGCCGCGACGCCGTGCCGCCGCGCCCGGCCGCTCTCGGCGACCCGGGGTACGTGGTGCTGCACCCCGGGTCGGCCGCGTCGACCCGGGCCTGCCCGCCGGAGGTGGCGACCCGGATCGCCGGGGCGCTCACCGCCGCCGGGCACCGGGTGCTGGTCACCGGCGGCCCGGACGAGCGCGCGGTCACCGCCCGGGTGGCGGCGGCCGGCGGCACCGACCTGGGTGGTCGAACCGACCTGGCCGGACTGGCGGGGATCATGGCGGACGCCAGCGCGGTCGTGGTCGGCAACACGGGTCCCGCACACCTGGCCGCCGCGGCCGGCGTGCCCGTGGTGAGCCTCTTCGCGCCGACCGTCCCGTTCGGCCAGTGGGGGCCCTACCGGGTGCCCACCGTCCGGCTCGGTGACGCCGCCGCACCCTGTCGGGACACCCGCGCGACCAACTGCCCGGTCCCCGGGCACCCCTGCCTGAGCGGCATCGACCCGGACGAGGTGGTCGACGCGCTGCGCACGCTCACCGTCAGCGGTGGTGGTGGCCCGCGATGAACATCCTGCTCTGGCACGTGCACGGATCCTGGACCACGTCGTTCGTGCACGGCAGCCACCGCTACCTGATCCCCACCACACCCGACCGCGGCCCCTACGGCCTCGGCCGGGCCCGCACCTACCCCTGGCCGGACAGCGCGGTCGAGGTCTTCCCGGAGGACCTGCCGGGCGCCGACGTCGACCTGGTCATCCTGCAACGTCCCGAGGAGATCGACCGGGCCGAGGCGTGGCTGCGTCGCCGCCCGGGTCGCGACATCCCGGCCGTCTACGTCGAACACAACACACCGAAGGGCGACGTGCCGAACACCCGGCACCCGATGGCCGACCGCGACGACCTGCTCATCGCCCACGTCACCGGGTTCAACCAGATCTTCTGGGACACCGGGGCCACCCGCACCACGGTGGTCGACCACGGCATCGTCGCACCCGCCGTCTCCTACACCGGCGAACTCGACCGGCTCGCCGTGGTGATCAACGAGCCGGTTCGGCGGGGTCGGGTCACCGGCACCGACCTGCTGCCCCGGTTCGCCGAGATCGCGCCGCTGGACGTGTTCGGGATGGGCGTCGCCGGTCTGGCCGACCACCTCGGGCTGCCCGCCGACCGGCTCGTCAGCCACGACGACGTGCCCCAGGACCGGATGCACGCCGAGCTGGCCCGGCGGCGCGCGTACCTGCACCTGTGCCGGTGGACCTCGCTCGGGCTCAGCCTCATCGAGGCGATGGCGATCGGCATGCCGGTCGTCGCGCTCGCCACCACCGAGGCGGTGACGGCGGTGCCCCCGGAGGCGGGCGCCCTCGCCACCCGGACCGACGTCCTGCTCGACGCCGCCCGCCGGTTCATCGCCGAACCGGCGACCGCGCGCCAGGCCGGCGCGGCGGCGCGTGCCGCCGCGCGGGACAGGTACGGCCTCGACCGTTTCCTCGCTGACTGGGACCGGCTGCTGGAGGAGGAAGTATGCGGATCGCGATGATCTCGGAGCACGCCAGCCCGCTCGCCGTCCTCGGAGGGGAGGACGCCGGCGGCCAGAACACGCACGTCGCGGAGCTGTCCGCCGCGCTCGCCGCCGCCGGGCACGAGGTGCGGGTCTACACCCGCCGGGACGCGCCCGACCTGCCGGTGACCGTACGCAGCCCGGACGGGTACGACGTGGTGCACGTGCCGGCCGGCCCGGCCGAGCCGGTGGCCAAGGACGCGTTGCTGCCGCACATGCGCGACTTCAGTAGTTGGCTGATCGAACGCTGGCGGGGCGGGGACTGGGTGCCCGAGGTGATCCACGCGCACTTCTGGATGAGTGGTCTGGCGGCGCTGACCGCAGGCCGGCAGACCGGGGTGCCGGTGGTGCAGACGTACCACGCGCTGGGCACCGTGAAGCGCCGCTACCAGGGCGTGCAGGACACCAGCCCGGCCCGACGGGTCTCCTACGAGCGCGAGTTGGGCAGCTCGGTGGACCGGATCGTCGCGCAGTGCCGCGACGAGGTCGGCGAACTGGTCCGGATGGGCGTGCCCCGCTCCCGGATGACAGTGGTGCCCTCGGGAGTCAACCTCGCCACGTTCGCCCCGCTCGGGCCGGCCGCCGACCGGGAGCCGGGACGGGCCCGGATCCTCACCGTGGGCCGGCTCGTCGAACGCAAGGGCTTCCAGACCGTGATCCGCGCGATGGCCCTGGTCGGTGACGCCGAGTGCGTGGTGGTCGGCGGCCCGCCCGAGGGGCTGCTGGAGACCGACCCGTACGCCCGGCGGCTGCGGGCCCTGGCCGAGACCTGCGGGGTGGCCGACCGGGTGCACCTGGTCGGCGCGGTACCCCGCGAGGAGATGGGCCGCTGGTACCGCTCGGCGGACCTGCTGGTCGCCGCACCCTGGTACGAGCCGTTCGGGTTGACCCCGCTGGAGGCGATGGCCTGTGGGGTGCCGGTCGTCGGCACCGCCGTCGGCGGCATCCGGGACACCGTGGTCGACGGGACGACGGGCGACCTCGTGCCGGCCCGGGACCCGCAGGCGCTGGCCGGCGCGATCCAGGGCCTGCTCGACGACCGGATCAGGCGCTTCGCGTACGCCACGGCGGCCCGCGAGCGGGCCCGCACGCGGTACTCGTGGGCGGTCACCGCCGAGCGGCTGGTCGAGGTCTACAGCGAGGTTTCCGCCGTCCGTCGACCGGCCCGGGTGGTGGCCTGATGCCGGCCGGCAGCCTGCTCGACACCCACCTGACGAACCTCGCCGCGGCGCTGGTGCCGTACCGGCGCTGTGAGTCGCAGCTGGCCCGCTGGGGCGCGGACCTGGCCCACCGGCTGGCCGCCGGGGGACGCCTGCTGGTGGCCGGTAACGGTGGCAGCGCCGCCGAGGCCCAGCACCTCACGGCCGAGCTGGTCGGCAAGCTGCACGACGACCGCCAGCCGCTGTCGGCGATCGCGCTGCACGCCGAGACGAGCGCGCTCACCGCCATCGCCAACGACTACGGCTACACCGACGTGTACGCCCGTCAGGTGCGCGCGCACGGCCGCCGCGGCGACGTCCTGCTGCTGCTCAGCACCAGCGGCAGCAGCCCCAATCTGGTCAGCGCCGCCCAGGCCGCCCGCGACGCCGGCCTGACCACGTGGGCCCTCACCGGCGCCACCCCGAATCCCCTCGCCGACGCGTGCGACGAGGTGCTGGCCGTCGCGTCGCCGGACACCCAGGTCGTGCAGGAGTTGCACCTCGTGACCAGTCATCTGCTCTGCGAGTACCTCGAACAGGAGTTGGCCGCGACCACCGACCCGGCGCTCGGCCACGACGTGCCGGCGCCGGTGCGGGCCGGGGTCGAAGTGGTGCTCGACGGTGAATCCGGACAGCAGGTCGACGCGTGAGGGATGGGGAGGTAGGCGTGAGGGGACCGGTGGTGGTGCTCGGCGACACCCTGCTCGACCGGGACGTGGAGGGGGTGGTGAACCGGCTCTGCCCGGACTCCCCGGTGCCGGTCCTGGACGAGACCGCCGCCAGCGACCGACCCGGTGGCGCCGGTCTGGCGGCGGTGTTCGCCGCCGCGCAGGGTGCCGAGGTGGTGCTGGTGACCGCGCTCGCCGACGACGCCGGCGGCGCCCGACTGAGCGCGCTGCTCGCCGCCGCCGGCGTGCAGGTGTACCCGCTGGCCCTGTCCGGTGCGACGCCGGAGAAGATCCGGCTGCGGGCTCGGGGTCGGGTGCTGCTGCGCCACGACCGGGGCGGGGCGTCCGGGGAGCCGGGGCAGCCCTCCGACGAGGTGCTTCGGGTGATCGCCGGAGCGTCGGCGGTGCTGGTCAGCGACTACGGCCGGGGGGTGGCCCGGCAGCCGGCGCTGCGTGCCGCGTTGTCCGCCACCCGCGCGCCGGTGGTGTGGGACCCGCACCCGCGCGGTCCGGCGGCTGTCCCCGGCGTCCATCTGGCCACCCCGAACGAGTCGGAGGTGCGCGAGCTGGTCCCCGCGCTGCCCGGCGCCTCCCGGCTGGCCACCGCGTCGCGGGGCGCGCAGGGCCTGCGGCGACGCTGGCGGGCCGGTGCGGTCGCGGTGACGCTGGGTGGGGACGGCGCGCTGCTCTGCCATGCCGGGTCGACACCGTTGGTGGTGCCGACCCCGGGCAGCGCCGAGGGGGACACGTGCGGGGCGGGCGACCGGTTCGCGGCCGCCGCCAGCCTCGCGTTGGCCCAGGGCGCGCTGGTCTCCGAGGCGGTGCAGGCGGCGGTCGCGGAGGCGTCCGCGTACGTGGCCGGTGGGGGAGTGGCGGCGGCCCTGCCACCGCCGGTGCGTCCCACGCCGACGAGCGTCGCCGGTCCGGGCGGCGACCGGGTGGGCGTCGCGGCGGTCGCCACGCTGCTCGGTGAGGTACGCGCCGCGGGCGGCACGGTGGTGGCCACCGGCGGTTGCTTCGACCTGCTGCACGCCGGGCACGTGGCCACCCTGCAGGCGGCCCGGCAACTCGGTGACTGCCTGATCGTGTGCGTGAACTCGGACGACAGCGTGGCCGGGTTGAAGGGACCGGACCGGCCGGTGATGTCCGAGGGTGACCGCAGTCGGCTGCTGGCCGCGCTGAGCTGCGTCGACGCGGTCCTCATCTTCGACGAGCCGACCCCGGACGCGGCGCTGTCCTGGGTCCGACCGGACATCTGGGTCAAGGGTGGCGACTACGCCACCGGCGGCGGCGACGCCGCCGCCACCCTGCCGGAGGCGGAGGTTTTGCGCCGATGGGGTGGGAACACGGTGGTGGTGCCCTACCTCGACGGCCGCTCCACCACCGACCTGATCGTTCGCTCCGGCGGGGAGCGCACCCGATGACCGCCACGCGGCCCGGCGCCGGACCGACAGTCCTGGTCACCGGCGGCGCGAGCGGGCTCGGCGCGGCGGTGGTCGCCGCGGTGGCCGCCTCCGGTGGCCGGCCCATCGTGCTGGACCGGCAACCGCCGGCCGACGGGGTGTCCTGGACGGAGTGCGACCTGGCCGACACCCGGGCTGCCGAGGTGGCCACCCAACACCTCGCCGAGCAGGCCGGCGGCCTGGACGCGGTGGTCACGGCCGCCGGCACGGACGTGCCCGGTCGGCTCGCCGACGTGCCGGGGGAGACCTGGGACCGGATCATCGCCGTGGACCTGCTCGCCACCGCGGCGGTGATCCGGGCCGCCCTGCCGTTCCTGCTGACGTCGCGGGGCCGCATCGTCACGGTCGCCTCCACGCTGGGCGTCAAGGCGGTCAGCGACGCCACCGCGTACTGCGCGGCGAAGTTCGGAGTGGTGGGGTTCACCCGCGCCCTCGCCGCCGAGCTGGCCGGTCAGGTCGGCGTCACGCTGCTCATTCCGGGCGGGATGCGCACGTCGTTCTTCGACGAGCGCGACCCGCAGTACAAGCCGGGGCCGGACGCGATCCTCAACGACCCCGCCGACACGGCCGCGGCGATCATGTTCGCGCTCAACCAGCCGCCCGGCTGCGCCGTGCGGGAGCTCGTGGTCTGCGCCGAGCAGGAGACCTCGTACCCGTGATCCTCGTGCTGCGCGCGCTGGGCGTCGGCGACCTGCTCACCGCGGTGCCCGCGCTGCGGGCGCTGCGGGCCGCGTACCCCGGTCCGGAGTTGGCGCTCGCCGCGCCCGCCTGGCTGTCCCCGCTCGTCGACCTGGTCGGCGGCGTCGACCGGCTGGTGGACACCACCGGGCTGGGGCGGCCCCTGCGGACCGGCGCGGCGGTGTCGGTCGCGGTGAACCTGCACGGCCGGGGTCCGGGGTCGCACCGGTTGCTGGCGGCCACCCGGCCGGATCGGCTGCTGGCCTTCGCCAACGCCGAGGCCGGCTGCGGCGACGGCCCGCCGTGGTCCGTCGACGAGCACGAGGTGGACAGGTGGTGCCGGCTGCTGTCCTGGTACGACATTCCGGCCGACGGCACCGACCTCGGTCTGCGTCGGCCCGGGGCGACCGGGTTGCCCACCGGTGTCACGGTGCTGCATCCCGGCAGCAAGGTCCCCGCCAAACGGTGGCCCGCCGAGCGGTTCGCCGCGCTGGCCCGGGCGCTCACCGACCAGGGGCACCGGGTCCTGCTCACCGGCTCGGCCGACGAGCGGGCGCTGGTCGCACAGGTGGCCGACGCGGCCGGCCTGTCGTCCGACGCCGTGCTGGCCGGGCGGACCGACCTCGGCGCGCTCGCCGCGTTGGTGGCCAACGCCCGGGTGGTGGTCAGCGGGGACACCGGGGTGGCCCACCTGGCCACCGGGTTCGGCACCCCGTCGGTCGTCCTCTTCGGGCCGGTGCCGCCGGCGCACTGGGGGCCGCCGGTGGACCGACCCCGGCACCGGGTGCTCTGGGCCGGCGCGAGAGATTGGCCGAGGTGGGACGGGGTAGGAAGCCACCCGACGATGGCGGCCCTGCGCCTCGACGAGGTGCTGGCCGCCGTGGCTGAGGTGGCGAAGGTGGTGCGGGTCTCCGGTGCGGTTGCGGCGTAGCGACCCGGGGCGACCGGGGTACGGGCGGCGTCGGCGCGGTCGGGGCTGGCTCTTCGTGGACCCGACCGGTGATCCGGTCCGGGATCCGGAGGTGCTGGCCCGGCTGCGGGAGCTGGTCATCCCCCCGGCCTGGCAGAGCGTCTGGATCGCGCCGCACGCGAACGGCCACATCCAGGCGATCGGGATCGACGCGGCCGGGCGCAAGCAGTACGTCTACCACCCGCAGTGGCGGGAGCAGCAGGACGAGGCGAAGTTCGACCGGATGCTGGAGGTGGCCCGGCGCCTGCCGGTGTTGCGGGAGCGGGTGGGCCGTGACCTGGACGGCCGTGGGCTGGGCCGGGACCGGGTGCTGGCCACTGTCGCCCGACTGTTGGACATGGGCATGTTCCGGGTCGGCAGCGACCAGTACGCGGCCGGCGACGACCCGACGTACGGGGTGTCCACGCTGCGCCCCGAGCACGCCCGGACCCGGCGCGGCTGCGTGGTCCTGGTGTTTCCCGCGAAGGGTGGCATCGAGCAGGTACGCCGGATCGAGGACCCGGAGCTGTGTCAGGTGTTGGCCAATCTGCGCCGCCGCCGGCGACGGGCGGATCGGTTGTTCGGCTACTGGGACGGCCGGGAGTGGCGCGACGTGCGCAGCGACGAGGTCAACGGCTACCTGCGGGACGCCAGCGGCGGGGAGATGACCGCCAAGGACTTCCGCACCTGGCACGCCACCGTGCTCGCCGCCACCGAGTTGGCCACCGCCGGCCCGGCCCGCTCGGTGACGGCCCGGCGCAGGGCGGTGGTCGCCGTGATGCGGGAGGTGGCCGAGCTGCTGGGCAACACCGCGACGGTGGCTCGCGCGTCGTATGTGGACCCGCGGGTGGTCGACCTGTACCACGACGGGGTGGTGGCGTCGGTGGACCCGCGGGCACCCCGTGCGGAGGCCGAGCGGGTGGTCCTGGAGTTGCTGGAGAAAGCCTGACCGGCCCCGTCGGCGATTCTGGGGGATGCGCACGACGGGGCCGGAGCCTCGGCATCACCGGGTGCCACCGGGCGGCCGCCCGCCGCTCGCGCGGCGGGCGCCTCGCCACGGCCCCCGTTGGCGGCCCACCTGGCGATGGCCGGCCGCCCTGGTGTCAGTCTGCCGGCAGCGAGTTGACCATGGATGCCTGGCGGTTGAGAATCCGCGCCAAATCCGAGCCACCGTCGCGGTGTTCCTGCGGGGTGGTGCCGTACGCGGCGCGGAACGCCCGGCTGAAGTGGGCCTTGTCGGGAAACCCCCACCGCGCCGCGACGGCCTGCACGGGCAGGCCGCGCAGGGCCGGGTCGGTCAGGTCGCGCCGACAGCGGGCCAGCCGCAGATCCCGGATGTACGACGCCACCGTGGCGTCCTCGGCCTCGAACAACCGGTGCAGGGACCGCACCGAGATGTGGTGGGCGTCGGCGACGACCTGTGGGCCGAGCGTCGCGTCGCCGAGGTGGCGGTGGATGTACGACTGCACCTGGGTGAGCAGCGCCCGACGGCGGACCTCGGTGGGCACGGCGTCCTCGGTGACGAGGTGCCGGCCGAGCATCGTGGTGGCCAGGTCGAGCCCCACCGCGCCGAGCCGGCTGGCGTCGGCCGCGTGGTACTGCTCGGGGTGCCCGGTCACCTGGAGCAGGAACTGCGCCAGCAGCGCCCCGATGCCCTCACTGCCGGACATCCGGCCGCCGTAGAGGGCGGCCATCCGCTGCGGTGGCAGCGGCAGCGCGGCGTGCGGGATCAGCGTGATGATCGAAGTGGCCTGGTCCTGCTCCGGCTCGGTGGCGTGGTGACAGACGTCGTGCGGCCGCGACCCGTCGTAGAAGGTGAACTCGCCGGCCAGGATCTCGCTGCGGCGCCCGTCCTGGCTGGACGCGCCGACGCCCCCGGTGGTGAGGGCGAGGATGTACAGCTCCGGGTCGGACCGCTGGACCAGCTTCCGGGTCCGGGTGGCGTCCAGGGACGGGTACTCGTACTGCACCAGCTCGATCGGGCCGAGCGCGGTGAAGTCGGCGCGAGCGGCGAAGTCGCCGCTGTGCGCGGACCGGATGCGCAGCGGTGCCGAGGTGCGCGCCACCAGGTCCAGCCACATGCCGAACCGTTCGCCCGGTGGCAGGACGGTGGTGTCGATGGTGTCTCTCGGTAGCATCGCAATCCCTCAGCCCGCTCGACGCTGGATCAGCGCCTCGACGCCGTCGAGGATCCGGTCCAGGCCGAAGGTGAACTCGTCGTCGGGATCGTCGTCCTGGTTGAGCACGCCGGCGGCCAGCACGCGGTGCAGGGCCGGGAAGCGGGCCGGGTCGATGAGCCGGGCCACCAGTCGGCCGTACGCCGGCATCATCTCGCTCGGTTCGACGCCTGTGGCCCGGCTGCCCTCGGCGACCTGCGAGGTGAGGGTGGCCTCGTTGCGGACGTACCCGGTGAGCAACAGGAGCACCGACATCTTCTCGCTCTCGGCGAGCGTGGAGCCGTCCAGGCAGCGCAGCCCGTCCTCCATCCAGCCGAGCTGCTGGGGGGTGATCGGCGGGCCGGTGATGGGCACGTGCAGCAGCCAGGACCGTTGCCGCAGGGCGTCGTGTTCGGCCCAGGCCCAGCGGGTCAGCCCGGCGCGCCAGTCGGTGCCCGGTGGGGGTGGGCCGGGCGACGGGCCGTACCCGACGTCCACCATGAGCATCAGCAGCTCGTCCTTCGAGCCGACGTAGCGGTAGAGGGCCATGGTGGCGGCGCCCAGTTCCTTGGCCACCCGGCTCATCGAGACGGCGGCCAGCCCGTCGGCGTCGGCCACCCGGACGGCGGCGTCCACGATGGCGGGCACGCTCATGCCCGGCCGCGGGCCCTTGGGTGGGCGGTCCCGCAGCCCCCACGCGTTCTCGATAGCCGGTGGGAGCACCGGCTCGTTGTCGTCTGTCGTCGCCGCCACATTTTCCTCCTTGCCCGGCCATCCTAGTTCTGCGTATGGTCTACGCATAACAGCGTACGTCATACGCAGAGAGGAAATTGATCATGACGACGACGACGACCACACCTGCACCACGGGCGGGCCGACGCGAGTGGATCGGGCTCACGGTGTTGATGTTGCCGCTGCTGCTGGTCTCGATGGACGTGTCGGTGCTCTACTTCGCCGTCCCGTTCATCAGCGCGGAGTTGCGTCCGACCGCCACCCAGCAGCTCTGGATCTTCGACATCTACGGCTTCGTGCTGGCCGGGCTGCTCATCACCATGGGCGCCCTCGGTGACCGGATCGGCCGACGCCGGCTCCTGCTCATCGGGGCCACCGCGTTCGGAGCGGCGTCGCTGCTGGCCGCGTACGCCGACAGCACCGCGACGCTGATCGCCGCGCGCGCCGTGCTCGGCGTCGGTGGGGCCACCCTGATGCCCTCGACGCTCGCCCTGGTGCGCAACATGTTCCCCGACGCCAAGCAGCGCGGCACCGCCATCGGCATCTGGACCGCCACCCTCACCGGCGGCATCGCGATCGGCCCGGTGCTCAGCGGCATCCTGCTGGAGCACTTCTGGTGGGGCTCGATCTTCCTGATCAACATCCCGGCGATGCTGCTGCTGCTCCTGCTCGCCCCGCCGTTGGTGCCCGAGTTCCGCAACCCCGCGACCGGGCGGTTCGACCTGGTCAGCGCGGCCCTGTCGCTCGGTGCCCTGCTGCCGGTGATCTACGGCATCAAGGAGATGGCCCGCGAAGGCGTCAGCCCGGTTCGGGTGCTCGCCATCGTCGGCGGCCTGCTGGTGGGCGCGCTGTTCCTGCACCGGCAGCGGACCCGGGCGTACCCGATGGTCGATCTCGCGTTGTTCCGCCGTCGCGGCTTCGCCGGATCGCTCGCGGTCAACCTGCTGGCGATGTTCGCCATCGTCGGCTTCGCCATCTTCACCACCCAGCACCTCCAACTGGTGCTCGGCCTGAGCCCGCTGCGGGCGGCACTGTGGAGCCTGGTGCCGTCCCTCGCCGTGGGTGGGGTCGCGCCGGCCGCCGCCGCGCTCGCCCAGCGCGTCGAGCGCGCCTACCTGATCGGCGCGGGGTTCGCGATCGCCGTGCTCGGCTTCGTGGTGCTGACCCGGGTCACACCGGACTCGGCGCTGTGGGTGCTGCTGGTCGGCGCGAGCATCTACGCGGGCGGCCTGGTGATGGTCATGTCACTCGTCACCGAGGTGGTCCTCGGCGCGGCACCGCCCGAGCAGGCGGGTGTCGCGTCGGCGCTCACCGAGTCCAGCAGCGAACTGGGCGGCGCGCTGGGCATGGCGATCCTCGGCAGCGTGGGAGCGGCGGTCTACCACCGCGAGATCGTCGGCGGCCTGCCGGCCGGACTGCCCGCCGAGGCCGGCGTCGCGGCCGAGGAGACCCTGGCCGGTGCGCTCGCGGTCGCCCAGGGACTGCCGGCGGACCTGGCCGACGCGGTGCGGCACGCCGCCGGAGTCGCGTTCACCGACGGGATGCACCTGGCCGCGATCGCCGCGATGGTGGCGATGCTGCTGGGCGCGGCGGCCGCGCTGACCACGCTGCGCGGCGTCCGACCGGCCGACCCCACGGCGCTCGCCGCCGAGCCGGCCGGTCCCGCCGATGTCTCGTTGTCGTCGGTCAGTCGGTGAGCACGTGCGCGAGCCGGTCGCGGAAACGCCGCTCGGAGTCGCTGACCGACTCGCCGCCGATGCCCAGCAGCCCACCGCTGGACGCGGCACCCACCACCTGCTCGGCGATCTTCACGAGCCAGTGCTTGTACGCGCCGGCCTCACCCTCGTCGACGCGGCCGGCCAGCAGAGCGGCGGCCTGGCCGGCCCGCACCAGCACGTCGTCGATGTACGCCCCCGGGTCGGCGGGCGCGATGGCCGGCAATTCCTCACCGGTGTCCGGGTCACCGACCCGGGTGACGATCTCGCCGGCCACGGCGGCGACCAGCGGGCTGGCCGACTCCCGGCCGGCGGCGATGGTCTCCAGTCCGGCCGCGTTCTCCGCCATGGTCCGGCGGGTGCCGTCGGACTCGGCGGCGCTCGCCGCGGTCAGCACCGACTGGGGAAGGCCGACCAGCAGCCCCCACTCGCCGTCGGAGAAACCGAACCCGGTGTACGCCGGCTGCTCGATCACGGCCACGCCCCTTCCGCCCTGCTCTACTTGATCAATCGGTGCTCTGTCTGGTGGATCCACCGGGCGCGCGGCGGCGCCCGGGTCAGGCTAGTCCAGGGTCAGCAGGCCCTGTTCGGACACCACGCGCACCGACAACGTCTTGTAACCGACCTCGTCGAAGAGAACAGTCATCTTGTCCTCCTCGTAGGAGAGCACCATGCCGCTTCCCCACTCCGGGTGACGCACGTGGCTGTGCACCGGGAACGGCCCGACCGCGCCCTGGTCGGCGACGCTGGTGCCGGCGTGGCAGTTGTCGCAGTGCCCGCAGACCTCGGTCATCTGCTCACCGAAGTAGGCGAGCAGGGTCTGCATCCGACACGCGTTGGTCTCGGCGAAGGCCCGCATCATGTCGGTGCGGGACCGGGTCACCGTCTGCTGGCGCTCCGCCTCGGCCACCGCCGCCGCGGCGGCCTCGGTCGCGGCGGGGGAGTAGCGCGGGGCGCCGATGCGCTGCCGGGCCCGCGGCTCGGCCGCGCCGATCTGCTCCAGCAGGGAGAGGTACTGGCCCAGCTTGCGCGGCCCGAGGCCGGTGGTCTCGCGCAGCTCGGTCTTGGTGGCCGGCTTCTTGCGCAGCAGTGCGGCCAGGTCCCGCAGCTCGTCCGCGTCCGGCAGGCCGCCACTGAAGAAGCGTTGCAGGCCGACGTCCTCGGCCCGCCAGAGCAGCAGCACCCGGGCCGGCTGCCCGTCGCGGCCGGCCCGGCCGATCTCCTGGAAGTAGCTGTCCGGCGAGTCGGGCAGTGCCATGTGCACCACCCAGGCGATGTTCGGCTTGTCGATGCCCATGCCGAACGCCGAGGTCGCCACCATGATGGGGACCTGGTCGGCGAGGAACGCCTCGTGCAGCTCGGCGCGCGCGCCGGCCGGCATCCCACCGTGGTAGAACTGCGCCGGGAAGTCGGCGTCGGTCAACCGGGTGGCCAGTTCCTCGGCGGCGCGGCGGGTCGGCACGTAGATGATTCCCGGCCGCCCCTCGTCGCGCAGCAGCGTCATCAGGCGCCGCCACCGGTAGTCCTCGGCGGGGCAGTGTGCCACCTCGATGAACAGGTTGGGCCGGTCCAGCCCGGAGACCACCACCTCCGGGTCGCGCAGCCGCAGCCGGGCGATGATGTCGTCGCGTACCGGCGGGGACGCGGTGGCGGTCAGCGCGACCACCGGCGGCCGGCCGATGCCGTCGATCAGGTGCCCGAGCGCCAGGTAGTCGGGCCGGAAGTCGTGCCCCCAGGCCGAGATGCAGTGCGCCTCGTCGATCGCCACCAGCGCCGGTTTCAGCGCGGCGACCTCCGCCATCCGGTCCGGGTTGCTCAGCTGCTCCGGCGTGATGAACAGGAACTCCGCCCGGCCCTCGCGGACCTCGGTGATCGCCTGGGCCTGTTGGCTGGGCGACTCGTTCGAGCTGATCCGCACCGCCCGCAGCTCCGGACGTTGCCGCTCGTTGAGCGAGGCGATCTGGTCCTGCTGGAGGGCCAGCAGCGGGGAGATCACCACGGTGGGGCCGGGGATCAGGCTGGCCGGGATCTGGTAGATGGCCGACTTGCCGGCGCCGGTGGGCAACACCACCAGGGCGTCGCGTCGCTTCATGACCGCGCGCATGGCGGCCAGTTGGTTGGGCCGCAGCGCCTTCCAGCCGAAAAGGCTGCGGGCCGCGCGGCGCAACGTCATCGAGTGCGTGGACAGTTTCATCGAGGGCCGGAGGTACCCGAGCCCATGACCGCCGAAACGCATCCCGGACGATCATGGGCTCGTCTGATCCCGGGCTCAGCGCAGCCGGGGCAGCACCTCGCGCTGGTAGAGGTCGAAAAGGCCCTGGTAGTGCGGGCCGGTGTTGGCGACGTAGATCTCGTCGAAGCCGGCCTTGGCGTACTTGTCGATCATCTCCAGGTGCGCGTCGACGCTGTTGCCGCAGACGAACGCCTCCTTGACCATCTCCGGCTTGACCAGCTCGGCGGCCTGCTCGAAGTGTCGCGGCGAGGGCAGCACCTGGGACAACTCGCCCGGCACCCCGGCGTTGGGCCAGCGCTCGTACGCGATGCGGACGCCCTCGTCCTCGCTGTCGGCGTACGCCGCCTTGAACCCGGCCTGGCACGGCTTGTCGCCGCCGCCGTTCTCGCGGAAGCGCCGGACCATGTCGCCGTCGGGCATGGTGCTCACGTAGCCGTCGCCGATCCGGGCGGCCAGGTCGATGGCCTTCGGTCCGAAGCCGGAGACGTAGATCGACGGTGGGGTGTCGGGCAGCGTGTAGATCCGGGCGTTCTCCACGGTGTAGTGCGTGCCGCGGTGGTTGACGAAGCCGCCGTCCCACAGCTTGCGCAGCACCTCGACGGCCTCCTCCAGCATCTCCAGCCGGACGTCGGCCTGCGGCCAGGCGTCGCCGAAGATGTGCTCGTTGAGGGCCTCGCCGGTGCCGACGCCGAGCACGAAACGCCCGCCGTGCAGCACCGCGCTGGTCGCCGCCGCCTGGGCGATCACGGCCGGGTGGATCCGTACCGTCGGGCAGGTCACGGCGGTGGTCACCGGCAGGGAACAGACCTGGCTGAGCGCGCCGATCATCGACCAGACGAACGGGCTCTGGCCCTGCGCGTCCACCCAGGGGTGGTAGTGGTCGGAGATCCACAGCGCCTCGAAGCCGGCGCGTTCGGCACCGCGCGCCTGCTCCAGCAGCTCGGCCGGCGTGAACTCCTCACTGGACAGAAAATATCCGATCTTCATGGCTCTCCCCTTCGGCGCGTACCTGCTGATGGGGAAGCCGTACCCCGGTCGTGGTCGGCCACACCCGACGCGCCGGGCCGGGCGCGCGGTGCGGGGCGCTCAGCGCCGGCCGAACATCGCCCGGATCGCGGCGAGCAGCAGCAGGGCGCCGACCACCAGGCCGAGCAGGCGTACGCCGGGGATGTCGGCCGGGCTCGTCGCGTCGGCCAGCAGGGCGGGGTCCATCCCCGCACTCTCCCCGGGAGCGGGCCGCCGGGCAACTGTAAGGTTTATTGACTATTGAATCGCTCAGTGTGACCATGGCAGGACCGCCTGCCGGTGGCGGTGCGCCGAGGGCGCGCGAGAGATGGGGTACGGGGGCCGCATGAGCGAGCGCAACCAGTGGGCCGACGGGGGCGTACCGACGCCGGTGATCGACGCCGAGCGCCAGGAGGGGGTGGCGTGACCACTCCCACCGGGCACCTCCCGGCCCTCGCCGCCGCCGTCCTCCAGCCCGGGTTCGTGGGCATCACCCCGCCACCCTGGGTGTGCCGCTGGCTCGGCGAGGGCCTCGGCTCGGTGGTGCTCTTCGCCCGCAACGTCGTCGACCCCGAGCAGGTGGCGACGCTCACCGCGACGCTGCGCGCCGAGCGTCCGGACGTCATCGTGGCGATCGACGAGGAGGCCGGCGACGTCACCCGGCTGGAGTCGGTCCAGGGCAGCTCCCGGCCCGGCAACTTCGCCCTCGGAGTGGTCGACGACCCCGAGTTGACCGAGGCGGTCGCCCGGGACCTCGGCGTCGAGCTGGCCGCGGCGGGGGTCACCCTCAACTACGCCCCGGACGCCGACGTCAACTCCAACCCGGCGAACCCGGTGATCGGCGTCCGCTCGTTCGGCGCCGACCCGGCGTTGGTCGCGCGGCACACCGCCGCCTGGGTTCGCGGGCTCCAGGCCGGCGGGGTGGCGGCCTGCGCGAAGCACTTCCCCGGGCACGGCGACACCCGCGTCGACTCCCACCACGACCTGCCCCGGATCACCGCCGACCGGGAGCGGCTGGACACCTGCGAGTTGGTCCCGTTCCGGGCCGCCGTCGCGGCCGGGGTGCAGGCGGTGATGACCGGCCATCTGCTGGTGCCCGCGCTCGACCCGCGGCTGCCGGCCACCCTGAGTCAGCGCATCCTGGGCGGGCTGCTCCGCGACGAGATGGGCTTCTCCGGGGTGGTGGTGACCGACGCGGTGGAGATGCGCGCGGTCGCCGACCGGTATGGCTTCGCCGGGGCGACGGTCCGCGCCCTCGCCGCCGGGGCCGACGCGATCTGCGTCGGCGGCGAACGGTCCGACGAGCAGGCGGCCCGCGAACTGCGCGACGCCATCGTGGCCGCGGTCGTCTCCGGTGAGCTGCCCGAGGAACGCCTGGCCGAGGCGGCCAAGCGCGTCGGCCAACTCGCCGCCTGGACGATGGCCGCCCGCACCACCGGCCTGGCCGGAGCACGCGACGCCGCCGACGTCGGGCTCGTCGCCGCCCGTCGGGCCGTCCGGATCACCGCCACCGGGACCGCGCCGGACGCGCTGCCGTTGACCCGCGCGGCGCACGTCGTCGAGTTCGAGCCGATGCGCAACATCGCCATCGGCGCGGAGACCCCGTGGGGCATCGGCGCACCGCTGGGCGAGCTGCTGCCCGGCACGAGCACGGTCCGCTACGCCGAACCCGACGTGCCGGCCGACCCGGCTGCCGGGGCGGGGACCCGCCCGCTGGTCCTGGTGGTCCGTGATCTGCACCGGCACGAGTGGATGCGATCCGCCGTGCAACGCGCCCTCGCCGCCCGGCCGGACGCGGTCGTGGTCGAGCTGGGCGTGCCCGAGGTGGTCACCGGGGCGGTGCACCTGGCCACCCACGGCGCCACCCGGGCCAGTGGCCGGGCCGCCGCCGAGGTGTTGACCGGAGCCCGCTGAGCCGACCGGCCCGCCTACGGCAGGTCGGCGACCAGGTCGGCGTACTCGGGGTGCTTGTCGATGAACGCGGCCATGAACGGGCACTGCGGCACCACCGTGCCGCCTCGGGCGCGGACCTGGTCCAGGGTGCCCCGGATCAACGCGCCGCCCACGCCCCTGCCCTGGAAGCCCCGGTCCACCTCGGTGTGCGTGAAGACCAGGACCTCCCCGCGCATCAGGTACGCGGTGAAGCCGGCCAGCGCGTCGTCGACCAGGATCTCGAAGCGGTGCTTCGCCGGGTTGTCCTCGACCAGGGTGCTCATCCGGCCATTCTCCCCGCGCCGGCGGCCACCGCGTCCAGTTCGCCGAGCAACAGGTCCACCTCGTCGGCGGTGTTGTAGTGGTAGATGCTGGCCCGCACCGCGCCGCCGCTGTCGCGCAGGCCCATCAGCTGGAAGTACTCGTAGGCGTAGTAGTCGCCGACGGAGAGGCAGAACCCGGCGGCGCCCAGCGCCTCCTGGGTGGCCGCCGGTGACACCCCGGCGACGCGGAACGACACCGTCGGGCAGCGCCGGGCCGGCGAGCCGTAGACGGTGATCGCCGGGCGTTGCGCCAGCCCGGCGAGCAGCCGGTCCAGCAGCGCCTCCTCGTGCGCCTGGGCGGCGGCCAGCCCGGCGCGCAGCCGCGCCCGCCGGTCGCCGACCGCGTCCGGGTCCAGCCCCGCCAGGTGGTCCACCGCGGCGGTCACGCCGGCCAGCAGCGGGAAGCTGGGGGTGCCGTACTCGAACCGGTCCGGCACCGCGTCGGAGGACGGCACCAGCTTCGCCGGGCGCAGCGCCGCCCACCGGGCCGGGTCGGCCACCATCGCCGCCAGGTGCGGACCGGACCACTTGTACGCGCTGGTGACCAGCACGTCGGCGCCGAGCGAGGCCAGGTCGGTCGGCCCGTGCGGAACCGAGTGCACCCCGTCGACGCAGACCAGCGCGCCGACCGCGTGCGCGATCTTGGCGATCGCCGGCACGTCCGGCACGGTGCCGATGGCGTTGCTGCCGGCGGTCACCGCGACCAGCCGGGTCCGCTCGCCGACCAGGTCGGTGTACTGGGCGGCGGGCAGCTCGCCGGTGTGCCGGTCGACCTCGGCCCAGCGCACGGTCGCGCCGGCCGCCTCGGCCGCCTGCACCCACGGCCGGACGTTCGCGTCGTGGTCGAGCCGGGAGACCACCACCTCGTCACCGGGGCGCCAGGTCGCGCCGAGCGTGCGGGCCAGCGTGTACGTCAGCGCGGTGGCACTCGGGCCGAGCACCACCCCGGCCGGGTCGGCGCCGAGCAGGTCGGCCACCGCCGAGCGGGCCTCGGCCACCAGCTCCAACGACCGGCGACCCGCTACGTTGGCGGCAGTGCGGTTGCCGACCGCCGTCCGCATGGCGTCGGTGACCGCGTCGATCACACCGATCGCGGTCTGGGTGCCCCCGGCACCGTCGAAGTGGACGAAGCCCTCGGTCAGGGCGGGGTACGCGGCCCGGGTACGGGCGATGTCGAACGGCATGTCCCGGACCCTAGCCGGTGCTCCCGCTGCCCCCCTCGGCCGGCGGGTGGATCACCAGGGGGCGGGGCGTCGCGGATGTCTCGTACTCTTGGCGAGGTGACGAACCGACCCGCCACCATGCCCATTCCCCCCGTCCGTCGCGTCGCCGGTCTCTTCGCCGGTCTGGCGCTCGGCCTCGCCGTGCTCGCCGGGTGCAGCTCCCAGGGCGCCTCCACCGACTGCGGACTGGACGCCTGCACGGTCACCTTCGAGCGGGGCGTCGACGCGAGCGCCACCATCTTCGGCATCGAGGCCAAGCTGGTCGGCGCCGAGGGTGACCAGGTGACCGTCGAGGTCGCCGGTGAGCAGCTCACCCTCACCACCGGCCAGCAGGCCGCCGAGGCCGGTGGCTTCGCGGTCACCCTGGACAGCGTGACCGACCAGCAGGTCAAGATTCGCGTGTCGCGCAACCCGGGTAGCTGACCTGGCGGGTGGCGGTGGCCGACGTTTGGGAATCTTCGAAATCGGAGATTGTGACGCCATGTCACTCACCCGTAGCGCCGAAGCCACCGCCTCCCGTACGGCGGACAGCCGGTGGCTGGAAGTCCTCGCCCGGGCCGGCTTCGTCGGCTACGGCATCGTCCACCTCCTCTTCGCCTGGCTGGCGTTGCAGATCGCGTTCGGCACGTCGTCCGACGACGGCGACCAGTCCGGCGCGCTGCGCACCCTCTCCGAACAGCCCCTGGGCAAGTTCCTGGTGATCGCCGTCGCGGTCGGCCTGCTCGCCATGGCGATCTGGCAGGCGCTGGAGGCGGCGGTCGGGCACCGCGCCGAGCGTGGCAAGGAGCGGGTCACCGAGCGACTCGCCTCGGCCGGCCGGACGATCGTCTACCTCTACTTCGCCTGGACCGCCTTCAAGGTCTTCAAGGATGTCGGGTCGAACAGCGCCGACCAGCAGGAGGCGTTGACCGGCAAGTTGATGACCTCCAGCGGCGGCCGTTGGCTGGTCGGCCTGGCCGGGCTGGTGCTCGCCGCGATCGGTGTCGGACTGGTGATCTACGGGGCGGTCAAGCGGTTCGAGAAGCACCTGAAGACCGGCGAGATGAGCGCCAAGACCCGTACGCTGGCCCGTCGGCTGGGCATGGCCGGCTACATCGCCAAGGGCGTCGCGTACGGCATCGCCGGTCTGCTGATCATCGTGGCGGCGGTCAACTACGACCCGGAGAAGGCCCGTGGTCTGGACGCCGCCCTGCACCTGCTGCGCGAGCAGTCGTACGGCGTGTTCCTGCTGACCCTCGTCGCCTTGGGCATCGCCGCCTTCGGCGTCTTCTGCTTCCTCCAGTCCCGGTACCGCAAGGTCTGAGCTGGTCGATATCCGGGTTGTCGGGCACTCTTGGGCTTTTGCCCGGAGTGCCCGACGCCTGGTCGAAGGGAAGCATCCAAGCCGTGCAGAACTATCTCGAAACGGCCGTCGCCGCGCTCGTCGCGGCGGCGGTCGCCCTGTTCCTGGTGGAGATCGTCCACCGACTCACCCGGCGGTTCGGCCGCCGGTCACTGCTGTTGACCGAGTTGACCGATCACTCGCACCGCCCGTTCCAGGTCGCCGGCGTGGTCGTCGCCGTGCAGTTCGCCGTCCGCTTCAGCACCGGGTACGCGGTCGGCGAGAGCTGGCGGCGGCTGCTGCTGCACCTGCTCATCCTCGGCGTCATCGCCACCACGGCGTGGCTCGTCGCCTCCTTGCTGGTCGTCGTGGAGGACACCGCGCTGGCCCGGTTCCGGGTCGACGTACCGGACAATCGGCACGCCCGGCGGGTCCGGACCCAGGTGGTGATGCTGCGCCGGCTGACCATCGCGGTGATCGTCATCCTGACCGTCGGCGTGATGCTGATGACCTTCCCCGCCGTGCGGGGCATCGGCGCCGGTGTGCTGACCTCCGCCGGGGTGGTGGGTGTGGTGGCCGCGCTCGCCGCGCAGAGCCTGCTCGGCAACGTCTTCGCCGGCCTCCAACTCGCCTTCAGCGACGCCGTCCGGCTCGACGACGTGGTCGTCGTCGAGGGGGAGTGGGGTCGGATCGAGGAGTTGACCCTCAGCTACGTCGTGGTGCAGATCTGGGACGACCGCCGGTTGATCCTGCCCACCTCGTACTTCACCAGCAAGCCCTTCCAGAACTGGACCCGTACCGAGGCGGCGGTGCTCGGCACCGCCGAGTTCGACGTCGACTGGGCGGTGCCGGTGCAGACCATGCGCGAGGAACTGCGCCGGCTGGTCGAGGGCACCGACCTGTGGGACGGGCGGGTCTGCGTCCTGCAGGTCACCGACGCCACCGGCGGGATGGTCCGGATGCGGGCTCTGGTCAGCGCCGCCGACGCGGGCAGTCTGTGGGACCTGCGCTGCCTCGTCCGGGAGCACCTGGTCGGCTGGATCCGGGACAACCGCCCGACGGCCATGCCCCGGGTACGCACCGAGCTGGGCGACGCCACCAGCAACCTGCCCTGGCAGTGGGTGCAGCCGAGGCGACCGGCACGCCGCCCGGCCGACACCGAGGCGCCTGACGACGCCCGCGTCTTCGGCGGCAGCGACGACGGCGACGCCCGCAGCGAGGCCTTCGTGGGTCCCGAGGAAGCCCGCACCTGACCGCGAGGTTTGGTCGGGCTTGGGCGGGGGATGTGCTGCCGGACGTCTCTGGCGTGATCGGTTGAGCCGACTCTTCGGCGCGGCGTCCGGACAACGGGAACGGTGGGCCGCTCGTCGCGTTTTAGGATTGACGGGCGGCAACTCCGGGCATACAGCGCGGTGATAGGGAAAGGAGGACAGCATGGCTGACGTGGCGAACGCCCGCACATCCCACAACGGGAGCGAGCCCTCCACCGCCGAGTTGGTGCAGCGGGCCACCGAGCAGATCTCCCGTCTGGTACGGGACGAACTGACGCTGGCCCGGGCGGAGTTGACCCAGAAGGGCAAACACGCGGGCATCGGGATCGGCCTGTTCGGCGGCGGTGGCGCGCTGGCGTTCTTCGGCCTGGGCGCGCTTGTCGCCACGGCGATCCTGCTGCTCGACCTGGTGCTGCCCGCCTGGGCCGCCGCGCTGATCGTGGCGGTGGCCTGCTTCCTGGTGGCCGGCATTCTCGCCCTGGTGGGCAAGAAGCAGGTCAGTCGGGCCGTTCCGCCGATGCCGGCGGCCACGGTCCGCAGCCTCCGGGCCGACGTGGACACCGTCACCGCCGCGGTGAAGGACAGGGGGCGGCAATGACGGGCAACGGGACCGGGGACACGGAGGCCCTCCGCGAGGAGATCCGTCGTACCCGGGTCGAGTTGGGCGAGACGATGGAGGCGTTGGCCGCCAAGGCCGACGTCAAGGCCCGCCTGAAGGAGTCCGCCGAGCAGGCGAAGGAGCGGATGCGCGAGCAGGCGGCGCAGACCGTCGCCCGGGTTCGCGGGCAGGCCGTGCGGGGCGCCGGGATGGCGCGGGCACAGGCCTACGAGAAGGGCGGGTTGGTGCGCGCGCAGGCGTACGACAAGGGCGAGTTGGTACGCCGCAACCCGATGCCGTGGGCGGTCGTCGCCGCGGGTGCGGTGGCCACCGTGGTGGTGTTGATGATCGTGCGGGGGAGGCGTCGGTGAGCAAGAAAATCGGCAGGGTCGCGTACCGGCCGGTCGGCGTGCTGTTGGGTATCGCCGCGGGCACGGTGGCCGGGGCGATCTTCCGGCAGGTCTGGAAGGTCACCGCGGGCGATGGTGAGGCGCCCAACGCCACCGACGAGGATCGCGGCTGGGGCGAGATCCTCGCAGCCGCGGCGTTGCAGGGGGCCATCTTCGCGGTCGTCCGGGCCGCTGTGGACCGGGGCGGTGCGGTCGGCGTCCGCCGGATGACCGGCAGCTGGCCGGACTGACCACCCGGTGACGTCAGCCCTCTTCCCGCATCGATGGGAAGGGGGCTTTCGCATGGCTTCGGACGCCGCCCAGCGCAACTGAGGCATCCGTCAGGTCACATGTCGGAGAAATTCGTCGGAGAGGTCGTGACAGACTTTTTGCCTCCGTGATTTGCTGGTCCACGCTGTTGCGAGATGGCGTGGGTTGAGAGAAGTCTCCTTCGTGGGGCCGCCTCAGACGCCGCTGCTCGAAAACGGCCAAATGGCCGGACGGCGTGCACGGCCACCAGTTTTTAGAAGGAGATACACATGGCTCAGGGAACCGTGAAGTGGTTCAACGCTGACAAGGGCTTCGGCTTCATCACCGTCGATGGTGGGGGTGCTGACGTGTTCGTCCACTTCTCGGCCATCCAGACCAGCGGCTACCGCTCGCTGGAGGAGAACCAGCGGGTGGAGTTCGAGATTGCACAGGGTCAGAAGGGCCCGCAGGCCGAGCAGGTCCGTCCCATCTGAGTGAGCTGGTCGGCTCCGGCCGGCCAGGGGGACGATCCGGTCCGGGTCGTTTGCGAAGCCCCGTATCCCGTCCGGGATACGGGGCTTCGTCCTTGCTGCGGTCGGACGCCAGTGTGGACCGGTGGGTCAGTTCCGGCGGCGTGAGCGCAGGCCGAGCCAGAGCACCACCAGCCCGGCCAACGTCACCAGCGGACCGATCACCGCCCAGATCTTCTCGTCGGTCATGACGCTGCCGCTGACGTAGCCGAGGCCCTGCACCGTCCACACCGCACCGATCACCACGGCCAACAGGCCGAGGGTGAGCGGAAGCCAACCCCTCATCGCATCCCCTCTCCGCCGCCCGGAGCGGCGCGTCGTCCTCCAGCATCGCCGCTCGGACTGCGCGGCGCGAGCCCGGGCGTGCCAGTCACCAGCGGTCGTGCACCTGCGGGCGGATCAGCTCGTCGTAGATCTCGCGGACGGCGGCCAGTTGGCCGTCGGTGAGCGGCGACAGGGCCGCCGTCTGGGCGTTGCGCCGGGCCTGCTCCGCGTCGCGGGCGCCGGGGATGACGACGGTGACGCCCGGCTGGTCCAGCACCCAGCGCAGGGCGAACTGCGCCATCGTGCGGTCCGCGTCGACGAGCGGCGCCAGCCGGCGTACGGCGGCCAGGCCCCGCTCGTAGTCGACCCCGGAGAACGTCTCCCCGACGTCGAAGGCCGCGCCGTGCCGGTTGTAGTTGCGGTGGTCGTCGGCGGGGAACTCGGTGTGCTCGTCGTAGCGGCCGGAGAGCAGGCCGCTGGCCAGCGGCACCCGGGCGATGATGCCCACGCCGGCCGCGGCGGCCGCCGGGAGGACACGCTCCAGGGGCTTGTGGCGGACCGCGTTGAGGATGATCTGCACGCTCGCCACCCCTGGCCGGGCGATCGCGGTGAGGGCCTGGTCGCAGGTCTCGACGCTGACGCCGTACCCGGCGATGGCCTTCTCGGCGACGAGGGTGTCCAGGCCGTCGAAGACCTCGTCGGAGGAGAAGACGGCGGTGGGTGGGCAGTGCAGCTGGACCAGGTCCAGGGTGTCCACGCCCAGGTTGGCTCGGGACCGGTCGGTCCACTGCCGGAAGTTGTCCAGGGTGTACGCCTCCGGCCGCTGCTCGACGCGACGGCCCATCTTGGTGGCGACGGTCAGCCCGGCGTCGGGTCGGGTGCGCAGGAAGCGGCCGATCAGCTGCTCGCTGCGGCCGTCGCCGTACACGTCGGCGGTGTCGAGGAAGGTGACCCCGTCGTCCACGGCGGCGGCGAGCACCGCCATCGCGTCGGCCTCGCTGACGGTGCCCCAGTCTGCGCCGAGTTGCCAGGCGCCCAGGCCGACCGCTCCGACGGTCCGGCCGAGCCGGTTGAAGCTGCGCTGTTCCATACCCCGAGCCTAGTGATCGGGTTGCCGGCCTGCCACGGGAGCCGTACGCTAACAAGACGGACGTACGGTTTGGGAGGCAGTGATGTGGGACCCGACGACCTACCTGCGCTACGGCGACGAGCGATCCCGGCCGTTCCACGACCTGGTCGCGCGGATCCCGGCCGACCGGCCCCGGACGATCGTCGACCTCGGCTGCGGCCCCGGCCAGCTCACCGCCACCCTCGCCGAACGCTGGCCGGCGAGCCGGGTACGCGGCCTGGACTCCTCGCCCGAGATGATCGACCGAGCCGCCGCCCTCGGCGCCCCCGTCGACTTCGCCGTCGCCGACCTGCGCGACTGGCGGCCCACCGGTGACGAGGACGTGGTGGTCAGCAACGCGGCGCTCCAGTGGGTGCCCGGCCACCAGGAGCTGCTGCGTCGCTGGGCCACCGAGCTGCCCGCCGGCGCGTGGCTCGCCATGCAGGTCCCCGGCAACTTCACCGCCGCCTCCCACCGGGCGTTGCGCCAGGTCGCCGACGGGCCGGCCTGGCGGGCCGAGATCGCCCCGCTGCTGCGCGCCGACCCGGTCGACGACCCGGCCGACTACGCGGCACTGCTGACCGCCGCCGGGTGCGCGGTGGACGCCTGGGAGACTACCTACGTGCACCTGCTGCCCGCCCGGCCCGCCGCCGACCACCCGGTGCTGGCCTGGATGGAAGGCACCGCGCTGCGTCCGGTCCGGGCCGCGCTGGACGCCGCCGGCTGGTCGGCCTTCCGGGCCGAGCTGGGGGTACGCCTCGCCGCCGCCTACCCGGTCCGGCAGGGTCAGGTGTACTTCCCGTTCCGCCGCGTCTTCGTCGTCGCCCGCACCGGCGACCGTGCAGAGGAGAGTCCGTGACCGACCCGTCCGCCTTCATCGCCGGCCTGCCCAAGGTGGAGCTGCACGTGCACCACGTCGGCTCCGCCTCGCCCCGGATCGTCGCCGAGCTGGCCGCCCGCCACGAGGGACGCACCCCCGTGCCGGCCGACCCGGAGGCGCTCGCCGACTACTTCAAGTTCCGCGACTTCGCGCACTTCATCGAGGTCTACCTGAGCGTCGTGGACCTCATCCGGGACCCGGAGGACGTCTGGATCCTCACCCACGAGGTGGCCCGGGAGCTGGCCCGCCAACAGGTCCGCTACGCGGAGCTGACGATCACCCCGTACTCGCACGTGCGGCGGGGCATCCCCGCGCCGGCGTTCTGCGAGGCGATCGAGGACGCCCGCAAGCGCGCGACGGCCGACTTCGGCATCGAGCTGCGCTGGTGCTTCGACATCCCGGGCGAGGCGGGCCTGCCCGCGGCCGAGGAGACGCTGCGCATCGCCCTTCAGGAGCGCCCGGACGGGCTGGTCAGCTTCGGTCTGGGTGGCCCGGAGATCGGGGTACCCCGGCCGCAGTTCCGGCCCTACTTCGACCAGGCCCGCGCCGCCGGGCTGCGTTCGGTGCCGCACGCGGGGGAGACCACCGGCCCGCAGACCGTCTGGGACGCGCTGCACGAGCTGGGCGCCGAGCGGATCGGGCACGGCATCTCCGCCGCGCAGGACCCGGAGCTGCTCGCGTACCTGGCCGAGCGGCAGATCGGCATGGAGATCTGTCCGACGTCGAACGTCCGGACCCGCGCGGTGGCCACCCTCGACGAGCACCCCCTGCCAAAGCTGGTCGAGGCGGGGCTGCTGGTCACCATCAACTCCGACGACCCGCCGATGTTCGGCACCACCCTGAACGACGAGTACGCGGTGGCGGCCCGCCTGCTCGGGGTCGGCCCCGAGGGGCTGGCCGGACTGGCCCGCAACGCGGTGACCGCGTCCTTCCTCGACCCCGACGGCAAGCAGCGGATCACGGCCGAGATCGACGCGTACCTCGCCGCCGGCTGAGCGAGGGGGCGGGTCGGGAGGAGCGGGGCGCGCGGCGGGAGCGTGGGTGTGGGGGGACCTGAGACTCCCGCCGCGCGCGCGGCTTCACCGGTCGTGGGTGCACGGAGGCGCGCTACGACCGGTGAAACTGGTGGGTTCGTGTACTGATCCTGTCAGCTGGTGGCCGGTCCAGCCCGGTCGTTAACCGCGATCTAAGGAAGACTTGCGACGGCCCACAACCCGGTCAGTCGTCGGTGGGACGCTGACGCGGCCAGCGCCGTCCCGCACCCTTGGTGTCCCGGGCGTCGCGGGCCATCCGTCCGACCAGACCGAAGCGGCTGACCTGCCGCGGCGTCGCCTCCGGATCGGCGAGGAGCATCACCACGCTGGCCCCGCCCAGCCGGGCCCGGTCGATGCTCACCGACCCGTTGGCCTGCAACGCCACCCGCTTGGCGATGTCCAGGCCGAGCCCGGTCGAGCCCTGGTCACTGGTGCCCCGTCGCAGCGCCCGGTCCGGGTTGGCGATGCCGGGGCCGGCGTCGTCGATCCGGATCGCCACGTAACCGTCGCGCCGCGACACGGCCACCTCGAACGCCGTGCCCTGCGGGGTGTACCGGAAGACGTTGCCGATCACCGCGTCCAGCGCGGCGGCCAACTCGGCCCGGGGCACCGGCGCGGGGATGCGCAGTTGCGCGCCGTTCACCCGGTGTGGTCGGTTCTGGTCGCCAGCGAGGGCCGCCCAGAACACCATCCGGTCCCGGACCACCTCGCTGACGTCACACATCGCCGGCCCGGCCTCGTGCGCCACCGACTTGCGGGTCGTCTTGATCAGCACGTCGATCTCACCCTCCAGGGTGACGATCGCCTGCCGGATCCGCCGGATGCCGCGCAGCCGGTCCAGCTCCGCCGGGCTGAACGACCCCACGCTCGTGTCGTCGGACTCCAACGCCTCCGCGTCCAGGCGCAGCACGGTCAACGGGGTACGCAGACGATGCGACAGATCAGCCACCAGCTCCCGCTCGTCGGTGCGGGCCGCGTCCAGCCGGTCGGCCATCCGGTTGAAGGCGTACCCGGCCTCGGCCAGCTCGCGCGGACCGGTCGGCTCGACGCGCACCCCCAGGTCGCCGTCGCCGATGGACAGCGCGGCCCGGACCAGACCTCGGGTCGAGTCCACCGCGCGGGCGGCGACCCGGTCGACCACCAGCACCGCCGCGCCGGCCATCGCCGCGCCGACCGCGAACAGCAGCAGCCAGGTGCCACCGGCACCCTCGCCCAGCGTCGACTCCGGAAGGAACACCTCGACCACGGCCGTGCGGTCACCGAGAACGACCGGGTCGAGCCGGATCACGCCCCCGTCCACGTCGACGACCCGCGACCGTCGGTCGGCCCGGGCCCGGTCCAGGTCGCCGCCGGTGGCTCGACCGGCCGACTCGTCCAGACCCAGACCGTGCACCACGGGCCGGGTCGGCGCGCCCTCGGCGCTCGCCACCACGGCCCGCTCGACGACCGCCGGGTCGGTGCTCACCGCCAGCGCGCCGGTGACCAACGCGCTGCGTCGGGCCGCGTCGGCGATCGCCTCGTCCCGGCTCTGCTCCCGCAGGCTGAGCCCGAGCGGGATCAGGAACGCGAGCGCGACGAGACTGCACATGCTGGCCGTGAGCAGGGCCAGCGCCGTCCTCAGTCCGGTGCCACCAGCCGGAATCCGACCCCCCGCACGGTGCGCAGGTAGCGCGGCTTCGCCGCGGACTCGCCCATCTTTCTGCGGAGCCAGTACAGGTGAACGTCGATGGTCTGATCCTCGCCGACCGATGGCTGCCGCCATACCTCCTCCAAGAGTTCCCGGCGGGACACTACCCGCCCAGGTCGTGCGGCGAGATACGCCAACAGGTCGAATTCCTTGCGGGTCAGCGCCAGCGGCTCCCCGTCGAGTTGGGCGCTGCGCTCGCCCACGTCCACCCGCAGCCCGCCGACGCTGTGCACCGCGGGCTGCACCGTCCGGCTGGCCCGTCCGGCCCGCCGCAGCACGGTGGTGATCCGCGCGTCCAGGTGCGCCCCGGTGAACGGCTTGACCATGTAGTCGTCGGCACCGGCACGCAGCAGTTTGACCACCGACTGCTCGTCGTCGCGGGCGGTCGCGATGATGATCGGGACGTCGGTGATGCCGCGCAGCATCCGCAGCGCGTCCGAGCCGTCCAGATCGGGCAGGCCGAGGTCGAGCACCACCAGGTCGGGTGTCTCCGCGGCGACCCGACGCAGAGCGTCCAACGCCGTGCCCACGGCGTGCACGGCGTGCCCCCGGTCGGTGAGGGACCGCAGCATCGCGCCGCGTACGACGTGATCGTCTTCGACCAGGAGCACGGAGGCCACGACAAGACCGTACTTGGCCTGGCAAGTTGATCGCATTGCGGCGTGCCCGGCGAGCGGGCAAGCTGGTACGACGATGTCGTTCACCCTGTTCGTCGATGCCCGTCTGGCGCTCGCCCGGGACAGCCTCGCCGGTCTCTCGACCGGCGACGCGCTCGGCGCGCAGTACTTCGCGCCGGGGGCGGCGCCCTCGGACATCACCGCGGACGCGCTGCCGCCGGCCCCCTGGGAGTGGACCGACGACACCGAGATGGCCTGCTCGGTCCTCGCCGAGCTGGACCACTCCGGTGGCGTCGACCGCGACCGACTGGCCCTGTCCTTCGCCGAGCGGTGTGCTCCACGCCGGGGCTACGGGGTTGGCGCGATGGCGATCCTGGAGCTGATCCGCACCGGCACCCCCTGGCCACTGGCCGCCGCGTCCGCCTTCGACGGCCAGGGCTCCTGCGGCAACGGCGCGGCGATGCGCGTCGGTCCGCTGGGCGCGTACTTCGCCGACTCCACCGCTCGTGCCGCGGCGCAGGCCCGCGCCTCGGCCGAGGTGACCCACGCGCACCCCGAGGGCATCGCCGGCGCCGTCGCGGTGGCCGTGGCCGCCGCGCTGGCCGCCCGGGGCCGCCTCGACGGGCACCGGCCGGCACCGGACCGCCTGCTCGCCGGGATCGCCGCCGCGCTGGACCCGGGCACCGAGGTGCACCGGAGCGTGAGCCGGGCGGCTGGGCTGCTCGGCCGACCGGCGGAACGGGTGGTGGCGGAACTCGGCAACGGCTCCCGGGTGACGGCGCAGGACACCGTCGGATTCACCCTCTGGGTCGCCGCGACCCACCTCGACGACTACCCGACGGCGATCCGGACGTGTGTCCGGGCCGGCGGTGACATGGACACCACGGCCGCCATCGTCGGAGCGATCGTGGCCGCGTACACGGGTGTCGGCACCCCGGGCGGGGTGCCCGAGTCGTGGCTGGCCGCCCGCGAGCCGCTACCTACCTGGCTTCCCTGACAAAGGGGGTCGCTCCGCGCCTGGTGGGCGGCCTGCGCCTGGTGGGCGGCCTGCGCCTGGTGGGCGGCCTGCGCCTGCGGGTTGGCCTGCCGCCCTGCGGGCTGGCCTGCGTCGGCGCGGGCTGCCCTGGCCACGATCAACTCGGCTTCCTGCAACTCGGTGCTTCCGCGCGGCGTGGATGGCACGGTTTCCGGAAAGCCGAGTGGATCACCGCTAAATCGGGCTGTCCGTGCGGCCTGGATGCCGCGGTTTTCGGTAACCGGAGTGGATCACCGCGCCGCTGCGGGCACAGCGGCCTGGGGATCGGCGGGCTGGGGACCAGCGGGCTGGAGATCGCCGGGCTGGGGGTCGGTGGGCGCGGCGATGTCGTTCGCGCGGCCGGTGACCTCGGTGGGCGCGGCGATGTTGTCCGCGCGGTCGGTGATCTCGGCGGGTGCGGCGGTCTCGTTCGTGCGGCCGGTGATCTCGGCCAGGGTCGCGGCCTCGTCGGGCTTCGCGGCCTCGTCGGGCTTCGCGGCCTCGTCCGGGTCGCCGGTCACCTCGGCGAGCGCCGTGGCCTCGTCCGGGTCGCGTCGGCGCCACCGGCTGACCAGCCAACCGATCGCCGCGCCGCCACCCAGCCCGGCCAGCAGACCGGCGGCCAACATCCCGTCGGCGCTGCCCTCGTCGGCACCGCCCGACCGGGCCGGCGGCGCGGCGTCGGCACCGTTGTCCGCGGCAGCCGGACCGCCCGCCGCCGGACCGCCGTGCCCGCCGTGTGCGGCCGGACCCGCCGCGCCGGGCGCCGCCGGCAGCAGGGTGAGCGCCGGCGCCCGGTGCGGGCCGGCGGCGTCCGCCCACCGGACCACCGTGCCGTCGGCGTACGTCTGGACGACCTCGAAGGTGAGCCGCTCCGCCTGCGGCATCGGCCCCATCGACAGCGCCAGCCGGGCCGGGCCGGGCCCGCTCTCGCCCACCCGGACCCAGGTCACCGCCGTGGTCACCGTGCTCACTCCGGAGGAGTGGATGCCGGCCACCGGCTTGTCCAGGGTGCGGGAGCTGATCCGGGGCGCCCAACCGTTCACCGACATGGGGTAGACCTCGGCGATCGGCGCGTCGGCCGGCAACCGGACCTCGATCTGGTTGGTCTTCGTGCCGGCCCGCTCCTCGGGGACGGTGAACTCCAGGCGTACGGCGTCGCCCTGTCGGGCCTCGCTCGGAGTGGTCGTCACGTCCACCGCGCGTGCCGCGCCGGGCCAGAGCAGCAGCCCGGCGGCGGTCACCGCGGTCACCGCCGCGATCCGCCGCCGACGTCCACCACCGTGCGTGCTCGCCATCTCGTGTCCCCATCCCTGTCGACGCGACCGGCACCGGTTTCCGGCCACACCTTCTAGTTCGGCTCCGGGGCGCGAAAGGTTCAACGCCGGCGGTAAGGAAGGTGCCGTTCCCGGTCGGGGGCGGGCCGACCGATAGCATCGGCAGGAGCCGAGGATCGGCACCGTTTCGTACCACTTGGAGGAGTCACCGTGTCCGCACCCCGTACCCCCGCCGTGGCCGACCCCGTCGTCGTCGCCGCCGGGACCACGGCGGCCGACGCGGTGGCCGCGGCCGGACTGCCCGCGAACGGCCCCAAGGCGATCGTCGTGGTCCGCGACCCGCAGGGTCAGCTCCGCGACCTGGACTGGGCGCCGGCCGAGGAGACCGTCGTCGAGCCGGTCAGCCTGGACTCGCCCGACGGGCTGAACGTGCTGCGCCACTCCACCGCGCACGTGCTCGCCCAGGCCGTGCAGGACATCTTCCCCGAGGCCAAGCTGGGCATCGGCCCGCCCATCGAGAACGGCTTCTACTACGACTTCGACGTCGACAAGCCGTTCCAGCCCGATGACCTCAGCAAGCTCGAGAAGCGCATGCAGGAGATCATCAAGTCCGGGCAGCGGTTCCGTCGCCGCCGCTTCGGCAGCCTGGACGAGGCGCGCTCCGAGCTGGCCGACGAGCCGTTCAAGCTGGAGCTGATCGAGGTCAAGGGCGAGGGCCTGGACACCGACGAGGTGATGGAGGTGGGCGGCGGCGAGCTGACCATCTACGACAACCTCGACGCCAAGGAGGACAAGGTCTGCTGGTCGGACCTGTGCCGGGGCCCGCACCTGCCGACCACCCGCCTGATCGGCGCGTTCAAGCTGATGCGCTCGGCCGCCGCGTACTGGCGGGGGTCGGAGAAGAACCCCCAACTACAGCGGGTGTACGGCACGGCGTGGCCGACCCGCGACGAGCTCAAGGCGTACCTGAAGCTGTTGGAGGAGGCCGCCCGGCGCGACCACCGCAAGCTCGGCGCGGACCTCGACCTGTTCAGCTTCCCCGACGAGATCGGCTCCGGCCTGGCGGTCTTCCACCCCAAGGGCGGCATCATCCGCCGCGAGATGGAGCACTACTCGCGCCAGCGGCACGAGGCGGCGGGGTACGAGTTCGTCAACACCCCACACATCACCAAGGCGCAGCTGTTCCAGACGTCCGGTCACCTGCCGTACTACGCGGACACCATGTTCCCGCCCATGCAGCTGGAGGGCGCGGACTACTACCTCAAGGCGATGAACTGCCCGATGCACAACCTGATCTTCAGGTCGCGCGGGCGGTCGTACCGGGAGTTGCCGCTGCGGATGTTCGAGTTCGGCACGGTCTACCGGTACGAGAAGTCCGGCGTCGTGCACGGCCTCACCCGGGTCCGCGGTCTGACCCAGGACGACTCGCACATCTACTGCACCCGCGAGCAGATGGCCGGGGAGCTGTCCGCGCTGCTCAGCTTCGTGCTGGACCTGCTGCGCGACTACGGCCTGGACGACTTCTACCTGGAGCTGTCAACCCGCGACGACTCGCCCAAGTTCATCGGGGCCGAGGAGGACTGGGCGGAGGCGACCGAGGCGCTGCGGACCGCCGCCGCGACCTCCGGCCTGGACCTGGTGCCCGACCCGGGCGGCGCGGCGTTCTACGGGCCGAAGATCTCCGTGCAGGCCCGCGACGCGATCGGCCGGACGTGGCAGATGTCGACCATCCAGGTCGACTTCAACCAGCCGGAGCGGTTCGGGTTGGAGTACCAGGCCGCCGACGGCACCCGCCAGCGGCCCGTGATGATCCACCGGGCGCTGTTCGGGTCGATCGAGCGGTTCTTCGGGGTGCTCACCGAGCACTACGCGGGCGCGTTCCCGGCCTGGCTGGCCCCGGTGCAGGTGGTCGGCATCCCGATCCGCGAGGACCACACCGACTACCTGCACGGCTTCGTCGCGGCGCTGCGCGCCGAGGGCATCCGGGCGCAGGTGGACGCGGGCGACGACCGGATGCAGAAGAAGATCCGTACGGCGCAGCAGCAGAAGATCCCGTTCATGGTGATCGCCGGCGACGACGACGTGGCCGCCGGCACGGTCTCCTTCCGTTACCGCGACGGCTCCCAGCGCAACGGGGTGCCGGTCGCCGAGGCGGTGACCCACATCCTGGACGTGGTCAGCTCGCGGACGAACATCGGCCCGTCCGCCGCCGCCGCCGAGTAACGGAACCGCCGCGGCCCGCGTCCCGCTCGCGGCCCGCCCGCGTCCCGCATGATCGCGCTCGATCCGGGATGTAGTGGCCTCCTCGCCGAGGGAGGCCACTACATCCACGTTCGAGCGCGATCTTCCCCGGGACGTAGCGCCCGGACGCGGCGTGGGTGTCAGATACCGCAGGTCGGTGCGGACCAGCCGCCGACGGCCGCTACGTGGGTGTGGTCGTTGTGGTCCGGGTAGCCGGGGCCGAGGATCTGCCCGAAGCCGTGGTAGCGGGCCTGCTGGGCCAGTCGGCAGAGCGACGGTGACCCGACGAGGTCCACCGCGTCTCCGTACAGGTGCCGGCTGTTGGACGCCCCGCCGACCGCGCTGTTGCAGGCGTAGCTGCGGAAGCTGCTGCTGATCGAGATGGCCACGCCGCCGAGGGCGTGCCGCAGGGCTTGGAGCTTCCACATCGAGACGAGCGCGTTGGCTCGCGCGGTGCTCGCCGCGACCGCACCGCCGGACCAGTCGCTGTTGCACCTGTTCAGCTCGGGATAGCTGAAGTTGGCGGGTGTGCAGTCGTCGTCCTGGAGGGCGTAGAGCCGGTTGAACGTCTGTGGGCCGGCGATGCCGTCCGCGGGCAGCCCGTACGCCTGCTGGAAGCGGATCACCGCCGACCGGGTGGCCGGGCCGAACGCGCCGTCGATGGTGAGCACCGCACCGTAGCCGGGGTAGCCGGCGACCCGGATCTGGAGTTGCCGGACGTCGTCGCCGGACGCCCCCTGGGACAGGGTGCGACCCCAGGTGTAACAGCCGTCCGCCTGTGCGGCGCCGGCGGTGAGGGTGATGCCGGCCACTGTGGTGGCGGCGGTCAGGGCGAGTGCCGCGAGGAGCCGGCCGAGCCGTCGGATCATGGGTGACCCTCCATCGATACATGCACGGGTCTGGATGTATGGAATCTTCAGGGCTTGGCATTGATCCGTCAAGAATGTGCAGCACCCGGGTTTCCCGGCGACGGGTGTCGCGGTCCGACGGGACGGCTCCGTAGGATCGGCTCGTGACAGGGGCGGAACGGCACACGGACATCGACGGCATGGCGGACGGTCTGGATCGGCTCTGGACGCCGCACCGGATGACCTACATCTCCGGCGAGGACCGCCCGGCCGAGGGCTACGAGAAGCCCACCGGCTGCCCCTTCTGCCGGGCACCCAAGCTGCCGCCGGAGGACAGCCTGGTGGTGGCCCGTGGTGAGCACGTGTTCGTGGTGCTCAACCTCTATCCGTACAATCCAGGGCACCTGCTGGTCTGCCCCTACCGGCACGTCGCCGACTACACCGACCTGGACCTGCCGGAGACCACCGAGCTGGCGTCGTACACCCAGACCGCCATGCGGGTGATCCGCAAGGTGAGCAACGCGCACGGCTTCAACCTGGGCATGAACCAGGGCGGGGTGGCCGGCGCCGGCATCGCCGCGCACCTGCACCAGCACGTGGTGCCGCGCTGGGGCGGCGACGCCAACTTCATGCCGGTGATCGGCCGTACCAAGGTCCTGCCGCAACTGCTCGGCGACACCCGCGACCTCCTCGCCCGCGCCTGGCCGTCCTGACCGCCGGCCGCGCGACGGCCGGGCACGCGGCCGTCCGCCCCGGGCGCGGTCAGTCGCCGCGCCGATCATGCCGCACCCGGACCGTCTCCGTGGGCCCGCGTATCCGCCCGCGGATCTGCTCGTCCCGACCAGGTGAAGGTGGCACGATCGGCCGATGGCAGTCACGACGCGGACGTTGGGACGCAGCGGCATCGAGGTCAGCGCCCTCGGCATGGGGTGCTGGGCGATCGGCGGCCCCTGGGCGGAGGGCACGCAACCGCTGGGCTGGGGCGCGGTCGACGACGACGAGTCCGTGCGGGCGGTCCGCCGGGCGCTCGAGGAGGGCATCACCCTCTTCGACACCGCCGACACGTACGGCGCCGGGCACGGCGAGCGGGTCCTCGGCCGCGCGCTCGCGGGCCGCCGGGACGAGGCGGTGATCGCCACCAAGTGGGGTTACACCTTCGACGAGGCGAGCCGGCAGGCCACCGGGGAGGACGCGTCGCCGACGTACCTGCGCCGGGCCGTGACGGACTCGCTGCGGCGGTTGGGCACCGACCGGATCGACCTCTACCAGTTGCACCTGGCCGACCTGTCGGTGCCGCGGGCGCAGGCGCTGGTCGGCACCTGCGAGGACCTGGTCGCCGAGGGCCTGATCCGGGCATACGGGTGGAGCACCGACCGGGTCGACCGGGCCACCGCCTTCGGTCACGGCGCCGCCGGTGCCACCGCCGTGCAGCACACCCTGTCGGTGCTGCGGGACGCCCCCGAGTTGCTCGCGGTCTGCGACAAGTACGACCTGGCCAGCGTCAACCGGGGACCGCTGGGGATGGGCCTGCTCACCGGCAAGTACTCGGCCGGGTCGGTGCTGCCCCGCGACGACGTACGCGGGTTGACCCCCGGGTGGTTGGAGTGGTTCCGCGGTGGCCGGCCCGCACCGGAGTGGCTGCGCCGGGTCGGGGCGGTCCGCGCGGCGCTCACCGCCGATGGGCGCACCCTCGCCCAGGGGGCGCTGGGCTGGATCTGGGCGCGCAGCGGCCGCACCATCCCGATCCCCGGCTGCCGTACGGTCGCCCAGGTCGAGGAGAACGCCGCCGCGCTGCACCGGGGTCCGTTGCCGGCGGACCAGTTCGTCGAGGTGGAGCGCCAGTTGGCGGCCCTGCGCACCGCCGCCCTGCTGGACGCCGACCGCCCCCACCGGCCCCCTCCCGCGCACCCCACCGTCCACCCCTGAGGCGGGGCGAGGGTCAGGGGGTGTGTTCCTTGCGGATCTGGTCGGCCAGGTGGGCGGGCATGGGGTCGTGGCGGACGTACTGACGGCGGAAGGTGCCGGTGCCAGCCGTCAGGGAGCGCAACTCGACGGCGTAGCGCAGCAACTCGGTGGCCGGCACCTCGGCGCGCACGAGGGTGCGGCCCTCGGTGTCCGGGTCCGGTTCGGTGCCGAGCACCCGACCGCGCCGGCTGGACAGGTCGCCCAGCACCGCGCCCACCGAGCCGTCCGGCACCCGGATGGTGACCTCGTCGATCGGCTCCAGTAGCGCGGGCTGACCACGGTCGGCGGCGTCCCGCAGGGCCAGCGCGCCGGCGGTCTGGAAGGCCGCGTCGGAGGAGTCGACGCTGTGCGCCTTGCCGTCGACCAGGGTCACCCGCAGGTCCACCACCGGGTGGCCGGCGACCAGGCCGCGCTCCAGTTGGGCGCGGACGCCCTTCTCCACCGACGGGATGTAGTTGTGCGGCACCGCGCCGCCGACGACCCGGTCGACGAACTCGACGCCGCTGCCCGGGGGCAGGGGCTCGACCTCGATGTCGCAGACCGCGTACTGGCCGTGCCCACCGGACTGCTTGACGTGCCGGCCGTGCCCCGTCGCGGGCACGGTGAGCGTCTCGCGCAGCGACACCGTGACCGGCTCGGTGTCCAGCTCGACACCGCCGGCGCGCAGCCGGTCGAGCACCACGTCGGCGTGGGCCTCGCCCATGCACCAGAGCACCAGCTGGTGGGTCTCCGGGTTGCGCTCCAGCCGCAGCGTGGGGTCGCCGGCGACCAGGCGGGCGAGGTTGCGGGCCAGGGCGTCCTCGTCGGCGCGGCGGTGGGCGACGACCGCCACCGGCAGCAGCGGCTCCGGCATCTCCCAGGGGGCGATCAGCAGCGGTTCGTCCCGGGCGGAGATGGTGTCGCCGGTCTCGGCGCTGCCCGACTTGGTGATCGCGCAGATGTCGCCGGCCACGCAGAGCGGCACCTCCCGCAGGGTGGCGCCCAGCGGGGTGAAGATGTGCCCGACCCGCTCGTCGGCGTCGTGGTCGGGGTGCCCGCGTTCGGCCATGCCGTGACCGGACACGTGCATGGTCTGGTCGGGGCGCAGCGTGCCGGAGAAGACCCGGACCAGCGAGACCCGGCCGACGTGGCGGTCGATGGTGGTCTTGACGACCTCCGCGACGAGCGGCCCGGCCGGGTCGCAGGTCAGCGGCGGACGCGGCGAGCCGTCGACGCCGGTCACCGCCGGCAACTCGTGCTCCAACGGCGACGGGAACGCGGCGGTGAGCACCTCCAGCAGCACGTCCAGCCCCACCCCGGTCTCGGCGCAGACCGGTACCACCGGGTAGAAGTGCCCCCGCGCGACGGCCTTCTCCAGGTCGTCGATGAGCACCTCGGTGCTGATCTCCTCGCCGTCGAGGTAGCGGTCCATGAGGGTCTCGTCCTCGCTCTCGGCGATGATCCCCTCGATCAGCTCGTCGCGGGACTCGTCGATGGCCCGCTGGTGCTCCGGGTCTGGGTCGCGGACGTCGGCGGGCAGTCCGGCGGAGTAGTCGAATACCCGGCGGGTGATCAGGCCGAGCAGACCCTCGGTGGACACGCCGTCGTCGCCGAGCATCGGCAGGTAGAGGGGCATCACGTTGTCGCCGAAGAGGCGCTGGCAGAGCGCCACCGTCTCGTCGACGTCGGCGCGGGGCTGGTCCAGTCGGGAGACCGCGACCGCGCGGGGCAGGTCGACCGCCGCGCACTCCTCCCACAGCGCGACGGTGGCCGCGTCCATGCCGCCCGCCGCGGAGACGACGAAGAGGGCGGCGTCGGCGGCCCGCAGCCCGGCGCGCAGTTCGCCCACGAAGTCGGCGTACCCGGGGGTGTCCAGCAGGTTGACCTTGATGCCGTTGTGCAGCAGCGGCGCGCAGGACAGGCTGACCGACCGCTGTTGGCGGACCGCGGCGGGGTCGTGGTCGCCGACCGTCGTGCCGTCGACCACGGCGCCGGCCCGGCCGATCGTGCCGGTGGCCGCGAGCAGGGCCTCGACAAGCGTCGTCTTGCCCGCGCCGGAATGCCCGACGAGCACCACGTTGCGAACCCGCGCGGGCTCGGTCACCACCGGCGCGCCGCCGGTGGAACCCTTCTCATGCTTCTGCGCCATGGGGCGCACCTCCCTCAGCCGGTGGTGGGTGGCGACCGCCGCGCGACGGTAAGCGGCCCGGGGCGAGTGCGCGGCAGTATCCTCCGGTGGTCTCGTGCACAGCGGGAACGGGACGGGTGGGCGGGTGAGCTGGCTCACCCTCCGCCTCGATCTCACACCCGTTGCCGGGTAGGCACAAGCCTCTCCCGGGCGGGTCGGAGGGGCGGCCGTATCGGCGGACCTGGGCGGACCGTTATCGTGGGGACCGCCATGGCGAAGATCTTCCAAGTGTCGGCCCGCGCGGGGATGACCCGCGTCGTCGAGCCGATTGCCCGTGCCCTGCTGCGCGCGGGCGTCACCCCCAATGCCGTCACCGTCGCGGGCACCGTTGGTGTGCTCGTCGGCGCGCTCGGCCTCGGTGCCCGCGGCCATCTGGTCGCGGGCGCGTTGATCGTCACCCTGTTCGCGCTCACCGACCTGCTCGACGGGACGATGGCCCGGATGAGCGGCGGCTCCACCAGGTTCGGCGCGTTCCTCGACTCAAGCATGGACCGGGTCGCCGACAGCGCCGTCTTCGGTGCCGTCGCGTACTGGCTGGCCACCCAGGGCAACTACTCCGGGGTGGCCGCCGCGTTGGTCTGCCTGGCCGCCGGCAGCCTGGTCTCCTACGTCAAGGCACGCGCCGAGGGGCTCGGCATGACCTGCAACGTGGGCATCGCCGAGCGCACCGAGCGGCTGCTGATCGTCGGGGTCGGCGGCATCCTCACCGGCCTGGACGTGAAGCCGGCGCTGGAGATCGCGCTCTGGCTGCTCGCCGCCGTGTCGATCTTCACGGTGGGGCAGCGGATGGCGCACGTCTACCGCCAGGCCCAGCAGCTTCAGCCGGACGGCCAGGCGTGAGCGGCGCGTCCACGGCCCCGCGCCGGGCGACCGGCGGCCGGGCCGCGTGAACCTCACCGAGCTGGGCTACGTCGCCGGCTGGCGGGTGGTCCGCGCGCTACCCCGGCCGCTGGTGGCGGCGGCGTTCCAGGCGGGCGCGGACCGCGCCCACCGCCGCGGCGGAGGGGGTACGGCCCGACTGCGCGCGAACCTGCGCCGGGTGGTCGGCCCGGAGCTGCCCGAGGCCGAGCTGGACGATCTCGTGAAGCGGGGGCTCCGCTCGTACGCCAGGTACTGGATGGAGGCGTTCCGGCTGCCCGCGTTGAGTCGGGCGCAGATCCTGTCCGGCTTCCGACTCGACGGCGCCGAGCTGCTCGCCGCCGACGTGGCCGCGGGCCGGGGCGCCGTGGTGGCCCTTCCCCACGCCGGCAACTACGACGCCGCGGGCGCCTGGGTGGCGGCCACCGGCTGGCCGATCACCACGGTGATGGAACGGCTCAAGCCGGAGGGCGTGTACAAGCGTTTCGTGGCCTTCCGGGGGAGCGTGGGCATGGAGATCCTGCCCACCCACGGGGGGTCGCGTCCGGCGTTCGACGTGCTGCTGGACCGGGTGCGTGCCGGTGCCGTGGTGCCGTTGCTCGCCGACCGGGACCTCTCCGCCCGGGGGGTGGAGGTGGACTTCTTCGGCGGTAGGACCCGGATGCCGGCCGGGCCGGCGCTGCTCGCGTTGCACACCGGAGCGCCGCTGTACGTGGCCTCGATGTGGTACGAATCGGATGCGGCGTGCGCGTCGCTCGCCGGCCCGCTGCCGGTGCCGGGGCCCGAGGCGGGGCCCCTGGACCAGCGGGTCCGGTCGCTGACCCAGCTGATCGCCGACGGTCTGGCGGCGGGTATCGCCCGGCATCCGGAAGACTGGCACATGTTGCAGCGGATGTGGCTGGACCAGCGGGGGTCGGGGGACGGCACGGCGCTGCCCTCCTCGGCCGCCGGTCCGGCCTGAGGAGGTGGTGGGCACGGTGGGACGGTGTGCCGCGGTCGTGGGCGGGGGGCGCTGACGCATGCGGATCGGCATCGTGTGCCCGTACTCCTTCGACGTCCCCGGCGGGGTGCAGAACCACGTGATGGACCTGGCCGAGGCGTTGATCGCGCTCGGCCACGAGGTCAGCGTGCTCGCCCCGGCCGACGAGGATTCGCCGCTGCCGGCGTACGTGGTGTCCGCCGGTCGTGCCGTGCCGCTGCCGTACAACGGTTCGGTGGCCCGGATCGCGTTCGGCCCGGTCTCCACCGCCCGGGTCCGGCGTTGGATCATCAACGGCGACTTCGACGTGCTGCACGTGCACGAGCCGCTCACGCTGAGCCTGTCGCTGCTGGCCGTGCTCTCCGCGCGCGGCCCGGTGGTGGCGACCTTCCACACCGCGATGACCCGGTCCCGGGTGCTGGCCGCCGCGCAGGGTGTGTTGCAGATCGTGTTGGAGCGGATCACCGCCCGGATCGCGGTCAGTGCGCTGGCCCGCAAGGTGCAGGTCGAGCACATGGACGGCGGGGCGGTGGAGATCCCCAACGGGGTGGCCGTGGCGAAGTTCGCCGACGTCGAGCCGTTGCCGGGCTGGCCGGGGGAGTGCGCCCCGGGCACCGGCGGCACCCTGGGCTTCCTGGGCCGGTTCACCGAGGCGCGCAAGGGCTTCCCGGTGCTGCGCGACGCGTTCGTGGCGTTGGCCGCGACCCGGCCGGGGCTGCGGTTGCTGGTCGCCGGCCCGGGCGACCCCGACGACCTGTACGACCAGTTCCCGGCCGACCTGCACGAGCGGGTCACGTTCCTGGGGCTGGTCACCGAACCGGACAAGGCGCGGATGTTGCGCAGTGTGCACCTCTACGTGGCACCGAACACCGGCGGCGAGTCGTTCGGCATGATCCTCACCGAGGCGTTGGCCGCGGGTACCACGGTGGTGGCCAGCGACCTGGACGCGTTCCGGCGGGTGCTCGACGGCGGGCGGGCCGGTCGGCTCTTTCCCACGGGCGACCCGGTGGGGTTGCGCGACGCGGTGACCGAGTTGCTGGACGACCAGGCCGCACGGGCCGCGTTGAGCGCGTGCGGCGATCAGGTCGTGGCGAATTTCGACTGGCCGGTGGTTGCTCGCCGCGTTGTGGAGGTATACGCAGCGGCGATCGAGGCAACCGACGGGCGGGTCATCGACCAGGAATGGGTGGGGCTGGGCTGAGCCGGTGGGACGGATGGTGCGGACGACGACCGGGGTGACCGGTGTGGCCGCGCCCAATCGGAGGCGAAACGGAGCAGCACTACGATGCCGCACATGTGGTGGGTGGTGGCCGCGATCGTGGTCCTGGGGCTGGTCGTGGCGTACCTCGTCTGGACCGCCGGTCGGGTGCAGCGGTTGCAGGGCCGCGCGGAACTGGCGGCGCGGGCACTCGACGCCCACCTGCTGCGCCGGGCCGCGGCGGCCGCCGTGTTGGCCGAGCGGCGCTTCGGTGTCGAGTTGTACGCGGCGGCCCGGATCGCCCTGGACGCCAGCCCGGACGAGCGGGAGGCGGCGGAGAACGACCTGACCCGGCAGTTGCGGGGTGTCCAGTTGGATCCGGGTGATCCGGACTGTGGGTCGGTCATCGCCGCCAGTCGCCGGCTCGCGCTGTCCCGGCAGGTGCACACGGACCTGGTCCGGGACGCCCGCTCGGCGCGGAGTCGCCCGTTGGTGCGGTTGTTGCGGATGGGACGGGGCCGGGAGTGGCCGCGTTACTTCGACATCGACGACCCGACCCTCACCGTCCCGGCGGACGTTCCCGCGAGCTGACCCGGGCGGTCGCCGGGGAGCCGGTGACCAGGGCCACAGGGCAGGCCACCGGGGGTCTGATTGGCTGTCGGTACGGCGTTGACCCGCGCGTAGCATTTTTGCTGCCCCCGCCAGAGCCCGTCCAAGGAGCGATGACCCGTGCCCGAGAACACCGCGTCGAACGCCGGTACCGCCCCCGTCGTCGGAACGGCCCGCGTGAAGCGTGGCATGGCCGAGATGCTCAAGGGCGGCGTGATCATGGATGTGGTCAACGCCGAGCAGGCCAAGATCGCTGAGGACGCGGGCGCGGTCGCGGTGATGGCCCTGGAGCGGGTGCCCGCCGACATCCGCGCGCAGGGCGGGGTGTCCCGGATGAGCGACCCCGACATGATCGACGGGATCATCGGGGCGGTCTCCATCCCGGTGATGGCCAAGGCCCGCATCGGCCACTTCGTGGAGGCGCGGATCCTCCAGTCGCTCGGGGTGGACTACGTCGACGAGTCCGAGGTGCTGACCCCGGCCGACTACGCCAACCACATCGACAAGTGGGCGTTCACGGTGCCCTTCGTCTGTGGCGCGACCAACCTGGGCGAGGCGCTGCGGCGGATCACCGAGGGGGCGGCCATGATCCGCTCCAAGGGTGAGGCGGGCACCGGCGACGTCTCCAACGCCACCACCCACATGCGGAAGATCCGTCAGGAGATCGCCCGGCTGTCGTCGCTGCCGGCCGACGAGCTGTACGTCGCGGCCAAGGAGTTGCAGGCCCCGTACGAGCTGGTCAAGGAGGTCGCCGAGAGCGGCAAGCTGCCGGTGGTGCTGTTCACCGCCGGCGGGATCGCCACCCCGGCCGACGCGGCGATGATGATGCAGCTCGGCGCGGAGGGCGTGTTCGTCGGTTCCGGCATCTTCAAGGCGGGCAACCCGGCTCAGCGGGCCGCCGCGATCGTCAAGGCCACCACCTTCCACGACGACCCGGACGTGCTGGCGAAGGTCTCCCGTGGTCTGGGCGAGGCCATGGTCGGCATCAACGTCGACGAGATCCCGCAGCCGCACCGCCTGGCCGAGCGGGGTTGGTAGGCATGGGCGCACCCACCATCGGTGTGCTCGCGCTCCAGGGCGATGTCCGGGAGCACCTGGCGGCGTTGGCCGCGGCGGGCGCGGACGCCCGCGCGGTCCGCCGTCCGACGGAACTGGACGCGGTGGACGGCCTGGTCGTCCCCGGCGGTGAGTCCACCACCATCAGCAAACTCGCCGACATCTTCGAGATGCGCGAGCCGATCGACAAGCGCGTCGCCGACGGCATGCCGGTCTACGGCTCCTGCGCGGGCATGATCATGTTGGCGACCGAGGTGCTCGACGGTCGACCCGACCAGCGGGGCTTCGCCGGTATCGACATGACCGTGCGGCGCAACGCGTTCGGCCGGCAGGTCGACTCGTTCGAGGCGCCGGTGACCATCACCGGGGTGGCGGGTGAGCCGTTCCACGCGGTCTTCATCCGGGCGCCGTGGGTCGAGCGGGTCGGCGCCGGGGTGCAGGTGATCGGGTCGGTGACCGGTGGGCCGGCGGCCGACCGGATCGTGGCGGTCCGCCAGGGCAACCTGCTGGCCACCTCGTTCCACCCGGAGCTGACCGGTGACCTGCGCGTGCACGCGTACTTCGTGGATCTGGTCCGCACCGCTTCGGCGTGACCCGTCGCTCAGCCGGCGACCGCGCGCAGGTGCCCCGGGCGGCGGCCCGCCAACTCGTCGAGCGCGGTCGCCGTGGCGGCGTCGGCGGGCAACTGCACCACCAGTCGCTGCGGGTCGGCCTCGGCCAGCTCCAGCGTCTCGACGTCGAGGCGGAGCAGCCCCGCGTCCGGGTGGCGCACCGTCAGCAGGCCGGCCCGTGCGGCGGTCACCGGTCGCCGCCGCCAGCGGTCGGTGAACGGCGCTCCCACGGTCCGGGCCAGCCGCTCGGCGAACGCGTCGCTGGCCGGGTCGCCGCGGCGCAGCAGGTGCAGCTGCGCGACCTGCTGGTCGGCCACCGCCGACCACTGCGGGTAGTGCTCGCGGGCCCGCTCGTCGGTCAGCACGAACCACACCAGGTTCGGTTGCGATCCGTCCAGCAGGCCGAGCGGGCGGGCCAGCCGGTCGAACGGTTCGTTCCAGGCCAGCACGTCGCCGAGTCGGTTGAGCACGTACGCCGGGGTGTCGCGTAGCGCGTCGAGCATGGCGCGGACCGTTGGCCGTACGGTGCGGGACACCGTCGGCCGGTCGCCCGAGCAGAGGTGCCGGGCGTGCTGGGCCGAGGCGAGCTGCCGCAGGTGTTCCCGGTCGGCGCTGTCCAGGCGCAGCGCGTCGGCGAGCGCGGCGAGGATCTCCGGCGACGGCCGGGTGTCGCGGCCCTGCTCCAGCCGGGTCAGGTACTCCACACTGACCTGCGCCAACGTCGCCAGCTCGGCCCGGCGCAGCCCCGGGGTGCGTCGGCGCGGCCCCTCGGCGAGACCGACCTCGGCCGGTTGCCGCGCCTCGCGGCGACTGCGCAGGAACGCGCCCAGCTCTCCGTCCATCACCGACCCAGTCTGGCAGCCGGCGCTGGCCGATGGGTGTCCCTGGCAGGGCCATCCTCGCGGCGGTCTCCCCGGCCCGTCCCGTCGCGCACAGGATCGTGGTCATGACAAACGCACAGAGCCCAGGACCGCTGCGGATCGGTCTGATCGTGGGCAGCACCCGTCCCGGCCGGCGCGGCGCGGCGATCGCCCGGTGGGCCATGGAGGTCACCGAGCGGCACGAGGCGGTCCGCGCCGGGGACGCCGTCTGCACGCTCGTCGACCTCGCGGAGCAGGAGTTGCCACTGCTCGACGAGCCGGTGCCGGCACTGTTCGGCGACTACCGGCACCCGCACACCCGGCGGTGGGCGGCGGTGGTGGACGCCTGCGACGCCTTCGTCTTCGTCACCCCGGACTACAACCGCTCGATCCCGGCCGCACTCAAGAACGGCATCGACTACCTGTACGCGGAGTGGACCGACAAGGTGGCCGGGGTGCTGAGCTACGGCGTGCAGGGCGGTAACCGGGCAGCCGACCACCTGCGGGCGATTCTGACCGAGGTACGGACGGTGGTGGTGCCGACCGGAGTGGCCCTGTCGATCTTCACCGACTTCGACTCCACGGGGGCCGACCCGGGTGACCCGACCGCCGGTCGGTTCGCGCCGGGTGACGGCCGGGAGGCAGAGTTGTCCGCCATGCTCGCCGAGGTCGTGACCTGGTCCCGAGCGCGGCGTTCGGTCGACCCGGCACGGGTGGCGGCCGGTGCCGCGGAGCTGGTGGGCTGAGATGGAGACCATGCTGATCCGGTACCGGGTGCGTCCCGAGCACCTGGCCGAACATCTGCGGCTGCTCGGGGCCGTCCACGAGGAGTTGGCCCGGACCAACCCCGCCGGCCTGCGCTACCTGACGTTGCGGCTCGACGGTGGCCGGAGTTTCGTCGAGGTCGTGCTGGGTCCGGACCTGCCCGGTCCGCTGCCCGCAATGGAGTCGTTCCGGCGCTACCGGGCCGGGCTGGATGATCGGTGCGACGAACGGTCGATGGTCGAGTGCACGGTGACGGGGTCGTACGGATTCGGGATGTGACTCCGTTTTCCCCACGTCTGCCCGATTCGGGCGGGCGTGGGGAGGTCGCCGCGCGCGGTGCATGACAGCGACCCGGGGGACGTCGGTAGGATTGCGGAGATTCGGCAGGGCCATCTGCCCGCCACGGCTTCCACCAGAGCTGACCGGCACCTCCGCGTGCGCCGGCGGGAGCGGGGCGTGAGCGGTGCGGTCGATGCAGCCGGCGGCTAGCAACGGAGGTAGAAGATGTCCGGCCACTCAAAGTGGGCGACGACCAAGCACAAGAAGGCCGTCATCGACGCCAAGCGCGGCAAGATGTTCGCCAAGCTGATCAAGAACGTCGAGGTGGCCGCACGGATCGGCGGCGGCGACCCCACCGGCAACCCGACGCTCTTCGACGCCATCCAGAAGGCGAAGAAGAGTTCGGTCCCGAACGACAACATCGACCGCGCGGTCAAGCGGGGCTCCGGCCTGGAGGCAGGCGGCGCCGACTGGCAGACGATCATGTATGAGGGCTACGGGCCCAACGGCGTCGCCCTGCTGATCGAGTGCCTCACCGACAACCGCAACCGGGCGGCGACCGAGGTGCGTACCGCGCTGACCCGCAACGGCGGCTCGCTCGCCGACGCCGGCTCGGTGTCGTACATGTTCTCCCGCAAGGGCGTGGTGATCGTGCCGAAGGAGGCCACGTCCGAGGAGGACGTGATGATGGCCGTCCTCGACGCCGGCGCCGAGGAGGTCAACGACCTCGGTGAGGCGTACGAGGTGGTCTCCGAGCCGACCGACCTCGTCGGAGTGCGCACCGCGTTGCAGGACGCCGGCATCGAGTACGAGTCGGCCGAGTCCTCTCTCGTCCCCAGCATGAACGTGCCGCTGGACGAGGACGGCGCCCGCAAGATCTTCAAGCTGATCGACGTCCTGGAAGACTGCGACGACGTGCAGAACGTCTACGCGAACTTCGACGTCAGCGACGACGTGATGGCCGCGGTCGACGCCTGACCCACGTACGGTCGCGCTGATTCCCGCCGGGCCACCCGTCGCCCGGCGGGAGTCAGCGGCCCGACCTGCTCCGCCGTCGACCCGGGCGGAGCGTCCGCGCCGCCCGGCGCCCCGCGACTCGGTACGATCCGTCGGTGAGCGAGGACGTGCTGGCGGAGTTGGTGCTGGACCGGTTCGCGCCGGGCGACGTGGTCGTGCGGCGTGAGATCCTGCGCGGCGAGGTGTGGTTCGGCTGCCCGACGATCGTCGTCGAGGATTCGCCCGACCTGCTCGCCCTCTACCTTCCGCCGGGCGCCGAGTTCGGCTTCCCCACCGCTGGCGTCTTCCCGTGTGGGCGTCACCCGTGGGAGACCGCCGGGCACCGCTCCTGGTCGGGGCACGGCAAGCTGATGCTGCAACGCCCCGGTGAGGCGCACTCCGTCGACGTCTTCTGGACCGGCCCCGGGCGCGACTTCGCCGGTTGGTACTTCAACCTCCAGGACCCGGTCCGGCGTACGCCGATCGGGGTGGACACGCTGGACCACGAGTTGGACCTGTGGTGGGGCGCGGACGCCGACTCCTACGTCTGGAAGGACGTGGAGATCTTCGCCCAGCGTCTCGTCGAGGGCCGCTATCCGGGCATGGGGGATGCCATCCAGGCCGAGGGTGACCGGATCGCGGCGCTGCTCGACGCGGGGCAGCGCTGGTGGGATCCGGCGTGGGCGGCGTGGCAGCCCGACCCGGCCTGGTCGGCGTCGCCGCTGCCCGCCGGCTGGGATCGGGTGCCGCCGGCCCGCTGAGCGGCCGTCGATCCACCGGAGTCGTCAGCCTCCCGGCAGGCCGTCGACCAGGAACATCTGGTCCGCGCCGTTGGTGCACCGCTCGACGAGCGCCTCGGCCGACACCTCGGTGTCGTCGTCGCGGAGCCCGACGCACAGGTCCGAACTGGTCAGCCGGATGCGGTACGAGGCCGGCGCGGCCGCGGTCGGCTCGAAGCGGAACAGTTGGAACGGGTCGGTCGTGCTGCACCTCTGCGTTGGTTCGAGCAGGTTCTGGCCGGGGTTGCCGTCGATGACGCTCAGGCAGCCCGTCCCGTGCTCCGGGTGGTCCCACTTGATGAAGTACAGCCCGCCGGCCGCCGGCTCCAGGTAGGTGTCGGGTGGGGTGGCGTCCGCGCAGGGACGCTGCACCATCACCTCGCTCCGATAGCGGCCGGTGCGGTCGTGCCCCTCGCTGAGGCAGAGCTGCGGGCTGCGGGCTGGGCGGATCTGGCTCAGGCGTGCGTTCGGCCCGATCGTCGGACTGGTGTCGACGTCCGGGGTGGCCGAGGGACCGTCGGATGTCGAACTGGCCGGTGCGCCGCGCTGGCCGGTGTCCTGGTCGTCGTCGGGGCGCTGGATCCAGAAGCCCAGACCGAGCACCGCCAGCAGGGCCCCGACGACGACGAGCGTCAGCGGCGTACGCCGGGCGAACCAGCGCGCCCGGTCCGGGGTTTCGCGCTCCACCACGGGTGCGGTGCTGCCGCTCGGCCGGCCCTCGGCAGTGCTGCTGGTCGACGGCGACGGGTCCGAGGTGGTGTCGTCGTCGGTCGGCTGCTGGTCCGGCCCGGTCGGTGTGTACGCACCCACCGCGAGACGGTGCCGCGCCCGTAGCCATGTCTCGACCTGATCCTCGGCACCGCAGGCGCGAACGAACGCGGCCACCACCTCCGGTCGCGGCAATGTGGAGCGGCGCAGGATGTCCGCCGCGGTGCTGCGAGCCAGCACGTCACCCGCCGCCGAGGCGCGCTGCTCCAGTTGCCGGTACGTGAGTCGCGACCGGTCCTTGAGCTGACGCAGCATCTCGATGAACTCGGTCGGGTCGGCCGCCTCGTCCGGTCGAAGTTCCCCCGTGGTCATCGTCCAATTCTCCTGATATCGGCGGGTCGGTGGCAAGTCAACGTCGAGCGACTGTCCGAGATGGTCGGACAAGACCCGGACAAGCCGCCCTGAGCTGCCTGGACATCGCAGCCCCTCGAGCAGGGCATTGTTCTCGTGGAAGGGCTTATCTAGCGTCTTTTCTCGATGGCCGTGCCGCTGGTCGCGGATGGCCGGTGGGCTCGGACCCGCACCGGTCCGAGCCGGACGAATCGACAACACGGGGGGACTTGATGGATGACGCTGCCCGGGATCCGGTGCCACAGGTGGCCACGGCGAGCGAGTACGTGGCGTTGCTCAGGGACGTGCGACGGCGCTCCGGCCTGACCTATCGGGAGATCGCCCGACGCGCCTCGGCGGCGGGACACTGGCTGCCGCCGAGCACCCTCGCCTCGATGCTGGGGCGGACAACGCTGCCTCGGGAGCGTATCGTCCTGTCGCTGCTGGTGGCCTGCGGCATGACGGCGGCCGAGGTCGACCGATGGGTGGAGATGCGGAGGGGCCTCGAGGCGCGCCTCAGCGAGCGGGATCGGTCAGAGAGCCACGCGGCACCGACCGACGTCGCCCCGTCCGCGACCGCCCAGGTGGGCGTCGGCCCCAGCGTCGGACCGGCAACGCCGCGACCCGGGGCGCCCTGGCCGTCCCGTCGCTGGCTCCGTCTGGCGACGCTCGCGGTGCTCGGCGTGCTGACGGTCGGGATCTCCGGTGCGCTGCTACCCGGTGCGGCGGGCTGGAGGTGCCGGCGGACGGCTGGTTCGGCTCGGACACCACCAGCCGGGTGATCGCCTTCCAGGCGCTGGGTGGCCTGCCGGTGAGTGGGACAGTGGATGGGCGGGTGCTGGACGCATTGTCGGGCGAGCCGATCGTGCCGGCGACCTGGCCGGAGGACCGGATCGGCAAGCACCTACGGCGGGTGGGTGACGCTCCCCGTTCGGCCCGTGGACCGGACGGGGAGCGTCCCCCCGTTCACACCGACTGACGGCTCACGGCCGCAGGCGGTTGGCGTAGACGTACGCCCCGACGGCGTCGCCGGTGGCGATCCCGGCTTCGGCGTCGAATCGGTAGTGCACGCCCAGGTAGATCCGGCTTAGCGCGTTCTCCTCGGCGGCATGACCGAAGCCGCTCATACGCCGGACGACGCCCTCTGCGTGCGGATCGTCGGTGGTGGCGTCGAAGGCGATCGCGTCGGTGCCGAAGAACCTGCGCATCACCGCCGCCCAGGCCCCGGCGAAGGTGGCGTGCCCGGAGACGTAGGCCGGGAAGGCCGGCGAGAACGAGACGCCGTTCGTGTCCTGCGACAGCGGCTGCCATCCGCCGCCGATCGCGCTCTCCGGCCGCCACAGGTCGATCTCGGTCAGGTACTTGGCGTCCCAGGCGGCGATGGCGGCGTCGGCGAGTGCCAGGGCGACCAGCCCGAAGAGCCGAGCGTTGGCCAGGATGCCGAGTTTCCGCTGCTTGGCAACGATCTGGGTGTGCTCGAAGAGTTGGCCCGGTGGCCGGTAGGTGGCCGCGAGGTCGTTGGCCCAGAAGAACGCGATCTGCGTCTGGTCGGAGGTGCGCAGAGACTGTCCCTTGGCGCCGTATGCGCGGACCTCCTCGACCTGGTCGACGTACTCCTGCTTGCCGAGCAGGTCCTCGTAGTCGACGGCGTCGGCGGGTAGGTCCGGCCGGAACTGGTCGCCGGAGGTCAGCGCGAACGGGGTGACCAGGCCCCACTTCGGGCTGATCGCGTCCTCGCCGTCGGTGGGTCGCCACGACCCCGGCACCCCCTCCACCTGGTACGGATCCTCGTTGTCGGAGCCGTCGTTGGTGCGGGCCTGAAGGTTCGCGGCGGCGGCTGCGGCGCCGACCGTGTTGCCTCGCGTGACCTCTGCGCCATTCACGCCGGACGGCCGGCGGGCAACGGCCCGATCCATGGCCGAGGAGAAGGAGCGGTCGTACAGAGCGGTCAGCACGTCGTGCGCCGCCTGGTCGATGGCCGCGTGCAGGGACGGTGCCACGACGTTGTCCATGGTGCCCGGGTAGCTGACCGGCACCCGTACCCGGTAGGGATTGCCGACCCCGGTGACCGAGACGGCGGCGTCGTGCATCGCCGCGTGCAGGATGGCCGCCTGTCGGGACAGGGCGGTGGGCGGTAAAGGCAGACCCTTGAAGGTGTCCAGCAGGATGCCGTTCCAGTACAGGACAGGGTCGGTGTTCGGGTCGACGGCCAACGGTGTGAGCGAGATGTTGTCCAACCGGACCGTCGAGGCGGCATGCCCGCCGAAGTGGAACAGGAGCACCGCTCTGGGGTCACCGAACGGCGAGGCGAAGTCGAAGGTGAACCGGCGCATCGTGGACGTCAGCGTGACGTTCTGGTCGACCGCGGAGGTGAAGGGCGTGTTCGCCCGGGAGACCGAGACGCGCAGCGGGCGGCTGACGTCGGCGGAGGCGTCAAACTGCAGCCGGTACGGCTGCGCGGCCGTCACCCCGAACTCGAAGTGGCCGACCAGGTCCTCGTAGGTGGGGTCGTCGACTGTCGCGCTGGTGCGGATGCGCAGCTGCCCGGCGTTGACCGTCGTGCTGGTCGAGGCGAGGCGGGTCCACCAGGGCTGGGTGCTGCCGTTGTCGAACGTGCCGTTGAGGATGAGGTCGCCCGGGGCGGCGGCGGCCGGCGCGGGCCGGACGAGGGCCGCGAGGGTGCTGGCGAGGACGACTGCGAGCAGCATGCTGAGCAGGCGACGGAGTTGCCGTCCGTGGTTGTGGTGCCGCGGGTCGATCGGTGGGTTCATCGAGAGCCTTTCCGGTCCGGGACCGGCGACGACGAGGTCGTTGCCGTGAGGATCGGCTCACCGTAGGAGCGTTCGCCCTGTTCACGGCCTGCGAACAACGGTCGGAACGCTGCCGCACACAGCGGGCGCCGGTGTCCCTTGAGGACACCGACGCCCGCTGGGCGAACCCAAGACTCAGCCGATCGTCTCCCGCTCCCGCCACGCGGTCCGCAGGGAGGTGCGGCCGTTGGTGCGCAGCAGCGATCCCTCGTACACCCGGGCGCCGGCGAGCAGGAACGCGCCGGTGGCGAGCAGCAGGACGACAAGCGAGACGAACGGCTCCCAACCGGCCGCGTCGCCGGTGAACAGCCGCAACGGCATGGCCGTGGGCGACGAGAACGGCAGGTACGACAGCACCCGCATCGCTGTCGCGTTGTCGTTCAGGAAGATCACCGCGAAGAACGGCAGCATGACGGCGAGCTGCACGGGTGTCGACACGGCGGCGAGGTCCTCCTGCCGGTTGGCGAGCGCTCCGGCTGCCGCCCACATCGCGGCGAGCAGCACGAAACCGAACAGGAAGAACGGCACGAACCAGCCGATCGCCGGGGCGAGCAGGCTGAGCAGGTCGCCGCTGTCGCCGATCTGCATGCCGATCACCGCCACCACGGCGATGAGCGCGATCTGTGCGAACGCCAGGATGCCGCCGGCCACCACCTTGCCGGCCAGCAACGCCCGTACCGGCACCGCCGCGACGAGGATCTCCACGATGCGGGTCTGCTTCTCCTCGGTGACGCTCTGCGCGATCTGCAGGCCGAAGGTCTGCGAGGTGATGAAGAAGACGAACGCGAAGACGAACGGCACCAGGAACGCCACCACCGGGTCGACCGCGTCCGGGTCGAGCAACTGCACCGGCGGCGAGCTGCTCAGCGCCTGGACCACGTCGGTGGGGGACTCGTCCATCGCGAGAACCTTCGGACCGGCGACCACCGCCGCGTCCACGTCACCGTCGCGGACGGCCTGCTCGGCGGCCCGGTCGTCGGCCACCACCCGGACGTCGAGTCCGGCGTCCCGCAGCGGCCCGGCCGCCTTCTGGGTGACGGCCACCGTGTCCGGACCGCCGGAGAGCAGCGGCGGCAGGATGGTGCCCGCCGCGGCGATCAGCAGGAAGAAGAGCGTGCCGAACAGGAAGGTACGGTCGCGCAGCTTGACGCGGATCTCCCGTTCGGCGACCAGCCGGGTGGCCTGGGTGATGTTCACTGGGTGACCTCTCGGAAGATCTCGGTGAGCGAGGGGCTGACCGGGCGGAAGGCGCGCACCGGGCCGCGCGCGAGGGCCGCCTGCAACACGGGCTGTTCGTCGGCGTCGGCCGGCAGGTCGAAGACCACCCGCGGGCCGTCCAGCTCGACCAGGGTCACCCCGGGTTGGTCGCGTACCCAACCGGCGTCGGTCGCCACCACCAACTCGTAGCGGGGCACGGTGTAGGACTCGCGCAGCTGCTGTCGGCTGCCGGCGGCCCGGATCGTCCCGTCCCCGATGATCACCAGGTCGTCGCAGAGGCGTTCCACGACGTCGAGCTGGTGGCTGGAGAACAGCACCGGCACGCCGGCCGAGGCCCGTTCCCGCAGCACGGTGACGACGGTGTCGACGGCGAGGGGGTCGAGGCCGGAGAACGGCTCGTCGAGCACCAGCACCTCGGGGTCGTGCACCAGGGCGGCCGCGATCTGCGCGCGTTGCTGGTTGCCCAGCGACAGCGTCTCCAGCAGGTCGTCACCGCGTTCACCGAGGCCGACCCGGTCCAGCAGCGCGTCGGTGGCCCGCCGGGCGGCGGGCGCGTCCAGGCCGTGCAGCCGGCCCAGGTACGTCACCTGCTCCCGGGTGGTCATCTTGGGGTAGAGGCCCCGCTCCTCCGGCATGTAGCCGAAGCGCCGCCGGTCCCGCGGGGTCAACGTGCTGCCGCCCCAGCTCACCTCACCGGCGTCGGGGGCGAGCACACCCAGGATGATGCGCATGGTGGTGGTCTTGCCGGCGCCGTTGGCGCCCACGAAGCCGGTCATCCGGCCGGCGGCCACCTCGAAGGACACGTTCTTGAGCACCTGCCGGTCGCCGAAGCTACGGTCGACGCCGTCGAGGCGAAGCGTTCTGGTCACCAGTCCACGCTAGATCGAACACCCCGCCCCGCCGTCCGCCCGGTGGGTGAGCGGGCGGTCCGTCGCGCGGCGGATGGCGGTCACCCGCCGGGCCGGACCACCCCGTTCTCGTACGCGAACACCACCGCCTGCACCCGGTCGCGCAGGCCGAGTTTGGCCAGCACCCGACTGACGTGGGTCTTCACGGTCGCCTCGCCCAGGTGGATGGCAGCGGCGATCTCCGCGTTGCTCGATCCGGCGGCGAGCAGCACCAGCACCTCCCGTTCCCGTGGGGTCAGCCCGGCCAGCGCGGCGTCCGCCTCCGGCCCCCGGTGGGCGGTGCCCGCCGGGTCTCCCGGACGGGCGAACGTGGAGATCACCCGGCGGGTGATCTCCGGGGCGAGCAGGCCGTCGCCCCTGGCCAGCACCTGGATCGCCTCGATCAGCTCCTCCGGTGTGCCGTTCTTCAACAGGAAACCGCTGGCCCCGGCACGCAGCGCGGCGAACAGGTAGTCGTCGCGGTCGAAGGTCGTGAGGATCAGCACGGCCGGCCCACCGGGTCCGTCGGCGGTGATCTGCCGGGTGGCCTCCAGGCCGTCCATCCCGGGCATCTCCACGTCCATGAGTACGACGTCGGGGCGGGTGGCCCGGGTCATGGCGACGGCCCGTTCGCCGTCGGCGGCCTCGCCGACCACCTCGATGTCGTCCTCCACCTCCAGGATGACCCGGAAGCCGGTGCGGACGAGGTGCTGGTCGTCGGCGAGCAGCACCCGGATGGTCCGATCCGGTCCCGACCTCTCGTGGGCTGGCGCGGCACTCATGCCGTCACCTCCGTGTCGACGGCCGGCTGGTGTTCGTCGTGCGGCTCCCGCTGCGCGCCGACCGGTGGGTCGGTCGCCGCCAGCGGGAAGCGGGCGCGTACCCGCCATCCGCCGCCGGCACGCGGTCCGGCCTCCAGGTCGCCGTCGTGCGCGGTGACCCGTTCGCGCATCCCGATCAGGCCCAGCCCGACGGCGTCGACCCGGCCGCCGGCTCGCCCGTTGTCGGTCACGTCGACCTCCACCTCCCGGGCCAGGTAGCGGACCCGCACGTCCAGCAGGTCCGCACCGGCGTGCTTCAGGGTGTTGGTCACCGCCTCCTGCGTCACCCGATACAGCGCCTGCGATACCGATTCGGGCAGCGCGACCGGGTCGCCGTACACCCCGAGGGTTGCCGTCAGGCCCGCGGCCCGAGCCCGCTCGACCAGCTCACCGATCCGGTCGACGTCGCCGCCGGCCGGCGGCGCGGCGTCGGCCGTGCCGGTGGTCCGCAGCACCCCCAGCATCCGGCGTAGCTCGTCGACCGCGGTGCGGGCGCTCTGCTCGATGGCGGTGAGCGCGGTGCGGGCCTTGGCGGGGTCACGGTCGAACACCCGGCGGCAGGCGGACGCCTGCACTCCCATCACCGACACGTGGTGGGCGACCACGTCGTGCAGTTCCCGGGCGATCCGGACCCGTTCGCCGAGCACCGCCCGTTCCCGGGACTCGGTCTGCGACCGGCGCAGGTCCTCGGCCTGGGTCCGCAGCTCGTGTTCGCGACGAGCGGCCACCCAGGCGGTCTCACCGAAGAAGTACGCGAAGCCGAAGACCAGCACGTTGAGCAGGACACCGGTGACCATCGCGGCGAGCACGGGTGGCACCGGCCCGGCCGCGTCGTCGAAGGCCCCGGGTGGAATCTGGTCGATCGTGATCGCGTAGTAGATCCCCAGCCAGGCGAACATCGTGGTGATCACGCCGATGCGCAGCCGCCGGGCGAGGCGACGGTCCTGCCCCCAGGCGCCGACGGTGTAGAGGGCGCAGAACAACGCCCAGGAGGAGAACTGGGTCTCCGGGGCCGATCGGGCCTGCGCGGCGATGAACCCCACCGAGACGATCAGCAGGGTCGTCACCGGCCAGCGCCGCCGCCAGATCAGCGGCACCGTCACCGCGACGGTCCAGAACAGTTGCTCCGCCCCGGACGGCGGCGAGCCCAGCAGGAACGCCCCGGTGCTGTGGGCCAGGGTGAGGCTGACCAGCGCCAGCACGGTCATCCCCAGGCCGAGCCACAGGTCCTTGCGGCGCTGCTGGGTGGTCGGACCCGGTCGGCGCCATTCGTCTCGCGGTGCCACGGTCATCCGGGAACGATGCCACGTCGCCCGCCACGCCCGTCCAGTGGGCGGACCGGTGCCGTCGGACCCGGGCCACGGGCGGCGGCCCGACGCGAGGTACGCGCCGGGCCGCCGGAGATGGGCTCTCACTCACGCCGTCTGACGGCGCGTCTTCAGAGCGGTGTCGATCAGGTCCCAGACCAGGATCGCCGCCGTGCCCACCGCGATGGCGACCCCGATGGTGTTGCGGTTGTCCGCGTCCGCCAGCCAGCTCAGCCGCTCGCCGAGGGCGGGGTTGAGCAGCCGGTCGGACAGCGCCAGCGATACCACCGGCACCGAGAACGCGAGGTTGACAAGCGCCTTGGTCCCGAACAGCGCCCAGGTCCAATGCCCGATCCGGTACTTGACGATCTCGAACACCAGGCTGCCGAGCAGGACGACGATCAGTGCCGGCAGCCAGAAGGACCACAGCGCCGGGTCGAGGACCGGGATGTTGTCGCCGTCGGTGTCGCGGACCCAGGAGTGGTAGTGCTGCAACGGCAGGTAACCGATCGTGGCCACCAGAAAGACCGCCGACGCGATGGTGTCGGCGAGGGACACGTCACGGTGCGCCGGGACGTCGGGCAGTTGGTCGACAGTCCACTCCGGCACGTGCACGGCCGTCTGGGTGCGCTCGATGATGGCGAAGGTCAGGGTGAGCCAGAAGGCGATCTGCACGGCCACCTGCATGGCCACGACGATGCCCGGCCCGATGGCCCCGAAACCCTTTCCTTCGGCCGCGTCGACCACGGTGACGATCGTGCCGACGAGCGCCGGGATGAAGCTGAGCAGCAGCTTCAACAGCCGCAGCCAGAGCAGGTAGTAGGTCGGGCCGATCAGCTGGAGCCGACGGTCGGCGTACCGGGCGGCCAGCACGTCCGGGTTGCCCAGCTCGGTGAGCACCGCCCGCTCGGCGGTGACCGGGTCCGCGCCACCGTCGGTCCGGCCCTCGATCATGTCGTCGATGGAGGCCCGCAGCTCGGTGGCGATCTCGTCACGACGCGGGGCGGGCACCGAGCGCAGGGTGGCGGCGAGGTAGCGGTTGGTCAGGGTGTTCATCGGTCCACTCCTTGGATCAGCCCGGTGATGGAGGCCTGCACGGCGGCGAGGTCGTCGAGCAGCCGGTTCAGCATCGACTCGCCCTCGTCGCTGGTTCGGTAGAACTTGCGCGGTCGGCTCTCCTCGGTGTTCCACTCGCTGGTCAGCAGCCCCTGGTCCTCCAGGCGGCGCAGCAGCGGGTAGAGCGTGTTGGCGTCCACCGGGAAGCCGTGGTCGGTGAGCCGTTGCAGCAGTGCGTAGCCGTAGTCCGGTCGGCGCAGCGCGACCAGGCTGGCCACCACGACGGTGCCTCGACGCAACTCCTGTAGGTGCGTCCGTAGAACGTCCTCGCTAACCATGTGTCACACCATACTGTGTGCCACACAGTGTTGTCTACCGGGACATCATCGTGTCGCTCGCAGACTGGTGTGCCGGGCAGCACGCGGGGCGCCCGGCAGAAACCGGGCGCCCCGACGGTTGACGCAGTTCAGCAGGCCGGACCCGCCCGGAAGTTCCGCTCGACGAAGCTGGCCGGACCGACCTGGAAGTAGCCCACGCCCGGCCGGATCGGGTGCCCGGTGAATAGCTCCACCCGCGAGCCGACCCGCACGAGGTACGCCTCGGCGGCCCCCGCGTCGTTGCGGATCAACGAACCCCGCCGGCCGTAGATCGCCTCCAACTCGTCGAACGACATACCGACCGTGGCGCCGGCGGGAGACTGCGGCGGTGCGGTGGCCGTACCGACCTCCACCAGTCGCCCGTCGCGGAAGGCCAGCACGAACACGCCGGCCCAGGAACCGGTCGATCCCGCGTGCACCACCCCGCCGCAGGCAGGAGCGGTCCAGCCGATGTGCCCGTTCGCGGTCAGCGTGCTCAGGCTGGCGCCGATCCGGTACACACCGGCGCCGGCGACGCTGAGCACCTGCGGGTGGCTGTGCTCGACAGCGGCGGCGAGCGGGCCGCGCGCCGAGGCGGATGCGGTGCCGCCGGTCCGGGGCGCTGCCGCCGCCGGGCCGGCGACGGCCACCGGGACGAGCGTGCCGAACGCCAGCGCGGCGGTGGTGAGGAGGATCGTGGGACGGTTCATGGTGGCTCCTTCGGTGATGGGTCTCCTGCCCTGTTAGTCACCGCGCCGGGGCCAACGGTTCGTCGGGTTTGCGACCGACCCGGTCTACTCTCCAAGGAAACGCCGGCCGGGGGTGACGCGGTGACGGCTCCACTGCGGATCGGGCCCTACGCCATCGAGCGACTGCTCGGCGTCGGATCGTTCGCGACCGTCTGGCTGGGCTACGACCGGGCGCTCGACGCGCACGTGGCGATCAAGGTGCTGGCCGAGAACTGGAGCCACGACCTGCGGGTCCGGGAACGCTTCCGCGACGAGGCCCGGCTGCTGCGCCGGCTGGAGCACGAGCGGCTGATCCGGGTGCACGCCGTCGGTGAGTTGCCCGACGGCCGGCCGTACGCGGTCCTGGCCTGGGCGGACGGGGGGAGCCTGCGGGACCGCCTGGCCGCCGGTGAGATCCCCACGCCCACGGCGTTGCGGCTGCTCGGCGAGATCTGCGCGGGGGTTGCCGTGCTGCACCGGCACGGCGTCGTGCACCGTGATCTCACCCCGGGCAACATCCTGTTCCACTCCGCCGGTCCGGACGACCCCGACACCGAGAAGGTGCTGATCGCCGACCTCGGCCTGGCCAAGGCGCTCGCCGCCGCCTCCGGGCTGACCGCCCGAGCCGGTACCCCGGGTTACATGGCCCCCGAGCAGGACAACCCGGGGGCGGTGATCGACACCCGCGCCGACGTGTACGGGCTCGGCCGGCTCGGCATCCGGCTGCTGGGCGCCGACCCGCCCGGGTACGCCCCGGAGATCCGACTGCGGGCAGACGTGCCGCCAGCGGTCGCGGCGGTGCTCGCCCAGGCCACCGCCCACCACCCTGCCGACCGCTATCCCGACGCCGCGGCCCTGCACACCGCGCTGACCCGCGTGAGCGACCAGGTGGGGCTGGCTGTGGCGACCGGTCCCGTGCGCCGTCGGTACTGGCTGCTGCGGGTGGCCGGGGCCGCTGTCGTGGCAGTCCTGGTGGGTGCGGTGGGTGCCGAGCCGGGTGGAGTCGGGTCGGCGCGGCCGGTCGGCGGCACGTACACGACCGGGCCGCTGACCGTGGTGTTGCCACCCGGCTGGTCCGCCACCGGGGCGACCTGGGCCGGTCAGTACGGTGCCGACGGCCAACCCGAACCGGCGCTGGTGATGTCACCCCAACCCCGCCGGTGGGCCGCCGACCCTCGTCTGCCCGGCGCGTTCGTGGGCCTCTCCGCCACCACGGCGGCACGCGCCACGCCGGCCGGGTTCCTGGCCGAGCGCACCCACGGTGACTGCGCGCCCGCGCCGTCCCGGCTCATCCGGCCGGCGGGTGTCGAGTGGACGGTGGTGGCGTACCGCTGCGACCGAGGTCGGCCGCAGATCATCGAGTCGGCCGCCACGCACCCGGGCCGGCCCGCCTTGGTGTACGTGCAGATAAGCCCGCCCGCGGGCAGCGGACCCGACTTCGTGGACACCCTGCTCGCTGGCGTACGCCTGCGGTAGGCGCGCTAGCGGACCACCACGGTGATGGTGTGCTCCCGGCCGTCCTTGGGGATCGTCACAGCGACGGTGCCGGGGCGGACGAAGCGGATGTCCACCACGCCCGCCTCGTACTGCTGCGAGACCAACTCTGGACGGTCCACGGTGACGAGCCCCGGCCCGATGCCCTGGATCCGCAACACCGCACCGGTGGCGAAGCAGAGCGATCGCAGCAACTCGATCTCGGTCTCGGCGAGCGGCAGGTCGTAGCGGACCGCGCCCTGGCAGGCCGGCGTCGCGTCGACCGGCGGGGGAGTCGTGCGGGGCGTACCCCTTGTCCGGGTGGGTGCGGGCGGTGCCGGGACCGGGCGCGCGCTGGTCGGCGGCGGTCGCGTCGGCGACCCGGCGGTCGCGGGGGTCGCGGGGGTCGCGAGGGTCGTGGCGGGCATGGTGGTCGCGGCGGGGGTGGCGGGTGTCGGCGTCGAACGGCTCGGGCCCGGCGGTTGGACGGGCAGGGGCGAGACGGCGTCGGCGCCGCAGGCGGCGACCCCCGCGGTGGCCGCGAGGACGACGACGAGCCGGCGCAACGACGCCGCGTTCACTCGGCGCCGAGCCGTTGCCGGACCTGTCGGCGGGCCAGGTGCAGACGGGACTTCACGGTGCCCACCGGCATGTCGAGCAGGGCCGCGATCTCGGGATAACTCAGCCCGAGGACGTCGCGCAGGGCCACCACCTCGGCGAGGTCGGGATGGACCGAGTCGAAGGCGTCCAGCAGGTCGAGGCGGGTGCCCGCGACCACGCTGGTCCGCCGCGGGTCGGCCCGGTCGGGCAGCGGTACGCCGCCGGCCTCCAGCCGCCAGCGGCGGCGCAGCGTGCGGTAGGTCGAGCGGGACCGGTTGGCGGTCAGCCGGTGCAGCCAGGTGCGGAACGAGGAGCGCCCCTCGAACCGGGCGATGCCGTTGGCCAGCGCCAGCAGCGTGTCCTGGCAGGCCTCCTCGGCGTCCTCCCGGTTGGGCAGGAACCGGGCGCACAGCCGCAGCACCTCGGGGCGCACCGCCACCAGCAGGGCGTCCAGCGCCGCCGGGTCGCCGTGCGCGGCGGACCGGGCCAGGGCGTCGATGTCGTCCGCGTCGGGCATGCCGGGTGTCCAATGCTCGCCGGTGCCGATCCCCGAGCGTACGACCGGCGACACCGGCGTGGCCCGGTACGGTCCGGCACCCGACGCGTTTACTCGAAGCGCGACACGTCCCCGGCACCCCGACGCAGGATCTCCGGCTCGGGGCCGGACAGGTCGATCACGGTCGTCGGCTCCTTACCGCAGTCGCCGGCGTCGAGGACCGCGTCGAGCTGGTGGTCGAGCCGTTCCTTGATCTCCCACCCCTGGGTCATCGGCTCGTCGTCGCCGGGCAGGACCAGGGTGCTCGACACCAGTGGTTCGGCCAGCTCGGCCAGCAGCGCCTGGGTGACGGTGTGCCGGGGTACGCGGACACCGACGGTGCGCTTCTTCGGGTGCAACATCCGGCGCGGCACCTCCTTGGTGGCCGGCAGGATGAAGGTGTAGCTGCCCGGGGTGGACGCCTTCACCAGACGGAAGACCGAGTTGCTGATCTGCACGAACTGGCCGAGCTGCGCGAAGTCCCGGCAGACCAGCGTGAAGTGGTGCCGGTCGTCGAGGTGGCGGATCTGGCGGATCCGGTCCAGCCCGTCCGCGTTGCCCAGCTGGACGCCGAGCGCGTAGCAGGAGTCCGTCGGGTAGGCGACCAGCCCACCACCTCGGATCAGGTCGGCGACCTGGCCGATGATTCGGGGCTGGGGGTTCTCCGGGTGCACGTCGTAGTACCTCGCCATGCTGATGAGCCTAGGCGCTCCCACTCGCCGGCCCGGTCTGCGCCGTCACCTTGTCCGCGATCCTGGGCCAACGCGTATTCCTTGATCGGTAGGTGAACCGGAGCCGTCGGCCGGGGCGTCGATCGGGCGGTCTGGGCAGGTGCGCCGACGCCGTCGTGGTGGCCCGGGTTCGACTGAGAGGCAGGTGTGCCCGATGCTTGGTTGCTGGCGGAGCGGCGGATTAATTGTTGCGTGCGTAGCGGTGTCAAAGCTGTCAATAATGCGTCGAGTTGCTTCCGGGTAACGAATTGGTGCGCTCGGCCATTATCCGCAACAAGATCCGAGAATCGCGGAAAGTGACGGGCTCGCGACGCTTCCATCGCCCCCGGCCGGTCTTGTTGGTGGTAACGGTGGGTGCCGGCGGGCGGAAAGCGCCCTGTTCAGGCCCCTTTCAGGGATTACCCAAAGTAGCGCTGGGTGGTGCGTTTGACACAGCCCGTCAGCGGTCCTTACCTTCATCCCACTTGGAGGACGGGGGAGGACGTGCTGGGTAACGCTGTGCAGATAGCCATCTACCAGCGACTTAGGCGCACTGGTGATGATCAGGTCGGGCGGGATGTGAGCCGTCGGGCTTCGTCGTCAGCTAATGGGCGGACCGGCAAGCTGCCATTCCACTGAGTTTCTCGGCGGTGGTGCGCCCGGCTTTGGTCGGCCGCGTTGTCATTCGGAACGCCTCAATTCTGAAATGCTGTGGTCGGCTCGTGTCGAAAAGCTGCGCCCGCGCCGCCTCAGCCACGTAATCGTCTGACTGTTCCGACGCGCCGACCGGCGTCGTCGGCAGTCCAGCCGCCGTCGAAGGCGGCCTTTTCTTCGTGCCTCCACGCAATTTCTCCGTGGGTGAACCCTGCGGCGAGCCCTCATCACTTTTACTCAGGAGAATTCGAGTGCAAGAACCGCACACAGCCGCTGTCGCCCCTTGGCGCCGGCTGGGGATCACGGTGGTGGCCACCGCTTTGGCCATGTCCACCGTCTCCCTCCTGCCTCCGCCGGCCGGCGCGCAGGAACCCACCCCGCCGGGGGCCGACAGTGCGATCACCGGCCTCTCCGAGCCTGACGCGATCGCGGCTGCCGCGCGGTCGGGTCGAGCCGTCGAAGCGTCCCGGTCGAGGTCGGAGAGTTCCCGTGTGGTGGCGACGCCCCAGGGAACGCTGATCCTGGAGTCGTACGCCACTCCGCGCTGGACAAAGAAGCCCGATGGCGGTGGGTGGCGGGACATCGACACCCACCTGCGGCAGAACGCGGACGGGACGGTCGCCCCGGTGGCGACGTTGGCCGACGTGCGGTTCTCGGCGGGCGGTGCGGCTCCCGCGGTTCGCCTGCCGGTCGGCCCCGGCGAGGTCTCGCTGACGTGGCCGGGCGCGCTGCCGGCACCCCGGATCGAGGGCGACACCGCGATCTACGAGTCGGTGCTGCCGGAGGTGGACCTCCGGCTACGGGCGCTGGTCGACGGATTCACCTGGGTGCTGGTGGTGAGGTCACCGCAGGCGGCGGCGAACCCGGCCCTGGAAGCGTTGCGGTTCCGCCTCGACACGCCGGGGCTGACCAAGCGGGAGCGCGCCGGCGGGGGCTTCGAGGTCGTGGACGGCTCGGGCCAGCTCCGGCTCTCCGCCGGTAGCGCCCTGATGTGGGACTCCTCCGGTGTCACCTCATCGAAAGCGGCGGCGAAGGCGGGCGGCACGGCGTCGGCGCTTCAGGCGAACCGGGACGTCGTACGGTCGGCACCGGATCTGGCGCGCAAGGCGGAGCTGCCGGCGAGGATCCAGGGCAGCGATCTCGTGATCCGGCCGGATCTGTCGCTGCTGCGCAACAAGAACGCCGTGTTCCCCGTCGTGATCGACCCGTGGTCGACGATCAACAAGCTGCGCTGGGGTTACACCGGTTCGGAGAACGCGACCCGGGACGACGGCGTCGCTCGGGTCGGAGCCGATCCAGCAGGCAGTGGAACCTTCCGATCCTTCTTCGCCTTCAACCTCTCCTCCCTCGCGGGGAAGACCGTCCGGTCGGCGAAGTTCCTGACCGAGATGACCCACTCCTGGGACTGCGCGAACACGCCGGTCAACCTCTGGCGGTCGGCCGACCTGACCAGCGCCGGCAAGCAGAGCTGGGACGGTCCCAACCTGGCGCTGTGGCTGGAGGAGCGGTCCGGGCACGCGCACAAGCCGTCGGGCGGGGCGGGCTGCTCCAACGATCCGCAGCCGGACCTGCCCATGGAGTTCTCGGGCAGCAAGCTGGGCACGGACGTGTCCGCCGCGCGCGGCGAGAGCAACTACACGCTGGCCCTGTCCACCCGGCAGTCGGACGGTTCCTCGGAGTCGACGAGCAACTGGTGGAAGAAGTTCGACCCGGGTGTCACCAAGCTGTCGGTCGAGTACAACACCAACCCGAACACGCCCACCGCGGCCCAGTTGTCGACGCACGCCGACTTCACCGCCCCCGCGCAGGCCTGCGTCACGGGAACCTCGCGGCCCATGGTGCGCTCGGACTATCCGTGGCTGAAGGCGATCCTCACCGATCCCGATGGCAGCAACGGCGGGTCGCTGAGTGGGGCCTTCACCCTGCAGAAGCTGGTCAGTGGGGCCTGGACCGGCGTGTCCGGTTGGCCGAAGACGGATTCCGGCGTGGCCACGGGGGCGAGGGCGGAGGTGCAGCTGACCACCAAGACCGCCGACGGTGAGGTCTACCGGTGGCAGGTGCAGACCAAGGACACCCTCGGGGGCGCGTCCCTGGGCTCACCGTGGTGCGAGTTCTACATCGACTATTCGGCCCCGGCACAGAAGCCCAAGGTGACGGTGGCCGGTGACGTCCCCTACCTCGAGTCGCCCCCCTTCGGCACCAACCAGGACTTCCACGGGTCGATCGGCCTGTCCGGCAAGTTCACCCTCTCCGCGAACGGTGTCGCCGACGTCTACGACTACGTCTACCAGCTCCAGGGCGGACAGCAGATGACGGTGAGGGCGGCCACGCTGGGCGGCCAGGCCGAGGTGTGGGTGACGCCGAAGGTAATGGGCGAGAACGTGCTCAGCGTGCGCAGTCGGGACCAGGCCGGCAACTCGTCGGCCCCCTACGACTACACGTTCCTGGTCGACAACTACTCGGCGCCGAAGGCCATCTGGAAGATGGACGAGGGGGCGGGCACCACGGCCGCCACCACCCCGGCAGGTGGCCCCAACCTCACCCTCACCAGCAATGTGGGCTGGACGGGAAGTTGGACGTACGGCACCCGGAAGAACACGACACCCGATCGCGCGTTGGGTTTCGGTACCAACAAGGGCTGGGCGGCGACCTCAACGGCACCTCCGATCGATTCGTCGCGCAGCTTCAGCGTGGCGGCGTGGGCGCGCATCACCAGCACGAGCACCTTCGGTTCGGTGGTGGCCGTGAGCGGCACCAACAACGGCGCCTGGCAGTTGCAGCGGGACAAGGGCGGCAGTTGGTACTTCCACACCTTCTCCGGCGACAGCCCCACCCACACCCGTACCTCGGTCGTCTCGAAGGAATGGGCGCCGATCGGCACCTGGCAGCACATCGCCGGGGTGTACGACGCAGGCGCGAAGGAGATCCGGATCTTCGTCAACGGTGAGAAGGTCGGCACCCAGCCGTTGAGTTCCCTCTGGAAGTCCACCGGCATCATGCAGATCGGCCGGGTGCGCTACAACGCCGTCGAGGGCAACTACTTCGACGGCGACATCGACGACGTCCGGCTGTGGGACCGGGTCGTCGACGAGAGGGACCTCGAGGAGATCGTCACGCCCAAACTCACCGGCGAGTGGCTCCTGGATGACCCGGACCTGGCCACGATCCAGCAGCAGGGCGACTCCTCGGGCTACAACCGGCCGGTCGGCCTCACCGCTGCCCCGAGCGCGACCGTCTGTGAGAACGCCGGCCCGAACGGCGCCTACGCACTCTGCCTGGACGGGATCAGCGGCACCGCGAAGACGCAGGGTCAGGTGCTGCGCACCGAGGGGTCGTGGACCGTCTCGGCGTGGGTGAAGCCGTCGGCGTTCACCGGCTTCCACACGGTGGTCTCCCAGTGCGGGACGTTGCGCTGTGCCTTCTACCTGCAACGCCAGGCCGGGTCCACGCCAGGTTGGGCCATCGTGGTGCCGGACCGGGACCAATCCGAGCCGAACGTTGCCTACACCACGGTCAAGTGGAGCGGCACGCCGGTCCTCAACCAGGGGGTCCACCTCGCCGCGACCTACGAGTCGGGCACCAGGACGCTCAGGCTCTACGTCGACGGTGCTCTCGTCGGTGAGAAGAAGACCATCCCGCCGCCCTTCGCCACCACCGGGTCGCTTCGCATCGGCTCGTCCGACTCCGGGGACTACGTGAAGGGCGCCATCAGCCGGGTCAGGGTGTGGCAGGGCGCCCTCTCCTCTGCGGAGATCCTCTCCCTCGCCAATGAGGTGTAGCGCTCCCTGAATGAAACCGCTCCGGGGCCGGCGGCCTGCCCGCCGGCCCCGGAACAGGCCCCTCGTCATCCCCCTGAACCGCAGAACAGGAGTCCGCAGTGACCTTCTCTCGTGCGCATATCCGCACCCGTTCGCGAAAATGGGGGTACGCACTCCTGGCGGCGGCGATCGCCGTGGCTGGCGTCGCCTCCGCTCCGCATCGGGTGCGAGCCGAACCGGCGGAACCCGGGCCTGATGCTCGCCCGACGACCGCCGCACTGTCCGAAGCCGAGGCTCTCGCCGCCGCGAAACGATCCGGTCGCGCCGTCGAGGTCACGACGCTGAAGTCGGAGAACTCCCGTGTCCTGGCATCCCCGAAGGGGTCCCTGGTCATGGAGTCGTACCCCGTTCCGCAGTGGGTGAACCGGCGGGACGGAGGTGGCTGGCGGACCATCGACACGTCGCTGGTGACGGGGGCGGACGGGTCTGTCGCGCCGGTGGCGACGGTGGCGGACGTGTCGTTCTCCGCTGGCGGCACCGCCGCGGTCGTGCGCCTTCCGGTCGAGGGTGGGGAGGTGTCCCTCTCCTGGCCCAGCACTTTGCCCGCCCCCCGTCTTGAGGGCGACACGGCGATCTACGAGTCGGTGTTACCTGACGTCGACCTGCGGATGCGTGCGCTGCGCGACGGGTTCAGCTGGGTGCTCGTGGTGAAGTCGGCAAGCGCGGCGACGAACCCCGCGTTGGAGACTCTGCGGTTCCGCCTCGACACCCCCGGTCTGTCCAGCAGAGCGCGCGCCGGCGGCGGCTTCCAGGTCGTCAACGGCGCGGGACGGGAAGTCCTCTCCGCCGGGAACGCGTTGATGTGGGACTCGTCCGGCCTCACGACGACGGCCCAGGCGAAGAGCAGCAAGGCATTGTCGGCCTTCGCGGCCCAGGAGAAGCGCGACGCGCTGCGGATGGTGCCGGACCGGGCGCGCACGGCCGAGTTGGCGACCGACGTGCGGGACGGTGACCTCGTCATCCGTCCGGATCTCACGCTGCTCCGTGGCCCGAAGACCGCGTATCCGGTGGCCATCGACCCGTGGACGACGGTCAACAAGGCGCTGTGGGGATACGCCGGCTCGACGGACGCGACCCGCGACGACGGGGTGGCCCGGGTGGGCAGGAACCCGGACGGTTCCGGGAACTTCCGCTCGTTCTTCCGGTTCAACCTCTCGGCGCTGTCGGGCAAGACGATCCGCTCGGCCAAGTTCCTGACCGAGATGACCCACTCCTGGTCGTGTGCCTCCACGCCGGTGAACCTCTACCGGACCGCCGAGCTGGGCAGCTCCGGCAAGCAGACGTGGGACGGCAGCCCGAAGCTCATCACCTGGTTGGAGGAGCGGTCCGGGCACGCGCACAAGCCGCCGGCCGCGCCGAACTGCTCGAACGACCCGCAGCCGGACCTGCCGATGGAGTTCGCCAAGCTGAAGGACGACGTTTCCAGCAACCGCGGGAATGCCAAATACACCCTCGCCCTGGCCGCCCGACAGGCCGACGGTACGTCGGAATCCGAGTCGACCTGGTGGAAGAAGTTCGACCCGGCGATGACCAAGCTGTCGGTCGAGTACAACAGCAACCCGAACACCCCGACGGCGGCCCAGTTGTCCACCCACGCCGACTACACCGCCGGGGCACAGGCGTGCGTGAGCGGCGCGACCCGCCCGATGGTGCGGTCGGACTACCCGTGGTTGAAGGCGACCCTGAGCGATCCCGACGGCAGTAACGGCGGCAGCCTGTCCGGCGTGTTCACCCTGCAGAAGCAGGTGAACGGCACCTGGACCACGGCGACCGGCTTTCCCAAGACCGATGCCGGGGTCGCACCGGGGGCCAGGGCCGAGGTGCAGCTGACCACCAAGACCGCAAGCGGCGACGTGTACCGGTGGCAGGTGCAGACCAAGGACGGCCTCGATGGCATCTCGGGCCTGTCGCCCTGGTGCGAGTTCTACGTCGACTACGCCGCGCCCACGTCGAAGCCGAAGGTGACGCCGGAAGACGCTCTCTACCTGGAGTCGCCGCCGCTGGGCACGAACCAGGACGTGCGCGGCTCGGTCGGCTACTCCGGACGGTTCACCTTCTCCGCCAACGGCGCCGCCGACGTCTACGACTACCTCTACCGGGTCGATGGCGGCGCGGAGCAGGTGGTGCGGGCAGCGACGCTGGGTGGCACGGCCACGGTCTGGGTCACCCCGAACTCGATCGGCGAGAACGTGCTGAGCGTCAAGAGCCGCGACCAGGCCGGCAACACCACCGAGGCGTACGACTACGTCTTCCTCGTCGACAGCCCCTCGGCACCGAGGGCACACTGGGCGATCGACGAGGGCACCGGCACCACCCTGACGAACCGGATCGACGGCGGGCAGTCCGCCACCCTGACCCCCAACCCCTCCTGGTCCGACTCCCGCCTGCGCGGTACGCACAAGAACCGGGGCAAGGACTGGGCGGTCAAGTTCCGCGGCGCCTCGGACTACGCAGGCACCTCCAGTGCGGTGGTCGACACCGCGCGCAGTTTCTCGATCTCTGCCTGGGTTCGCGCCGACGCGGTCGGCGGAGTCGTCGTGTCGCAGCCGGGCACCAAGAAGAGCCCCTTTGAGCTGCAGTATTTCCCGGCGAAGGAACGCTGGTGCTTCGTCACCTACGTGGCGGACCTCTCGAACGCGGGCGCGACGGCAGCCCCCGCCTGCACGGCCGAACCCGTTCAGGTCGGAGTCTGGGTGCACCTGACCGGCGTGTACGACGCCGGCTCGGCCAACCAGCTGTCCCTCTACGTGAACGGGGTCCGCAAGGGCACCGGATCCACCGCGCCGGTGTGGTCCTCCGGCGGTCCGCTGCTGATCGGCGTCGCCCGCGCCGGCATCCTCACCGGCTGGTTCAACGGCCTGGTCAGCGAGGTCCGGATCTGGGACCGCGTCGTGGACCCGGAAATCGATCTTCGACCGCTGGTCGAGCCCGTGCTGGTGGGCCAGTGGGAGATGGAGGACTTCGACTACGACGCGCCACGACAGGAGGCGGACGGCTCCGGCTACCAGCGCCCCCTCACGCTGACCAACGCTCCCGCGGCCGACTGGTCGGCCAACGCCGGCTACAACTTCTCCAGCGGTCTGGCCGTGGACGGAGTTTCGGGCCACGCGGCTACCGACGCTCCGGTCCTGCGCACCGACCAGTCGTACACGGTGTCCGGGTGGGCGCGCTGGAATGGTGGGGCCGGCCCGCGCACGGTGTTCGCCCAGGATGGCGGCCAGATCTCCGGCTTCTTCCTGACGTGTCGAAACGACCCGACCGGCCGTCCCAAGTGGTCACTGATGAACCGGACGGCCGACTCGACGTCGAGCTCCTCCCGAACGGTCTACGGCAGCGACTGCGTCGCGAACAACTGGGCCCATCTCACCGCCGTGCAGGACGTCACGGCCCAGAAACTCAGCCTCTACGTCAACGGCCAACTGTCCGGCGCCGTCAGTGTCCCGGCGCCGTGGAGCGCCGAGGGCGCCTTCACCGTCGGCCGCGGGAAGTACGTGGTGCTCGCGGACCACTTCCCGGGCGACATCGACCGGGTCCGTGCCTGGCAGGGCGCCCTCTCCGACGCCGACATCGCGGCGTTGTTCGCGGAGGCGTAACCGCAGCCGGTGGGTCGGGGTGCCGTGGCGTCGCCGCCATCCCGACCCACCCCCTCGTCCACCACGCCGCACAACCCCCTGGCGGCGTGTTGTCACCCCCTGGAAAGGAAACGATGAACACGGTCAGATCCAGTCGATCACGCCGCCCCTGGCGGCCCAGACCGACATTCGGCGCCGCGGATGCGAAGGGCCGGAAGATCATCGCTGCCGGCCTGCTCGCGGTGCTCGCCAGCACGCTCATCGGGCAGGTGCCCGCACAGGCACAGCAGGTCGCGGAGGCCAAGCGGCTCGAGGCGCAGCGCTACGAATCCGTACCCGTGCAGCCCGTCAAGGCCACGAAGCCCGGCCCCGAGCCGGAGGAGGAGGCGGCCAAGGTCCGGCGCCCGGCGCCGGCGTGGCCGGCCGCCGGTGCCGCCGAGGTGAGCCTGCCCGCCGCCACGGGTGCCCGCACCACCGGGGACGCCGCAGCCGTCCGCGCCGGCGCACTGCCGGTGACGGTACGGCCGGTGACCACAGCGGCTTCCGCCCGGGCCGGGGCGACCCCACCGGGCAAGGTACGCGTCGAGGTGCTGCCGAGGGCAGAGGCGGAGGCGGCCGGTGTGCGCGGCGGTCTGCTGCTGCGCGTCGGGCGTACGGACGGGGAGACGTCGGCCGGTCCGGTCGAGGTGGGCGTGGACTACTCCGGGTTCGCCTCGGCGTACGGCGCGGACTGGTCGTCGCGCCTGCGCCTCGTGCAGGTGCCGGAGTGTGCCCTGACCACGCCCGGCACGAAGGGTTGTGAGCTGTCGCCGTTGGAGTCGCGCAACGATGTGCGAACCCAGACGGCATCAGCCTCGGTGGCGGCGGCGGCATTCAGGCCGGCGATGTCGACGACGGACGCGAAGCGACTGGGTCTGGGGTCCGCCACGGCCATGGCCGGCACCATGGTCGCCCTGGTCGCGGGCAGTCAGGGTGGTGCGGGCAACTACTCCGCCTCCAGTCTCGCTCCCGCCTCGTCCTGGGAGCACAGTGGCTCCACCGGCAGCTTCCAGTGGTCCTATCCGATGAGCGTGCCCCCTGGTCCGGGAGGTCCCTCTCCGAGCCTCGGCCTCTCCTACTCGTCGCAGTCGGTGGACGGTCGGCAGGCGGCGACGAACAACCAGCCCGGCGCCATCGGCGAAGGCTTCGACTACCAGCCGGGCTTCGTCGAGCGTCGGTACAAGACCTGCCTCGACGACATGGGCGGAAACGCCAACAACACCACCGAGACGAGCGATCTCTGCTGGGGTCCGGAGAACGCGGTTCTCTCCCTGGGCGGCTCGTCCATGGAACTGCTCAAGGACAGCGACGGGAGGTGGCACCCTCGCAAGGAGGACGGCTCGAAGATCGAGTTGTTGAAGTCGCCCGCCTACGGCAATGGCGACGACGACAACGAGTACTGGAAGGTCACCAGCGTCGACGGGACGCAGTACTGGTTCGGACGGCACCAACTGCCCGGTTGGAGCACCGACCGTCCGGTCACCAACTCCACCCTGACCGTGCCGGTGTTTGGCAACAACCCCAACGAACCGTGCCACGCCGCGAGCTTCGCGTCGTCCGACTGCGGCGGCAAGAAGCAGGCGTGGCGGTGGAATCTGGACTACGTCCAGGACGTCCACGGCAACACGATGTCTCTCTGGTGGACCAAGGAGACCAACTACTACGCCAAGAACCAGAACCGAACGTCACCCGTGTCGTACGACCGGGCGGGATACCTCACGAGAATCGACTACGGCACCGACAGCCGGGACGGCACCGAGTACTCCTCGACCAGCCCGTACGTCCAGAACGCCCCGGGTCGAGTGGAGTTCACAAACGTCGATCGGTGTCTGTCCAACTGCACCACGAAGGACGCCACCACCTGGCCCGATACTCCCTGGGACCAGGAGTGCACGGCGACGACCAACCCCTGCCTGTTCGGGGCTCCCACCTTCTGGTCGGCGAAGCGGACGACGGTGGTCACCACCAAGGCGTGGAAGGCCGCCACCTCGTCGTACCAGCCCGTTGACTCGTGGACGTTGCGACAGAGCTTCCCCGACCCGGGCGACGGCACCCGTGCCGGCCTCTGGTTGGACGGGATCACGCACCGGGGTCTCAACGGAACGACGGTGACGGCTCCGGAGGTCACCTTCAGCGGTAAGCAGATGCAGAACCGGGTCGACGCCACCGGTAGTGACTGGGCGCTCGCCATGAACTGGTGGCGTGTCAACTCCATCAGGTTGGAGACCGGCGGCGAGATCTACGTGACCTACAGCCCGCCGCAGTGCGCCAAGGGCGGCACGATGCCAACCGCCCTCGACAACAACGGCCTGCGCTGCTACCCGGTCAGGTGGATCCCGCAGGGCAAGGTCGACCCGCTCACCGACTACTTCCACAAGTACGTGGTGACCGAGGTCCAGCAGATCGACCACACCGGTGGCGCCCGCCCGCTGCGGACCGCCTACGAGTACGACACCAAGAGCCAGCCGCTGTGGCACTACGACGACGATGACGGGCTCAGCCCGGACGACCGGAAGACCTGGTCCCAGTGGCGGGGCTATCCCACGGTGATCACCTACATTGGCGAGGGTGCCGAGCGGGTCAAGTCCGAGACGCTCTACTTCCGCGGCATGTACGGCGACAAGCTCGCCGCCGGCGGCACTCGTACCACCCAGGTCGAAGGCCTGGAGGGTGGTAAGGCCAACGACTACGACCACTATTCGGGCACGCCACGGGAGCAGATCACCTGGCTCGGCTCGACGGTCCTCGCCGCCTCGGTCAACGAGATGTGGCGCTCTGACCCGCCGACCGCGACCCGCGCCGGAACGCCGGTCGCGGAGGCCCGCTACGCACGGGTCGCGGTTGTCAAGAGCCGTACCAAGACCGACACCGGAACTCGCCGGTCCACCACCACCACGACCTTCGACGGCTACGGCATGCCGACGAGCGTGCAGGATGGCGGCGACGACGCCACGACCGGCGACGAGGGGTGCGTGCAGACCGAGTACGCCCGCAACACCGCCGACTGGTTGTTGACCCCGGTCAAGCGGACGCACGGCTGGGCGGGGCCGTGTGCCACTGCCCCGACCGCGGAGAACCAGATCACCGCCGACACGAGGTTCAGCTTCGACTCACTCGGCTACGGCAGCGCCCCGACCGACGGTCTGATAACCGCGATTGAGACGATCAAGAGCTTCACCGGCGGCGTCCGTGGTTACCAGCAGGTCTCCACTGCCAAGTACGACGCCTTCGGCCGGGTCATCGAGTCCACGGACATCGCCGGTGAGAAGTCGACGACGGCATACACGCCGGCTACCGGCGGCCCGGTCACCAAGGTTGTCTCGACCAACCCGTTGCTCTGGACCGACACCGCCGAGATCGACCCGGCCACCGGGCTGACGATCAAGAGCACCGACGCCAACAGCCGGGTCACCGAGGTGGCCTACGACGCCATGGGGCGGACCACGGCGGTGTGGATCCCGGGACGGGACAGGGCGACCTTCCCGTTGGACCCGTCCTCCAGCTTCAGCTACGACCTGTCCAAGTCGGCACCCTCGTCGGTCACGTCCCGGTCGGTGAACGCCAGAGGCGGGTACAACACCTCGTACGAGCTGATGGACGCGCTCGGCCGTCCCCGGCAGACGCAGGAGGCCGGTTATGGTGGCGGTCGCATCCTGACCGACACCTTCTACGACGCGGCGGGCCGGATCTACAAGGCCAATGCCGCCTATCACAACAGCGCGGCACCGGGTACGACGCTCTACTCCGGGCTGGACCGGGACGTCCCGAGCCAGACCAGGACGCTGTTCGACGGTGCGGGCCGTCCCGCGCACTCGCTGCTGTTGGCGTCCGAGTCGAGCGTGCAGGTGGAGAAGGCGCGAACGTCGACCACCTTCCACGGCGATCACACGACCGTCGTGCCCTCGGCCGGTGAGTCGGCGACGACCGCGTGGACCGACCCGCACGGCCGGATGGAGAAGCTGTGGCAGTACCACGGCCGAACTGCGACCGGCACGTACGACGAGACCAAGTACACCTACCACCCGGTGGGCCAGTTGGCATCGGTGCAGGACGCCTCGGGCAACTCCTGGTCGTACACCTACGACATCCAGGGTCGAATGACCTCGTCGACGGACCCGGACGCCGGGACCACGACTCTCACCTACAACAGCCGGGGTGAGGTGGAGCAGACCAGCGATTCTCGGCCGACCACCCCTGACCTGTACTACACCTACGACCGTCTGGGTCGCCCGGAGACCGTCCGCGAGACCAGTCTGACGGGCCAGAAGCGCATCGAGAACACCTACGACCTGCCGCTCAAGGGTCTGACCAAGTCGTCTTCCCGCTGGATCGGCACGGACGAGTACCGCACCGAGACGGTCACCGTGGACGCCCTGTACCGGCCGACGCAGACCAAACTGACCCTGCCGCCCTCGCAGGCGAGCTTCTGTGGTGCCGCCGCTACCACCTGCAGTTTCACCGCAAAGGCCAGCTACCTGGCCGACGGTTCGCCCAATACGGTCACTCTTCCGGCGGTCGGTGGACTCGACCAGGAGGTGTTGACCTACAAGTACGACCAGACATACGCGATGGCCGACCAGTTGGCAACCAACTACGGCGACGTCAGCTACTACGCCATCCAGTCGGGCTATACCAACCTGTACGAGCTGAGCACTCTGACCCGGTCGACGGAGCTGACCGGGGCCAAGTTCGTGCAGACGACCGACCGTTACGACGAGGCCACCGGCCGGGTCAAGAGCAGCGCCATCCTCCGGTCGGCATCGCCCTCGTACATCGCCAACGTCTTCTACGACTACGACGAGAGCGGCAACCTTCTCAAGATCGACGACAACTCGGGTGCCCGGCCGCGGGACACCCAGTGCTTCACCTACGACCACCAGCGGCGGCTCACCGAGGCGTGGACTCCATCGTCCTCGAGCTGCAACAGCGCTCCGGCTGCGGAGTCTGAGCTGGGTGGTCCGGCGCCGTACTGGCAGAAGTGGTCGTTCGGCGCGCCGGACGACCCCAAGGGTCGGATCGGTAACCGGCTGACGCAGACCGAGCGGGGCACCCCGACCGGCACGGTGACCACCAGCTACTCGTACCCCGCCGCGAAAGCTGCCCAGCCGCACCGTCTGGACGGCTGGAGCAGGACCGACAACGCGGGCACGACCACCGGTTCCTACACCTACGACGAGGCCGGCAACACGAAGACGCGGCCCGGCCCGGCTGGCCAGCAGGCGTTGGCCTGGGACGTCGAGGGGCGGTTGGCGACGCTCACCGACAGCGCCGGCACGAACTCCTACATCTACGACGCTTCCGGCAACCGGCTCATCGCCAAGGATGCGACCGGCAGCACGCTGTTCCTCGGAGACCAGGAGCTGCGGCGCAACAACAACGGCCAGCTCGACGCCACCCGGTACTACTCCTTCAACGGTGAGGCGATCGCCCAGCGGAAGACCACCGGGATCACCTGGCTCGCGAGCGACCACCAGGGGACAGCGCAGGTCAGCGTTGCCACGGACGCCAACCAGACGATCACCCAACGGCGGCAGACACCGTACGGGGCGTCGCGTGGCGCGGCGGTCTCGTGGCCGAACAAGCAGGGTTTCCTGGGCGGTTACCAGGACCCGACGGGGCTGACCCACCTGGGTGCCCGAGAGTACGACCCGACGGCTGGTCGGTTCATCTCGGTCGACCCCGTCAACGATCCCGGTAATCCACAGCAGATGCCGGCCTATACGTACGCGGCGAACAACCCGACCACGTACAGCGATCCCAGTGGCAGGATCATCGCCGAATACGCCGGAGTCGACGTCCCCACTACTCCGGGGTGGAACTACGACTGCGCCCACGGCATCAGTGGATACCAGTGCCAGCAGATCATCGAGGGTGGGGAGAAGCCGCTCTCGACCCGCCGCGACAAGGGCATGTTCAACAACAAGGTCATCCACGACACGCTGGATGGCGCCGCGGTTATTCCTGGTCTGGGATCCGCAGCCGATGGCCTGAACACTGCCTTCTACATCTATGAAGAAGATTACGGCAGTGCCGCCGAGGCGTTGATGCCCGGCCCGTCGGTCTGCGCGGCAGCCCGGAACACGTGCAAGAAGGCGCGCAAGGAACTCGCCGACAAGGCCCAGAAGGCGATCGGTCGGGCGACCAAGGGCGGCACGCCGAAGATCAACCCGGCCCGGGAAGCCCAAGAGATGGCCCAGATCAAGGCCGAGGCACGGGCCAAGGACCTGTCGCCGAAACCGAAGCCGGCCACCCCGCCCGGTAAGAAGCCGGACCCGGGCACCAAGGGCAAGCCGAACAAGAACAGCAGTGGCACGACGACGAAGAAGGAGGGCTGCCTCCACAGCTTCGACCCGGCGACCCAGGTCCTCATGGCCGACGGGTCCGCTCGGCCGATCGCCGAGGTGGCCGAGGGCGACGAGGTCCTGGCGCATGACCCGGAGACGGGGGTCACCTCTGCCGAGTCGGTGGAGGCGCTGCACGTCAACCAGGACGAGGACCTGACGGACCTGTCCGTCCGGACCGAGGATGGCACGTTCACCACCCTCAAGACGACTCAGCACCACCCGTTCTGGAGCGAGAGTCGGCAGAAGTGGGTCGACGCCGCAGATCTCCAGCTGACGGAGTGGCTCAAGAGCGCATCGGGCGAGTTGGTGACCGTTGCGAAGGTGCTCAACTTCAGCGGCAGCAAGGTCATGCGTGACCTCACGGTCTCGAAAGTGCACACGTACTATGTGCTTGCAGGCATCACTCCGGTCCTTGTGCATAACTGTGATCCAATCGTCATCTACAGAACACCGAAGTCCGCCGACAAAGATTTCGAGTTGAAGCACGGTCCAAACCCGGAAATGCAGAACCAAGAGGGCAGTAACGGATATTTCTACCTCGGCGAAAAGAGCGTGGCGGCCGAGTATCAGGGCCGTGGTCCTTACGCACCCGGAATGATTAGGTACGAGATGGAAGCTTCATTCCTGGAAAGCTTCTTCGGTACTGGCAAACGTTATGACTGGCAGGGGCCCGGTGGTACCGCGCGTATCGAGTTCGAGATACCGTTCGGGCGACTCGAGGAATTCAATTCGCTTACTCGGGGCAGGACTTGGGTGCCCATGAAGAAAGAGTGACAGGCGTGCATCATCTTCTGCATCAGGAATACGACGTAACGGTAATCGCGGGTCGGCCCTGGGGGTTGGAGGTTGAGTTCGAGGACGGGACGCGAGGGCTGATCGACAACACTAAGGATCCCGCCTGGACTGCTGATGACCGTTCGTCTGCCGTCGGCGACGTGCTTCACGTCGTCGTGATCGATGACCAGCGCGAGCCACTTCGGCTCAGTGGACTCGATGTCGACCTAAAGATTGCCCGGAAGAAGAGGTCCACGATGGGCGGGTAGTCAGCCTATCGAGCCGGGAGGCCCCGCCGAGATCGTTACCGTTCTCTGCGGGGCCTCCTGGTGCTCCGGAGGCACCTCGATGATTCGCCTGGCGAGGTGAGTTGGCGGCGATGTCGTGCTTGACCCAAGGTCATCGCGGATCGGTTCGGTGGGGCGCGGGGTGTCTGCCCCCGGCGAGGCGCCAATGGCTGCCGCGCGACGAGACGCGGGCCACGGCCGCCGGCGCGGACGGTGGAGCCGTCGAGATCACCTCGGTAGGGTAGGTCCCGGTCGGCTCCGACCAACAAGATCCACACCGCCGGGGGGCGCCAGGCATGGCCGATTCGTTCGCGCATCTGCACGTGCACACCGAATACTCGATGCTCGACGGAGCGGCCCGGCTGAAGGACCTGTTCGCCGAGGCCAACCGGCTGGGCATGCCGGCGGTGGCGATCACCGACCACGGCAACATGCACGGGGCGAACGACTTCTACAACCAGGCGATGGCCGCCGGGATCACCCCGATCCTGGGCGTCGAGGCGTACGTGGCGCCGGAGTCGCGCTACCACAAGGCGCGGGTCAAGTGGGGTCGGCCGGAGCAGAAGAGCGACGACGTCTCGGGTAACGGCGCGATCACCCACAAGACGATGTGGGCGAAGAACGCGCAGGGCCTGAAGAACCTGTTCACGCTCAACTCGCGCGCGTCCATGGAGGGGCACTACGTCAAGTGGCCCCGGATGGACATGGAGTTGATCGCCGAGCACGCCGAGGGGATCATGGCCACCACCGGCTGCCCGTCCGGCGCGGTGCAGACCCGGCTGCGGCTGGGCCAGTTCGACGAGGCGCTCAAGGTCGCGGCGAGCTACCAGGACATCTTCGGCAAGGACAACTACTTCCTGGAGATCATGGATCACGGCCTCTCCATCGAGAGCCGGGTCCGCGAGGGGCTCACCGAGATCGCCCGCAAGCTGGACATCCCGCCGGTGGTCACCAACGACTCGCACTACACCCACGAGGCGCAGGCCACCGCCCACGACGTGCTGCTCTGCGTGCAGACCGGCAGCAACATCGACGACCCCAACCGGTTCCGCTTCGAGGGTGGCGGCTACTTCGTCAAGAGCGCCGACCAGATGCGCGCGGTGGACTCGTCCGAGCTGTGGCAGCAGGGGTGCCGCAACACGCTGCTGGTCGCCGAGAAGGTCGACCCGAAGGGCATGTTCGAGTTCCACAACCTGATGCCGCGCTTCCCGGTGCCCGACGGGGAGACCGAGGAGTCCTGGTTCCGCAAGGAGACGTTCGCCGGCCTGGGCCGCCGCTACCCGAACGGCATCCCGGAGGGGCACGTCGTCCAGGCCGAGTACGAGCTGGGCGTCATCAACCAGATGGGCTTCCCGTCGTACTTCCTCGTGGTCGCCGACTTCATCCAGTGGGCCAAGAGCCAGGGCATCTCGGTCGGTCCGGGTCGTGGTTCGGCCGCCGGCTCGCTCGTCGCGTACGCGCTGGGCATCACCGACCTGGACCCGATCCAGCACGGCCTGATCTTCGAGCGGTTCCTCAACCCCGAGCGCGTGTCGATGCCGGATGTCGACATCGACTTCGACGAGCGTCGGCGCGGTGAGGTGATCAAGTACGTCACCGACAAGTGGGGTGAGGACAAGGTCGCCCAGATCGCCACGTTCGGCACGATCAAGGCGAAGGCCGCGATCAAGGACTCGGCCCGGGTGCTTGGTTTCCCGTACGCGGTCGGCGACCGGATCACCAAGGCGATGCCGCCGGCAGTGATGGGCAAGGACATCCCGCTCACCGGCATCTTCGACACCAAGCACCCCCGCTACGCCGAGGCCGGCGAGATCCGCGGCCTGTACGACTCCGACCCGGACGTCCGCAAGGTGATCGACACCGCGAAGGGCATCGAGGGGCTGATCCGGCAGACCGGTGTGCACGCCGCCGGCGTCATCATGTCCGCCGAGCCGATCATCGAGCACATCCCGTTGACGCGCCGCGACGCCGACGGGGCGATCATCACGCAGTTCGACTACCCGACCTGCGAGTCGCTCGGGCTGCTGAAGATGGACTTCCTCGGCCTGCGCAACCTGACGATCATCGACGACGCCGTCAAGAACATCGAACTCAACCACGGCCTCAAGCTCGACCTGCTGGCCCTGCCGCTGGACGACCCGGCCGCGTACGAGCTGCTGGCCCGCGGTGACACCCTGGGCGTGTTCCAGCTCGACGGTGGGCCGATGCGGTCCCTGCTGCGGTTGATGAAGCCGGACAACTTCGAGGACATCTCCGCGGTCCTGGCCCTGTACCGACCCGGCCCGATGGGCGTCGACTCGCACACCAACTACGCGCTGCGCAAGAACGGCCTCCAGGAGATCACCCCGATCCACCCGGAGCTGGAGGAGCCGCTGCGGGAGATCCTGGCACCCACCCACGGCCTGATCGTCTACCAGGAGCAGGTGCAGCGCGCCGCGCAGATCCTCGCCGGCTACACCCTCGGTCAGGCGGACCTGCTGCGCCGGGCCATGGGTAAGAAGAAGAAGGAGATCCTCGACAAGGAGTTCATCCCGTTCCGGGACGGCTGCCGCGAGCGCGGCTACTCCGACGAGGCGATCCAGGCCGTGTGGGACGTCCTGGTGCCGTTCGCCGGGTACGCCTTCAACAAGGCGCACTCCGCCGCGTACGGCCTGGTGTCCTACTGGACCGCGTACCTCAAGGCGCACTACCCGGCCGAGTACATGGCCGGGCTGCTGACGTCCGTCGGTGACGACAAGGACAAGATGGCGCTCTACCTGTCCGAGTGTCGCCGGATGCGGATCCAGGTGCTGCCACCGGACGTGAACACCTCGGCCGGACCGTTCACCCCGGTCGGCAAGGACATCCGCTTCGGTCTGGCCGCGGTGCGCAACGTCGGCGCGAACGTGGTCGCCTCGATCATGCGGTGCCGGGAGGAGAAGGGCGACTACGCCGACTTCTACGACTTCCTGTCCAAGGTGGACGCGGTGGTCTGCAACAAGAAGACAATCGAATCGCTGATCAAGGCCGGCGCGTTCGACTCCCTCGAGCACCCCCGCAAGGGCCTGCTCGCGGTGCACGCGGACGCCATCGACGCGTACGCCGACGTGAAGCGCAAGGAGGCGGTCGGCCAGTACGACCTGTTCGGCGCCGGCTTCGGCGACGCCGACACCGGCAGCACGACGGTGATGCCGGTCATCAGCGAGAGCGAGTGGGACAAGCGCGACAAGCTGGCGTTCGAGCGCGAGATGCTCGGCCTGTACGTCTCCGACCACCCACTGTTCGGCCTGGAGCACGTCCTCGGCGCGGCGGCGGACACCACGATCGCCTCCCTGGCCGAGGAGGGCGCGGTGCCCGACGGCGCGGTGGTCACCCTCGCCGGCATCCTGTCCGGAGTGCAGCGCCGGGTCACCAAGCAGGGCCGGGCCTGGGCCTCGGCCACCCTGGAGGACCTGGCCGGTGGGGTCGAGACGCTGTTCTTCCCCAACACCTACGAGGTGATCGGGCAGTACATCGCCGAGGACGCCATCGTGGTGGTCAAGGGTCGGGTGGACCGCCGCGACGACACCCCACGGATCATGGCGATGGACATGTCCATGCCGGACGTCAGCACCAGCGCCACCAACAAGCCGGTCACCCTCACCATTCCGGTGCACCGCTGCACACCGCCGCTGGTGGAGAAACTGAAGGAGACCCTGGTGCTGCATCCCGGCGACACCGAGGTGCACGTCAAACTCCAGAACGGCGGCCGCACCACCACCCTGCGGCTGGGTCCGTTCCGGGTGGCGGCGACGACCGCGCTGATGGGTGACCTGAAGAGCGTCCTCGGCCCGGCCAACGTGAGCTGACGGGTCCGCGGCCCGGCCGGCGTACATCCGGCCGGGCCGCGGACGGCCGGGCTCAGTCCCGGTCGGGGGCCGCGATCTCCCGCAGCTGGCCGTCGGCCAGCCGCAACCACCGCTGCACGCCGACCTCGGCGAGGAACCGTTCGTCGTGGCTGACCACGACAAACGCCCCCTGGTACGCGGACAGCGCACTCTCCAACTGGGCGACGCTGACCAGGTCCAGGTTGTTCGTCGGCTCGTCGAGCAGCAGCAGTTGCGGCGCCGGCTCGGCGCAGAGCACACACGCGAGGGTGGCGCGCAGCCGCTCACCGCCGGAGAGCACCCCGACGGGCAGGTTCACCCGGGAGCCCCGGAACAGGAACCGGGCCAGCAGGTTCATCCGCCGGGCATCCGGCAGGCTCGGCGCGTACGCGGCGAAGTTCTCCGCCACCGTGCGGTCGAGGTCCAGCAGGTCCAGCCGCTGCGACAGGTACGCGATCCGCCCGTCGCCGCGCTTCAGCTCGCCGCCCGTCGGTTCCAGGTCGCCGTTGACGAGGCGCAGCAGGGTCGACTTGCCGACGCCGTTCGCCCCGGTGAGCGCGATCCGCTCCGGCCCCCGGATCACCAGGTCGGCGCCGTCGCCGCCGAACAGTTCCCGATCGTCGAAGCGGGCCCGCATCCCCTGGCCGGAGAAGACGGTGCGCCCGCCGGGGACGGTGGTGTCCGGCAGGTCGACGGTGATGGTGTCCTCGTCGCGTACCGCCCGGCCGGCCTCGTCGAGGCGGGCCTTGGCCTCGCCGAGCCGGGCCGAGTGCGTCCCCTGCGCCTTGCCCGCCGACTCCTGCGCGCTGCGCTTGAGCCCACCGGCCACGATCCGGGCCAGTCCGGCGTTCTTCAGGTTCTTGGAGGCGTTGCTGGCCCGCCGGTCGGCCCGCTCCCGGGCCTGCTGCATCTCCCGCTTCTCCCGCTTGACCTCCTGCTCGGCGTTGCGCAGGTTGCTCTCGGCCACCTCCCGCGCCGCCTGCACCGCCTCGGTGTACGCGGTGAAGTTGCCCCCGTACCAGTTGATCTCACCGCGCTCCAGCTCGGCGATGCGGTCCATCCGGTCCAGCAGCTCCCGGTCGTGGCTGACCAGCAGCAGGCACCCCGACCAGTCGGACAGCACGTCGTAGAGCTTGTGCCGCGCCTCCACGTCCAGGTTGTTCGTCGGTTCGTCGAGCAGCAGCACGTCCGGGCGGCGCAGCAGTTGCGCCGCCAGGCCGAGGGAGACCACCTGGCCGCCGCTGAGGGTGTGCAGCCGCCGGTCGAGCGCCAGGTCACCGAGGCCGAGCCGGTCCAGTTCGGCGCGGGTGCGCTCCTCGATGTCCCAGTCGTCGCCGATGGTGGCGAAGTGTGCCTCGCTGGCGTCGCCGGCCTCGATGGCGTGCAGCGCCGCGATCCGCTCGGCGACGCCGAGCACCTGCGCCACGGTCAGGTCGCCGACCATCGGCAGGGTCTGCGGAAGGTAGCCGAGCAGGCCGTCGACGGTGACGCTGCCACCGCTGGGCGGCAGCTCCCCGGCGATCAGCCGCAGCAGGGTGCTCTTGCCGGCGCCGTTGGGCGCGACCAGGCCGGTGCGCCCTCCCGGGACGGTGAAGGACAACTCCGAGAAGACCGGGGTGTCGTCCGGCCAGGAGAAGGAAAGGTTCGAGCAGACGATGAACGCATCAGACATGAGAGTGACCTCAAAGGGTGGGGTGGGCGCGCCTAGGTCGCCCGACGACACGGGACCGGTGGAACGACGACATGGCCTCGGCGGCTGCGCCTACGCGCGCCGAACCGATGGCCGAACACGTCCGGTCTCACCCGGAGATGTCGTCGTCACCCGCCATGTCTGGTCTCCCTGGTCGTGTCACCAACCCAACTCGCCAAGTCTAACAACGGATCTTCACCCCGCCACCGGGTTCCCGACCAGGCGGTGCTCCGGCGTGGGGCACGTGGCCCCAAGATCGTGCTCGAACCTGGATGTAGTGGTGTCGGGCGTCCCGGATGCCACTACAACCAGGATATTGCGCGATCTTGCGGCGGGGCACTCACCGGGAGGCACGGCTCGAGAGACCTACCGGCTCGGCGCGGAAGCACGGTCACCTTGGGCGGTACTCGACCTCGGGGCGGCCGGGGGTGCCGTAGCGGGGGCTGCGGACCGCGCGGTCGACGGTCACCAGGTATTCGAGGTAGCGGCGTGCGGTCACCCGGGAGATGCCGGTCAGCCCGCTCACCTCGGTCGCGGACAGTCCCGCCTGTGGGCCGGTCCCGTCGGTGAGCGCCGCGCGTACCCGATTGAGGGTCTGCGCGTCGAGCCCCTTGGGCAGGCTGTGCCCGGCGGTGCCGCGCAGGGTGGCGAACATGTGGTCCACCTCGTGCTGGGCGGCGACCTCGCCGTCGGCGAGCGCCTGGGCGCGATAGTCGGCGTAGCGTTCCAGCTTGTCGCGGAACGCCGCGAACGTGAACGGTTTGAGCAGGTAGTGGGTCACCCCGAGGGACACCGCGGTGCGTACCACCGCCAGGTCCCGGGCGGAGGTCACCGCGAGCACGTCGACGTTGCTGCCGGCGGCCCGCAGCGCCCGGCAGACGTCCAGGCCGTGCAGGTCGGGCAGCCGAAAATCCAGGAGTACGAGGTCCACGTCGCCGCCGTCGCCCGCGCGCAACGCCGCCATCGCGGCCCGCGCGGTGTGCGCCACCCCGACCACCACGAAACCGGGAACCCGTTCGGTGTACGCGGTGTGCGCCTCGGCCAGCAGCGGCTCGTCCTCGACGACCAGCACCCGGATGTCGGTCATCGCGGGGCACCGCCGACCGGTAGGTGGACCGTGAACAGGCTGCCCCCGTCGTCCGAGCGGGTCACCTCGTAGCGGCCACCGTGGCGGCGGACCACCTGCCCGATCAGCGCCAGACCGAGACCCCGTCCGGTGCTCTTCGTGGACCAGCCGCGCCGGAACGCGTCCGCCACCCGGTCCGCGGCCAGCCCGGGTCCGCTGTCGGCGACCCGGACCACCAGTTCGTCGTCGACGGCGCCGACGAAGACCCGTACCGTGCGCGGCGGGGGCGTGCCGGCGACCGCCTCCAGGGCGTTGTCGATCAGGTTGCCGACGACAGTGAGCAGGTCGTTGGTGGGCAGTGGGCTGTCGTCGAGGCGGCAGTCCGGCTCGATGACCAGGTCCACGCCGCGCTCGCCGGCCTGTGCCGACTTGCCGAGCAGCAGCGCGGCCAGGGCCGGCTCGGTGACCGCGTCGACCACCCGGTCGGTCAGCTGTTGCGCCAGGGCCAGGTCCCGGGTGCCGAGCCGGACCGCCTCGTCAGTTCGGCCCAGCTCTACCAGCGTCAGGACCGTGTGCAACCGGTTGGCCGACTCGTGGGTCTGCGCCTGCAACGCCTCGGTCAGCGCACGGACCGAGTCCAACTCGCTGGCCAGCGTGCGTAGCTCGGTCTGGTCGCGCAGGGTCAGCACGGTGCCGAGGGGCGCCCCCTCGAAGCGGGCGGTCCGCTGGTTGGCCACCAGCACCCGGTCACCGGCCAGCATGGGCTCGTCGAGGGCGTCGCGGCCGGAGTCGAGCAGCTCGGCCACCGCGGGCGGCAGGTCGATCCCGGCCACCGGCCGGTCGGTGACCGGCTCGTCGGCGTCGAGGCCCAGCAGGCGCCGACCCTCGTCGTTGATCAGCGCCACCCGCCGATCGGTGGTCAGCACCACGAGACCCTCGCGTACCGAGTGCAGGACCGCGTCGTAGTACTCGTACATCCGGGTCATCTGCGTCGGTCCCAGGCCGTGGGTCTGCCGGCGTAGCCGGCGGCTGAGCAGCCACGAACCGGTCGCGGCGAGGGCGAGCGCCGGCGTCGCGACGCCCAGCAGCACGGGAAGTTGGCGCAGCAGCTTGCGGTTGATGGCCCGGGTGGTGATGCCCACCGACACCAGGCCGACGATGCGCTTCTGCTCGTCGTACACCGGCACCACCGCGCGCACCGACTCGCCGAGCGTCCCGACGTTGGTGGTGGTGAACGCGCGGCCCGCCAGGGCGGGCCCGATGTCGCCGACGAACGGCTCGCCGATGCGGTCCCGGGTCGGGTGCGAGAAACGGGTGCGGTCGGGGGCCATCACCACCACGAAGTCGGTGCCCGTGGCCCGCCAGGTCGATTCGGCGTACGGCTGAAGGATGCTGGCCGGGTCGGCGGTCGTGAGGGCCGCGCGGACGTCGGGGGAGCCGGCCACGGTCTGCGCCACCGCGAGCACCTTCTCCTGCGCGGCCTGGCGGGAGTCGACGCGGGCCAGCCAGGCCGCGCCCGCCGCGCCGGCCAGCACGAGCAGCGTCACCACCATCGCCTGGAGGGCGAAGAGTTGCCCCGCGATGCTCCACTGCCGTCGAGCCACCTTCACCACCTCCTCGTCGCGCCGCTGCCGTTGTCGAGTCAGCGGTGAACAGAATGACCGCAAGGCTGTCAACGGGTGAGACACGGTTCACATTGTCGACATGGACACCACCACATCCGCCACCACACCGGCACCGGCGGTCCGCCGGGACCGTACCCGCTACCTGTACCTCGCCGTCATCGTGGCCGTGCTCGCCGGCATCGTGGTCGGCCTGGTCGCCCCCGATTTCGGCAAGGAACTCAAGCCGGTCGGCACCGGTTTCGTCAACCTGATCAAGATGATGATCAGCCCGGTCATCTTCTGCACGATCGTGCTCGGCGTCGGCTCCGTCCGGCAGGCCGCGAAGGTCGGCAAGGTCGGCGGCCTGGCGCTGGGCTACTTCCTGACCATGTCGACGGTCGCGCTCGCCATCGGCCTGGTCGTCGGCAACCTCATCCACCCCGGCTCCGGCCTGGACCTCGGCCAGGACCTCGCGGGCGCGGGCAAGGCCGCCGCCGGAGACGAGGCCGGCGGTACGACGGAATTCCTGCTCGGGATCATCCCGACCACGCTGTTCTCCGCCCTCACCGAGGGGGAGGTGCTCCAGACGCTGCTGGTGGCGCTGCTCGTCGGCTTCGCCGTGCAGGCGATGGGCCGGCGCGGTGAGCCCGTGCTCGGCGCGATCGCCGTCATCCAGCGGGTCGTCTTCAAGGTCCTCGCCATGATCATGTGGCTGGCGCCGGTCGGCGCGTTCGGTGCCATGGCCGCCGTCGTCGGCGCGACAGGCGTGGACGCCCTCAAGAGCCTCGCCCAGATCATGCTCGGCTTCTACGCCACCTGTCTGATCTTCGTGCTGGTCATCCTGGGCGCGCTGCTCTGGTTCGTGGCCCGGATCTCGATCTTCTCGCTGCTGCGGTACCTGGGCCGGGAGTTCCTGCTGATCCTGTCGACCTCCTCGTCGGAGTCGGCGCTGCCGCGGCTCATCGCGAAGATGGAGCACTTCGGCGTGAGCAAGCCGGTCGTGGGCATCACGGTGCCGACCGGGTACTCCTTCAACCTGGACGGCACGGCGATCTACCTGACCATGGCGTCGCTGTTCATCGCCGACGCGCTGGGCAACCCGCTCTCCATCGGCGAGCAGATCTCGCTGCTGCTGTTCATGATCATTGCTTCGAAGGGCGCGGCGGGCGTCACCGGCGCCGGCATCGCGACCCTGGCCGGCGGGCTCCAGTCGCACCGGCCCGACCTGGTGGACGGGGTCGGCCTGATCGTCGGCATCGACCGGTTCATGTCGGAGGCCCGCGCGCTCACCAACTTCGCCGGCAACGCGGTGGCGACCGTGCTGGTCGGCACCTGGACCGGCGAGTTCGACCGGGACCGGGCGGTCGGAGTGCTCAAGGGCGACGACCCGTTCGACGAGGCCACGATGCTCGACGAGCACGACGACGATTCGGCGGCACGCCCCGACGAAGCCACCACGCCGGCCGGCGTCCCCGCCTGACCGTCCCGCCTGTTGGTCCACGGCGATGATCGACACGGGATCGGCAATATCGGGGTGTCCGAGCGCGTAGGAGACCCCGATATCGCTGACCTCGTGTCGATCACCACCGAAAGGCGCCGGGGTCGGGGCCGCGGGCGGGGGCGTGTGCGGGTTCCTGGGCGGCGCGCCGGTCGGTAGCGTGGGGCGTGGCGGCGGACGGGCCGGTACGACGTCCCGCGCCACGAGGAGGTTCGGGATGGATTCCCTGCCGGAGCTGACGTTCGGTCAGCGGCTCAAGGTCTACCGCGAGCGTTCGGGCAAGACTCGTGCCGTACTCGGCGGCCTGGTGGGTCGCAGCGCCGAGTGGGTCAAGGCAGTGGAGACCGACCGCATTCTGCCGCCGCGCGTCCACATGCTCGACCGGATCGCGCGTGCCCTCAAGGTCGACCTGTCGGTCCTGGTCGGGGAGTTGAGCGACCGCTCCGCGATCGTGAACGGGCCGGAACATCCGGCGCTCGCCTCGGTTCGGGACGCCGTGAACCGCTACACGTTCTCCGGCGACGCCACGCCTGAGCCGTTGGGTCGGCTCGGAAACCGTCTCGCTGCGGCCTGGCGGGCACGCCATCAGGCGCCGGACCATCGCACGGTGCTGGGCGCCCTCCTGCCGGACCTGCTCCGCGACGTCCAACGCGCGGCGTTGACCTACGAGGGTGACGAGCGTCGACGAGCCCAGGCGCTCTTGGGCGAGGCGCTCGGGCTCGCGCAGATGTTCCTCGCCTACCAGCCGGCCGCCGAGATTCTGTGGCGCGTCGCCGACCGCGCGATGGTGGCCGCGCAGGAGTCCGGTGATCCCGAGGCGCTGGCCTGCGCGGGGTGGTTTCTGTGCCAGGTGCACCGGGACGCGGGCGACTGGGACACCGCCATGGCGGTGACGCTAGACGTCCTCTCCGCCCTGGAGGCGCGTGCGTCCGACGCGAACACCAACCTCCTGGCCCTCTTCGGCGCGCTCCACTTCGAAGCCGCTTACACCGCTGCCCGAGCAGGTGAGGAGGGTCGTGCCTGGCGGTACTGGGACCACGCCGATCGGATCGCGCAGCGCCTGCCGCAGGGCTTCTACCAGCCGCAGACGTCGTTCTCCCGCGTCATCATGGGTGCCCACGCCGTCACCGTGGCCGTCGAGTTGCAGAAGTCCGGCGAAGCGGTGCGGCAGGCACGGCGCCACGACGCAGCAGCCATTCCGTCGCGACCCCGCCGCGCGCGACACCTCGTCGAGGTCGCCCGGGCCCATTACGGCAAGGGCGACAGTGACACCGCCATGGCGAACCTTCGCCAGGCGCACGAGTCGGCCCCGGAGACGGTCCGCTTCAACGGCTACGCCCGACAGATCACTCTGGACCTGCTCAGCGGGCCGCCGTCCAGCCGCGAGGACGCCCGAGATCTCGCACTGAAGGTCGGTCTCGTCTCTTGATCTAGGGGTACGAACTCTACCCACGATGCCCCGAAACCCTCCGTAACGTCCCCGCCACGGGATGCGGCGGGCGGTGCGGACTTCGCCTGGTCGCCGCGTCCCCCTCAACCTCAGGGGTGGCTGGCCGCCCTCGCCAAGACGGGGAGGACGCGTGCGACGCGTCTCGTACGACGAATACCTCGCGGTGGTCGCACTGACCCTGGCCCGTAGGCACCGGCCTGTCTGGTCCTGGCGGCATTGGCGACGAATCTGCTGTTGCGGAACCGACCTGCCGTGCCGAAGCCGTCATCGTCTCCCAATCAACCGCGACCACTGGCCCGCCCAGGGCACGTCGTGACGACCCTCCATCAGCCGACCTCACCGCTCTGGAACTGCGGGTACTGTGCTGCCGACTGGCCCTGCGAGCCGGGGCGCTTTCTCGGCTGGGTGCGGTGAGCATCATTCGGGCCGGAGACGAGAAGTTCCACTACAGCGACGGGTCACACAGGTGGATCCCGCCCAGCCCTGACTACGACCAGGAGGTCTGGGACGAGCAGGTCCGCCAGCACAAGCAGAGCCACCTGCGGAACGAGCACCCGAAGGTCCGCATCCAACGTCTCGTGTGACGCGCCGACCCGTGTCAGCTCGTTGCCCCGAAGCCGCCGTGCAGGGTGAGCGGCGACCATGACGCCCATCGGCCGGCGTGGCGCGATTGGCCATCCTGGTCGGCCTGACCCGATGACAGTGATGAGTTTCGGCGCCCCTGCCCGTCATACCTGCGACAGGACCTGACGAGGCGGAAGGATCACGTGATGAGTGCGGATACGCGGCTGAATGAGTTGGGCGTGAGCGGTTTTGGTGAGGTCGCCGAGCCGGCGGTGCACGTGCGCGGCTACCGGATGCTCGGGTCCGGCGCGGGCCCGGCACCGGGCCGGACCACCCGTGGGCTTGTCGGCACCGGCCTCGTCGCCGCGCTCGCAGCGGTGGTGGCCACCACCCTCGGCGCTGCGCTCGCCCAGGCCGTCGGCGTCGACTTCGAGGTCCCCGATGGTGGCGAGACGATCCCGTTGGCCGGGTTCGCCGTGGTGACCGGCTTCTTCACGGTCGTGGGCATCGTCATCGCCGCCGCGTTTCGTCGGTGGAGCGCTCGTCCCGCCAAGCGATTCGTGTGGACGACGGTGTCGCTGACCGCGATCTCGTTGGTCCCGCCGGTCATCTCCGGGGCAAGCGCCGCGACCATCGCCGCCCTCGTCGGGCTGCACCTGGTGCCTGCGGCGGTGACGATTCCCGTCCTCGCGCGGAGCCTCCGCACCCGAACCGACTGACCGGTCTCGTCAGCGACGCCGACCGGGCGCCGAGGGGGCGTTGCGGAAAGCTCGGGGGGACATGCCGAAGGCGGCGGTGAACACCCTGCTGAAGTGGGCCTGGGAGGGAAAGCCCCAGCGGGCGGCGACGGTGTGGATGGCCCGCCCGCGTTGCAGGGGATCGCGCAGGTCGCGCGCGCACCGGTCCAGTCGCCTCGTCCGGATGATGTCGGCGACGGTCTGGTCCTCAGCCTCGAACGCCCGGTGCAGGCTGCGGAGCGAGACGTGGTGCGCGGCCGCCACGGTGCCGGGGGAGAGATCCGGGTCGCCGAGGTGCTCGTCGATGAATGCCTTGACGCGCACGCGCAGGCTGTGCCCGCGTACCTCGGTCGGCAGGGCTTCGGTGAGGTCCAGGCGCTGGGCCAGTGTCGCGGAGATGAGGTCTCGGGCGACGATGCCCAGGAGTGGAACGTCGCGCTCCTGGTACTGCTCCGGGTGGCCCAACACCTGGTGTACGAAGTTGCTGAGCAGCGCGCCCATTCCCTCGACGGCGGAGATGTTGGTGCCGAGGAGCTGCGCGATCTTGTCGGGATGCAGCGGTACGAGACCGTGCGGCACGAGGATCGTCAGGGTGGTCAACAGACCCTCGTGCCGCGACCGCCCCTGGTGCGACGACCGATGCGGTCGCGACGTGTCGACGACGGCGAACTGCCCCGGCGTGAAGAGGTTGGTCCGCCGCTCCTGTTCCACCCCGCCGTGCCCGGACAACGGCAGCGCGAACTCGTACATCTCCGGGTCGCTGCGGCGGATGAACGTGCTGGTCCGCTGCATGTCCAGGGACGGGTACCGCCAGGACGACAGGACGATCTCACCCAGACTGATGACCTCGGCCCGGGCCTGGAAGTTTGCCGCGTGGGCACTGTGGATCCGCATCGGGACCGATTCACGCGCCACCAGGTCGTGCCAGTAACCGAACCGCTCACTCGCGGGCACCGCGGTCGTGTCCGCCGAGCCTACGGTGAGCACTGGCTACCTCGAATTCTGTCGATGTCGGCGACGGGTGACGGCAGCGCCGCCGACCGGAATGAGAAAATCACCTTAACTCCGGCTCAGGTTCGGCGCGTCGTCGTCGCCTCATGTTCGTAGAGCGCCCAGACACCGGGCCATCACCCGGTACGGGATGGCCTGGCCCCTGGTCTGGTCGACGGTGCCCACCAGGTGCAGGTCGAGCTGTGGACAGTGGAAGAGCCACGTCCCGGTGACTCCGGAATGGCCGACGAGCGTGACCGGGCGGCGGCCCGACGACATGAGCCGGCCGACCGTGAAGAACATGGTGCCCAGCCCGTACCTGAGGACGGGGATGTTGCGCAGCCGGTTGCGCCGCTCGGTGAGCAGCTGCCCTGAGCGGGTGTCCCGGAAGAGGGCACCACCAAGGAGCGCTCGCTGAAAGGTGAGGAGATCGGCGGTGGTGCTGAACAGGTCGTTGCAGGATCCGATCATCGAGGGCACCTCCACCCTGCGCTGCTTCGCGTAGAGCGGCGAGGGCGGTGCGGACGCCGCAGGTGGCGGAGGGTCCCCGGGGAGCCAGGTCTGCGTCAGGTCGAGCGGGCCGAGGATCCGTTCGGTCAGCAGGTCGGCGATCGACCGACCGGTCACCGTCTCCATGATGTGGATCAGCAGCTGGAAGCCGGTGTCGGAGTAGCGGGCCTTCTGTCGTATGGCACTGAGGTCCTGCGGCGTGAAGTGCGGGCGCTGCTGCTCGCGCGTGGTCCGCACGGTGTCCTCGAAGGTCCAGGCCAGATCCTGCCCGGTAGCCAGGCGCTCATTCAGGCTGGGGCCTTCCCGACGCTTCTCGAAGTGGTCGGGCAGGCCGGACGTGTGACTGGCGAGGTGGCGCACCGTGATCGCCGACGTCCGGTCGATTCCTCCGAGGACATGCAGGCCGGTCGTCGTCTCCGCCGGCAGGTAGCTGGTGATCGGCGCGGACAGGTCGAGTTCACCGCGTTCGTGCGCCTGCAGAACCAGCGCGATGATGAACCGCTTGGTGACGCTGGCGATGAAGAACGGGGTGTCGGGACGCACCGGTTGATCGTGGGCGCCGACCGGCCCGCAGGCAGCCGACCAGCGCAGCGTCCCGTCGCCGCTGGCGACGGCGAGGTTGGCGTGGTGTACGCCGCGGTGCGCGACGAGATTCTCCAGCAAGCCCCTCAGTCGCGCGTCGACACCGGCGGGAACGTGATTGTCGTGAGCGGTGATTGTGGTCAGTGACGATCTCACCAGCATATGTCTACTAGACATGTCTCTGAGAGGCAACAACCTAGACTCGGCCAATGGCCCACGTGATCCTTGGTCTGCTCCTGATCACCCCGCAGACCTTCTACGACCTCATCAAGGGATTCGAGGCCGGCGTCGCGCTCTTCTACAGCGCCAGTTCCGGAAGCATCAAACGGGCGCTGGACACCCTGCTCACCCGAGGGCTCATCGAGGTGGCCAGCACCGAAGCCGGCGGGCGGGGACGGAAGGTGTACCGCGTCACCGACGCCGGCCGGCAGGAGTTCCACGCGTGGATGACCGGAGAGCTGACCGGGTCCGATCTGGAAACCGCGGCGCTGTCCCGGCTCTACTTCCTCGGTCTGCTGAAGCCAGACGAACGCGTACCGGCGCTGCGCGGTGTCACGGGTCGCATCGAGAACGACCTCGCCAGGCTCTCGGCCCTCGCCACGCACCTCCGAGACCTGGAGGTGCCCGAGGAGCACCGCGACCTCGCCACCCATCAACGCGCAACGCTCGACTACGGCATCGCCGCACACCGCTTCACGCTCGACTGGTTCCGCGATCACATCAACCGACACGAGCCGGGCCACCTGCGCGACGAGGATCCGAAGGTCCGCATCCGGCGCCTCGGGTGACGCGCCGACCCGTGTCAGCTCGTCGCACCCAGAGCCGCCGCGCAGAACTCGGCTGGTGGCAGGTATTCGTGGACGGAGACGTAGTGGAGCAGGAGCTGAGGTGCGGCGTACACGACGCCGTCGCCCTGGACCTGGAACTCGGCGCTCTCGCGGGCGATCATGCCCAGCCGAATGGCTTCTCTGGCGTCACCGCCGATGTCCCGGATGCAGATCTCGCAGAAGTGGTATCCGCGTGTCTGGCGGACCCGCACCGTGGCCAGCTTCGTCAGGGCTGGCATCAGGCCGTCCGGGGGAGCGCCGGTCGGGAACGGATGCGCGGCGTCCAGCCAACCGACGTTGAGCAGCGGCAGGTCCGGCCACGGCTCGTCGGTTAACCCTGGCTCGTCCTCACGCCGCTCCAGGTACGTGTACGGCGTCAGGTCCGCGAAATAGGTCACGACCCATACGTACCATCGGCGCACCTGGCTCCGATCGGCGGGCCGGCGGGCCGGCGGCCGGCGGCCGGCGGTGACTGTCCGTCACCTCCGTAGGGGCGGATGCGGTGGTGAGCGGTATGACCCAGAGTCATATTTATGACCTTGAGTCATACCGCTCGACAGCACATCGACATGGCGGGCAGCCAAGCGCCGGGCGACTGGCTGCCGTGCTCGTCTAGCGAACCAACGCGCCGACCAACGTCGCGATGGCTGCCACGAAGGCAGTGACTACCGGGCCAAGGGTGCGGATGTACGCCAGGACGATGCCATGGCGCCGTGTCCGGCTGCCGTCGTCCTCCGTGATCCGCTGCCCTTCGATGTCTGGCCCCTGAGGGGTTAGAGTCAAGGCGGCTCCTTCCGTTGCGTGCGGTCGAGTCGATTGCGGCGTCCGGTTGCACCCGGGCGCCGCTTTGTTTGGGCGGCGCTGAGCCGTTCGATCGATGCAGCATCCCATGCAGGGCACGAGATCTGCACTTTCGCCTTACTGTTGTCACGAACGTGACGTCTTCGGATCATCAATCGATACTGTTGTCACGAACGTGACGTCTTCGGATCATCAATCGATCGGAATCCGGCCCGGGTGCTCGGGCCATGCCGGGCGCTTGGTGTGCCGCGTGATGGCAGCAGGCAGTGCTTCGCCGCCTGCCGGCTGACGCCGGTGCCTTCCAGGATCGGCGGGCCGACGGTGCGTGCCGAGGTCGCCCGACCGCTGCCGCACTTGACAGTCGATGTGTGAGCGTTAACATCGACAAGCACCACTGTCTGTCGGGAGGTCCGATGACGCTCGTCCTCGCGCGTTCCACCGCACGTCGGATGGCCGGGCTCACGGCTCTGGTCGTGCTGCTCGCCGTCGGCCTCACCGTCATCTCCCCGAAGCCGGCCGCGGCCTGGGACAACGGCACGGCGGACACCCCGCCGATGGGCTGGAACAGCTACGACTCGTTCAACTGGCGCGTCACCGAGTCCGACGTCCGGGCCAACGCCGACTACATGCGCGACAACCTGCGCCAGCACGGTTGGCAGTACGTCGTCATCGACTGGGCCTGGTACTACCCCGGCCAGCACAACAACAGCCCCAACCAGGACGCCAGCCTCAACCCCCGGCTACGGATGGACGCCAACGGGCGGCTGCTGCCGGACACCACGCGGTTCCCCTCGGCGGCGGGCGACAACGGGTTCAAGCCCCTCGCCGACTACGTGCACACCCAGGGGTTGAAGTTCGGCGTCCACCTGATGCGCGGCATCCCCCGGCAGGCGGTGGCCGACAACGTGCCCATCCTCGGCACCAACTGTCGAGCCAACCAGATCAACAACAGCACCACCGCGGCCTGGCTCAACCTGATGTGGGGCCTGAACATGTCCAACGCCTGCGCGCAGGCGTACCTGGACTCGGTGTTCCAACTCCTGGCCGGCTGGGGCGTCGACTACGTGAAGGTGGACGACATCGCGGCCCCGACGTACCGGCAGTCCGAGGTCGAGGGTTACCGGACGGCGATCCAGCGCAGCGGTCGGCCGATGGTGCTGAGCCTCTCGCCCGGCGCGACACCACTGGCCAGCGGCGGGCACGTGCGGGACAACGCGCACATGTGGCGCATCGTCAACGACCTGTGGGACAACTGGTCGTCGCTCGACGCGCTCTTCGACCAGTTGCGCAACTGGACGCCGTACCGAACGACCGGTGCCTGGCCTGATCCGGACATGATCCCGATCGGGCGGCTGTCGAAGTACGGCCCGGTCGGCGCACCCCGCTACTCCGCGCTCACCACCGACGAGCAGCGCACGCTGATGACCCTGTGGGCGATCAACCGGGCGCCGCTGATGTGGGGCGGCAACCTGGTCGAGAACCGCGCCGCCGAGCTGGCGTTGATGACGAACGCGGCGGTGCTCGCCGTCGACCAGAACAGCGCCAACAACCGGCAGCTCGTCGGCGGCACCCGGCAGGTGTGGACCGCCGACGTGCCGGGCACCGACCACCGGTACGTGGCCCTGTTCAACCGTGAGAGCGCCACCGCGAACGTCTCGCTGAACCTGGCCGACCTGGGCATCGGCTCCGCCACCGTCACCGATCTGTGGTCCGGCGCCGGCCTCGGCACCGCCACCGTCACCCTCACCCGGTCCATCCCCGCCCACGGGAGCGGGCTGTACCGGCTGGCGCCGCTGACCACCACCCCCACGCCGACCACCTCCACCGTGGCCGCGCGGCACAGCGGGAAGCTCCTCGACGTCTCCAACGCGTCCACCGCGGACGGCGCGAACGTCGTGCAGTGGGGCGCGAACGGGCAGGCCAACCAGCGGTGGCGGTTCCAGGACACCGGTGGTGGCTATTCCACGGTGACAAGCGTCAGCAGCGGCAAGTGCCTCGACGTGTACGGCGGCGCGAGTGCCACCGCCGACGGCGTCCGGGTCATCCAGTGGGCGTGCAACGGCGGCACCAACCAGCAGTGGCGCGTCGAGGATCTCGGCACCGGCTACGTCCGGCTCGTCGCCCGGCACAGCGGAAAGTGCCTGGACGTGCTGAACGCCGCCACCGCGGACGGCGCCCAGACCGTGCAGTGGACCTGCGGCACCGGCACCAGCCAACAGTGGCGACGCACCACCGTGTAGCGCTCAGCGGCGCGCCCGCCACATCGCGCTGATTCGTCGCGAAACGCGCCGCCACCAGCAGGTCCCGGGGCGAGAATGAGGGGTGCCGCGACGATCCGGGGGAGCAGGCGTGCGGGCAACCGGCCTCCTCGGCCGGCTCCGCCGCCGCGACCCGGGCGATGCCGTCCTGCGGCGGGCGGCACGACTGACACTCGTCGCGTCCGTCGTCTTCTACGGCTGCCGCTACGGCGCGGGCAGTTCGGTGCTCGCCACCTACGGCCTGTTCGGCACGATCGCCGCCGGATCGTTCGCGCAGTTGCCCGGTCCGGCGCCGCAACGGGCGCGGATCCTCGTCACCGCACTGCCGGCGGTGTGGGCGCTGATCGCCGTGGGGTCGTTGCTGGCGTGGAGCACATGGTCGGCCGCCGGTGGCATGGTGGTCATCGGGTTCGTCGTGGCGTTCGCCGGGGTCGGCAACCCGCGCCTGGTGGGGTTGGCCAGCGCGTTCCAACTCTTCTACATCCTGGCGTCGTTCCCGCCGTACCAGCCGGGCACCCTGCCGGAGCGACTCGGCGGCGTCACGTTCGCCATCGTGCTGCTCGCCGCGGCGGAGGTGCTCCTCTGGCCCGATCCGGTGCCGGTCTCCTACCGGCAGCGCCTCGCCGTCGCGGCGGACCGCGTCGCGGCGTTCCTCGACGTCACCGCCGAGCGGTTGACCGACCCGCCCACCGGTCCGGGTGCTCGGGACCCGCGGCGCGAGCGCGCGTACGACTCGGTGGCCGCCATCGAACTGGGCCGCAACCCCCCGGAGTGGGCGCCGAGCGCGGCGGGCGCCCAGGATCGGGCGTTGCGGATCTGCGCGTCCGCGCTCCGCGAGGCGCTCGCCGAGGCGGACCGGTTGGCCGTGGACGCGCCAGCCGTACCGATTGGGGATCTGGCGGCGGCGAGTCTGCTGCGCTCGTGCGCGGTGACGACCCGCGCCGCCGGCCGGACCCTGACACCGGGCGCCCCGCCGGTGGGTCTCGACGACCTGGACGCCGCGATCGGGCGAGCCGAGACGGCGTACCTCGCCGGAGAGGGCGACGGCCACGACCCGCCGGACGCGTCCCGGTTGTGCCGGGACGCGACGGCACTGGCCGTCGCCGACCAGACCCGGGTCTTCGCCGTGGGCGTCCGGGTGGCCACCGGGTCGCGGCCCGACGGCGAGGACGCCCCCGGAGGGCTCTTCGCGTACGCGCGGCACAGCCCGTGGCGGCTGTACTGGTGGCAGTTCCGCTCCCACCTGGCACCCCGCTCGGCCCACCTGCACAGCTCGCTTCGGGTGGCCGTGGCGCTCGCCGTCGCCCGGATCGCCGCCGGGGCGCTGCACCTGACCCACGGCTTCTGGGTGCTGCTGGCCACCCTCACCGTCCTGCGTACCTCGGCCGCCGACACCCGCACCGCCCTGCGCCCGGCCGTGCTGGGCACGATCGTCGGTGCCGTCGTCAGCGGCGGGCTGATGCTCGTCATCGACAAGCCGATCGTGTACGCCATCGTCCTGCCGGTGACCCTGCTGCTGGCCTTCGGCGTCGGTCGCCTGCTCGGCCCGGTGTGGCAGCAGGCGCTGTTCACCGTGCTGCTGACCGTCGTCTTCGCCCAGCTCAGCCCGGAAGGGTGGCGGCTCGCCGAGACCCGCCTCGTCGACGTGCTGCTCGGCGCGGTGATCGGCGTGCTCGCCGGCGTGGCGATGTGGCCGCGCGGCGCGAGCCACGATCTGCGGCACAACGCGACGGGCTACCTGAGGGCCAGCGCGGACGCCGTCGAGCAGACCGTGCTGGCGATCGTCGGCGGCGCTCCACCTCCCGACCGTGCCCTCGACCGGGTCCGGCGCCGAATGATCCTTGTCGACTCGTCGTACTGCCAGTACCACTCGGAGCGACACCATCCGCACCGGCAGCAGGTGAACTGGGACGCGGTCCTGAGCGCCGGGCACCACGTGGTGCCCGGCGCGGAGTCGCTGTTGCGCCGCAACCCGCCCGGCTGCCTCGCCGGCTGGCCGGCGGCGGCGGCCCTGCTGCGGGACTCCGCCGCGCATCTGCGCTCGGCGTACGACGACGTCGCCCGCGAGGTGGCGCACGACCGCGCCGCGGGTCCGACGGCCGACCCGGCCGGCTGCGGCGACGATCTGGACCGGGTTCGTCCACTGCTCAGCGGGCCGGACCCGCGGTCGGTCCGGCACCTCGTGGAGGTCGACAGGTGGCTCACCGGCCTCTCGGCCAGCCTCGCCCGAATCCGTCCACCGGCTGGCGATTCGGCCCCGATGTGACCGATCCGGTGCCCCAACCAGTCATGGAGTGTGGGAGTCCACCGGAGCACGGGAGTGAATCATGGATCAGAACCTGCGGATGCTCTTCGACCGGGCGATCGTCGACGAGCCCGCACTGCCGTCGACCGACCTGGCCGGCGCGGCGATGGCAGCCGGCACCAGCCTGCGCCGACGTCGACAGCGCCTGGTGACGGCGGGCACGGCAGCCGTGGCCGCCATCGCGGCGGTCGGGGTGGTGAACGTGGTGGCACCGCCGCAACGGTCGGCCCCGGAACCGACGACCGTGCCGGCGGCGTTCGGCATGCTGGTGAACAGGGCGTGCGAGGCCCCCGCCCAGACGACCGCGACCGATGCTTCGATCTTCCTCACCGACGACATCACCAATAGGCAGCGCGACGCGGTCAACCGCGCGCTGGACGTGGATCCGGCGGTCGGGACCCTGGTGTTCGTGAGTCGCGAACAGGCGTTGATCAACTTCAGGAAGATGTACGAGGACGCGCCCGAACTCGCCGCCAGCGTGAAGGCCAGCCAATTTCCGGAGTCGTACCGGATCACGCTCGTCGCGCGGGAGCAGTTCGCGACGTTGAAGGGCCTGGTCAAACGCATGCCCGGAGTCGAAGAGATCATCGGCATCGACTGCCCGGCCGGCACGAACGCGTCGGCGGTCGACTGATGGCGGGTGTGCGCTGGGGCGCGGCCCGACGGCGCGAGCAGACCGCCCGGCAGGCGGAGTTCACCGCCTTCGTCGAGACCACCGCGCCGCGACTGCGCCGGACCGCCTACCTGATGTGCCACGACTGGCACCTGGCGCAGGACCTGACCCAGACCACCTTCGCGAAGATGTACGCGAACTGGAGCCGGATCCGGCACACCACGAACCTCGACGCGTACAGCCGGCGGGTGCTGATGAACGTCGTCTTCGACCACGCGAAGCGGCATAGCGCCACCGAGCTGGTGCTGGCCGAGCTGCCCGAGGCGGCGCCCCGACGGCTCGACGACACCGCGGAGGTGCACGTCACCCTGCTTCGGGCGCTTGCCACCCTGCCCCTTCGGGACCAGGCCATCGTCGTGCTCCGGCACTGGGAGGACCAGAGCGTCGAGGCCGTCGCCAGCACCCTCGGCGTCTCCGTCTCGGTGGTCAAGACGCAGAACGCCCGCGCACTGACCAGGTTGCGGACGGTGCTCGGCCAGGACTTCGTCCGGATCTGACAGGCCGCCGATCGCCGATTGGTCCTGCCCGTTCGACGCCGCCTCGCCTAACGTCGGCGAGATGGAGATCGAGCAGGCGCAGAAGCTGTGGCAGCCGGAGCCCGGCTGGTTGAACACCGCCTCCTACGGGTTGCCGCCCGAGCCGGCGTGGACGGCACTACAGGACGCCCTGGGCGCGTGGCGCGTCGGCCGCACGTCGTGGGAGGGCTGGGGCGAGGCGGTGCACTCGTCCCGTACCGCGTTCGCCGCCCTGATCGGGGTGCCGGCCGGTGACGTCGCGGTCGGCGCGGCCGTGTCGCAGATCCTCGCGCCGGTCGCGGCGGCCCTGCCGGCCGGGGCGACGGTGGTGGTCCCCGAGGTCGAGTTCACCTCCAACCTGTTTCCGTGGCTGGTGCAGGAGGAGCGCGGGGTCAAGGTCCGTACGGTGCCGCTGCCTGGCCTGGTCGACGCGATCGACAGCGACACCGATGTGGTCGCGTTCAGCCTGGTGCAGTCGGCCGACGGGGCGGTGGCGGCGTACGACGAGATCGTGGCCGCGGCCCGCGCGCACGGCGCGTTGGTGGTGGTGGACGCGACCCAGGCGTGCGGCTGGCTGCCGTTCGACGGGAGCGGGGCCGACGTGGTGGCCGTCGGTGGCTACAAGTGGCTGATGAACCCGCGCGGCACCGCCTACGCCTACCTGGCCCCGGCGCTGCGCGAGCGGTTGCGCCCGGACGCCGCCGGCTGGTACGCGGGCCGCGACCCGCACGCCTCCTACTACGGCGCGCCGCTGCGGCTGGCCGACGACGCCCGCCGGTTCGACATCTCCCCGGCCTGGTTCAGCTGGGTCGGCGCGGCGCCGGCGCTGGAGTTGGTCGCCGAGATCGGCGTGCCGGCGATCCGGGAGCACAACGTGGCGTTGGCCAACCGGTTCCTGGCCGGGCTGGGCCGGCCGCCGGGGGAGAGCGCCATCGTCAGCGTCGACGTGCCGGACGCGGAGCAGCGGCTGGCGGCGGCCGGCATCCGGGCGGCGGTCCGCGCCGGACGGGTCCGCGCCTCCTTCCACGTCTACTCCACCGAGGCCGACGTGGACGCGGCGTTGGAGGCGTTGACGGGGTGACTCCGCTCAGGCGAGGTGACCGCCGATCTTCGTGTAGCCGCGCAGCAGGTCCCGGGAGATGATCAGCCGCTGCATCTCGTCGGTGCCCTCGAAGATCCGGTAGAGCCGGACCTGCCGGTACCACCGCTCGATGGGCAGCTCCCGGGTGTAGCCCATGCCGCCGTGGATCTGGAGCACCCGGTCGACCACCCGGTTGACCATGCCGGCGCCGTAGAGCTTGCCCATCGACGACGCGTGCCGGGGATCCAGGCCCTGGTCGACGGTCCACGCCGAACGCAGCACCAGCCACCGGGCCGCCTCCAGTTCGGTCTCCGAGTCGGCGATCATCCACTGGATGGCCTGGTTGGTGCCGATCTTCGCGCCGAACGTCTCGCGGGTGTTGGCGTAGTCGATCGCCATCTGCAGCACCCGTTCGGCGATGCCGATGGCGTGCGACGGGATGGTGTAGCGGCCCTTGCCGATCCACTCCATGCCCAGCGTGAAGCCCTGCCCGATCTCGCCGAGGATGTTGCGGTGCGGCACGCGGACGCCGTCGAAGATGAGCGATGCGGGGCCACCCTCGCCCATGGTCTGGATGAACTCCGAGCGCCAACCCATCGTCCGGTCGACCAGGAAGGCGGTGGCCCCACCGTTGCGGGCGCCCTTGTCCCGATCCGTCACCGCGACCACGATGGCGAAGTCCGCGTCGTGCCCGCCGGTGATGAAGGTCTTCTCGCCGTCCAGGACCCAGTCGTCGCCGTCGCGGCGCGCCGAGAGCCGGATGTTCGCGGCGTCCGAGCCCGCCCCCGGCTCGGTGATCGCGAAGCAGGAGCGCCGCTCGCCCTCGATGGTCGGGAGAAGGAACTCCCGCTTCTGCTCCTCGGTGGCGTGGAACAGGATGTTGTCGGCCTCCCCGCCGAAGCGGAACGGCACGAACGTGCGGCCCAACTCCGTCCAGATCAAGGACTGGAGTACGGCCGGCAGGTTCATGCCGCCGTACTCCTCGGGGGTGGCCAGGCCCCAGAAGCCGAACTTGCGGGCCTTGAGTTGCAGCTCGCGCACCTCGGAGTGGTCCAGGCCCGGCTGGTGCGCCCGCTCCCGGCGGAGCACCTCGGCTTCCAGGGGCAGCACCTCGCGGCTGATGAACGACCGGACGGTGTCCCGCACCGCCCGCTCCTCGTCGGTCAGCGAAAAGTCCACGGTGGTCCTCCTGGCGTCGGAGCTGCCGGTCACCATTAAACTAGCGGTGCAAGTTTTGCCGCGTCCAGACCCCCACCGCCGAGACCCGCGAGGAGCGCAGTGCCCCGACCCCGCCAGCCCCGCCTCACCCGGCAGCTGATCGTCGAGACCGCCACCGCGCTCATCGACGCCGAGGGCCTGCCCGCCTTCTCCACCCGCCGGCTCGCCGCCGAGTTGGGCGTCCGCGGCCCGTCGCTCTACAACCACTTCGCCACCAAGGACGAGATCCTCGACGCCGTCGCGGACACGGTCACCGGCGCCGTCGACACCAGCGGCTTCGCCAGCCGGGACTGGGCCGCCGCGCTGCGCGACTGGGCCTGGTCGTACCGGCGGGCGCTCACCGCGCACCCGAACATCGTGCCGTACCTGGCGCAGGGGCCGGGCCGCCGACCGGCCGCCCTCGCCATGGCCGACGCCGTCTACGGCGGGCTGGTACGCGCCGGCTGGCCGCCGGCCCGCGCCACCCACATCGGCGCCGCGCTGCGCTACTTCGTGGCCGGGTCGGCGCTCGGCTCGTTCGCCCGCGGCTTCGTCGAGGACCCGGAGCTGTACGCCGCGCACTACCCGCACCTGCGGCAGGCACACCGGCTCGCCGAGCACCAGCAGAGCGTGGACGAGGGCGCCTTCGCCCTCGGCCTGGACGCGCTGCTGCACGGTCTGGCCGCCGAGTACACCCGCAGCGTCGGCACGGTGGAGTCCGGGCGGCCCAGCGGGTAGCGTCCAAACTCCCAGCGCTAGTTTCATCGCCCCGTCGCCATCACCCGCCGCGACCCCGTCGCCATCGCCCGTCGACCACCCCCCGAAGGGACGCCATGGACCTCGCCGCCCCGCCGTCGCAGCTGCCCGACACCCTGCGCCTCCGACGTCACCTGCACATCGGCGGCGAGTGGACCTCTCCCGCCGGCACCGACCTGCTCGAGGTGGAGAATCCGAGCACCGGCGAGCCGATCGGGCAGGTGCCCGCCGGCACCCCGGCCGATGTGGATCGCGCCGTCGCCGCGGCCCGCGCCGCCTTCCCCGGCTGGGCGGCCACCGCCCCCGGCGAGCGTGCCGCCCACCTCGACCGGCTGCACACCGCACTCGCCGCCCGCGCCGACGACCTCACCCGCACCATCGCCGTGGAGCTGGGCTCGCCGCTGAGGTTCGCCACCCGCGTCCAGGTCGGGCTGCCGTTGACCGTGCTGCGCGACCACGTCGCGCTCGCCGCCCGACCACCCGTCGAGGAGAGCATCGGCAACTCGCTCGTCGTCCGCGAGCCGATCGGCGTGGTCGGCGCGATCACCCCCTGGAACTACCCGCTGCACCAGGTGCTGGCCAAGCTGGCGCCCGCGCTGGCCGCCGGCTGCACGGTGGTCCTCAAGCCCAGCGAGTTGACCCCGTTGACCGCGTACCTGCTGTTCGACGCCGTCACCGAGGCCGGCCTGCCGCCGGGGGTCCTCAACCTGGTCCCCGGCACCGGACCGGTGGTCGGCGAGGCCCTGGCCGGGCACCCCGACGTCGACCTGGTCTCGTTCACCGGCTCCACCGCCACCGGCGCGCGGATCATGCGGGTCGCCGCCGACCGGATCGCCCGGGTCGCGCTGGAGCTGGGCGGCAAGTCCGCGAACGTGCTCCTCCGCGACGCCGACCTGGCCGGCGCGGTCAAGGTGGGCGTCGGCAACGCCCTGCTCAACTCCGGGCAGACCTGCACCGCGTGGACCCGGATGCTGGTGCACCGCGACCGGTACGCCGAAGCACTCGACCTGGTCGCCGCGGCGGTGGCTGGCTACCGGCTCGGCGATCCGTTCGATCCGGCCACGCGGCTCGGCCCGCTGGTCTCCGCCGCCCAGGTCGAGCGGGTCCGTGGCCACGTCGACCGGGCGCTCGCCGACGGCGCCCGGCTGGTCGCCGGCGGACCGGACGCTCCGGTGCCGGCCCAGGGGCACTTCGTCGCCCCGACCGTCTTCGCCGACGTGCACCCGGACAGCGCGCTCGCCCAGGAGGAGGTCTTCGGCCCGGTCCTCGCCGTCCTCCCGTTCGACGACACCGACGAGGCGGTCGCCATCGCCAACAACTCGCGGTACGGGCTGGCCGGCGCGGTCTGGTCCGCCGACACCGAGGCGGCGCTCGCGGTGGCCCGGCGGCTGCGGACCGGCGCGGTCGACATCAACGGCGCCCCGTTCAATCCGCTCGCCCCGTTCGGCGGCTACAAGCAGTCCGGCCTGGGCCGGGAGTTGGGCGTGCACGGGCTCGCCGAGTTCTGCGAGCTGAAGGCGATCCAGCGATGAGCGGCCCCGAGCCGTCCCCGGCCGCGCCGGGCCGCGGCGAGCCGGTCATCGTCCGCGCGCTTGTCGCGCGCGGGGCCGGCGCCGAGCTGCGCGTCGAGCGGATACGCCTGCCCGCGCCCGGTCCGGGCGAGGTACGGGTGACGATCCGAGCCGCCGGCGTCTGCCACTCCGACCTGTCCATGGTGAACGGCACCATCGCCGCGAGGTTCCCGCTGGCGCTCGGGCACGAGGCGACCGGCGTTATCGCCGAGGCCGGGCCGGGCAGCACCCTGCGGGTCGGCACCCCGGTGGTGCTCAACTGGGCACCGGCCTGTCGGGCCTGCTGGTGGTGCCGCAACGGCGAACCGTGGCTCTGCGCCGACACCACCGCCCCGACCGTGCCGCGCGGCGAGACCGACGACGGCCTCCCGCTGCACCTGACCCTCGGCCTCGGCGCGCTCGCCGAGGCGGTGGTGGTGCCCGAGAACGCCGTCATCCCGATCCCGGCGGGCCTGCCGCCGGAGCGGGCCGCGTTGCTCGGCTGCGCGGTGCTCACCGGTGTCGGCGCGGTCCACAACACCGCCCGGGTGGCTGCCGGCGAGTCGGTCGCGGTGATCGGACTCGGCGGGGTCGGGCTCGCCGTGCTCACCGCTGCCCGCCAGGCCGGCGCAACGACGATCCTCGCGGTCGACGTCGCCGAGGCCAAACGGGACCTGGCGCTCGCCGCCGGGGCGACCGACTTCCTGCTCTCCGACGACCGGCTCTCCAAGGAGGTACGGGCGCGCACCGAGGGCCGGGGCGTCGACCACGCCTTCGAGTGCGTCGGCCGCGCCACCACCATCCGCGCCGCCTGGCGGCTGACCCGGCGCGGGGGAGTGGTGACAGTGGTCGGCATGGGCGCCAAGGACGACATGGTCAGTCTCGGCGCGCTCGACATCTTCCACTCCGCCCGCACCCTGCGCTCCTCGGTGTACGGCTCGTCCGACCCGGAGCGGGAGGTGCCGGCGCTGGCTGCCAAGCTGGCCGACGGCGCGCTGGATCTGCGCGTGCTGGTCAGTGGCACAGTCCCGCTGGACGACGCGCCCACGGCATTCGCCCGACTGGCGCGAGGCGAGGGCGCTCGCTGGGTGGTCACCCTGGACTGAGCCGAGTGGGTCGGCCACTGCCGCTCACCCGGACGCGTGTCACATCCGCGCCCGCAGCACGTCGACCTCGCAGCCTGGCGACGAGGGGTCGAAGCCGTGCTGGACGAGCCAGCGGATCGCCAGCAGGCTGCGCATCGACCACCACGCCCGGATCACGTCGAGGTCGACGTCGACGCCGTAGCCGGCCACGACGTCGTCGAGGTGCTCCTCGTGCCCGAGCGTCAACGTGGCGAGGTCGAAGAGGGCATCGCCCCGGCACGCCTCGGACCAGTCGAGCACACCGGTGATCTCGTCACCGTCGACGAACACATGAGCGATCTGCAGGTCGCCGTGGGTGAACACCGGTGTCCACGGCCGGAGCGCGGCCTCGGCGACGTGGCGGTTGCGGATGACCAGGTCGGTGGGGAGAACGTCGTTGCTGACGAGCCACTCGCATTCGACGTCGAGCCGTGCGGCCAACTCGTCGCGGCTGCGGCCGGGCCAGGGCGGCAGCGGCGCGTCGTGCAGCGTACGAGCGGCGGCGCCCGCCGCGGCCCACGCCGCCGGCGACGCGGTCGACGGCTCGCCGAGGCGACCGAGCGCGGTTCCGGGCAGGGCGGCGAGCGCGAGTACCGGCGGCCGGTGCCAGAGGACCTCGGGAGTCGGGATCGGTGCGATCGCCATCGCCTCGACCTCGACGTCGGCGCGTACCGGATCGGCGTCGATCTTCAGGAACGTGTCGCCGACGCGCAGGGTCGCGCGTTCGCGATGGGCGACGACGACTTCGACTTCCTGCACGGCAGGCATTATCGCGACCCGACCACCGGTTTCCCAGGGATTGTCGGCGACGAGGGGCGTGCCTGGCCCGGTGCCCTGGGCTGGCTCCGGACGGGCCAACCCTGGGCGCCCGGGCGACAAAGCCGGGCGACAGATCAGAAGGGTGGGGCGTCCTCGCCCATCAGCGCCAGCACGACGCCACCCTTGCCGCTCTTGAGGCCCTGGACCACGACTTTGCCGGTGCTGCCGTCGGGCAGCTCCAGGGTGAAGGTCTTTCCGATCGCGTTCTTGGGGCCGTTGCCGGCGCTGTTGGCGGGGCGGAAGTCGCCCGCCCAGGGTGCGATACCGCCCCTACGGGCCGGCTCGGCGAAGAGCGCGGCGGTGCCGGGGGTGCGGGTGCCGTCGGAGGAAAGGAGCACTGAGGCGCTGCGAAAGGTAGCCATATGCGCCAAGGCTAACCCGGCCGTGCCGGTTCGGGGCACCACAGCTGCCCGTAACGGCGATTTGGTCGTCGCCCCTTGCGGGTGGAGCAATACCTAGCAGTACGATGCATCGTACTTCTAGGGTTAGGGGTGAGAGGCTTCATGAAAGTCGCCAAGGATCTGGTCGCCGCCTCGGCGACACCGATGGTGCTCGGCATCCTGGCCGAGGGCGAGAGCTACGGATACGCCATCCTCCGGCGGATCAACGAGCTGTCCGGGGGAGAGCTGGACTGGACCGAGGGGCTGCTCTACCCGCTGCTGCACCGGCTCGAACGGCTCGCCTATCTGGAGTCGAGCTGGCAGGCGGTCGCCGGTGAGCGCAAGCGCAAGTACTACCGCATCACCGACCGGGGCCTGGCCGAGCTGGCCGAGCAGCGCCGGCAGTGGGACACCGTCGTCGGTGCGCTCAAGGAGATCTGGCACGACCGCGCGCCACTGACGGCGTACCCGCTGGAGGGCCTCGCATGACAAGGCACGGTGGGCCCGAGGAGCTGGAAGAGCAGTTCGCGCAGTGGCGTCGGTACGTGCTGCGCCGCAGGGAGCTGCAGGCGGTGGACGCGGACGAGCTGGAAGACCACCTTCGCGGCTCCGTCGACGAGCTCGTCGCCGCCGGCCTGAGCCCGGACGAGGCGTTCCTGGTCGCGGTGAAACGGATGGGCAGCCTCGACGATCTCTCCCGCGAGTTCGCCCGGGAACATTCGGAACGTCTGTGGAAGCAGTTGGTGCTGACCGGCGACTCCGGTGGTCCGGTCGCCGGCACACGCTCCCGCCGGGACCTGTGGGTCCTGCTCGGCTGCGCGGCGGGTGCGGTGGTGTCCGTCAAGGCGCCCGCGCTGTTCGGGCTGAGCCTCGACGACGACGGCTCGTTCTACGCGCGCAACGCCACCCTGTTCGCGCTGCCCTGGCTGGCGGGGTTCCTGGCCTGGCGGCGGCAGGCCCGGCCGGCGGTGCTCGCGGTGCTGGTGGCGCTGTTCGCGCTCGGCGTCGCGGCGGCCAACGCCTACCCACTGGCGGACGACTCGCAGTCCGTGGTCGTCACCGGCGTCCACCTGCCCATCGCTCTCTGGCTCGTGGTCGGTCTGGCCTACGTCGCCGACGACTGGCGCTCGTCTCGTCGACGCATGGACTTCATCCGCTTCACCGGCGAGTGGTTCATCTACTTCGTGCTGATGGCCCTCGGCGGCGGCGTGCTCGCCGCGTTCCTGTTCAACACCTTCGCGGCCATCGGCATCGTCCCGGAGGCGTTCGTCTCGCAGTGGCTCCTGCCCTGCGGCGCCGCGGCCGCGGTCGTGGTGGCCGGCTGGCTGGTCGAGGCCAAGCAGAGTGTCGTGGAGAACATCGCGCCGGTCCTCACCCGACTGTTCACGCCGCTCTTCACGGCCGCCCTGCTCGCCTTCCTCGTCGCGGTGGTCTGGACCAGCCACGGCATCGACGTCGAGCGCGAGGCGCTGATCCTGTTCGACCTCCTGCTGGTCGTGGTGCTGGGGCTGCTGCTCTACTCACTCTCGGCCCGTGATCCGCTGGCCCCGGCCGGAGCGTTCGACAAACTTCAACTCGCGCTCGTGGTCAGTGCGTTGGCCATCGACGTGCTGGTGCTGTTGGAGATCACCGGGCGCATCACCGACGAGTACGGCAGCACGCCCAACCGGGCGGCCGCGCTCGGCGAGAACGTGATCCTGCTGGTCAATCTCGCGTGGTCGGCGTGGCTCCTGCTGACCTTCATCCGCCGGCGCACGCCGTTCGCCACGCTGGAACGGTGGCAGACCGGCTACCTGCCGGTGTACGCGGCGTGGGCCTGGATCGTGGTCCTCGTCTTTCCCCCGTTGTTCAGCTACGCCTAGGGCGCGCTCGGCGGTGTGGGCACCTCCCGGCCGGGATCGGGAGGTGCCCACCAACCAGGTGGTTGACACCTGGTCACACAGATGCTGAACTATCAACCAACCGCTTGGTTGAGGATGGGTGGGAATGACTGAACAGCTCGACCGCCGGCAGGCCCTGGTGCACGCGGCGTTCTCGGCGATCGCCGAGAACGGCTTCGAGGGGTTCCGGCTGCGACCGATCGCTGCCGCGGCAGGCATCGACCACTCCACCCTGCACCACTACTTCCGGACCAAGGCCGATCTGATCGCCGCGGTGCTCGAGCACGTGACCAGCCAATTCGAGGCGACGATGCACACCGACCTGGAACCCGCCGCCCGGTTGCGGCAACACCTCAGCGAGATCGCCACCGCCGTCGCGGAACGGCCCGAGTTGTTCGTCGTACTCGATGAGCTTGATCTTCGCGCTCGACGTGACGCGTCCACCGAGGCCGATATCGAGCGCGACGAACAGGGGTGGCGCGACGCCCTCGCGGCGATCTTCAGCGAGGGCGTCGCGCACCACGTCTGGTCGGTGAACCTCAACGTCGCCGCCAGCGTCGAGCTGGTGATCGCCACCGTCAAGGGCATCCGTCTGCGTCCCGACAAGGCCGAGTCGGTTGTCAACCAACTGTGCGACCTCTTCGCACCGGAAGGACTCACCCATGATTGACGTCCTCATCGTCGGCGGTGGCATCGGCGGTCTCGCGCTCGCCCAGGGTCTGCGTAAACACGGCCTCGACGCCGCCGTGTACGAGCGTGACCGGTGCCGCGACGACCGGGTGGACCGCTACCGGCTCGCCATCAACCCGGCGGGCAGCCGGTCGCTGCGTGCCTGCCTGCCCGACCGGCAGTGGCAGGCGTTCACGGACACCGCGGGCCGCCCCGGCGGCGGTTTCGGCTTCCTGGGCACGGACCTGCGCACGCTCGTCCTCGTCGAGGACGCGCTCATGCATCCCGACGATCCCGACCCCGCGGAACGGGCCTACCCGGTCGACCGTCAGACACTGCGCGGCGTCCTCCTCGACGGACTCGACGACGCCGTCCACTACGACAGGACGTTCGAACGCTACGAGCTCGCCGCCGACGGTCGGCCCACCGCGCACTTCGCCGACGGCACGTCCGTCAGCTGCGACGTCCTGGTCGGCGCCGACGGGATCAACTCCCGGGTACGCGCGCAGTACCTGCCGACCGCAACCCAGCGCGACACCGGCGCGGTGGGCGTCGGGCTCAAGTTGCCGCTGAACGACGACACCCGAGCCTGGTTACCCGCCCGGCTGGCGGACGGCATGAACCTCGTCCTGACCGGTGCGCCGTACTTCCTGTTCACCTCCGTGTTCGAACGCCAGCAGCCGGTCGGGGACGACTATCTGCTCTGCGCGTTCGTCGGCCGCAACGAACTGTTTCCCTCGCGTCCGGAGCGCCTCGACGGCGCACAGTTGAAGGCCTACGTCGCCGGGCTGATCACGGGCTGGCACCCGGCGCTCCGCCGGCTGATCGACGAGTGTCCACCGGGGGACGTGAGCGCGTTTCCGTTCCAGGCGTCCGATCGCCCGGCGCCCTGGGCGCCGTCGCGCGTCACCGTCCTCGGCGACGCCGTGCACGGCATGCCGCCGGCCGGCGGTAACGGCGCCAACACCGCACTGCGCGACTCCGCCCTGCTCACCCGCCAGTTGTCCCTGGCCGGCACCGGCCACCTGCCGCTGCTGGACGCGATCGGCGAGTACGAGACCGAGATGCGCGAGTACGGATTCCAAGCCGTCGACCTGGCCCTGCGGACCCTCCACCAGGGCATGATGAGCAACCCGCTGAACGTGGGCCTGACCCGTCGCTGGTTCAGCCTCTGCGACATCGTGCCACCGCTGCGCCGGATGACCTTCGGCGCGAGCTGGGCCAAGGTCAGCGCTCCCCGTGCCTGGGAGCGGGCCGCCGCGCGCTGACGAGCGCCGACCCGCTCGGCGTCGGTCACTTGCCGGTGACGATGCCCGGGTTGATGCACAGACCCGGGTTGGCGCCGTTCTTCTCGGCGATCTCCAGACAACGGGTCACCTTGTCGACCTTCGCGTTGGTCTCGGTGATCTGCTTGGAGATCTCGGCGTTCTTGCGGTCCTGCTCCAGGTTGCGGGTCTGGGCCAGCTTGTCCTGGAACGCCTTGATGTTGCCCTCGGTCTTGTCGTCGTGGTTCACCCGGGTGATCGTCACCGAGAGGATGTCCACGTCGGTGGTGAGCCGGGCTTCCGCGCTGGTCTTGATGTTCGCCGCGAACGGCTTCAGGTCGACGTTAAGGTCACCGGTCTGGGCGTCGATCTTCTCAAGGGGGTTGTACGCGGCGAAGGCGTCGTTGACCGCGCTGTCCAACTGCACTCCCACCCGCTGACCCCGGAAGCTGTTGAAGTCGCCCTTGTAGTCCATGAACTGCTTCGGCGCGTTCTCCGGCTTGACCTGCCACTCGATGAGGACCTCGACGCAGGCGTCGGCGAGCGTGCCGGTGCGGACCCGTACGCAGTTGTTGCCGCCGATGTGGTCGTACTTCTGCCGGCCGGCGTCCCACTCGCCGACCTTCTGCCAGGGCGCCACCCACTTCAGGCCGGAACCGGTCACCTCGCCGGTGGGCTTGCCGAAGCTGGTGACGATGCCGACCGAGCGGATGGGCACCGAGTGGGCGCTGGAGGTGATCCCGACCAGCAGGGTGAGGGCCAGGAAGCCGAGGGCCGCGAGAGCGGCCACCCGCTTCAGTGGCCGCGCGCGGGTGACGAGGGCCAGGACGGCGCTGACCGCCAGGGCGGCGGTGAAGACGATCGCCGTGGTGAAGCCGACAGGCATGGGTGGGGACCTTCCGCGGGGCTGGGTAGATCATCAACCTAGGAGGTCCGGTCAAGGTCGCCGCCGGCAAATCCCGCGCCGGCGCATCCACCGCCCGCCGTTCCAGCGAACCCCCGGGTAGGGAACGTCTATCCGGGGGTACGTCTGGTGCTGACCGAGCCGATGCCGGCGCGGACCGTGGAGATCGCGTACAAGCAGGTCTCGCTGGCTGCCGAGGACCTGGACGGCAATGCCGTCGCCACGCTGGTGCTGGAGGTGGCCGAGGCCTGGGGCGTGCCGGCGCTCTGGGAGCAGGTCTGTCGTCCGTTGTTGGCCCGGCTGCGGGGACGTTCCGCCGCCGAGGTCGCCGTCGAACACGCCCTCTCCGAGGGCGTCCGGGTCGGGTTGGACGTGTACCGCCGGGAGCCGGGCCGGTCACTGCCCGCCGGCGGGTTGCTGCTGGCCGGCGCCGAGAAGGAGGCGCACTGCCTTGGTCTGCACGCGCTCGCCGCCGCGCTGCGCGAGCAGGGGCGCGGGTGTCTGCACCTGGGGCCCGCGCTGCCCTGGTCGGCGCTGGCCAGCGCGGTGTACCGGGCCCGCCCGCACACCGTCGTGCTCTGGTCGCAGACGCCGGTCACCGGCCGCGCGTACCGTCTGGTGCGCTTTGCCCGGGACTTCCCACGCCTGCGGGTGTACGGCGCGGGACCGGGCTGGATCGAGCCACTCACCGCGCCGGCGGACCGCCTCGACTCGCTGCCGACCGCCGTCGCCGCCTGCCTGGCCGTTGCTACTCGGCGTGATGCCCACCACATACGATACGGATCGGTGCCGTATCGTTAATGCACGCCGTAGGCTGACCCGCGTTACGAGTCTGACCCGTATCGTATTGCGGCGCGGGGAAAGCGTGGGGGGAAACCAGGCATGGAGCTGCACAACAACACCGGCCACCCGAGGAGGTGGGCGATCCTGGGGGTGCTGGTGATCAGCCTCCTCGTGGTCGTCCTCGACAACACGATCCTGAACGTCGCCCTGCGCACCCTGGCCGACCCGGTGCACGGCCTCGGCGCCAGCCAGGGCGAGCTGGAGTGGTCCATCAACTCCTACACGCTCGTCTTCGCCGGACTGCTGTTCACCTTCGGGGTGCTCGGCGACCGCGCCGGCCGCAAGCGCTTCCTGATGATCGGTCTGGTGCTGTTCGGCCTGGCGTCGCTGCTCTCCGCGTACGCCCAGAGCCCCGGCCAGCTCGTCGCGGCCCGCGCACTGATGGGGGTCGGCGGCGCGGCCATCATGCCGGTGACGCTCTCGATCATCTCCAACGTCTTCGACCCGCGCGAGCGTGGCCGGGCCATCGGTGTCTGGGCCGGCGCCGTCGGCCTCGCCGTGGCCATCGGCCCGATCCTCGGCGGCGCGCTGCTGGAGCACTTCTGGTGGGGTTCGGTCTTCCTGATCAACGTGCCGGTGGTCATCGCCGGCGTGGTGCTGGTGGGGCTGCTGGTCCCGGAGTCGCGTGACCCGCGACCGGGCCGGATCGACGTATTCGGCGTGCTGCTCTCCGTGGTCGGCCTGGTCGCCCTCTCCTACGGCATCATCGACGGCGGCGAGCACGGCTTCGACCGCCCGATCGCCTGGGGTTCGATCCTGATCGGCGTCGCGGTGCTCGCCTGGTTCGTCCGGCACGAGCGGCGCAGCGACCACCCGTCGCTGGACGTCCGGCTGTTCAAGGTGCCCCGCTTCGCCGCGCCGGTCGCCATCGTCGGCCTGGTGTTCTTCGCCGCGATGGGCTCGATGTTCTTCGGCTCGTTCTACCTGCAACTCGTACGCGACTACAGCCCGTTGCAGACCGGTCTGCTCTTCCTGCCCTTCGCCGGTGCCCAGCTGATCTTCGCGCCGCGCAGCGCCGCGATGGTCCGCCGCTACGGCGGTAAGGCCGTCGCCACCGTCGGCCTGGCGCTGACCGTGGTGTCCCTCGGCGCCTTCCTCTTCATCGGCGCCTCCACCCCGATCTGGATCGTGCTGCTCGTCTTCCTCATCCAGGGCGCGGGAATGGCCAACATCATGCCGCCCGCCACGGAGTCGATCATGTCGGCGCTGCCCCGGGAGAAGGCCGGCGTGGGCTCCGCGGTCAGCAACACCATCCGCCAGGTGGCCGGCGCGCTCGGCGTGGCCGTCCTCGGCTCGGTGCTCTCCGCGGTCTACCGCAGCGACATCGGTGACGCGCTGACCGGCCTGCCCACGCAGGCCCGCGACGCGGCCAACGAGTCGATCTCCGGCGCGTACGCGGCGGCGGGCCAGCTCGGCCCGGCGGGCCCGTCGCTGATCTCGGCGGCCAACGACGCCTTCGTCACCGCCATGCACTGGGCGGCCGGGCTCTCCGCGGTGATCGCCGCGCTCGGGATCATCGTGGTGCTGCGCTGGATGCCGGGTCGGGAGGAGACCAGCGTCGCTCCGGCGGCCCCGGTTGCCGAGCCCGAGTTGGCCGGTACGGCATAGGTGCGGGAAGATGTCTGCCATGACGTCCACCGCTGATGCTCCGCGGTCGCCCGGGCGACCGCGGAGCATCCGTGCCGACGAGGCGATCATCGAGGCCACCCTCGACCTGCTTGCCGAGGGCAGCACCATCGAGGCGCTCTCGATCGAGGCGATCGCCGCTCGCGCCGGGGTCGGCAAGGCCACCATCTACCGCCGCTGGGCGGGCAAGGACGCCCTGCTGCTGGACGCGCTACGTCGCCTCAAGGGCGTCCTGGCGCAGCCCGCCGGGCACTCGGTCCGCGACGACCTGGTGCTGCTGGTCGGCGCGATCGGCAAGAACGTCGACCCGCGTGCGCCGAAGATCATGCCCTGTCTCGCGTCCGCCGTGAACCGCGACTCGGATCAGTTCCAGCTCTACCAGAACATCATCGCGCCCCGCCGGCAGCTGATGCGCGAGGTGCTGCGGCGCGGCATCGACGAGGGAGTGCTCCGGGGCGACATCGACATCGAGGTGACGATGGCGCTGCTCACCGGGCCGATGCTGATCCAGCGGGTGCTCCAGTGGAACCCGGACCTGGACGAGCAGACACTGCCCGAGCGGGTCGTCGACGCCGTGCTGCGGGGCATCCAGGTCCGCTGAGCAGGCCGCTGGTCCGCGAGCCGGCGGCTGCTCAGGGCGGTCGCCGGCTGACCTCGGTCGATCAGTCGGCCGATGCGCGCAGCCGGTGCAGGCGCAGCGCGAGCTGCACCTCCAACGCCCGCTCGGGCCGCTGCCAGTCCGCGCCGAGCAGCTGCCCGACCCGCTCCAACCGCTGGGTCACCGTGTTCACGTGCACGTGCAGCTGCTCGGCGGCGCGGGCCAGACTGCCACCCACCCCGAAGTACGCCTCCAACGTCCGCACCAGAGCCGTGCCCCGCCGGGCGTCGTAGTCGACCACCGGCCCGACCGTGGTGCGGAGGAACTGGGCCACGTCCGTCTCGCCCCGGTCACCGACCGTGCCCAGCAGTAACCCGACGAAGCCCAGCTCGGCGGTGCTCGCCCCCTGGCCGGTCCGGCCCAACGCGCCAAGCGCCGTCAGGCACCGGTCGGCCTCGTGGAAGGTCCCGGCCAGCGCCGCCGGCCCGTTCGACGGGCCGCTCGCCCCGGCGGTCACCGGTCGGCCGGTCACCCGGGACAGGTCCCTTGCCACCGCGCGGGCGCTGCCGCCCGCGTCCAACCCCGGCAGCATCAGCACCACCCGACCGTCGCGAGCCGCGGCCAGCCCACCGCGCGCCGAGGCGTACGTGGTGGCCCAGGAGAGCACCCGCTGCCGGGCCGAGCCGGTCGCCGCGATCGCGTCGTCGCCCACCGCCACCAGCACGTGCGGTGCGTCCAGGTCCACCCCGAGCCGGCGAGCACGACTGCGCAACGCGTCGGTGTCGCGCAGCGGACGGGCGATCAGGTCGTCCAGCAACTCGCCACGCACCCGCCCCTCCGCCTCCGCGACCGTCCGGCGGAACAGCAGCAGCAGCGCGGTCACCAGGGCGGCCCGCTCCAGAATCCGCTGGTCGGCGTCGACCAACTCGTCGTCCGGACGCAGCACCAGGGCGCCCAGGTTCTCCGCGCCCGCCACCACCGCCGCGTACCAGAGGGGACCCCGGCGCACACTTCGCCCCTCGGTCCGCGACGCCGCCACCGCCTCCACGATGTCCGCCCGGTCCGGCTCGTCGATCTCACCCACCCGGGCCAGCAGGCGGCCCTCGGCGTCCAACGCCAGCAGCGCACCACCCAGCACCTCGGTCACCGCCGCCGCCACGTCCTCCACCCCGCCGCCGCGCAGCACCAGCGCCGTCATCCGATCGTGCGCCGCCGCGGCCCGCTCCACCGAGCTGCTGTGCGCCCGGATGGTGGTGTTCGCGGCCGACAACTCGGCCAACGCCGAGCGGGTCTCGGTCAGCAGCCGGGCGGTGTCGATCGCCACCGCGGCGTGCGCGGCCAACGAGACCAGCAGCGCCACCTCCTCCCGGACGAACGGCCGAGCCGAACGGTTGGCCGCGTAGAGCACACCGATCGAGGTGGAACCGAGCCGCAGCGGCACCCCGAGGATCGCCACCAGACCCTCCTCGCCCACCCCGGCGTCGATCTCACCGGTGTGGTGGAAGCGCGCGTCCTCGCCGTAGTTGCCGGTGACGTACGGCGCGCCGGACTGGGCCACCAGGCCACCGAGACCGGCGCCCATCGGCAACCGCAACCGCTGGAAACGGGCCGACACCGACCCGTCGGTCACCCGCATGTACGTGTCGCCACGCTCGTCGTCGTTGAGCGTCATGTAGGCCACGTCCGCGCCGAGCAGGTTACGAGCCCGGTGCACGATCGCCCGCAGCACGTCGTCCAGGTCGCGCAGCCCGGCCAGGTCGCTGACCGTGTCGTACAGGCCGGACAGCTCGGACTCCCGGCGACGGCGACGCTCCAGCAGCGCGCGGACCCGCAACGCCACCGACCTGGCCTGCTCCAGCTCGGCCAGCCGCTCCGGCGGCAGCCCCGCGGCCCGCGCGGCCACCAACGGTCCCTCGAACTCGACCGCCGCGGCCTCACGGGCGAGCAGCTCCAGGAACTCCACCGGCGATGACATGGTCGACATTGTGCTCAGCCCCACTAGTTGGCCGTCCAGCCCCCGTCGAGGGCGATCGACGCGCCGGTGATGAACGCCGCCGGCGGCGAGCAGAGGTACGCCAACAGCTCGGCGACCTCCTCCGGTTCGATCAGGCGCTTGATCGCGGCCCGGGCCAGCATGATCTTCTCGATCACCTCGGCCTCGTCGATGCCGTGGCTGGCCGCCTGGTCGGCGATCTGGCTCTCCACCAGCGCGGTGCGCACGTACGCCGGGTTGATGCAGTTGGCGGTCACCCCGTGCGCGGCGCCCTCCAACGCCACCACCTTCGACAGCCCCTCCAGCGCGTGCTTCGCCGAGACGTAGGCCGCCTTGTACGGCGACGCGCGCAACCCGTGCACCGAGGAGATGTTGACGATCCGACCCCAGCCCCGGGCGTACATGTGCGGCAGCGCGCGACGGATCAGCAGGAACGGCGCCTCCACCATCACCCGCTGGATGTACTCGAAGCGCTCGACGGGAAAGTCCTGCAGCGGCGCGACGTGCTGAAGGCCGGCGTTGTTCACCACGATGTCCACGTCCACGTCGAGGCGGTCCACCGCCGCGGCGTCGGACAGGTCCACACCCTCTGCCCGGCCGCCGACCTCCGCGGCCACCGCCTTGGCCGCCTCCAGGTCGCGATCCACCACGAGCACCGTGGCGCCGGCCGCGCCCAGCCGCAGGGCACACGCCCGCCCGATGCCGCCACCGCCCCCGGTGACCAGGGCGGTCCGACCGGCGAGGTCGAGCTGTACGACGTGGGGGACCGCCACGGGTTCTGCCGTCATGGCGCAAGAAGTTACGAGCTGTGTGCTCCCCGGCACATGGGCCAGCGACACATACTCCGTACCAAAGCTGTGTGGCCCACCCGCCCTCGCCGCCGCAGATCGCGCAGCATCTGGGATGTAGTGGTGTCCGGGTGCTTCGTTGCCACTACATCCCGGATCGAGCGTGACCTTGCGGCTGGCGCCCCGGACCTCCGCTCCCGGCCGGTCGAGCGTGGGGCGCGCGGGGCGCGGGGCGTGTCCCGTGGGGCTGGTGGGAAGGGCGCCGGTTAGGGTGTCGAACACACGTACTGCTGACGGCTGGGGAGGGGGCGGTGTGCGGGTGCTGGGGGTCGACCCGGGGCTGACCCGGTGCGGGGTGGGTGTGGTCGAGGGTGTGCCCGGACGTCCCTGCACTCTGATCGCCTACTACGTGGTCTACACCGACCCGGCCGACGACCTGGCGCTGCGCCTGTTGCACCTGGACCGGTCGCTCAACAAGTTGGTCGCCGAGCACCAGCCGGAGAGCGTCGCCGTCGAGCGGGTGTTCAGTCAGCACAACGTGCGTACGGTGATGGGCACCGCGCAGGCCAGCGGCATCGCCGTGCTGGCCGGGGCGCGCGCCGGACTGCCGGTGCAGACGTACACGCCGAGCGAGGTGAAGGCGGCCGTGACCGGGTCCGGTCAGGCGGACAAGGCGCAGATGACCGCGATGGTCACCCGGCTGTTGCGGCTGGCCGAGCCGCCGAAGCCGGCCGACGCCGCCGACGCGCTCGCCCTGGCCATCTGCCACGTGTGGCGCGGCGGGACCCGCTCGAAGCTGGCCGCGGCAGCCGACCGGGCACGACGAGGAGGAGCACGATGATCGCCAGCGTGCGCGGCACGGTGACCGCGACGGGTCCGGACCAGGCCGTGATCGAGGTTGGCGGTGTCGGTCTCGCCGTGCACTGCGCCCCCGGCACCCTCGCGGAGCTGCGGGTCGGCCAGGTCGCCCGGCTCGCCACCAGCCTGATCGTGCGGGAGGATTCGCTGACCCTCTACGGCTTCGCCGACGACGACGCCAAGTCGCTGTTCGAGTTGCTCCAGACCGCCAGCGGGGTGGGTCCGCGACTGGCCCAGGCGGTACTTGCCGTGCACAGCCCGGACGCGGTGCGCAAGGCCATCGCCAACGCCGACACGGCCGCCCTGACCCGGGTGCCCGGGATCGGCAAGAAGGGCGCCGAGCGCCTGGTGCTGGAACTGCGCGACCGGATCGGCCCGGTGCCGATCGGCGTCGACGGGGTGACCGGGGTGACCCGCGGTAGCTGGTCGGACCAGGTCCGGCAGGCGCTGGTCGGACTGGGTTGGACGGCTGGCCAGGCCGATCAGGCGGTGGCCGCGGTGGCCGAGTCGATCGAGGGTGAGACGCCGCCGGTGCCGGTCCTGCTCAAGCAGGCCATCCGCCTGCTGGGTCGGACCCGGTGAGCGCCCGCGCGGTGTGCGCGAGGAGTCAGCCGGGGTTGCGAGCCCCGCAGTCGCGAGTGAAGAGGGCACGGTGAGCGAGACCGACGGGCTTGTCTCGGCGTACGTCAGTGACGCCGACCGGGACGCGGAGGCCACGGTCCGGCCGAGGCGGTTGGCCGAGTTCATCGCCCAGGACCGGGTGCGTGATCAGCTCGACCTGTTGTTGCAGGGCGCGATGCGGCGGGGGTCGCCACCGGACCACATCCTGCTCTCCGGCCCGCCCGGTCTGGGCAAGACGAGTCTGGCCAACATCGTCGCCGCCGAGTTGGGCGCGGGTATCCGGGTGACGAGTGGCCCGGCCATCGAGCGTTCCGGGGACCTGGCGGCGATCCTGACCAGTCTCACCGAGGGCGATGTGCTCTTCATCGACGAGATTCACCGTATCGCGCGTCCGGCCGAGGAGTTGCTGTACAGCGCGATGGAGGACTTCCGGGTCGACGTGGTGGTCGGCAAGGGGCCGGGGGCGACGGCGATCCCGCTGGATGTCGAGCCGTTCACCCTGGTGGGCGCGACGACCCGCTCGGGTCTGTTGACCGGTCCGATGCGGGACCGGTTCGGGTTCGTCGCCCACCTCGACTTCTACGCTCCGGCGGATCTGGAGACGCTGCTGCACCGTTCGGCGCGGATCCTGGGTGTGCCGATCACCCCGGAGGGTGCGACCGAGATCGCCGGTCGGTCCCGGGGCACGCCGCGGATCGCCAACCGGCTGCTGCGCCGGGTCCGCGACTACGCCGAGGTGCGGGCCGACGGCGTGGTCGATGTCGACACCGCCCGTGCGGCGCTGATCGTGTACGACGTGGACGCGCTCGGGTTGGACCGGTTGGACCGTGCGGTGCTGACCGCGTTGGTCGACTCGTTCCGGGGTGGGCCGGTGGGTCTGTCCACCCTTGCCGTGGCGGTGGGGGAGCAGCCGGACACGGTCGAGGAGGTCTGCGAGCCGTTTCTGGTCCGTGCTGGTCTGTTGGCGCGTACGCCGCGGGGGCGGGTGGCCACGGAGGCCGCCTGGCGGCATCTGGGGCGCACTCCGCCGAATGGTACCTTTGGTATGGATAGTCCGCCTGTGCCCGATCTGTTCTCGATGGATACCGATCAGCCGTGATGTGAACGTGATCTGTGCCGCATTCGGTGTTCTCAGGTGCAGGGTTTAGACTTCGCCGCGGTCTGTACAGGACGTGAGATTCCGCCTCCGCTCCGGCACCCAGGTGCCGGGCCGGTGGCCAGTGGGAAGGTCAGTAACCGTGAATTACATAGCAGCGGGCCCCTCAGGTGGCGGTATCACGCCGATCCTGATGATCGTCCTGCTCTTCGGTGTCATGTACTTCATGATGATCCGACCCCAGCAGAAGCGCCGCCGCGAGGCTGAGTCGATGCAGTCCGGGCTCGGCCCGGGCGACGAGGTCGTCACCATCGGCGGGCTCTACGGCACGGTCACCGGCATCGAGGACGACACCGTCCTGATCGAGGTGGCCCCTGGTGTGCAGACCCGCTACGCGCGGGCCGCCATCGCCCGGGTGGTCACCCGCGCGGAGCTGCCGAGCGAGCCGGTCAGCGGGGACGCCGACGTCATCAAGGAATGACGTCTTCTCCGGGGGTGGCGAGTCCGGCGTACGGCCGGTCGACCGGCTTCCGGGCCACCGCGCCCGACGGGGCAGCGGACCAGACGTGAAAACTGGATAGTTGGGTCGACGTCGGGCGTCGGCACGTACCCGTGACCATCGGCGTTCCGCGCTGGGTGTCCGGACCACGTGTCGGCATCTCGTCGGCTCAGGTCAGCCCGTCAGCCGGGACCCCCGGCCCGACACCGCCGCCGCTGCGCACAGCGGCGCCACCGCACAGGGAGACAGGACAGCCGTGGCACCACCTCAGGGACAGATGCGCCCCGGGCGGCAGCTCGCCGTGCTCGGGTTCATCTTCGTCGTCCTCTATCTTCTGGTGTTCTTCTCGGGTGCCAGCGGCAGCCTGAAGGATCGGCTCGAGCCTCGGCTCGGTCTGGACCTCATCGGCGGCACCCGGGTGACGTTGGAGGCGAGAAACAGCATCGGCGGCAAGGCGCCGACGGCGGAGAATCTCGAGGAGGCTCGGCAGATCATCGAGAGCCGGGTCAACGCGTTCGGCGTGGCCGAGGCCGAGGTGGTCACCGAGGGCAACCGGAACATCGTCATCTCCCTGCCCGGTGAGAACCGGGACCTCAGAGACGTGGGCAACGCCGCCGAGCTGCGCTTCCGCAAGGTGCTCAAGGGTGCCGACGGCAGCGGGACGGCCGCCGTGCCGCCGCCGGCCGCGCCCACCCCGTCCGGCAGCGCCGTTCCCAACCCGTCCGGCAGCGCGACGCCGTCCGGCGGCGCCACCCCGACCCCGTCGGGCAGCGGCGCGCCGAAGATAAGCCCGTCGCCCAGCGGCGGTCAGGGTGGGATGGCCCCGGCGCCCAGCGCCACGCCGACTCCGTCCGCGTCCGCCTCGGCGAGTGCCGCGGCGCCCAGTGCCAGTGCCAGCGCGGAGCCGGTGCCGGCCAGCATCGAGGAGCAGCGCAAGGCCGTCGAGCAGAAGGTCGGCGCCGCCGCCTGGCAGGCCGCCAACGGTCTGCAGGCCCCGGCCGACCTGACCGCCGACCCGTCGCTCGCCGACAAGCTCAAGCCGTTCGGCGAGCTGTCGCCGCAAGAGGTCGCCGTGCTGTCGGCGCAGATGCAGTTCAACGTGCCGACCATCGGCTGCAAGCAGCTCGACGAGCGCCCCCCGGCGTCGATCTCCGAGCCGAAGCAGCAGGTCGTCTCCTGCGAGGACGGCGCCTCGAAGTACCTGCTCGACCAGGCCAAGGTGCTGGGCACCGACGTGTCCGACGCCGACGCGGTGCTCGACCAGACCAACGCCTGGGTGGTCAGCCTCGACTTCAAGAGCGACGGTCAGGGCAAGTGGACCGACCTCACCCGTGAGTCGTTCAACAACGAGGGCCAGGCCTGCGACGCGACCGCACTCGGCCAGGACGGCAAGTGCCGGGTCGCCGTGGTCCTGGACAACGAGATCGTCTCCTCGCCGGAGATCCAGGGCGTGCTGACCGGCAACTCCCAGATCACCGGCAACTTCAACCAGAAGGACGCGAGCGCGCTCGCCGGCCAGCTGCGCTTCGGCGCGCTTCCGGTGACGTTCAAGCAGCAGGAGGCGCAGAACGTCACCGCGACGCTGGGTGCCAGCCACCTGCGTGCCGGTCTGCTCGCGGCCGGCATCGGCATGCTGCTGGTCATCATCTACGCGTTCTTCTACTACCGGCTGCTCGGCTCGGTGATCTTCCTGAGCCTGATCCTCTCCGCGCTGCTGGTCTTCGGCGCGCTCGTGGTGCTCGGCCGGCAGATCGGCTTCACGCTCACCCTCGCCGGCATCGCCGGCATGATCGTCTCGCTCGGTGTGGCGGCGGACTCGTTCGTCATCTACTTCGAACGGTTGAAGGACGAGATCCGGGAGGGGCGCAGCCCGCGTAGCGCGGTGCCGCGCGCCTGGATGCGGGCTCGTCGCACGATCATCTCGGCCAACGCGATCACCCTGCTCTCCGCCGTGGTGCTCTACGTGGTCTCGGTCGGCACGGTCAAGGGCTTCGCGTTCGCCCTCGGTCTGGCCACCGTGCTGGACCTGGTCGTGGTCTTCCTCTTCCGGCACCCGATCATGACGATGTTCGCCCGGACCCGGGCGTTCCTGTCCCCGCGGGTCAGCGGCCTGGGCCGGGCACTGCCGGCCCGCAGCCAGCAGACTCAGCCCCGCAACCCGCGCGCCAAGGAGGCCTGAGATGGCTGAAAACGGTCTGGCGAGCCGCCTCTACAACGGCGAGGCCGGTCTCAACGTCGTCGGCCGCCGCAAGCTCTGGTTCGGCGTCGCCGGTGTCCTGATCCTGATCGCGCTGCTCAGCTTCGGGCTGCGTGGGTTCAGCCTCGGCATCGAGTTCGCCGGCGGCAACTCGTTCCAGGTGCCGGCCAGTGTCGGCACCCTGGAAGACGCCGAGCGGGAGGTCAACTCGGCCCTTGCCGCGGAGAACACCGGCATCAAGGTGGCCACCGCACAGAAGGTCGGCGGCACCGGTGGTGACACCTACGAGCTGCGTACGCCGCAGCTCAGCGCCGAGCAGACGAACGCGGTCAAGGGTCAGATCGCCGAGGATCTGGGGATCAACGCGGACCAGATCAGCGGTAACCAGGTCAGCGAGGCGTGGGGCAGTCAGGTGACCCAGCGGGCCGTACTCGGTCTGGTCATCTTCATCGCGCTGGTGATGGTCTACCTGATCCTGCGCTTCGAGTGGCGGATGGCCGTCGCGGCGGTCGCGTCGCTGTTCACCAACCTGATCCTCACCGCCGGCATCTACTCGCTCGTCGGCTTCGAGGTCACCCCGTCGACGATCATCGGGTTCCTCACGATCCTGGGCTTCGCGCTCTACGACGTGGTGGTGGTCTTCGACAAGGTCCAGGAGAACACCCGCGGCATCACCGCCAACAACAACCAGACGTACGCCGAGGCGGCCAACCTGGCCGTCAACCAGAGCCTGATGCGGTCGCTGAACACCTCGGTGGTCGCCCTGCTGCCGGTCGGCGGTCTGCTCTTCATCGGTGCCGGTCTGCTCGGCGCCGGCACGTTGAAGGACCTCGGCCTGGTGCTGTTCGTCGGTATGGCGGTGGCGTTCCTGACCTCCATCCTGGTGGCCACGCCGCTGCTGGCCCTGCTGAAGAACTACGACCCGCGGATCCAGGCGCACAACAAGCGCGTCCTGGCCCGGCGCAGCGGGCTCGCCCGGGGCGAGGTCACCGGCAAGGGTGCGGTGAGCCCGACCCAGGGTCAGGTGACCGAGGAGTCGCTCGACCCGGACGCTGCCGCGCTGGCCGGCGCCGCGCCCAAGGTGGGCGCTCGCCCGGCGGGCAAGCGGCCGACCGGTGCCCGGGGCGGTCGCCCCGGTGGTGGCGGCAACCGGCCGGGTGGCGCCAAACGGCGCTGACCCGCCACGACACAACCGAACGGCGTCCGGCATGCTGTGCGAGCAGCACTGCCGGACGCCGTCGTCGTTGAAGGAGAGCGGAACAGCCATGACGGAGACCCACAGCACCGCGGCGCGCGGGGACAGCGGCCCGGAGGCCGCCCGACTGGTCGCCAGCCGGGTGCTGGACGTGCCCGACTTCCCCAAGCCCGGCGTCATGTTCAAGGACCTGATGCCGCTGTTCGCCGACGGGAAGGCGTTCCGTGAGGTGATCGACGGGATCGTCGCGTACCACGGTCGGGACGCCTTCGACGTGGTGGTCGGCATCGAGGCACGCGGGTTCGTCGTCGCCGCGGCCGTGGCGTACGCCGCCGGGGTCGGCGTGGTGCCGGTCCGGAAGGCCGGCAAGCTCCCCCGCCCGGCGCACTCGGTCTCCTACGCGCTCGAATACGGCGAGGCCACCCTCGAGGTGCACGAGGACGCCTTCACCGCCGGGCACCGGGTGCTGGTGGTCGACGACGTGTTGGCGACCGGCGGTACCGCCGAGGCGACGTTGGACCTGGTGGAGCGGGCCGGCGGCACCGTCACCGGTTTCACCGTGCTGCTGGAACTCGGTTTCCTGGGTGGGCGGGAGCGGTTGGCGCCGCGTCCCGTCCATGCCCTGCTGACCGTTTGAGTCGTTCGGTGGCGGGCTGACCGTTTGATGGTGGACTGGTCGGGCGGAGCCTGTGCCGACCGTCCGGCGGAGCGGCAGCGGACCGTGCGTGCGGGTAGCATTGCCCATTGCTGACGCCGGCGGTACGCCGTCCGGCGGCGCGAGACCAGGCCGGCCGATTGTTCGGCAGGTGTTTTCCCGGCGAGCGGTGAGGAGGCCGGTGTCCCACGATGTCGTCCCTCCGGCGGAGGGCACGGTGCACCCGACAGGCGACGCTGACGGCACGGTGACTGACCGGGCAGGCGACGCGCCAGCCCGGGTCACGGGCGCCGGCAGCGGCTCTGGCCGGGCTGCGGGCGAGAGCGCGGCACGACCGATCAGCGGCCCGCCGAGCGTCGAGGCGTCTCCCGGCGCCGACGGGGTGGTGGTGCCGTTCCCGGGTGACGCCGGCGTCGACCCGTCGCCGAGCGGTGGCTTCGGGCTGTCCAACGCGCCCACCGGGCGGCGGGTGCGGGCCCGGCTGGCCCGGTTCAACGCGCCCTGGCAGACCTCCCAGGTCAGCGAGGTGCTGGAGCCGCTCATCGCGAGCCACCGGGACAACCATCCCAAGGCCGATGCCCGGCTGCTCCAGCGCGCCTTCGACACGGCCGCGCGGTGGCACTCCGGGCAGTACCGCAAGTCCGGTGACCCGTACATCACGCACCCGCTCGCGGTGGCGACGATCCTCGGCAATCTGGGGATGGACACCACCACGCTCGTCGCCGCGCTGCTGCACGACACCATCGAGGACACCGAGTACACCCTCGACGCGATGCGTGCCGACTTCGGCGGCGAGGTCGCCCTGCTGGTCGACGGCGTCACCAAGCTGGACAAGGTCAAGCTGGGTGACGCGGCGAAGGCCGAGACGATCCGCAAGATGGTCGTGGCGATGGCCAAGGACCCGCGGGTGCTGGTGATCAAGTTGGCCGACCGACTGCACAACATGCGCACCCTGACCTTCCTGCCCCGCCCCAAGCAGGAGCAAAAGGCCAAGGAGACGTTGGAGATCCTGGCGCCGCTGGCGCACCGGCTCGGTATGAACACGATCAAGTGGGAGCTGGAGGACCTGTCCTTCGGCACGTTGTTCCCGAAGCGCTACGAGGAGATCAACCGGCTGATCGGGGAGCACCAGCCGCAGCGCGAGACGCTGTTGCGGCAGGTCACCCAGAAGGTCGGCACCGACCTCAAGGCCGCCAAGATCAAGGCGGAGACCACCGGACGGCCGAAGCACCTCTACTCGATCTACCAGAAGATGATCGTGCGGGGTCGTGACTTCAACGACATCTACGACCTGGTCGGGGTGCGGATCCTGGTCGACACGGTTCGGGACTGCTACGCGGCGCTGGGCGTCATCCACGCCAACTGGCAGCCGGTTCCGGGCCGGTTCAAGGACTACATCGCGATGCCCAAGTTCAACATGTACCAGTCGTTGCACACGACTGTCATCGGGCCCACCGGCAAGCCGGTGGAGATGCAGATCCGCACGTACGCGATGCACCGCACCGCGGAGTTCGGCATCGCCGCGCACTGGAAGTACAAGGAGCACAAGGGCACCCAGATCGTCGGCCCGCCGGCGCACATCGACGAGATGACCTGGCTGCGGCAGTTGCTCGACTGGCAGCGGGAGGCGGCGGACCCGAGCGAGTTCCTGGACGCGCTGCGCTTCGACCTGTCCAGCCAGGAGGTGTACGTCTTCACCCCGAAGGGTGACGTCATCCCGCTGCCGACCGGGTCGACGCCGGTGGACTTCGCGTACGCGGTGCACACCGAGGTGGGGCACAAGTGCATCGGGGCGCGGGTCAACGGCAAGTTGGTGCCGCTGGAGTCGACGCTGTCCAACGGCGACGTGATCGAGATCTTCACCTCGAAGTCCGAGACCGCCGGCCCGACGCAGGACTGGCTGGGCTTCGTGAAGAGCCCGCGGGCGCGTACGAAGATCCGCCAGTACTTCAACAAGGAGCGGCGCGAGGAGGCGATCGAGGCCGGCAAGGACGCGATCGTCAAGGCGATGCGCAAGCAGGGCATGCCGTTGCAGCGGATGCTCACCTCCGACGCGCTCATGTCGATCGCGCGGGACCTGCACCTGGCCGACGTGGCGTCGCTCTACGCGGCGGTCGGTGACAGCCAGGTCTCCGCCCAGTCGGTGGTGCAGAAGCTGATGGCCGCGTACGGCGGCGAGGAGGGCGCGGCGGAGGACATCGCCGAGACCGCCGTCGCCACCCGGCCACCGCGCAGCCGCCAGAGCAGCAACGACCCCGGTGTCGTGGTCCGCGGCGTCAGCGACGTCTGGATCAAGCTGGCCCGCTGCTGCACCCCGGTCCCACCGGACTCGGTGTTCGGTTTCGTCACCCGCTCCGGCGGGGTGAGCGTGCACCGCGACGACTGCGCCAACGCCGAGGACCTGCGGGCCCAGAGCGAGCGGGTGGTCGAGGTGAGTTGGAAGCTCACCTCCGCCTCGACCTTCCTGGTCGCCATCCAGGTCGAGGCACTGGACCGGCACAAGCTGCTGGCCGACGTCACCCGGGTGCTCTCCGACGAGCGGGTCAACATCCTCTCCGCCACCGTCACCACCACCCGCGACCGGGTGGCGGTGAGCCGGTTCAGCTTCGAGATGGCCGACCCGAAGCACCTGGGCCACCTGCTGGCCACGGTCCGCAAGGTGGATGGCGTCTTCGACGCGTACCGGGTCACCTCCGGCGCCTGACGCGTACCCCGGACACACAGGCGCCCGCCGGCTCAGCCGGCGGGCGCCTGGTCGTCAGCGCGGGGGTCAGCCCTGCGGCGGGCTCATCGCGAGGTCCTTGATGATGACCTCCTTCTTCGGGTGGCCACCACCGGCCTGCTGGGCGAACGCGCCGTCGTCACCGGCCTTGGCCACGTCCTTGACGAGGTCCATGCCGCCGGTGATGGTGCCCAGCACCGTGTACGCCGGGTCCAGCGGCGAGTCGCCGTAGACGATGAAGAACTGGCTGCCGGTGCTGCCCGGATCCTGCGACTTGGCCATCGCGATGACACCCTCCGGGTACGGCGGGCGCTTGTCGGTGGGCAGGTTCTCCTCGGCCATGCGGTAGCTCGGGCCGCCCTGGCCGTCGGTGGGGCGCCAGCCGTTGCCGGTGGCGCTCGGGTCGCCGCACTGCAACACCTTGATGCCCTCGCTCACGAGGCGGTGGCACTTGGTGTTGTCGAAGAAGTTCTTCTCCGCGAGATAGCTGAAGCTGCCCGCCGTGCACGGCACCTTCGACCGGTCGACCTTGGCCGTGATCGGGCCCAGGTTGGTGTCGATCGTCATGGTCTGCACGCCGGTGGCGGACTGCTGGTTGCTCGGCAGCCCGACGTCCTTGATCTGCGGGGGACGCTGTTCCTTCGGCAGCTCGTTGAAGGCGCACTCCGCCGCGCCGGCCGGCGCGGCGGTGTTCTTCTTGTCGTCGTCGCCGCCGCCGAGGCTCACCGCCAGCCAGACGGTGCCGGCAACCACGAGCACCAGCGCGCCTGCCGCGCTGACGATCGCCCGCGTCTGCCGGCGCTTGCGGGCCTTGGCCGCCCGCTCGGCCATCTCCTTCTCGAGCCGGGCGCGTGCCGCCGCGCGCTGCCGCTCTCTGGTGGACGTCACGCCTGGATCCTCCTGGCTGTCTGCTGCTGGGGTGCCGCTGGGGTGTGGGTGGTGGCGGCCGGTCAGCCGGCGCTGGGGCTGCTGGACGGCGCGCCGGAGGCCGACGGCATCGGCGCCGCCGCGGTGACCGGCTCACCGACGGTGAGGCTCTGGATCGTCACGTCGGTGCTGGGCTTGACCTTGGCCCCGGTCCCATTGTCCACGGTCGGGAGGGCACCGATCTTCTCCACCACGTCCAGCCCGGCGGTCACCCGTCCGATCACCGGAAACTTCGGCTCGGCGGTGGTGAAGTCCTTGAAGAAGATCAGGAACTGGCTGCCGTTGCTGCCCGGCGGGTTGGCGATCATCGCCACGGTGCCCTTCGGGTACGTCGGCGGCTGGCCGGAAGCGGGGCTGGCCGACGGCACGGTCGGCAGCTCCTCGTCGTAGAACGAGTAGGTCGGGCCGCCGAGGCCGGTGCCGCTCGGGTCACCGCAGCGCAGCGCGCCGTCGGCGGTGATCTCGTGGCACTTGGTGTTGTCGTAGAACGACCGGCTCGCCAGGTGCGCGATGCTCGCCGCCGCGCAGGGCGAGTTGGTCAGGCTGAGCTCCGCGGTGATCGGCCCGCCCTGGTTGGTGGTCACCGTCATCGCCCGGGTGCCTTCGGTGGGCAGACCCTTGCTCTCCGGCGTGCCGACGTCCTTGAGGTTGGCGTTGGCCGAGGCGTCCTGCGGCGTCCAGAGGCAGGTGTCCTCGTTTGCCGTGTTCTGCTTGGAGTCGGAGTCGAACGCTCCGAGTGCCCAGGCGGAGCCGGCCACGACCAGCACGAGGATCAGGGCGGCGCCGACGCCGGCCTGGATCTGCCGACGCCGCCGCGTGGCGGCGGCCCGGCGGGCCAACTGCCGGTCGAGCTTGGCCCGCGCCATTTTGCGCTGCCGGTCCCTGCTGGAAGCCACCGGTGCTCCCCTTTCCTCTACCTGGTCGTCGCCGGCGACCGGGCGTCCCGGCCCGTCCGGGCGTCACGTGTGCCGCGCCACACGCCCGCCAGAGTGTACGGCTAGTGACTGGGAAAGTGGTGTACGAGGTCCACCCCGTTCCGAGCAGCGCTTATCGGGCGGTGTCACTGTGTCCCGCGGGGCGCGCGGGACGGACGCGGCAAACTCACTCGGCGCGCCCGTTAGGCTGCTGGGCAGGACGACAGCCGTTCGACGAAAGGACAGCGCCCGTGCTCGTGGCCGGCTTTCCCGCGGACGCCTTCGGCACCAACTGCTACGTGGTTGCCACCGCGCCGGGGGAGCAGTGCGTGGTGGTCGACCCCGGCATCGGGGTGCTCGACCAGCTCGACGCGCTGCTCGCCGAACACCGCCTGCATCCGGCCGCTGTCCTGCTCACCCACGGCCACCTCGACCACACGTTCTCGGTCGCGCCGGTCTGCGGTGCGCGGGGCATCACCGCCTACGTGCACCCCGGCGACCGGGAGATGCTTGCCGACCCGGCCAAGGGCCTCTCCGCCGACCTGACGTCGCTGTTCGGCGGCCGACTGAGCTACACCGAGCCGGATGAGGTGGCCGAGCTGACCGACGGCGCCACCCTCACCCTCGCCGGCCTGGAGATCGCCGTCGACCACGCCCCGGGCCATACCGGCGGGTCGGTGCTGTTCAGGTTGCCCGGCGCGGGCTCGGGCTGGGAGGCGGACGAGATCTGCCTGTCCGGCGACGTCCTCTTCGCCGGGTCGATCGGCCGCACCGACCTGCCGGGCGGGAGCATGCCGGCCATGCTCACCAGCCTGCGCGACAAGATCCTTCCGCTGGCCGACGACACCGTCGTGCTGCCCGGCCACGGCCCCGCCACCACCATCGGCCGCGAGCGCGCCAGCAACCCGTACCTCGTCGAGGTGGCCGGCACGACGCCGGCCGCTCCCACCCGGGGCCTCTAGATCTTTCGTCCGCGCCGCGGCGCGGACCCACGACACCACCGCGCCGCGGGCGCGGCACCGCAAGGAGTACGCCGATGAGCAAGCCCACGCCCATCTCCGGTTTCCCGGAGTGGACCCCCGGTCAGCGGATGATCGAGCAGTTCGTGCTCGACAAGATCCGGGCCACGTTCGAGCTGTACGGCTTCGCGCCGCTGGAGACCCGCGCGGTGGAGCCGCTGGACCAGCTGCTGCGCAAGGGCGAGACCTCGAAGGAGGTCTACGTGATCCGGCGGTTGCACGCCGACGCCGAGGGCGCGGGCGGCGACGACCAGCTCGGCCTGCACTTCGATCTGACCGTGCCGTTCGCCCGCTACGTGCTGGAGAACGCCGGCAAGCTGACCTTCCCGTTCCGTCGCTACCAGATCCAGAAGGTGTGGCGGGGGGAGCGGCCGCAGGAGGGGCGCTACCGGGAGTTCGTCCAGGCCGACATCGACATCGTCGACCGGGACACCCTGGCCCCGCACCACGAGGCGGAGATGCCGCTGGTCATCGGGGACGCGCTGCGGTCGCTGCCGATCCCGCCGGTGACCATCCAGGTCAACAACCGCAAGATCCCCGAGGGCTTCTACCGGGGTATCGGGCTCACCGACCCGGAGGCGGCGCTGCGGGCGATCGACAAGCTCGACAAGATCGGTCCGGCGAAGGTGGCCGAGCTGCTGGCCCAGACCGCCGGGGCGAGCGAGGCGCAGGCCAAGGCGTGCCTGGCGCTGGCCGAGATCTCCGCGCCGGACGCGTCGTTCGCCGACGCCGTGCGGGCGCTCGGGGTGAGTGACCCGCTGCTCGACGAGGGCATCGAGGAGCTGGTCCGGGTGGTGCAGACCGCCGCCGAGCACTCACCCGGCCTCTGCGTCGCGGACCTGCGCATCGCCCGCGGCCTGGACTACTACACGGGCACCGTCTACGAGACCCAGCTGCGCGGCTACGAGCGGTTCGGCTCGATCTGCTCCGGCGGCCGGTACGACAACCTGGCCAGCGCCGGCGCTGTCTCGTACCCCGGGGTGGGTATCTCGATCGGGGTGACCCGGCTGCTCGGGTTGCTGTTCGGCGCGGGGGACCTGTCGGTGTCCCGCTCGGTGCCCACCTGTGTCCTGGTGGCGTTGGCCGACGAGGAGCACCGGCCGGCCAGTGGCCGGATCGCGGCGGCGCTGCGGTCCCGCGGCATCGCCACCGAGGTCTCGCCGAGCGCGGCGAAGTTCGGCAAGCAGATCCGTTACGCCGAGCGGCGCGGCATCCCGTACGTGTGGTTCCCGGGTGCCGACGGAGCGCCGGACGAGGTGAAGGACATCCGTTCGGGTGAGCAGGTCACGGCCGGTGCGGGGGAGTGGATGCCACCCCTGGCGGACCGCAAACCGACGGTCAGCTGAGTCTCACCACTGGCGCTCCTGGCCGCGGGGACCTACGGTAGCGTAAGTTACGCCACCGTAGGGAGCTTCTCGTGACCGTCAGCACCACAGTCAGTCAGACCGCACTGCTCGTCGAGTTGGAGCCGGTGGTTGCCCGCAACCTCGACCGCCACCTCTCGCTCGCCAAGGAGTGGTTCCCGCACGAGTACGTGCCGTGGAGCGAAGGGCGGACCTTCGACGGGCCGCTCGGCGGCGAGGCGTGGTCACCGACCGACTCCACCATCCCGGACGTGGCCCGCACGGCGCTGATCGTGAACCTGCTGACCGAGGACAACCTGCCCTCGTACCACCACGAGATCGCCACCCTGTTCGGCCGGGACGGCGCGTGGGGCACCTGGGTGCACCGGTGGACCGCGGAGGAGGGTCGGCACGGGGTCGCGATCCGCGACTACCTGACCGTCACCCGGGCGGTCGACCCGGTGGCGTTGGAGCGGGCCCGGATGACGCACATGTCGGAGGGCTACACCAACGCCCACGGCGACGAGGTGCTGCACTCGCTGGCGTACGTCTCGTTCCAGGAGTTGGCCACCCGCATCTCGCACCGCAACACCGGCAAGGCCACCGGCGACCCCGCCTGTGAGGCGCTGCTGGCCCGGGTGGCCGCCGACGAGAACCTGCACATGGTCTTCTACCGCAACCTGCTCGCCGCCGCGTTCGAGCTGGCCCCGAGTCAGGCCATGCGGGCCGTCGCCGACGTGGTGGCCGACTTCCAGATGCCGGGCGCCGGCATCGACGGTTTCGCCCGCAAGTCGGTGGCGATCGCCCTGGCGGGCATCTACGACCTGCGCCAGCACCGCGACGAGGTGCTCCAGCCGGTGCTGCGTCAGTGGGACGTCTTCAACGTGACAGGTCTCGACGCCGACGGCGAGGCGGCCCGCGAGCAGCTCGCCGCCCAACTGGACAACCTGGACAAGGCAGCAAACCGCTTCGAGGAAAAGCGCGACGCAAGAGCCGCCCGCCTAGCCCTCCGCTAACCCCCACCCCCCAGACACCCGTGTTGATCAAGAGGTTTGCGTCACCGGGAGCCCGTTTCCTGACGCGAACCTCTTGATCAACCATCCAGGGGCGGGGTCAGGGTTGGGGGAGGAGGAGGCAGGTGCTGGTGGCGTGGGCTGTCAGGCGGCCGTTGGCGTCGGTGATGCGGGCCTCGGCCAGGGCCGTCCGGCGGCCGCTCTGCAGCACCGTGCCCTCGCAGCGCAGCGTGCCGCTCGCGACGGTGACCGGGCGGAGGAACTTCACGTTGAGGTCCAGCGAGGTGTAGCCGACGCCGGCCGGCAGGGTGCTGTGCACGGCGCAGCCCGCGGCCGTGTCCAGCAGTGTCGAGAGGACACCACCGTGGACGGTGCCGAGCGGGTTGTAGTGGAACTCCTGCGGGGTCAGCTCGACGACCACCACGCCCTCGTCGGCCACCATCCGGGTCATGTCGATGAGGTGCATCACCGGTGGTGCGGCCAGCTCGCCGGCGATCATCGCCCGGAGCATGTCGAGGCCACTGCGTCGACCGATCTGAGCGGCGTTGACCGCCGGGTCCGCCCAGGTGAAGGTACGGCTGCGCGCCGGTTCCTGCGTCTGCGTCATGGACGCAGCCTGGCAGCAGGTTGCTGAGTCTGTCAACGAGACCTAGCCTGGTTGGATGCGACCCGCAGCGCTGGACTGGTCGGTGGAGAACTGCACCATCGCCCGTGCCATGGAGATCCTCGGTGAGCGGTGGACCCTTGTGGTGCTCCGCGAGGTGTTCACCGGCGTCCGCCGCTTCGACGACATGCGGGTACGCACCGGCATCCCACGGCAGGTGCTGACCAACCGGCTGACCGGCCTGGTCGAGCAGGGCGTGCTGCGCCGCGAGCCGTACCGGGAGCCGGGGAGCCGGCTGCGCCACGAGTACCTGTTGACGGAGAAGGGCCTGGATCTCTGGCCCGTCCTGGTGGCCGTGCTCGGGTGGGGTGACCGGTACCTTGCCGACGCCGAGGGCTCGCCGCTGACCGTCACTCACCGTGACTGCGGCGCCCTCGTGCACGCCGAGTTGCGCTGCGCCGACGGACACGATGTGGGGCGGGTGCGTGACGTGGTTCCCCGCCCCGGCCCCGGTGCCCGCCGCCGTACGCCCTGACGGGCGGACCCGCGCCGGCCGGTGCCACAAGGCATCGACAACCATGCTCGCCGAGGGCGGGTTGGGTGTGACGGCGGCTGTTCGCCATCGTGTCGGTGGTGTTGCGGAGATGTGGCCGGCTGCGTTCGCTGAATCCGGGCTCAACCAAGCCTTGTCAATGATCTTAAGTATGTGAATACTTCAGTGCACTTGGCCGGTTTCCCCAGATCGGCCGGGTTGCCATCGGGTCAGCCGACCTCGGCGAGACCCGCTCCCCCGCCCAGGAGGTTGTTACATGCGACCCACGAGGTCCACATTCCGCGTTGCGGCCACTGTCGCCGTTTCCGGAAGTCTGGTCGTCGGTGTGCTCATCGGCGCACCCGCCCAGGCCGCACCCGCCGCCTCGCCCGACGCCGCGGCCGCGCTGTCCGCGCAACTCGGCGACCGCTCGGCCGGTTCGTACATCGACGCCAGCGGCAGGTCCGTCGTCACGGTGACCGACGCGGCCGCCGCGAGCGCGGCGAACAAGGCCGGCGCCGCCGTCCGCTACGTCACCCGCGGTGCCGGCGAACTCAACCGGGCCACCGCCGATCTGGAGCGCTCCGCGAAGATCCCGGGCACCGCCTGGTGGAGCGACCCGGTCACCAACCAGGTCGTCGTCTCCGTCGACAGCACCGTCACCGGCGCCAAGCTGGAGCGGGTCAAGGCCGCCGCCGCGCGGGCCAACGGCGCGGTCCGCGTCGAGGCCGAGGCGGGCGTGCTGAGCACCCGGATCTCCGGCGGCCAGGCCATCTACGCAGGCGGGGGCGGGCGCTGCTCGCTCGGCTTCAACGTGCGCAGCGGCAGCACCTACTCCTTCGTGACCGCCGGGCACTGCACCAACATCTCCGCCAACTGGTACTCGAACTCCGCCCAGACCGCCCTCATCGGCACGCGGACCGGCACCAGCTTCCCGGGCAACGACTACGGCATCGTGCGGCACAGCAACTCGGCGAACGCCGCCGGCAACGTCTACCTCTACAACGGCAGCTACCGGGACATCACCGGCGCCGGCAACGCGTCCGTCGGCCAGTCGGTGCAGCGCTCCGGCAGCACCACCGGCCTGCGCGGCGGCACGGTGAACGCGACGAACGCCACCGTCAACTACGCCGAGGGCTCCGTCTCCGGGTTGATCCGCACCAACGTCTGCGCCGAGCCGGGCGACAGCGGCGGCTCGCTGTTCGCCAACACCACGGCCCTGGGCATGACCTCCGGCGGCAGTGGCAACTGCCGCACCGGTGGCACGACCTTCTTCCAGCCCGTCACCGAGGCCCTGAGCCGCTACGGCGTCAGCGTCTTCTGATCCCGTCACCGCCCGCGGGCCGCCGGAGGATTCCGGCGGCCCGCGTCGCGCGTCCGGGCGCCGTCGCGCGCCGGCTCACGCGAGCCGGTCGGGCCGCTGGGTGGGTCGCAGGGGATCCGGGGGTACGACACCCACGGCGGGACCGGTGGGTGTCGCGGCGCCGACGGACCAGGCGAGGTGTGCCCGCCGGGCGGAGACGACCGCCAGCAGCGGCCACAGGGAGACCGCCACCGCCGTGACCCGCTCGGCCAGCCCGGTGCGCGACCCACTCGTCACCTCGAACGCGCACCAGCCGAAGAGCGCGAGCAGCACGAGGGTGGTGCTCAGCCCCACCGCCCGGCGGAACGCCCAGGGCGGCTCCGGTCGGGTGGGGTGCGCGGTGTCATGACCGCGCGGCAGCCGCAGTGCCGAGCCGGCCGGCCAGAGCACCAGGGCGAGGACTGCCACCGTGGCCGCGACGCCGTGGCTGACCGAGCCGCCGACCGGCGGCCGGGGAAACGCGACAAGCGCGATGGTGGCCACCCCACCGATCGCGAGCAGGAACCGGCTGGGCAGTCCGGCCGCGTGCAGGACGGCGGCCACCGACAGGTAGCAGCAGCCGAGCAGCACCAGCGCCACCACCATGATCCAGGCGTCGGTGGCGTCCTGCCCCGCCAGTTCGCTGATGGTGTCCCGGATCGGGTCGTACCCGGCGGGTTGCCGGGCCTCCGCGACGGTCCAACCGGCCACCAGCAGCACGGGCGCCGCCGCCGCCGTGGCGACGGCCCAGTTCGGTACGGGCCGCATTTCGCCACGTTAACCGGCCCGGCTGCCGGGGGAGTCGGGTTCGCCGGTCCACCCCACCAGCGAATCGCGCCGGCCTGCCGGGTGCCCGGAGGCGGGGCGGCCACCCCTGACAGAATGCGGGTGAGGACTGTTCCACGATGAGGAGTTGCCAGCCGTGATCCGTACCCACAATGCCGGAAGCCTGCGCGCCGCGGACGCCGGCTCGACGGTGACGCTCGCCGGGTGGGTGGCCCGCCGGCGCGACCACGGCGGGGTCATCTTCGTCGACCTGCGCGACGGCACCGGCGTCGTCCAGGTGGTCTTCCGCGAGGAGGACGCGCACGCGCTGCGCAACGAGTTCTGCGTGAAGGTCGTCGGCGAGGTGACCCGCCGGCCGGCCGGCAACGAGAACCCGGAGCTGCCCACCGGTGAGGTCGAGGTGACCGTCACCGAGCTGGAGGTGCTCTCCGAGGCCGCGCCGCTGCCGCTGCCGGTGGACGACCAGATCGAGGCCGGCGACGACATCCGGCTCAAGTACCGCTACCTGGACCTGCGTCGCAGCGGGCCGGCGAACGCGCTGCGGTTGCGTTCGCGCGCCAGCCACCTGGCCCGGGGTGTCCTGCACGAGCGGGACTTCCTGGAGATCGAGACGCCGACGCTGACCCGGTCGACGCCCGAGGGCGCCCGCGACTTCCTGGTGCCGGTGCGCCTGCAGCCCGGCAGCTGGTACGCGCTGCCGCAGTCGCCGCAGCTGTTCAAGCAGCTGCTGATGGTCGGCGGCATGGAGCGGTATTACCAGATCGCCCGCTGCTACCGCGACGAGGACTTCCGGGCCGACCGGCAGCCCGAGTTCACCCAGCTCGACATCGAGATGTCCTTCGTCACCGAGGACGACGTGATCGACCTCGGTGAGGCGATCGTCTCGACGCTGTGGAAGGAGCTGGCGGGGCACGAGATCTCCGGGCCGATCCCGCGGATCACCTGGCACGACGCCATGGCCCGGTACGGCTCCGACAAGCCGGACCTGCGCTACGGCGTCGAGCTGACCGAGCTGACCGACTACCTGCGCGGCACCGCGTTCCGGGTGTTCGCCGGGGCGATCGACGCGGGCGGTTACGTCGGCGCGGTCGTGATGCCGGGTGGCGCGGCGCAGAGCCGCAAGGAGCTGGACGGCTGGCAGGACTGGGCCAAGGCGCGTGGCGCGCGCGGCCTGGCGTACGTGGTGCTGGACGCCGAGACCGGCGAGGCGCGCGGCCCGGTGGCGAAGAACCTCTCCGCCGAGCACCTGGGCGGGCTCGCCGACGCGGTCGGCGCCAAGCCGGGCGACGCGATCTTCTTCGCCGCCAGCGCCACCACTCGGGAGGCGCAGGAGCTGCTTGGCGCGGCCCGCGTCGAGATCGCCAAGCGGTCCGGTCTGATCGACGAGAGCGCCTGGGCGTTCTGCTGGGTGGTCGACGCGCCGATGTTCGAGCGCACGGACGAGGGCGGTTGGACGGCCGTGCACCACCCGTTCACCTCGCCGAACTCGGAGTGGGTCGACCGGTTCGAGGAGGCTCCGGACCGGGCCCTGGCGTACGCGTACGACATCGTCTGCAACGGCAACGAGATCGGCGGCGGATCGATCCGTATCCACCGGGGTGACGTGCAGAAGCGGGTCTTCGACCTGCTCGGCATCACGCCCGAGGAGGCGCAGGACAAGTTCGGCTTCCTGCTGGAGGCGTTCAAGTACGGCGCACCGCCGCACGGCGGCATCGCCTTCGGCTGGGACCGGGTCTGCATGCTGCTCGCCGGCGCGGACTCGATCCGCGAGGTGATCGCGTTCCCGAAGACCCGGGGCGGCTTCGACCCGCTGACCAGTGCCCCCACCCCGATCACCGCCCAGCAGCGCACCGAGGCCGGCATCGACGCCAAGCCCAAGCCCTCCGCAACAGCCCACACGGGTACGGCCGGCCCCGCGGCCCCGGTAGCCGACCCGGTCTAACCGCACCCCCGCCCCCGCTTGGTTGATCAAGAGGTTTGCGTCATCATCGCCCCGCGAGATGACGCAAACCTCTTGATCATCGCTGGGGGAGTGGGCTGGCATGCGGGTGCTTGTGGTCGGGGGCAGTGGGTTTCTGGGTTCCGAGGTGTGTCGGCGGGGCGTTCGCGCCGGGCTCGCTGTGGTCGGGACCTTCCACTCCGGTGAGCTCGCGGTGCCGGGCGTGCACGCGCGGCGGCTGGACGTGACGGACCGGTCCGCCGTGCGCGCGCTTGTCGCGCAGGTGCGACCGGACGCCGTGGTCGGGACCCCCTACCGGTACGACGACTGGGCGGTCACCGCCGACGGCGCCGCGAACGTGGCGGTCGCCGCCGCCGAGGTGGGCGCCCGACTGGTGCACGTGTCGAGTGACGCGCTGCACGCCGGCCGTCCCATGCCGTACGCCGACGACGACCCACCCACCCCGGTGCACGCCTACGGAGCGGCGAAGGCCGCGGCCGAGACCGCCGTGCGGGCGATCGACCCCGGTGCGGCCCTGGTGCGTACCTCCCTGATCCTGGGGGAGGGCAGCAAGCAGATCCAGCTCTGCCGGGACGCGCTCGCCGGCCGGGCGGCGCTGTTCACCGACGAGTCCCGCTGCCCGATCGATGTCACCGACCTGGCCGACGCCGTGCTGGAGTTGGTCGCCTCCTCGTACACGGGTCTGCTCAACGTCGCCGGCCCGGACGCCGTCAGCCGCGCCGACCTGGGCCTGCTGGTCGCGACGCGGTTCGGTCTGGACGCGGCCGGGCTGACAACCACCACCGGGGCCGCCGCCGGCCTGTCCCGCCCCCTCGACGTACGCCTCGATTCCGCCCGCGCCGCCGGCCTGCTGCGCACGCGACTGCGGGGAGTGCGCGAACTTCTCGCGCCCTGAGCAGGCTTGCACACATGTCATGCACAACTATTGTGCACAAGACTTGTGCAGAGATAGTGTGCAGGAATGGAGAGTCCTTCACCCGACCGGCCGGTCGAGCAGCGCCGCGTCCATCTGGACGGCCGACAGGTTCGCACGCTTGCCCACCCCCTGCGGATGCGGCTGCTCGGCTCGCTGCGGGTCGACGGCCCGGCGACCGCGACCGCGTTGGCCGAGCGGTTGAGCACCAACACCGGTGCCACGAGTTACCACCTGCGCCAGCTCGCCGACGTCGGGCTGGTGACCGAGGACCCCGACCGGGGCACCAGCCGGCAGCGATGGTGGCAGGCCGCACACGACGTCAGCGACTTCGAGCCCACCGACTTCGACGACGATCCGGACGCCCGTGCCGCCGTGCAGTGGATCCAGGGCGACCAGGTACGGGTGATGGCCGAGCTGGCCGAGCGGTGGATGGCCGTCGAGCACCACCAGTCCCGTGACTGGCGTGACGCCGCCGGCATGAGCGACCTGGTGCTGCCGCTGGACCCGACCCGGCTGCGGGCCCTCAGTGCCGACCTGTGGGCGGTGCTGATGCGCTACCGCGAGGAGGCGGTCACCGAGGCGTCGGACGCCAAGCCGGTGCACGTGTTCCTGGCCGGCTTCCCCCGGTTGGACGATCGCTGGTGAGCGCGAGGAGTGAGCCGGTGTTGCGAGCCCCGCAGTCGCGAACGAACGGTGGCCTGGTGAGCGCGAGGAGTGAGCCGGTGTTGCGAGCCCCGCAGTCGCGAAGTGAGGTGTCCTCGTGAGCGCGCTGACCGTACGCCAGGTCCGGTTCCGCTACCTCACGCTCTACGGTCTGCGCTGGTTGCCCACGGGTCTGATCATCCCGGTCATGATCCTGCTGATGCAGGAGCGCGGCCTGTCGCTGCCGCAGATCGGCCTGGTCTTCAGCGCGCAGGGTTTGCTGGTGCTCGCGCTGGAGCTGCCCACCGGCGGGCTGGCCGACGCCCTCGGCCGCCGACCGGTGCTCGTCGTGGCCGGGGCGCTCAGCCTCGTCTCGCTGGCGCTGTTCGCGGTGGCCGACTCGTTCTGGGTGTTCTTCCTGGTCTATGCGGTGCAGGGGATCTACCGGGCACTCGACAGTGGGCCGTTGGAGTCCTGGTACGTCGACGCCACACTGGCCGCGGACCCGGATGCCGAGTATGAGCGGGGCCTGGGCTACGCCGGCACCGTCAGCGGCGGGGCGATCGGTGCTGGCGCGCTGCTCAGTGGCGGCCTGGTCGCACTGGGTTCGATCGGGCGGGTCAGCGCGCTCACCGTGCCCGTGCTGGCCGCGATCATCGCGCAGGCGGTGTCGCTTGTCGCGCTGCTCGTCCTGCTGGTCGAGCAGCGACCGGCCAGCGGGTTCGCGTCCCTGCGGGCCTCGGTGGTCCAGGCGCCCCGGATGATCGGCCAGGCGATCGGGCTGCTGCGCCGTTCCCGGGTGCTGCTGGCGCTGGTGCTGGTGGAGCTGTTCTGGGGCTTCGGCATGGTCACCTTTGAGTCGCTGCTGCCGGTCCGGCTCGCCGAGGTGATCGGTGACCCGGAACGCGCCGCCGCGCTGCTCGGGCCGGCCAACTCGGCGGCCTGGCTGGCCTCGGCCGCCGGCGCGGCGCTGACCCCGTTGCTGCTGCGCTGGTTCGGGGCTGCTCCGGGAGCGGCGCTGCTGCGCATCCTGCAGGGCGTCACGGTGGTCGGGATGGGGCTGTTCGCCGGGCCGGTCGGGGTGCTGGTGGCCTACCTGGCCTGCTACGCCGTGCACGGCGCGTCCAACCCGCTGCACAGCGGCCTGTTGCACCGGCAGGTCGACGGCCCGTACCGGACCAGCGTTCTCTCGCTGAACTCGATGATGGCGCAACCCGGCTTCGCCCTCGGCGGGGTGATCCTGACCGCGATCGCCGCCGCCGTCAGCGTCAGCACCGCGATGGTGGTCGGCGCGGTGGTGCTCGCCGTCGCCGCGCCGCTCTACCTGCCCGCCTGGCTGGCCGGCCGTCGGGTCGCGACGCCCGTCGAGCCGACCGCGGTGCCCGTGTCGGCGCAACGGTAGGAGGGCACGGACCCGGGCGGCGGTCCACCCGGTCCGGAGGTGGACACCCCAGATCCACGGTGGAGATTGGCGAGTCGACCGATTGGGTACATCACGCGCCGACCTACTGGGAACCCCCACCGGAGGACCGACATGCTCGCCATCCTGGCCGCCATCGTCTTTGGCTTTGCCCTGCTGATCGATCTGCTCGACACCGACTTCGGCGCACCCGACCTGTTCAACTGGAACACCCTCGTGCTCCTCGGTCTGTTCCTGCTCGCGCTCTACCTGGGCGGCGTGGGCAGCGGCCCGCGCGGTGGCGGCGGTGGCGGCGGCGGTCGCTGGTACCGGGGCCGTCGCCCCGGCCGTGGCTGACCGGAACCGATCACCGGGGCCGGGCCCACGGCGCGATTCTGGCCTCGTGGGCCCGGCCCGGTACTGTCTTCGTGATGGAGTCCGACGCCCTCTTCTCCCTCGGTGAACCCGCCGGGTCGCGCAGCGCGCCCGACGGTCCCGCCGGTGTCGACGGCTTCACCGCGGTGGCCGACGACTCGCCCCTGCCCGTCCGGATGCGCCCGGTGACTCTCGACGAGTTGATCGGCCAGGACCACCTGCTCGCCCCCGGCGCCCCACTGCGGCAACTGGTCTCCGGCGGCGCCCCGATGTCGGTGATCCTCTGGGGTCCACCGGGCAGCGGCAAGACCACCATCGCGCACCTGGTGGCCGGGGCGACCGACCGGCGCTTCGTCGCCATGTCGGCGCTCTCCGCCGGCGTCAAGGACGTCCGGGCGGTGATCGAGGCGGCCCGCCGCCAGCGCCGCTCGGGTGGCCCGCAGACCGTGCTCTTCATCGACGAGGTGCACCGGTTCAGCAAGACCCAGCAGGATTCGCTGCTCGCCGCGGTCGAGGACCGCACTGTCACGTTGCTGGCGGCGACCACCGAAAATCCGTACTTCTCGGTCATCTCGCCGTTGCTGTCGCGGTGCGTGCTGCTCACCCTGCAACCGCTCGACGACGAGGCGGTGCGGGGCCTGCTGCGCCGCGCGGTCGCCGACAAGCGTGGCCTGGGCGGCGTGCTCACCCTGGCCCCGGAGGCCGAGGACCACCTGGTCCGACTCGCCGCCGGTGACGTCCGCAAGGCACTCACCGCGCTGGAGGCGGCGGCGGCCTCCGCCACGGCGCTGGGCGGCGGGCGGATCGACCTCGCCACCGCCGAGCAGGCCGTCGACGTCGCGGCGGTGCGCTACGACCGCGACGGCGACGCCCACTACGACGTGGTCAGCGCCTTCATCAAGAGCATGCGCGGCTCGGACGTGGACGCCGCCGTGCACTGGCTGGCCCGCATGCTGGTCGCCGGTGAGGACGCCCGGTTCATCGCCCGCCGCCTGGTCATCTTCGCCAGCGAGGACGTGGGCATGGCCGACCCCGGCGCGCTGAGCGTCGCCACCGCCGCCGCCCACGCCGTCGAGTACGTGGGGCTGCCCGAGGCGCAGCTCAACCTGGCCCAGGCGGTGATCCACCTGGCCACCGCCCCCAAGTCCAACTCGGCCACCACCGCCATCGGTGCCGCGATCGCCGACGTCCGGGCCGGTCGGGGAGGCCCCGTGCCGCGCGGGCTGCGCGACGCGCACTATGCCGGCGCTCGCGGCCTGGGCCACGGCACGGGCTACCGCTATCCGCACGACGACCAGCGCGGCGTGGTCACCCAGCAGTACGTGCCGGACGACCTGGTCGGCACCGACTACTACCAGCCCAGCCCGCACGGCGCGGAACGGTCGGTGGCCAACCGGCTGCCGGTGCTGCGCCGGATCGTGCGTGGCCTGCCGGCCCCGGCCACCCGTCCGGACACTCCGACAGCCGAGCCGCCGGTAACGACGCGGACCGCGTCCGCGCTTCCTGGTGAGAACGGCCGCCCGACGACGGGCACGGGCACCTCCGGCACGACGCAGGACAGCGGCGCTGACGCCGCAGGAGAGGGTCAACAGTGAGATCGCGTGGTGGGGACCGCCCGGACGAGGGCCCGGACGAACGGCGCGATCCCCGCGCCAAGACGCGCCGGTGGGGTCGAGGCCGGGCGGCCGAGGCCGAGCCGGAGGAGCCGGTCGCCGGCGAGGAGTTCGGCTGGATCGACGACCTCCGCTCGGCCAAGCAGCAACGCGGTGAACTGGGTCCGGACGGCGCGCCGGCCGAACCCCACCGCCCCCACGGTGGTCCGCCGGTGGAGCCCGCCGGGCCGCGCGGGGGTCCGCCGGCCGAACCCGCCGGGCCGCGGACGGGTGCGCCGGCCGAACCCACCGGGCCGCGGACGGGTGCGCCGGTAGAGTCCGCCAGGCCGCGGACGGGAGCGCCGGCCGAGCCGGCCCGTGCGCGCGGGCCGGTGCCGCCGGCGGCCGCGGTGCCGCCTGCCCCGAGCCAGAGCGGCCCGGGTGCCGCCGCCCGTCGACCGGTCGACACCCCCTGGCCGGGGGACGTGCCGCCGGCGGGCCGCCGCCCGGATGACCGCCCACCTCCCGCCGGCCCCGCTGCCCCCGGCCCGGGCCAGCCCGCGCGTCGCGGCGTACGGCCGGCACCCGGTGCCCGTGCCGCCGTACCGCCGGCGCCCCCGGCCGCCCGCCCGGTCGGCGGCGACCCGGCCGGCCCGCCGGCGCCTCGCGCCACACCCGACGCGCCCGGCGGCCCGGCCCGGCCCCGCCCGGCAACGGCTCCCCCCGGCCCACCCACCTCGGGCGCCCCGACCGGTCGTCGTCCGGACGCCGCCGTTCCGCCGGGCCGTCGTCCGGACGCCGCCGTGGCCGGCGGTCACCCGGACGCGATGCCGCCCCTGCGCCGCCCGGACGCCGGCCCACCGGGTCGCCGACCTGGTCCGGAGCCCACCGAGCCCGGTCGTGCACTGCCACCGGCCGAGGGAACACCGGCCGGTCGGCGCGCCGGAGCGGCACCCGACCCGGCGCGGGCCGCCGGACCAGCCGCCGGCACGGCGCGCCTCGCCGGCGCGCCGGCCGCGCCACCGGCCGCGGACGGCCTACGACCCGACCCCGCCATCGACCGCGACCCGCGTACCGCGCGGCGTCGCCCAGGCCCGGTCGACCCGGGGGCTCCGGAGCCCACCGACCGTCGTCCCGACGAGCGTTCCCGTCCGGCCGCCGGCCGCCGCCGTGCCGCCGAACCCGACGAGCCCGCGGTGCCGCGCACGGGCAACGCCCCGCCGGTGCCGGCGGCCTCCGGCGCGCACAGCGGTGCCACGCCCACCATCGGACCGGCCGACGGCACCGGTCGTCGCCGGGCCGTCCCCGCTGAGCCGGAGCGTCGGACGCCGGCCGGCGGCGAACCCCGGGCGGACCGCCCCGAACGGCCCGCCGACTGGCTGCGCCAGGCCGGCCGCCTGCCGCACACCGACCCCGGCCTGCCCGTGGTCAACCGCCGCGGCGGCACCCCGCCGGCCGCGGGTCGCGGTCCCGCGCCGGCCGGCGGTGCGGGTGACCTCGTCGACCACGCGTCCGGTCGCCTCGGCGTGCCCGACCCGGCCGCGGAGCGCACCGCCGCCCGCCGGCCCGCCGGCCCGCCGGCCGACCCCGGTGCGGACCCTCCGACCGGTCGTCGTGCCGCCCGACCCGACGCGCCAGGAACCACAGGTGAGCAGGCTCCGCCCCCTGCGTCGGCGTCCGGCGACCGCCCGGCCCGTGGCCGGGGCGCTGCGGCGTCCGTTCCGGACCGCACCGGCGGGCGGGCCCGCCCGGTGGGCGCGCCCGGCCCGGACGCGACTCCCACGCCGGATCCGACCGGCCGACGACGCCGGCCGGGCGCCGAGCCCGGCCCGGACGGTCCAGGGCGACCCGGCCCGGCCAACGACCGCGGCGACGCCCCCTACGCCGGTGGACGACCCGCGCCCGGCGCCGGTCCCGCCGCACCCGCGCCCGCGCGCGGCGCCGCCCGCTCCACCCCGCCCGGCCGGGCGCGACCCGTCCCGGGTGGCGCACCGGTCCCGGGCGCCGGGCGCCGGGACGCCGACCCCGCGCCCCGCCCCGCCCCGGGCGCCGAGTCGGCACCCCGGGACGTCGTCCGTCCGGACGGTCCAGCTCGGGCCGCCGTGCCACCGGGTGGGGACGGCCCGGTTCGGGCCGCCGCCGCACCGGGCGTGGACGGTCCGCCGCGTACGCGGCCGGATGGCCCGGCTCGTGCCGCCGTCCGCCCGCCCGGCGGTGCGCGACCGCCCCTCGCCGACGATCGGGCGCACGGTGAGCCGGGTGCCGGTCCCGGGTCCCCGACGCGTGGTGGCGCCCCGGCCGGCCGACCCGTACCCGCCGACCGTGCCGCGGGACGTGCGTTGCCGCCGCACCGGGAGCCCGGCCGCCCCGACCCGAGCGGCGTCGCCCCGGTGCCACCCCCCGGTCGCCCCGGTGAGCCGGTCGGGGTGGCCCGTGCCGCCGCCGCGGTGCCGGTCCCGGCCGGCCCGGTGGATCGGCCGGCAGGTGAGCCCGCGCTGCGCTCGGCCGGCCAGGACACGCCCGACGACGATGCCGCGCCGGGTGCCCGATCCGAGTTGCGCCGGCAGTTGCGGGAACGCCGTCGCCTCCGCGCGGCGGTGCTGGTGCTGGTCAGCGTCGTGCTGCTCGGTGCGGTGCCGCTCTTCTTCGGCATTCGGACGCTGAGCCGTGACCCGGTCTTCGACAACCTTGATCAGCTCAACGTGCCCGGCTGGGCCGCCGCCAAGACCGTCGACGACGTCAGCGGCAGCCGCTGGTGCCTGCTCGACTGCCGGCTGCGGGAGCGCACCGTCACCTCGGACAAGTCGCCAGAGGACACGGCGAAGGTCTACGAGGACGCGCTGCGCCAGGACGGCTGGCAGCCGTGGAAGGTGAGCCGCTGCCCGGAGCAGAAGACGAAGGGCAGCTACACCTGCTGGCGTCGCGACGAGTTGACGCTCGACCTGTGGGTACGCGAGCCGACCTGCGTGCCGCCGCCGGTCGACGGTGAGCCGGCGGTCGTGCCGTCCGGCGACCCGTCGGCCGCTGCGACGGAGTGCACCGGTTCGTTGGTGTCGGTGAAGGTACGCAACGCGATCGACGACGAGCGGACCAGGCCGCAGCCGACCACCGACCCGTCACTGACCGGGGAGGACCCGTTCCCGACGGTCAGCGGGGATCCACTGGGTGAGCTGACACCCTCACCGTCGTGAGGCGGTCTCCATCACGGACGGTAGGGTCTGGGGCTGGCGGGCACGCCCGCTGTCGGTGACCGCTGACGGCGTGGCGGCCGCCACGGTGCCACGGTTGTGCGTTCCGGGGACGTCGGGTCCTGCGGAACTCTGCTTGAGGAGGACAGGCGTGGGCGACATTTTGGCGATCGCGGCGCTGATCGCGGCGAGCGCGTTCGCGGTGCTGGTGCTCATCCTGACGTTGCCCATCCTGCGGCTGCGGCACACGGTGGACGCCACCACCCGGATGATCAACGATCTCAACGATCGGACCGGACCGCTGCTCGGTGACGTGAACACCACGGTGAAGAACGTCAACACCGCCCTGGAGCAGGTGCAGACCTCGCTCGACGGCGTGAATCTCCAGCTGGCGAAGGTCGACACCATGACCAGCCACGCGCAGAACGTCACCGCCAACGTCGCCAACCTGGCCACCGTCGTCTCTGCCGCGGCCGCGAACCCGCTGGTCAAGGTGGCCGCGTTCGGCTACGGCGTGCGCAAGGCCGCCGCCGGCCGCCGGCACGCCGAGACCGAGCGCGAGGTACGCGACACCATCAAGCAGCAGCGACGGGCCGCGCGACGCGGCAACAGCTGACCGGACCGGCGCACCAGGAGGTAGCGGGACATGAGGCGCTTGTTCTGGCTCGGCATCGGCGTGGCCGTCGGGGTGATCGTGGTCCGCAAGGCGACCCGGACCGCGCAGGCGTACACGCCGGCGGGCATCGCCAGCTCACTGACGGAATCCGCTGGCGGGCTCGTCGAGTCGCTGCGTAGTTTCGTGGAGGACGTCCGGGTCGGGATGGCCGAACGCGAGCAGGAGATCCACCACGCGTTCGCCTCGGGCGAGGCGTTCGACGACAAGTTCGCCGACCTGCGGGAAGACCCGCGGATCGGCGATCGGGAAATCTTTCCGGAGGAACACCAGCGATGAAGACGGCGGAGATCAAGCGGCGGTACCTCGCGCACTTCGAGGCGAATGGCCACACCGTGGTGCCGTCCGCTCCGCTGCCCGCCATCAGCGACCCGAACCTGCTGTTCGTCAACGCCGGCATGGTGCAGTTCGTCCCGTACTTCCTGGGTCAGCAGACGCCCGCGTACCAGCGGGCGGTCAGCGTGCAGAAGTGCATCCGTACCCCGGACATCGACGAGGTCGGCAAGACCAGCCGGCACGGCACGTTCTTCCAGATGAACGGCAACTTCTCCTTCGGTGACTACTTCAAGGCCGGCGCGATCCCGCTGGCCTGGGAGTTGTCCACGAAGCCGATCGCCGAGGGTGGTTACGGGCTGGATCCGGAGCGGATCTGGCCGACGATCTACCTCGACGACGACGAGGCGTACGAGATCTGGCGGTCGGTGGGGGTGCCCGCCGACCGGATCGTCCGCCGGGGCAAGGCGGACAACTTCTGGTCGATGGGCATTCCCGGGCCGTGTGGTCCGTCGTCGGAGCTGTTCTACGACCGGGGCCCGGAGTACGGCCGTGAGGGCGGCCCGGCGGTCGACGAGGACCGGTACATGGAGTACTGGAACCTCGTCTTCATGCAGTTCGAGCGGGGGCCGGGCACCACCAAGGAGGACTACCCGATCCTGGGTGACCTGCCGGCGAAGAACATCGACACCGGCATGGGCCTGGAGCGGATGGCCTCGATCCTGCAGGGTGTGGACAACCTGTACGAGATCGACGAGGTCCGGCCGATCCTGGCGCGGGCGGCGGAGCTGACCGGTAAGCGCTACGGCGCGCACTCCGGGCACGTGGCCAGCGAGTCGCACCCGGACGACGTCCGGCTGCGGGTGATCGCGGATCACGTGCGCACGGCGCTGATGCTGATCGGCGACGGCGTGACCCCGAGCAACGAGGGTCGCGGCTACGTGCTGCGCCGGATCATGCGCCGGGCGATCCGGTCGATCCGGCTGCTCGGGTGGCAGGATCGGGCGCTGCCCGAGTTGCTGCCGGTGGCGCGGGACTGCATGTCCCCGTCGTACCCGGAGCTGGCGACCGACTTCGACCGGATCGCGGACTACGCGTACGCGGAGGAGGAGGCGTTCCTGTCCACCCTGCGGGCCGGCACGACGATCCTGGACACCGCGATCGCCGAGACCCGCACGGCGGGCGGCTCGGCGCTGTCCGGCGCGAAGGCGTTCCAGCTGCACGACACGTACGGCTTCCCGATCGACCTGACCCTGGAGATCGCCGCGGAGCAGGGCCTCGCGGTGGACGACGAGGGCTTCCGCCGGCTGATGGCCGACCAGCGCACCCGGGCGAAGGCGGACGCGCAGGCCCGCAAGACCGGGCACACCGACCTGTCGGCGTACCGGTCGGTGCTGGACTCGGGTGGCCCGGTGACGTTCACGGGTTACAGCGAGGTGTCCCGGGAGTCCACGGTGCGCGCGCTGCTCGGCGTCGACGGGCCGCGGCAGGCGGCGACCGAGGGCGACACCATCGAGCTGGTGCTCGACACGACCCCGTTCTACGCCGAGGGCGGTGGTCAGCAGCCCGACCAGGGCATGATCACCGTCGGCGGCGGGCAGGTCGAGGTGCTCGACGTGCAGCAGCCGGTGCCCGGCCTGATCGTGCACCGGGCCCGGGTGATCCGGGGTGAGGTGCGCGCCGGTGAGGCGGGTTACGCCGAGATCGACACGACCCGGCGGCGGGCGATCTCCCGGTCGCACACCGCGACGCACCTGGTGCACCAGACCATGCGGAACTTCCTCGGTGAGTCGGCCACGCAGGCGGGGTCGCTGAACGCGCCCGGTCGGCTCCGGTTCGACTTCAACACGCCGACCGGGGTGTCGCCGACCGTCCTGCGGGACGTGGAGCAGCAGGTCAACGAGGTGCTCCTGGCCGACCTGGAGGTGCACGCCTTCATCACCTCGCTGGACGAGGCGCGGCGGATCGGCGCGATGGCGCTCTTCGGCGAGAAGTACGGCGAGGAGGTGCGGGTCGTCGAGGTGGGCGACTACGCCCGGGAGCTGTGCGGCGGCACGCACGTGGCCCGCTCGGCCCAACTCGGCCTCGTGAAGATCCTCTCCGAGTCGTCGATCGGGTCCGGTGTCCGCCGGGTCGAGGCGCTCGTCGGCATGGACGCCTTCGGCTTCCTGGCCAAGGAGCACCTGCTGGTCTCCCGCTTGGCCGAGCTGTACCGGGTGCCCAACGACCAGGTCGCTGACCGGGTGGAGCAGACCGTCACCCAGCTCCGGGACGCCGAGAAGGAGCTGGAGAAGCTGCGCGCGCAGTTGGTGCTGGGCGGGGCGTCGGCGCTCGCGGCGCAGGCCAAGGATGTGCGCGGGGTGGCGTACGTGGGCACCGAGGCGCCGGAGGGCGCGGCCGGCAACGACGTGCGGACCCTGGCCCAGGAGATCCGCGGCAAGATCGACCCGGCGCGGCCGGCGGTGGTCGCGGTGGCGGCCCGGTCAAACGGCAAGGCGTCCCTGGTGGTGGCGGTCAACGCGGCCGCGCGCAGCCGGGGTCTGGCCGCGTCGGAGCTGGTGAAGGCGGCGTTCTCCGGGCGCGGCGGTGGCAGCCCCGATCTGGCCCAGGGCGGCGGACTGCCGGCGGCCGAGGCGCCGAACCTGCTGCTCACCGTCGAGAAGGCGATCACCGAAGCGTGACAGCTCATTACTGTGAGTCAGGGCGGGCCATTCGGTCCGCCCTGGTTCGTACCCGGTCGGTGGTGACCGTCGGTGGCTGAGCTGACGCGCGGTGTGCGGATCGGGGTGGACGTCGGTCAGGTGCGGGTGGGCGTCTCCCGCTCGGATCCGGACGGGATCTTGGCAACGCCGCTGGTCACGCTCGCCCGTGATCTGACGGCGGCGCCGGACGCGGTGCCCAGCGATCTCGCCGAGTTGGCCGCGCTGGTGGCCGAGCACGAGGCTGTCGGCGTTGTCGTCGGCCTTCCGGTCAATCTCGCCGGCAAGCATGGTCCGGCGGCTGTCCACGTGAAGGCGTACGCTGACCGACTGGTCGATGTCATAGCGCCCGTCCCGGTAACGCTCACCGACGAGAGGATGTCGACGGTGGTCGCCTCTCGTAGGCTTGCCGAGCGTGGCGTCCGAGGTAAACGTCAACGTGCGGTTGTCGATCAGGCGGCCGCAGTGGAGATCCTGCAGAGCTGGCTGGACGCGCAGCGGAGGCGGACGTAATGATCGACGATCTGGACCTGGGGTTCGACGAGGCGGAGCGGGGGGAGAAGGGCCGACACCGGCGCAGCTTCCGCAACGGCAAGGGCAAGGGCGGGTCCGGCGGTGGCCGGGGCAAGACGTTCCTGGCTCTGCTGATGGCCCTGGTCCTGTTGGGCGCGATCGGTGGCGGCGCTTTCTACGGCTTCGACCGCATCCAGAGCTACTTCGTCACCCCCGACTACGACGGCGCCGGGTCCGGTGAGGTCACCGTCGACATCAAGAACGGCGCGCTGATTGCCGACATGGCCGACGCCCTCGTCGCGGCCGACGTGGTGAAGAGCCAGAAGGCGTTCATCGAGGCGGCCGAGGCCAACTCGCGCAGCAAGAACATCCAGCCGGGCACGTACAAGCTGCGCAAGCAGATGAGCGGCACGAGCGCCGTCACCGCGATGCTCGACCTGAAGAACAAGATCGTCAACGGGTTGACGATCCCCGAGGGTCGCACCAGCTTCAACATCTACAAGCTGCTCTCCGAGAAGACCAAGATCCCGGTGAAGGACTTCCAGACCGCCGCGAAGGACCCGGAGGCGCTCGGCGTTCCGGACTGGTGGTTCACGCGCAGCGACGGCAAGAAGGTCGGCAAGTCCGTCGAGGGCTTCCTCTACCCGGACACGTACGAGATCCCGCCCAAGTCCACCGCGCAGAGCATCCTGAAGCTGATGGTGAATCGCTTCCTCTCGGTGACCGGTGAGATGAAGTTCGCCGACACGGTGCAGAAGGAGCGGGGCGGCGTCAGCCCGTACGAGGCGTTGATCGTGGCGTCGCTGGCCCAGGCCGAGGCGGGCAACGCCGACGACCTCGGCAAGGTCGCCCGGGTGGCCTACAACCGGGTGTACGGCGAGTTCTTCTGCAACTGCCTGGAGATGGACGTCACGGTCAACTACTACCTGGAGTCGATCGGCAAGCCGACCAAGTCGTCCAAGCAGATGACGGCGGCCGAGATGGACGACCAGAAAAACCCGTACAACCGCAAGCTGCGCGGCCTGATCCCGACCCCGATCAACAGCCCCGGCAAGCAGGCCCTGGAAGGGGCGATGGACCCGCCGACGGGCAAGTGGCTCTACTTCGTGGCCATCGACAAGCAGGGCCACTCCGAGTTCGCCGAGACGTACGAGCAGCACCAGCGCAACGAGGCCAAGGCCCGGGAAGCCGGCATCATCTGACGGCATCCCATCCGGCACACTCGGGAGGACAGGGCAGTGACGACAACCGGCGGTGGTCGTGTCGACCCGTAGGGCCGCCGTGCTCGGCAAGCCGATCGCGCACTCCCTCTCCCCGGTGATCCACAACGCCGGTTACGCCGCGGCCGGGCTGACCGGGTGGTCGTACACCCGGATCGAGTGCGCGGCCGCGGAGCTGCCGGACCTGGTCGCCGGCCTGGGGCCGGAGTGGGCGGGCCTGTCGGTGACCATGCCGGGCAAGGAGGCGGCGCTCGCCGTGGCCGACGCCGCGTCGCCGGTCGCCGTCGCCGTCGGCGCGGCCAACACGCTGGTACGCCGCCCCGACGGCTCCTGGTACGCGGACAACACCGACGTCGCCGGCATGGTGCGGGTGCTCACCGACGCCGGGGTGGGCGCCGGTGCCGCCGTGACGGTGCTCGGCGCCGGTGGCACGGCCCGTGCCGCGCTGGCCGCCGCCGCGCGGTTGGGCTGCTCCCCGGTCACGGTGGTGGCCCGGCGGGCGGCCGCGGTCGACGAGCTGCGGCCGGTGGCGGACGCGCTGGGTGTCGCGCTGATCCCCGCCGACTGGGCCGCCGCGCACCAGCATCTCGCTGCCGCTGACGTGGCTGTCTCCACCGTGCCGAAGGGAGTCGCCGACCCGTTGGCCGACGCGGTCACCTGGCGGCCGGGGGCGGTGTTCTTCGACGCGCTCTACGACCCGTGGCCCACGCCGCTGGCCGCCTCCGCCGTCGCGGCCGGCCGGCGGGTGGTGTCCGGTCTGGACCTTCTGCTGGCTCAGGCGGTCGGGCAGTTCGAGCAGTTCACCGGCGTGGCCGCACCGGTCACGGCGATGCGGGAAGCGGTACGACAGGCGACCAGAGGCGGCCTTCTTTAGCTGACGGTTAAGACGCGCTTACGGGAAACTGTCGTTCCCGCGATGCGTCCTGGTCATGGATACGCTGCTCACCGTTACGGACGCAGACACAGGGAGTTTCCTTGACCAGGCACGGACTGCACCGCATCACCCGGTTCCGCTCCGCACCCCGGCGCAAGGCGATCGCCATCGGCGTGGTCGGCGGATCGGTGGTGGCCGGCGTCGTGGCGACCATGATGCCGCTGTTGGCCAGCGACGACCTGTCGATCCGGGCGGTGGCCGACACCACCGCGACCGCGGTGTCGCAGGACGGCGACAACGCGACCAAGACGACGCTGGCGACCTGCGCGACGCGCTGCGACGGCAATCCGCGTGGTGGCCGCGAGGCGGTCGTCGAGTTCGCGGTGACCACCGTGCCGGCCGCCGCGGTCAACGTCCGGGCGACGCTGCGGATGCACGCCTGGCAGCAGTTCCCCGCCACGGTGACGGCGCACGCCTCACCGCTGAGCGCCCGTGAATCGCGGCCGCCGCTGGCGACGGCCGGTGCCGTGCTGGACAGCGTGTCAGGTGTGGCCAAGGGCTTCAACGAGTGGGACATCTCCAAGCTGGTCACCGGTAACGGCACCTGGACTGTCGCCCTGGCCCAGACGGGCCTGGAGAGCCGGGTCTACTGGGCGTCGGTCGAGAACCGCAACGCGGACCTGCGTCCCAGCCTGGTGATCAGCTACGACATCGGCACCCGGCCGTCGTCGGTGACGACCACCCGGCCCGCGCCGCCGCCGAGCGCGTCGCCGAGCGCCGCGCCGACCACCGCCGCGCCGAAGCCGTCGGCCACCATCGCGCCGAGCCGGACCGCGACGCCGAGCCCGAGCGGCACCCTCCCGGACGGCCGGTGTGGTTCCGTGTCGGACAAGCTCGTTCCGTCCTGCGGCGCCTGGTGGGGCATGTACTCGCCGGCCGGTGCATCCGGCGGCTGGGACCACGGTAAGGCCGTCACCGACGTGGAGTCGCAGGTCGGGCGCAAGTTCGACATCGTGCACCGCTACCACGACTTCTCCAACGCCGGCAGCAACGGCGCCTTCCCGGACGCGTACGAGACGCAGCAGATGCGCGAGGGCCGGTTGATGTTCTTCGCCTGGGAGTCCCGTGACTTCTCCGCCGGCACCACGATGAAGTGGTCGGAGATCTACAGTGGCCGGCAGGACGCCACGATCGACGCGGTCGCGGGCCGCATCCGCGCGGCTGGCGTACCGGTGTTCATGGGCTTCGACCACGAGCCGGAGGACGAGCCGAACAAGGGCAGCGACGCCGACTTCGTCCGTGCCTGGCGCTACGTCCACGAGCGGTTCGCCAAGGCCGGCGCGACGAACGCGGTCTGGGTCTGGACGATGATGGGCTGGTCCGGGCACCACTCCCGGTACGCCGGCCTGTACCCCGGCGACCGGTACGTCGACTGGGTCGGCTACGACCCGTACAACTTCCACGTCTGCAACGGCAGCACGGTGTGGAAGAGCCCGAGCACGACAGTGGGCGGCTTCTACGACTGGTTGGACGCCAACGGCATCGGCGCCGGCAAGCCCCGGATGCTCGCCGAGTTCGGCACCAACTTCAACTCCGCCGACCTGGGCGCCAAGCAGCGCTGGTTCCAGGACTTCCCGGCCGCGCTGAAAGCGCACCCGAAGATCAAGGCCGCCATCTACTTCAACTCGCCGGGCATGACCAGCCGCACGGCGACCTGCGACATGACGATGAACCACGACGCCGCGGCGGTGGCCGGTTTCGCGAAGGCCGGGCAGGATCCGTACCTGCGGCAGCCCACCGGAGGGAGCCGCTGACGACCGTCTTCGGCCACTGACAGGACGCCGCGCACCGGAGGTCGGACATCCGACCCTCCGGCGTTCTGTCGGCTAGCAGATTCATGCACCGCCCAATCGGCGGATTTCATTGACCAAGCTGGACGAGGCACGCTACCCCGGGTTCTCATCCACCTTGGAGGCGCAGCGTGCCTAGACTCTCGCACTTGTGGCGTTTCGCAGGACAACGTCGGAGCAGGGCGGGGATGGTCGCGTTGGCGATCGTCGCCGCGGTTCTCGGCGTACCCACCACCGTGTCGGCCGCGGTGGTGCCGGTCCCCGAGACGGCCACCCTGGTGTCGGCCAACCCCGCCGATGTGACGCCGCACGCCCGAGACGGTGAGACCCGCGCCTTCGCGCAGGTGGGCAACACGGTCTTCGTCGGCGGCAGCTTCACCCAACTGCGGCAGACCGCCGGCGCCGCGTGGGTCACCCAGCGCTACCTCTTCGCGTACGACCGACTCACCGGCACCATGTCCACCACCTTCCTGCCGGTGCTCGACGGCGCGGTCAACACGCTCGTCGCCGGTCCCGGCGGCACGCTGATCGTCGGCGGCTCCTTCAAGAACGTCAACGGGGTCTCCCGGAAGAACCTGGTCGCGCTCAACCCGGCCACCGGCGCGATCGTCGACAGCTGGGTCGGGCGCTCCGACGGCGGCACGGTCCGCGACCTGGCGCTGCACGGCAACTGGCTGTACGTGGCCGGCGCGTTCAACTGGCTCAACGGCACCGCGCACGTCGGTATCGGCCGGCTCAACGCGACCACCGGAGCGATCGACCCGAGCTTCGTCATCGACGCCACCGTGGGACGGCACGGCACCACGTCGTACGTCTGGACGCTCGACGTCGCACCGGATGGCAACACGCTCGTCGTCGGCGGCAACTTCACGCTCGTCAACGGCCTGGCGCGCAATCAGATCGCGCTCGTGGACGTCTCCGCGACGCCCGCGCTGCTCGACTGGAGCACCGAGAAGTACGTCTCGCCCTGCGCGTCGCCGGCGACCTTCGTGCACTACGTGCAGGACGTGAAGTTCGGCGAGGACGGCAGCTGGTTCGTCGTCGGCAGCAACGGTGGCGGTGGCTGGCCGACCGCGTACTGCGACGTCCTGGTCCGCTTCGAGACCGCAGCGCGGGGCAGCGGCCTGGTCGCCACCTGGGCCGACTTCACCGGCAACGACACCATCACCTCGGTCGAGGTGGCGGACAACGTGATCTATCTGGGCGGGCACTTCCGCTGGATGAACAACCCGAACGCCAGCGACAACGCCGGCCCGGGCGCGGTCGACCGGCTCGGTATCGCCGCCGTCACCCCGGCCACCGGGATGCCGGTGAACTGGAATCCACGTCGCAGTGGCAGCGCCTCGATGCCCGCGGGCACCAGCAGTTGGGGTTCGGCGGTGCCGGTGCTCTGGCGCGGCTCGGACGGGCTCTACTTCGGACACAACTCCGACGGGATGGGCGAGGAGTACCACGGCCGGCTCGGCATGTTCCCGCTCGCCGGCGGGCGTACCTTCGCCCCGATGAACCCGCCCTCGGCCACCACCGGCAACCTCTACCTGAACACCGCCCCGGGCACGCTGGCGAAGGTGCCGTTCGACGGCACCGCGCTGGGCGCCGCGACCACCGTCAGCCAGCCCGCCTACACGGCGGCCGGCGCGACGTGGCGGGTAGGCGACCGGATCTACTGGTCGCACACGGTGGCCGGCACGCCCACCGGCAGCCGGATCGACGTCTCGCTGTTCAACGGCGGCGCGATCGGCTCGTCGTGGGAGGCGTCCGGCTACAACGACTGGTACAACCCGGCGGTGCTGACCGGCGCCTTCTTCCTCGACGGCCGGCTCTACTACACCCGTACCGGGGCCAACAATCTCTACTACCGCTACTTCGAGATCGACGGCAACTATCTCGGTGCCACCGAGTTCGCCCTGCCGACGACCGGCGTGACCTGGTCCGGAGTGCGTGGCATGGCCTGGGTGGGCGGTCGGATCGTCTACGGTGGCACCGACGGCGCCCTGCGCAGTGTGCCGTTCGACCCGACGGCTGCGGCGAGCATGGCGGTCGATGGCACCACGGCGACCGTGATCAGCGCCGCAACGCCCGAGTTGTCCTGGTCCACCCCCTCGACGTTTTTCTCCGTGCAGTAATGGTCAACCGTTCGTAACGGAGCGTCGGTAGATTGTTCACGTTGGGTCGGTGGCGGGCACACCGCCACCGGCCCCGTGACGTGGGGAGGCTCGTTGCTCGGCGCCGCTGGCATCCGTACGAGACGCGCGGTGCGTCTGCTCTTCGCGGTCAAACGCGTGTGGTACCAGCTCCGCTACCGGCGGTTGACGCTCGGCCGGGACGTGGAGATCCGGGGCCGGGTCCGGCTGCGCCGAGGTGTGCGGGTGACAATCGGGGACCGCACCCGGATCAACAAGCTGGTCCGCTTCGCGGGTCCCGGTGAGGTGCGCGTCGGCGCCGACTGTCTGCTCAACGCCACCTGGATCGGCACCTGGACATCGGTCACCGTGGGAGACCGGTGCCTCCTGTCGGACTGCGAGTTGCTCGACAACGACTTCCACAACCTGCCGCCCGCGCAACGGCACGCCCCGCCCGGCCCGGCCACCCGCGCCCCGATCGTCCTCGAGGACAACGTGTGGGTCGGCGCGCACGCCCTGGTGATGAAGGGCGTCCGGGTGGGCCGGGACAGCGTCGTGGGCGCGGCGACGGTGGTCCGCACGGACGTCCCTCCTGGCGTCGTGGTCGTCGGCAATCCTCAACAGACGGTGAAGAAGTTCCATGACTGATGCGACTTCCGGCTCCTGGACCACGGACGGCCCGTCCGCCGCGACCCCCGGCGCGGTGACGCTGACCGACCTGCTGCGGGTGCCGATGCACCGGTTGCGGCTGGTCGGCGCGGCGGCCCTGGTCGGTCTGCTCGCCGCGCTCGGCTACGTGCTGCTGGTGCCGGCGGCGCTGACCGCGAACGCGGTGGTGGCGGTCCGGCCGGTGGTGACCGACGCGTTCACCCCCAGCGGCGCGGGTGCCGACCGGGCGGTCAACATGAACGTGGAGAGCGGCATCGCCACCGGCACCGAGGTGGTGCAGCGGCTCGCCGACGCGGCCGGCGGACACCCGCGCGACATCCGCGGCGCGCTCGAGGTCGAGGTGCCCACCGGTGGGCAGATCCTGCGCTTCAGCTACCAGGCGGGCGAGGCGCAGCGGGCGGTGCAGGGCGCCAACCTGGCCGCCCAGACCTACCTGGACGTGCGACGCACCATGTACGAGCAGCAGCGCGCCGAGATGCTGCGCTCCTACGACGTCAGCATCACCAAGGTCGCCGCCCAGCAGGCCGCGCTGCAGAAGCGGGCCAGTGCCACGAAAGATCCCGCCGCCGGCAACGCGGTGGTCGCCGAGTTGGCCGGGATCAACAACCAGCTCACCCAGCTCAACTCCGCGCGTACCGAGATCGCCGCGGTCGACGTCAACCCCGGCTGGGTGACCCAGACCGCCGAGAAGTCGCTTGTCGCCTCCGCCGGGCACCGGCCGCTCTACCTGGTCGCCGGCCTGCTCGGTGGGGCGCTCATCGGCATCGTGCTCGCGTACGCCTGGGAGTCGGCCGACCGGCGGGTCCGCTCGGTCGCCGACGGCCGGGACGCCACCGGCCTGCCGCTGCTCGGCACCGTGCGGCGGCCGGCGTTCCGGGGCAGCCCCCGAGCGGTCGACGCCGACGTCCGGTACGTGGCGATGGCGGTCGCCGAGCGGGTCCGTCCACCCGCCCGGGTGGCGCTGGTCAGCGCCCGGGAGGACGCCTCCGCGCTCACCGCCGGGCTCGCGGTGGCGCTCGCCGCCGACGGCCGCGACGTCTTCGTCGCCGACGACAGCGGGCGCACCGAACTGCTGCGCGCCACGGTGCTCGCCGACCGGGGACGGCTGCCCATCGACCCGTCCCGGCCGCTGGTGCCGAAGCCCCGCCCGGCCGGCAGCCCTCCGCCCGCCGGCGCCGGTGAGGCCGCGACCCCCCGCCGACCCTCCCCGCATCCGACCGGCGCCCGCCCGTCCACCGACGCGGACGCCACGCTGACGCTGCCCCGGGTGTCGTCCGCCCGCCCGGAGAACGGTCGGGTCGTCGACCCGGACGAGGTGAGCGTCGGTGTGGGCAGCGTCCGGTTCGGCACCTGGCGACAGGGCGCCGACCACGGCCTGGTGCTGTTCAACGCCCCGCCCGCGGAGTCCGACGAGCGCGGCGTCGCCGTCGCCCGGCAGGGCAGCGCCGTGGTGGTCGTGGAGCGGGACCGCACCCGGCAGAGCGACCTGCGACGCCTGGTGGAACGGCTGCGCGCCGCCGGGGTCACCCCGCTGGGCTTCGTGCTCACCCGTAACGGCCGGGCCTGAGCGTGTCGGTCACCCGCGCCCCGGCGACCGATCCGCCGCCCGGAGGCGCTACCGCCGCCGTCGCGCCGGTGCCGCCGCCGTCGCTGCCGCCCCGGCTGCCGCTCTGGCCGCTGTCGCTGATGTTCGGCCTGGTGCCGCTCTGGTGGCTGTTCGGTGCGTTCTACCTCGGCTGGCCGCTGCTGGGTGGGTTGCTGTTCGCGTTGCTGCTCACCCGGGGTCGGGTGCCACTGCCGCCGGCGGCCGGGATCTGGTTGCTGTTCCTCGCCATCGTGGTGGTCAGCGCCACCCAGCTGCCGTCGCCCGCCTCGCTGCTGACGTTCGCCCTGCGCCTGGCGTTCTACCTGACCGCGCTCGTGGTCGGTGTCTACGTCTACGTCGCCGCCCGGGAACGCGCGAGCCTGGTGGCGGTGCTCAGCCCGCTCTGCGCGTTCTGGTTCGCGCTGGTGGCGCTCGGCTGGCTCGGGGTGCTGGTGCCCCGGCTGGCCATGGCCACCCCGATGGAGGTGCTGCTGCCCGGCGGGGTGGCCGGCACCCCCTTCATCCAGGACATGGTGCACCTGACCACCGCGGAATACAGCACCCGGTCGCTCAACCCGATCTACCGGCCGGCCGCCCCGTTCGCGTACACGAACAACTACGGCAGCGCGTACGCCATGACGTTGCCCTGCGTGGTGGCCTTCACGATGCTGCGTCGGCGGGGTGTCCTGCGCTGGGCGCTCCTCGCGTCGTTGCCGCTGTCGCTCGCTCCGGCGTTCCTCACCCTCAACCGGGCGATGTTCCTCAGCCTCGGCGCCGGGCTCGCGGTGCTCGGGGTGCGGGCCAGCCTCCGCGGCAACATCCGGGTGGCCGCGTCCATCGTGGGCGTGGTGGTGATCGGCGGGTTGGCCACACTGTTCATTCCGATCACCGAGTTGATCAACAACCGGGTCGAATCCAGCGACACCAACACCGACCGGCTCTCGCTCTACACCGAGGTGATCCGCCGGGTGCAGGAGTCACCGTGGTTGGGCTACGGCGCGCCGGTGAACGTCGACACCGTGTCGGCGGACGCGCCGATCGGCACCCAGGGGCAGCTCTGGATGGTGCTGTTCAGTCACGGCGTACCCGCGCTCGTCTGTTTCCTCGCCTGGTTCGTCGCCGCCGCGGTGATCTGCGCGCGGGCGACGTCGGCGGCCGGGCAGTGGCTGTCGGTGGTGCCGGTGGTCTGCCTGGTGCAGGTCCCGTTCTACGGCATGGCGAACCAGAATCTGGCTGTCGCGTTCTTCGCGGTGGGCTTCGCGATGGCGCTCACCGAACGGGAGCGGTGGACCGGGTCGCCCCGGGCGCCCGGGTGGTCGCCGCCCGCCGCGCCGGCCGCGGTGGTGCCGGCGTGACCGCCGCGACCCGACCGCCGACCGGCCCGGAGCACCCGACGCCGGCGCCCGCCGGTGCCCACCACCCGGCCGTCATCGCCGACGCGGGCTCGACCGAGACCCGACGCAGCGCGCGCAGCGGCGTGGCCGGGCTGCTCGGCGCGGCCACCAGCGGCCTGTTCGGTTTCGTGCTGGCCGTGGTGATCACCCGGTCGTACGGCACGGCCGGCGCGGGCGCGTTCTTCGCGGCGATCGGGGTGGTCACCGTGGCCACCGCGATCTGCACGCTCGGCGCGGAGACCGGCCTGATGTGGTCGCTGCCCCGGCGCAGCGTCGGCGTGCGCGGCGACGCGGCCCGGGTGCTTCCGGTGGCGCTGATCCCGCCGCTGCTGGCCGGGCTCCTGGTCGCCGGCGTCGGTGTGCTGGCCGCCGACGCGCTCGCGCCCCGGCTGCTGCGTGGCTCCGGTACGAGCGGCCACGCGCTGCTCACCATCACGTTCGCCGCGGTGCCGGTGGTGGTCGCCATGACCCTCCTGCTGGCCGCGTTGCGCTGCGTGCGGTCCATCCGGGCGTACGTCGGGGTGCAGTTCCTGCTGTTGCCGGTCGCCCGGCCGCTGCTGGTCGGTGCCGCCGCGCTGGCCGGCGGTGGCCTGGTCGCCGGCATGACCGGCTGGTTGGTGCCGGCGGCGGTGGCGCTGCTGGTGTGCCTCACCCTCGTGGCCGGCCCGCTCGGGCTGGGCCGGGGCGCGGCGCTGCGACCGACAGGCGGCGACTGGTCGACGTTCTGGCGTTTCGCGCTGCCCCGGGCCGCGTCGGCGGCCATCGACGCGGGCAGCATGTGGGTGGGTGTGCTGCTCACCTCCGTGCTGGCCGGGCCGACGGACGCCGGCGTGTTCGGCGCGGTCGGCCGGTACGTCCTGGCCGGCCAGCTCGCCATGCAGGGGTTGCGGGTGGCGGTGTCACCGCAGTTGTCCCGGCTGCTCGGGCGCGGCGAGCGGGCCGCGGCGGCGGCCGTGCACCGGCAGTTGACCATCTGGGGGTTGGTGCTGTCCTGGCCGGTGTACCTGCTGCTGGCGGTCTTCGCGTTGGCCTTCCTGCAGTTGTTCGGGCCGGAGTTCACCGCCGGTGTGCCGGCGATGACCGTGCTCGCGCTGGCGATGCTCGTCAACACCGGGGTGGGCAACGTGCAGAGCCTGCTGCTGATGGGTGGGCGCAGCGGGCTGCATCTGGTGGCCACCCTGGCCGGGTTGACCGTGACCGTCTCGCTGGGCCTCTGGCTGATTCCCCGGCACGGCGCCACGGGAGCGGCGGTGGCCTGGGCCGCGGGCATCGCCACCGAGAACCTCACCGCCGCCGGGTTCGCCCGGTCGGTGGTCCGGGAGCCGCTGTTCGACGGCGCGACGGTGCGTGCCGCGGCGGCCACGGTCGCCGCGGTGGGCCTGGCGGCCGGCGCCGGTGTGCTGGCGGGCGGGCGCGGCCTGCCCGGCCTGGCGGTGGCACTGGGTGTGCTGCTCGCCGGCTGCGTCGGCATGTTGACGTTGCCCCGGGTGCGCGCCGGTGTCCGGGAGACCATGAGGCAGGTCCGTGGACGGGAGACCGCGGCCACGGCCGCCGACCCCGGCACGGCATCGACGAGAGGCAGGTGAGGTCCGTCGTGGCGTCCATCCGTGACCGGGTCAAGCAGTTGGTCCCGACCCAGGTGACCGTCCGGGTGAAGGAGTCCCTGGTGGACTACGGGGTCCGCACGAGTGACCGGCGGCCCCTGCCGGACTTCCTGATCATCGGCACGAAACGGGGTGGCACCACCTCCCTGTGGAACTACCTCATCCAGCACCCGCTGGTGCCCCGCCTCTTCCCGGCGTGGAACACCAAGTCGGCGCACTACTTCGAGGAGCACTGGGGGCGCGGCGAGGCGTGGTACCGCTCGCACTTCCCGACCCAGCGCCACCGCGACGCCCTGTCGAAGCGGCACGGCGGGCCGGTCCGGGTCGGCGAGGCCGCGCCGCTGTACATGTTCCACCCACTCGCCGCGCAGCGCGTCGCCGCGCTGCTGCCGGGCGTGAAACTGATCGTGCTCCTGCGGGACCCGGTGGAGCGGGCGTACTCGCACTGGAAGGAGCGCCGCACGCACGGCATCGAGCCGTTGGACTTCGCCGCCGCGCTGGCCGCCGAGTCGGAGCGGACGGCGGGGGAGCGGGAGCGGCTGATCGCCGAGCCGGAGTCGTTCAGCGAGGCGTACGACTGGTACACGTACCGGGCGCGGGGGCGCTACCTGGAGCACCTGGAGCCGTGGTTGGAGCGTTTCGACAGGCAGCAGATCCTCTTCCTGCCCAGCGAGGACCTCTACCGTGACTCCCGGGCGACCTACCGGCGCACCCTCGACTTCCTCGGCCTGCCGGCGCACGACCTGCCGCACTTCAAGGTCTTCAACGACCGGCGCTCGGCGCCGCTGGAGCCCGCGGTACGCGCCGAGCTGACCGACTACTACCGCCCGCACAACGACGCGCTGCGCCAGCGGCTCGGGCTGGACCTCGACTGGGCGGACCGGCCGGCGTGACGACACGGGTGGGCCCGGCCACGGACCCGCGCTCCCGGGTGGACGGTCTGGGCTGGGTGAGCCGCGCGGTCTTCCCGGACGAGCGGGTCAACCTGACCGTGGGCGGCGCCGCACCGGCGGGTCACCGGGCGGTGGCCCGGTACGCGGTGGTGCCGTCGGTCGCCCGGGCCCGGTTCCTGGTGCCGCTGGGCGCGCCTGCGGCCGGGGCGGCGTCACTGCTGGCGTACAACGCCCTGCGACCACCGAAGGTGCGCGCGGTGCGGGCGGTGCTCGGCGGACTGGCCCGGTTCGGTGCGGTGGGGCTCGCGCCCTTCCCGACGTTGACCGTCTCGGTGCCCGCCGGGGCGGTGGCCGCGGATCTGCTGCTGACCGAGCGACTCGCGGCCGAGCTGGGCGGCACGCCGCTGCTGGCCGCGTGCGGGGTCCGACCACCCGACCCGAACGTCAAGCCCACCCTGCAACTCTTCAGCGCCGACGGTCGTCCGCGCGGCTACGCGAAGATCGGCTGGAACGACGCGACCCGCGCGCTGGTCACCGCCGAGGCGGCGGCGCTGCGGGCGTTGGCCGCGGTGGCCGGCGTCGCCGATCACCCGACGCCGCCGAGACTGCTCACCGAGACGACGTGGGCGGGCCAGGTGGTCGCGGTGATCGAGCCGCTGCCACCGGCGGTACGCGGTGTGCCGGTCGACGACCCGCCGCGGATCGCGGCGCTGCTCGCGGTCGCCCGACGTGGCGGCCCGCCGGGTGCACCCCGGGCGCTGGCCGGGTCGACCTTCCTGACCCGCCTGGCCGGACAGGCCGACCGGGCCGCCGCGGCCGAGGAGTCCGGTGCGCGGGCGGTCGTCGCGGTCGCCGCGCTGGCTGGTCGGCACGGCGACACAGGCGTCGAGTTCGGTCACTGGCACGGCGACTGGGTGCCGTGGAACCTGGGCCGGCACGACGGCCGGTTGGTCGCCTGGGACTGGGAGCACAGCGGCGCGGACGTGCCCCTCGGGTTCGACCTGGCGCACGACGCGTTCCAGCGGGCACTGGTGCTGCGGGGCGAGTCGGCCGCTGTCGCGGCGTCGGCCGTCGACGCGAACCTGGACCGGTACGGCGAGCGACTCGGTCTCGGCGCGGCACAGCGCCGGCTGGTCGCCGACGCGTACCTGGTGGAGATGTGGTTGCGGACCTGGCGGCTGGCCGACGCGGGCGCGGGCTGGAACACCGCGCTGCATCCCGCACTTCTGGACGTCATCGAGAAAAGACATAGCGGCTGATCCGGAGGAATCGTGGCGTCGAGGCGCGCCGCAGAGTGACGACATAATGGCAGGTGGTGATAACGATCGATGGACCTCGGGCGTTCGACGCGCCCGGGTGCCCGATGTGGAGATCGACGTCTCGACCGGTCGCGCTATTCAACGACCGGAAAACGTGTGATCTGCTTCTGCGTGGCGTGAACTGGAATTCCAAGCGAACTTGTGGGGAGTCGCGTGGACACGAAGATCGACGACGATGCCGCGCCAGTGCTTCTGCTGGTCGGCTCCAGCGGTGGCCATCTGGCCCAACTACTCGCCCTGCGGCCCTGGTACGAACAGTGGCGGCGCTGCTGGGTCACCTTCGACACCCCGGAGGCGGTGTCCCTGCTGACCGGCGAGGACCTGGTGCCGGCGCACCACCCGACCACCCGCAACATCCCGAACCTGCTGCGCAACGCGCTGCTGGCCTGGCGGGTGCTGCGGGCGCGGCGGGTCGCCGCGGTGGTCACCACCGGAGCCGGGGTGGCGGTGCCGTTCGTGGTGCTGGCCCGGCTGTGGCGCATCCCGACGGTCTATATCGAGGTGTACGACCGGATCGACACCCCGACGTTGACCGCACGGCTCTGCCGACCGTTCCTGTCCGCGATGCTCGTGCAGTGGGACGAGCAGCGCCGGCAGTATCCCGAGGCGACAGTCGTCGGGACGCTGCTGTGACGGGGGAGGCCGGCACCGCCCGGCGATCGCAACCAGCCTCGACCGACGAGGAGCCCCGACTGCCGCGCCAGCGTGACACCGAAACCGGCCAGCTCCGGCTGCTGGTCGCGGTGGGCACCGACAAGCACCCCTTCGACCGGCTCGTCGACTGGCTGGCGCAGTGGCACGCGCAGGCCACCGACGAGGTCGGGCTGACGGTGCAGCACGGACACACCCGCGCCCCGCACCTGCCCGGCGCCGTGCCGTTCCTCGGCCACGACGCGCTGCAACAGGCGATGGCCGAGGCCGACCTGGTGGTCTGCCACGGTGGCCCGGCGACCATCCTGGAGGCACGCCGGCACGGCCACCTGCCCATCGTGGTGCCTCGCGACCCGGCGCGCGGTGAGCACGTCGACGACCACCAGCTCCTGTTCGCCCGCCGGCTCGGCGCCGCCGGCCTGGTGGCGCTCTGCGAGACCCGGGAGGCGCTGCACGGCGCGTTGACCGACGGGTTGGCCGACCCATCCCGGTACGCGGTGGCCGCCGACCCGCAGGCGCACGAGGCACAACGGGCGGCGGTGGCCCGGGTCGGGCGGATCGTCGACGACCTGGTGGCCCGCTCGACCCCGCGCCCACTCCGGTGGCGGGCCCGGTCCCGGCCGCGCCCGGGTGCGAAGGAGATCCGATGACCCACCAGCCCAGCGTCAGTGTCGTGGTGCCCACCCGGGACCGCCCGGAGCTGCTGAGGTCGGCGGTGCGCGCGATCCTGGCCCAGGAGTATCCGGGGCCGATCGAGGTCGTGGTGGTGTTCGACCAGTCCGCGCAGGACGAGTCGCTGACCGAGCTGGCCGGCGGCCCGACCCGTGCGGTGCGGGTGATCGGCAACACCCGTACCCCGGGGTTGGCCGGGGCTCGCAACAGCGGCACCCTCGCCGGGGAGGGTGAGCTTGTCGCGTTCTGCGACGACGACGACGAGTGGCTGCCCGGCAAGTTGGCCCCGCAGGTCGACGCGCTGGCCGCCGACCCGGCTGCCGAGTTCGTCTGTTCCGGCATCCGGGTCAGCTATGACGGGCACACCGTCGACCGGGTGCTGGACAAGGACCGGATCAGCCTGGACGACCTCCTGCGCGACCGGTTGACCGAGCTGCACCCGTCGACCTTCCTGATCCGCGCCAGTGCGCTGCGCGACGGGTTCGGGCTGGTCGACGAGGAGATCCCGGGCAGCTACGCGGAGGACTACGAGTTCCTGCTGCGGGCGGCGCGCAGCGCGCCGCTGATCAACCTGCGGACGCCCTCGGTGCTGGTCCGGTGGCACAAGCGCTCGTACTTCTCGCAGCGCTGGGACACCATCTCCGAGGCGTTGCAGTGGCTGCTGCGGCGCTACCCCGAGTTCGCCGGCCAACCGGCCGGTGCGGCGCGGGTGGCCGGTCAGATCGCGTTCGCCCAGGCCGCCGCCGGCAACCGCCGGGGCGCGCTGCGGTGGGCTCGGCGCACCCTGCGGAGCAATCCCCGCGAGCCGCGCGCCTATCTGGCCCTCGCCGTCGCCGGTCGGGTGGTCCGGGCCGACGCGGTCCTGCGCACCCTGCACAAGCGCGGTCGGGGGATCTGACCTGCCACCGGTGCCCGGTCGACCGGGCACCGGTGTCCGCAGGGCGGGACACGGCGGGCAGCGTGCCGGGTCGGTGGCGCGCCGTGACAGACTGGCCGCTGTGTTGCGCTGGTTGACTGCAGGTGAATCGCACGGTCCCGCCCTCGTCGCGATGATGGAGGGGGTGCCGGCCGGCATCGAGGTGACCTCCTCCGAGATCGCCGACGAGCTGGCCCGTCGGCGGCTGGGCTACGGCCGTGGCGCCCGGATGGCGTTCGAGCGCGACGAGGTCGAGCTGCTCGGCGGTCTGCGGCACGGCGTGACCCTGGGCAGCCCGGTGGCGATCCGGGTGGGCAACTCCGAGTGGCCGAAGTGGCAGACCGTGATGGCCGCCGATCCGGTGGACCCCGACGAGCTGGCCCGGCAGGCCCGCAACGCGCCGCTGACCCGTCCCCGGCCGGGCCACGCCGACCTGGCCGGCATGCAGAAGTACGGGCACACCGACGCCCGGCCGATCCTGGAACGCGCCAGCGCCCGGGAGACCGCCGCCCGGGTCGCCGTCGGCACGGTCGCCAAGGCGTTGATCCGGCAGGCGCTCGGCATCGAGATCGTCTCGCACGTCGTCGAGTTGGGTCCGGTGGCCGCGAAGCCGGGGCTGCGTCCCGTGCCGTCCGACGCTGCCCGGATCGACGCCGACCCGCTGCGCTGCCTCGACGCGGAGGCCAGCGCGCTGATGGTCGCCGAGGTCGATGCCGCGAAGAAGGCCGCCGACACCCTCGGGGGCGTGGTCGAGGTGCTGGCGTACGGGGTGCCGCCGGGTCTGGGCAGTCACGTGCAGTGGGACCGCAAACTCGACGCCCGACTGGCCACCGCGCTGATGTCCATCCAGGCGATCAAGGGCGTGGAGATCGGCGACGGCTGGCAGCAGGCCCGGTCCCGGGGCTCGGAGGCGCACGACGAGATCATTCCGTCGGCGACGGGCGTCCGCCGGGTCACCGACCGGGCCGGTGGGCTGGAGGGTGGCATCACCACCGGCGAGCCGCTGCGGGTTCGTGCCGCGATGAAGCCGATCTCCTCGTTGAACCGGGCGCTGGCCACCGTGGACATCACCACCGGCGAGCCGGCCACCGCGATCAACCAGCGGTCCGACGTCTGCGCGGTGCCCGCCGCGGCGGTGGTCGCCGAGGCGATGGTGGCGCTCGTGCTCGCCGAGGCGGCCACCGAGAAGTTCGGCGGGGACTCGATCGCCGAGATCCGTCGCAACCTGGCCGGCTACCTCGACGCCCTGGTGATCCGCTGATGGCGCCGGTCGTCGTGCTGGTCGGCGTCCCCGGCTGCGGCAAGACCACCGTCGGCCGGGCGCTCGCCGCCACCCTCGGGGTGGAGTTCCGCGACACCGACGTCGACATCGAGCAGATGGCCGGCAAGCCGATCCCGGAGATCTTCATCGACGAGGGAGAGGCGCACTTCCGTACCCTGGAACGGGCCGCGGTGGCCGCGGCGCTGGCCGGCGGCACGGGTGTGCTCGCGCTCGGCGGCGGCGCGGTGCTGGCCGAGGAGACGCGGGCCGCGTTGATCGGGCACCGCGTGGTGCACCTCTCGGTGGAGCTGCCGGACGCGGTGAAGCGGGTCGGGTTGGGCGCCGGCCGACCCTTGCTGGCGATCAACCCGCGCGCCACCCTCAAGCACCTGATGGATCAGCGTCGGCCGCTCTACCGAGAGGTGGCCACGATGACGGTGACCACCGACGGCCGGGCCCCGGCGGCGGTCGTCGCCGAGATCGCCGCCGTGCTGAAGGGCTGACCGCTGCCCGGGTCGGCGCTCAGCCGTGGGCGGCGCGGTCGAGCACGTCGGCCAGGGCCTTCGGCTCGCTGAGCATCGGCCAGTGCCCGGTGGGCAACTCGAACAGCTGACCGCCGGCCAGACCGGTGAAGAACGGGTGCCCCTCGCCGATCATCTGCCGCACCACACTGAGCGGGAAGGTGCTGGCGACCAGCGCGGTCGGCACCGGACGCCCACCGGTACGGCGTACCGCGTCGGTGGCGGCCGCCAGCGGTTGCGGGGTGGCCCGGGCACGCAGCAGGGCCAGCGTCGGCTCGTCCAGACCGGCCAGGTTGGTGGGGTCGGCGGCCGGGTCCCACGCCGGCGGCGGCAGCAGGTGGCCGGTGCCGATCGCGGCGCGCAGCCGCTGCTGCTCCTCCGGTGGCACCGTGTCGAACTGCGCGACGCCGTCCGGCAACGGCCCACTCTCCACGTAGATCACCCGGGCGATCCGGTCCGGAATGCGGTCCGCCGCCTGGGCGACCGGCATCCCGCCGCCCGAGTGGCCGACCAGCAGCACGTCGCGCAGATCCTCGACCTCGATCAGTCGGACGATGTCGGTGGTGTGCGTCTCCAGGCCGATCTCCGGACCGGCGAGATGGTGGCGTTCGGCCACCCCGGTCAGTGTCATCGGGTGGACCTCGTGCCCCTGCGCGCGCAGCGCCGAGGTCACCTCCCGCCACGCCCAGGCGCCCAACCAGAACCCCGGCACCAGCACGTACGTCGCCATCTGTCGCTCCTTCTCTCGGTTACCGACAGACCGTACGATCGAATCTGGACAGAATCCGCCCGGTTTCGAGGAGTGGTCTGTGTCACATCCCGCCGGCCGGGTGCTGGCCCTGCTGGAGTTGCTCCAGGCCCGGCACCGTGCCACCGCCGCCGAGCTGGCCGGCCGGCTCGGTGTCGACGAGCGGACCGTGCGCCGGTACGCGGCCACCCTCGTCGAGCTGGGCATCCCGGTCACCGCCGACCGGGGCCGCCACGGCGGCTACCGGCTGCACCCCGGCTACAAGCTGCCGCCGCTGATGCTCACCGACGACGAGGCGGTGGCCGTGCTGCTCGGGCTGGTCGTCGCGGAGCGGGTCGGGCTGACCACCGAGCAGCCCGCCACGGCCACGGCGCTCGCGAAGATCCGTCGGGTGCTGCCGGCGGCGCTCGCCGACCGGCTCGCGGCCGTGCAGGAGCACCTCGGCTTCACCCTGCGCCGCCCCGAACCGGAGCTGCGGCCGGCGTCGGGCACCCTGCTCGCGCTGGCCGCGGCGGCCCGGCACCGGCAGCGGGTGGCACTGGACTACCGCTCCTGGCGGGGCGAGCAGTCGCACCGGGAACTCGACCCGTACGGCCTGGTCTTCCACTCCGGCCGCTGGTACGTCACCGGCCACGACCACCGGCGCGGGGAGGTGCGCACGTTCCGACTGGACCGCGTCGGCGCCGTGACGCCGGGCACGGCGACGTTCACCGTCCCGGAGGGCTTCGACCCGGTGGCCCGGGTGACCAGGTCGCTGGCCGGCGTGCCCTACTCGCACGAGGTCGAGGTGCTGCTGGAGACCGATGTGGACATGGCGCGCCGTCGCATCCCGCCCAGCGTGGCCGAGCTGACCGTCACCGCCGAGGGAGTACTGCTGCGGGCCCGGGCGGAGAGCCTGCCCGGCATGGCCGCGCTCCTCGCCGGTCTGGGCTGCCCGTTCACGGTGCGACACCCGGAGGCGCTGCGCGCCGCGGTGGCCGAGCACGCCCGCCTGCTCGCCGACTGGGCGGCCCGGCCAGCAGGTGGGCAGATGCCGTCACCGCGCCGCCCGCTGGACTAGGCTGCCGGCGATGAACGAGGTGACCCGGATTCCGGTCGGCGGCGAGCGGCCGTACGACGTGTTGGTGGGGCGTGACCTGCTGGGCGCGTTGCCGGGCCTGCTGCCTGGCGCGAGTCGGGCGGCGGTGCTGCACGCGCCCCCGCTCAAGGCCCTGGCGGACGCGCTCGGCGAGCGGCTGCGCGCCGCCGGCGTCGAGCCGCTGCCGATCGAGGTGCCCGACGCCGAGTCGGGCAAGCAGATCGACGTGGCGGCCGCCTGCTGGGACCGGCTCGGCGCGGCCGGCTTCACCCGTACCGACGCGGTGGTCGGGGTGGGCGGCGGCGCGGTGACCGACCTGGCCGGCTTCGTCGCGGCCTGCTGGTTGCGCGGGGTGCGCTGGGTGCCGGTGGCGACCTCGCTGCTGGGCATGGTGGACGCCGCGGTGGGCGGCAAGACGGGCATCAACACGGCCGCCGGCAAGAACCTGGTGGGCGCGTTCCATCCGCCGGTCGGTGTGCTGGCCGACCTGGCCGCCCTGGACAGCCTGCCCGCGGTCGACCTGGCGGCCGGGCTCGCCGAGGTGGTCAAGTGCGGGTTCATCGCCGATCCGGCGATCCTGGATCTCGTCGAGCGCGACCCGGAGGCGGCCACCGACGCGCGCGGGCCGGTGACGCGGGAGCTGATCGAGCGGGCGATCCGGGTCAAGGCGGACGTGGTCGCCGGTGACCTGCGCGAGTCGGGCGTGCGGGAGGTGCTCAACTACGGTCACACCCTGGCCCACGCGATCGAGCAGAACGAGGGCTACCGCTGGCGGCACGGGCACGCCGTCGCCGTCGGCCTGGTCTACGCGGCCGCGCTGGCCCGGCTCGCCGGCCGGCTGGACGCGCCGACCGCCGACCGGCACCGGGTCGCCCTGACCGCGCTCGGTCTTCCGGTGAGCTACCCGGCCGACGCCTGGCCGCAGTTGCTGGCCGCGATGCGGGTGGACAAGAAGGCCCGGGGCAGCCGGCTGCGTTTCGTGGTGCTGGACGGGCTGGCCCGTCCGGCGATGTTGGAGGGTCCGGACGACGCGCTGCTGGAGGCCGCCTACCAGGAGGTGGCCGTCCCGTGAAGGTGTACGTCCTCAACGGGCCGAACCTGGGCCGGCTGGGCACCCGGGAGCCCGAGGTGTACGGCGCGACCACCTACGCCGATCTGGTGGCGCTCTGCGAGGCCACCGGCCGGGAGTTGGGGTTGGACGTGACGGTCCGGCAGACCGACGCCGAGCACGAGCTGCTCGGCTGGCTGCACACCGCCGCCGACGAGGCTGCCGCGGTGGTGCTCAACCCGGCTGCCTGGTCGCACTACTCGTACGCCGTGCGGGACGCGTGCGCGATGCTGCGGGGGCCGTTGGTGGAGGTGCACCTGTCCAACATCCACGCCCGCGAGGAGTTCCGCCACCACTCGGTGGTGTCCGCGGTGGCGACCGGGGTGATCTGCGGCCTCGGCATCGACGGCTATCGCCTCGCTCTGCACCACCTGGCCGGCCGAGGCGCCTGACCACCGGTTTCCCGCCCATTTCCCACCGGCTGCGACAAATTACCGATAGTGAGCGTTTTCGGCCTCGCCGAGCGTCCCCTGGTGCGCCGCGTCCGGTGCCGGGTGTGCGTACCTGCTCAGATCCTTTGCTCTGCTTCAACTGACGCAACAGTGCGGTGAGCTGCGGCTTTGTGAGTTGTGTCGTACCGAGGGCGGCGGTCTGGCCGGCACGGTGGGTGACTGGTGCGCGGGTTGAAGCAGAGCAAAGGGTTCGACGAGGGGAACGGCTACCGGTCCGAGCGTCACGCTCCGTCACCGTTGTGGGCGTCGATGCCCGTTGGTCGGCCCCCGCCCGCGTAGGGTGGTCAGCGGGTCTCGGCGCAGCTAGTAGACTCGTAAGGTCTGTCCGCCAATTGATGATCAAGGCAGGAAATGGCCTCCACCAACGACCTCAAAAACGGCCTGGTACTCAACCTGGACGGCGAGCTCTGGGCTGTCGTCGAGTTCCAGCACGTCAAGCCCGGTAAGGGTGGTGCCTTCGTGCGCACCACGCTGAAGAACGTGCTGTCCGGGAAGGTGGTCGACAAGACCTTCAACGCGGGCACCAAGGTCGAAACCGCGACCGTTGACAAGCGCACGATGCAATACCTGTACGCCGACGGTGAGGACTTCGTCTTCATGGATCTGGAGACGTTCGACCAGATCACCGTGCTCGGCGGCACCGTTGGCGAGGCAGCCAACTACCTGCTGCCCGAGGCGGAGGCGACCGTCGCCCAGCACGAGGGTGTGCCGCTCTACATCGAGCTGCCCACAAGCGTCGTGCTGGAGGTCACCTACACCGAGCCGGGCCTGCAGGGTGACCGCTCGACCGGCGGCACCAAGCCGGCGACCGTGGAGACCGGCGCCACCGTGCCGGTGCCGCTGTTCATCACCACCGGTGAGAAGATCAAGGTCGACACCCGCGACGGCCGTTACCTCGGCCGCGCCTGATGGCTGAGGGTTCCAAGCAGCAGATGCCGGCGCGCCGCAAGGCGCGCAAGCGGGCGCTGGATGTCCTCTACGAGGCCGACCTGCGGGACAAGCCTCCGGTGGAGGTGCTGGCCGGCTACGTGCAGCGGATCGAGCAGCCCCGACCGGAGCACCTCGGCTACGCGGTGGGTCTGGTCGAGGGCGTCGCCGAGCACCTCAACCGGATCGACGAGCTGATCGCCAGCTACGCCGAGGGTTGGACGTTGGAGCGGATGCCGGTCGTCGACCGGAATCTGGCCCGGATCGCCGTCTACGAGTTGCTCTACGTCGACGAGATCGACGACGCGGTCGCGATCAGTGAGGCTGTGGAGCTGGCCCGGCAGATGTCGACCGACGATTCGCCGCGCTTCCTCAACGGGGTGCTCGGCCGGATCGCCGAGTACGCCACCCGCTGAGCATCGCAGCACCGAACGCCGTGACCGGAAAGGGCCCGTGCCAGATGGCACGGGCCCTTTCGGTACAGCGACAGCTCAGGAGGCGAAGAACGCCCGCGGGTCGGCCACCAGCACACCGTGCTCGGTGAGCCGCTCGATCAGACCCGACGGCGAGGCGTCGTAGACGATCGCGAGAGCCCGCAGGTCATCGGCGCGGATCGAGAGCACCCGGCCGTTGTAGTCACCACGCTGCTGCTGGATGGCGCGGGCGTAGCGGGCGACGTAGGCCAGGTCCTCGGAGGCCTCGTCGTAGAGCCGCTCCAGGTCCAGGACGATCTTGCTGGTGGGCTCGTGCCGGACACCACTGCCGTCAGGCAGCAGCTCCGAGACGGGGACACGGTAGAACTCGGCCAACTCGGCCAGACGGGACACCGTCACGGCCCGGTCGCCGCGCTCGTACGAGCCGACCACCACGGCCTTCCACCGCCCATTCGACTTCTCCTCCACACCCTGCAGGGACAGACCCTGCTGCTGGCGGATGGAGCGCAGGCGGGCGCCCAGAGACTTGGCGTATTCAGAGGGCATTCGGACACTCCCAGTGCTGCTCGGGGTTCTCCCGTCGATCGCTACGGAGCGTGACGGTACGGGGAATGCGACACCTGGTCAAGTGGTCGTGACCCGACCGTTGGGGAGCGTCCGGGAAGTTGTCCCCGAATCCTGGTCCTGACCCGGTGGTCAGCGGCCGCCGTCCATCGGCCCGGTGACCACTGGTAACGTGGCGCGAAGCCCCGGTCAGGTCCGCTGCGCGGTCCGGCCGGAGGTGCCCGACATCCTTTAACGACCCGTCCCGTGAGGCGGGGAAGGAGGTCCGCCGTGGCGTACCCACCGGCTGCCCGCCCGTCACCACCGCGACAACCCTCGGTGAAGGTGATCCTCGCCAGCGCCGACGTGCAACGCGTGGTCGACCGCATCGCCCACCAGATCCTGGAGAAGACCCAGGGTGCCGCCAACACGGTGCTGCTGGGGATTCCGACCCGGGGGACGCCCCTCGCCCGGCGGCTCGCCGACCGGATCAGCACCTTCGAGGACGTCGCCGTTCCGGTAGGTGTGCTCGACATCACCCTGTACCGCGACGACCTGCGCCGGCAGGCCACGCGCGCGATCGGCCCGACCGAGTTGCCGTCCGGCGGGATCGACGGCAAGCGGGTCATCCTCGTCGACGACGTGCTCTTCTCCGGCCGTACCGTCCGGGCCGCGCTCGACGCGCTCAACGACGTGGGCCGCCCGGCGTCGGTGCAACTCGCCGTCCTGGTCGACCGCGGCCACCGGGAGTTGCCGATCCGCGCCGACTACGTCGGCAAGAACATCCCGACCTCGCTCGCCGAGAGCGTGAAGGTGACGTTCGCCGAGACCGACGGGACCGACGAGGTCAAGCTCTACGGGGGACCCGCCTCATGATCAAGCATCTGCTCTCCGGCGCGGACCTGGACGCCGACACCGCCACCGAGATCCTGGACACCGCCGCCGAGATGGCCACCGTCGCCGGTCGGGAGATCAAGAAACTGCCCGCGCTGCGCGGCCGGACCGTGGTGAACCTCTTCTACGAGGACTCCACCCGCACCCGGATCTCCTTCGAGGCGGCGGCGAAGCGGCTCAGCGCCGACGTGATCAACTTTTCCGCGAAGGGCTCCAGCGTCACCAAGGGCGAGAGCCTGAAGGACACCGCGCTGACCCTGCAGGCCATGGGCGCCGACGCCGTCGTCGTGCGACACCCCGCCTCGGGCGCGCCGCACCGGCTGGCCAACTGGGTCGACGGTTCGGTCGTCAACGCCGGGGACGGCACCCACGAGCACCCGACCCAGGCGCTGCTGGACGCGTACACCATGCGGTCCCGGCTGGGCCGGCTCGCCGGGCTGTCGGTCGCGGTGGTCGGGGACGTGCTGCACTCCCGGGTCGCCCGCTCCAACGTGCTGCTGCTCTCCACCCTCGGCGCGAAGGTCACCCTGGTCGGCCCGCCGACCCTCATCCCGGTCGACATCGCGGGAGCGCTCGCCCCCGCCACCGACGTCTCCTACGACCTCGACTCCGTGCTGCCCAACGTCGACGTGGTGATGATGCTGCGGGTGCAGCGGGAGCGGATGAACGACTCCTACTTCCCCTCCGCGCGCGAGTACGCCCGCCGCTACGGGCTGGACGGCCCACGGATGCGCCGGCTGCCCGAGCACGCGATCGTCATGCATCCCGGCCCGATGAACCGGGGGATGGAGATCACCCCCGAGGTCGCCGACTCACCCCGCTCCACAATCGTCGAACAGGTCACCAACGGTGTCTCCGTGCGGATGGCTGTTCTTTACCTGCTGCTCGGAGGGAACAACCGGTGAGCGCGTACCTGATCACCAGCGTGAGTGTCGTCGGCGGCGCGCCGACCGACCTGCTGATCCGCGACGGTCTGGTCGCCGAGGTCGGCGCCGGTCTGTCCGCGCCGGACGCCACAGTCGTCGACGGCACCGGGCTGGTCGCCCTGCCCGGCCTCGTCGACCTGCACACCCACCTGCGCGAGCCCGGCCGGGAGGACGCCGAGACCGTCGAGTCCGGGTCCCGCGCCGCGGCGATGGGCGGCTACACGGCGGTCTGCGCGATGGCCAACACGTCCCCGGTCGCCGACACCGCGGGCGTGGTCGAGCAGGTCTGGCGACTCGGCCGCGAGGCAGGTCTGGTCGACGTGCAACCGATCGGCGCGGTCACCGTCGGGCTGGCCGGCGAGCGCCTGGCCGAGCTGGGCGCGATGGCGGACTCCGCGGCCCGGGTGCGGATCTTCTCCGACGACGGGCACTGCGTCGCCGACCCGAAGCTGATGCGCCGGGCCCTGGAGTACGTGAAGGCGTTCGACGGGATCATCGCCCAGCACGCCGAGGAGCCCCGGCTCACCGAGGGCGCGCAGATGCACGAGGGTGAGGTCTCCACCCGACTCGGGCTGATCGGCTGGCCGGCGGTCGCCGAGGAGGCGATCATCGCCCGGGACGTGCTGCTCGCCGAGCACGTGGGCAGCCGCCTGCACGTCTGCCACGTCTCCACCGCCGGCAGCGTCGAGGTGCTGCGCCAGGCGAAGGCCCGTGGGGTACGCGTCACCGCCGAGGTCACCCCGCACCACCTGCTGCTCACCGACGAGCGAGCGGAGAGCTACGACCCGGTCTTCAAGGTCAACCCGCCGCTGCGGACGGCCGCGGACATCGCCGCGCTGCGCGCCGCGCTCGCCGACGGTGTGGTCGACGTGATCGCCACCGACCACGCCCCGCACGCCGTGGAGGACAAGGAGTGCGAGTGGGCGTACGCCCGGCCGGGCATGCTCGGTCTGGAGACGGCCCTGTCCATCGCGCTCGACGTGCTCGGCCCCGAGTGGGACCTGATCGCCGAGCGGATGTCGCGTACCCCCGCCCGGATCGCCGGCCTCACCGGGCACGGCGTCGACCCCGCGCCGGGTGTGCCGGCCAACCTGACCCTGATCGACCCGGCCGCCCGCCGCACCATCGAGCCGACGGAGATGGCCAGCCGCAGTCGCAACACCCCGTACGCCCGCATGACGCTGCCGGGTCGCATCGTGGCGACCTTCCTGCGTGGCGAGCCGACGGTCCTGGACGGAAAGGCAGTCAAGTGACCCGTAGACGTTCCGCAATCCTGGTGCTCGAGGACGGGCGCACGTTCCCCGGTGAGGCGTACGGCAGCGTCGGCGAGACCTTCGGCGAGGCGGTCTTCAACACCGGCATGACCGGTTATCAGGAGACCCTGACCGACCCGTCCTACCACCGGCAGGTGGTGGTGCAGACCGCCCCGCACATCGGCAACACCGGCGTCAACGGCGAGGACGACGAGTCCGGCCGGATCTGGGTGGCGGGTTATGTGGTGCGCGACCCGGCCCGGATCGGTTCGAACTGGCGGGCCACCGGCAGCCTGGAGGACCGCCTCGCCACCGAGGGCGTGGTGGGCATCAGCGGGGTGGACACCCGGGCGCTGACCCGGCACCTGCGCGAGCGGGGCGCCATGCGGGTGGGCATCTCCAGCGTCGAGAAGGACCCGCAGAGCCTGCTGGCCCGGGTCCGGCAGTCACCGCAGATGGTCGGCGCGGACCTGTCCGCCGAGGTGAGCACCGCCGAGCCGTACGTCGTCGAGGCCCTCGGCGAGCACCGGTTCACCGTGGCGGCGCTGGACCTGGGCATCAAGCGCAACGTGCCGCGTCGGCTGGCCACCCGTGGGGTGACCACCCACGTGCTGCCGGCGTCGTCGAGCATCGACCAGATGCTCGCCACCGGCGCCGACGCGATCTTCCTGTCGCCCGGCCCGGGCGACCCGGCGACCGCCGACGCCCCGGTGGCGCTGGCCCGGGAGGCGCTGCGGCGGGAGGTGCCGCTGTTCGGCATCTGCTTCGGCAGCCAGATCCTCGGTCGGGCGCTCGGCTTCGGCACCTACAAGCTGGGCTACGGCCACCGGGGGATCAACCAGCCGGTGCTCGACCGGCTCACCGGCAAGGTCGAGGTGACCAGCCACAACCACGGCTTCGCGGTGCAGGTCCCCGGCTCGGGCAACGGCGCGGTCGTCCCCGACCAGGTGATCGACACCGACTTCGGTGGCGTCCGGGTGTCGCACGTCTGCCTCAATGACAACGTGGTCGAGGGGCTGCGGGCCGTGGACCTGCCCGCGTTCACCGTCCAGTACCACCCGGAGGCGGCGGCCGGCCCGCACGACGCTGACTACCTCTTCGACCGATTCGCCGATCTCATCGAGGGGCGCAGCAATGCCTAAGCGGACCGATCTCAAGCACATCCTCGTGATCGGCTCCGGGCCGATCGTCATCGGGCAGGCCTGCGAGTTCGACTACTCCGGCACCCAGGCGTGCCGGGTGCTGCGCAGCGAGGGGATCCGGGTCAGCCTGGTCAACTCCAACCCGGCGACGATCATGACGGACCCGGAGTTCGCCGACGCGACGTACGTCGAGCCGATCACCCCGGAGTTCGTGGAGCTGGTCATCGCCAAGGAACGCCCGGACGCGATCCTGGCGACCCTCGGCGGGCAGACCGCGCTGAACACGGCCGTCGCCCTGCACGAGGCCGGCGTCCTGGAGAAGTACGGCGTCGAGCTGATCGGCGCGAACATCGACGCCATCAACCGGGGCGAGGACCGGCAGCTGTTCAAGGAGATCGTGGCGAAGGCCGGCGTACGGCTGGGTGTCGACGACCCGACCGGGCTGGTGCCCCGCTCCCGGGTCTGCCACACGATGGACGAGGTCGAGGCGACAGTCGCCGAGCTGGGCCTGCCGGTGGTGATCCGGCCGTCGTTCACCATGGGTGGCCTGGGCTCCGGCATGGCGCACACCCCCGAAGACCTGGCCCGCATCGCCGGCGACGGCCTGGCCGCCAGCCCGGTGCACGAGGTCCTCATCGAGGAGAGCGTGCTCGGCTGGAAGGAGTACGAGCTCGAGCTGATGCGCGACCGGCACGACAACGTGGTGGTGGTCTGCTCGATCGAGAACATCGACCCGATGGGTGTGCACACCGGCGACAGCGTCACCGTCGCTCCGGCCATGACGCTCACCGACCGGGAGTACCAGCGCCTGCGGGACCTGGGCATCGCGGTGCTGCGCGAGGTCGGGGTGGACACCGGCGGCTGCAACATCCAGTTCGCGGTCAACCCGGTCGACGGCCGGATCGTCGTGATCGAGATGAACCCCCGGGTGTCGCGCTCCTCGGCGCTGGCCTCGAAGGCGACCGGCTTCCCGATCGCGAAGATCGCCGCGAAGCTGGCCATCGGCTACACCCTCGACGAGATCCCCAACGACATCACGTTGAAGACCCCGGCGGCCTTCGAGCCGAGCCTGGACTACGTCGTGGTGAAGATCCCCCGGTTCGCGTTCGAGAAGTTCCCCGGCGCGGACCCGGAGCTGACCACCACGATGAAGTCGGTGGGCGAGGCGATGAGCCTCGGGCGCAACTTCACCGAGGCGCTGAACAAGGCGATGCGCTCGATGGAAACCCGATCATCTGGTTTCTGGACCACTCCAGATCCGGCGGACGCCACCCGCTCCGACACCCTGGCCGCGCTGCGGATCCCGCACGACGGCCGGCTCTACACCGTCGAGCGGGCGCTGCGCCTCGGCGCGTCGATCGCCGAGGTCAGCGAGGCGTCCGGCGGGATCGACCCGTGGTTCCTGGACCAGATCGCCGCGCTGATCGAGCTGCGCGGCGAGATCGTCGACGCGCCGGTACTCGACGCCGACCTGCTGCGCCGGGCCAAGCGGGCCGGCCTGTCCGACCGTCAGCTCGCCGCGCTGCGCCCGGAGCTGGCCGCCGAGGACGGCGTCCGCACCCTGCGGCACCGCCTCGACGTACGCCCGGTCTACAAGACGGTGGACACCTGCGCGGCCGAGTTCGAGGCGACCACGCCGTACCACTACTCGACGTACGACCTGGAGACCGAGGTCGCGCCGTCGGACCGGCCGAAGGTGCTGATCCTGGGCTCCGGCCCGAACCGGATCGGGCAGGGCATCGAGTTCGACTACTCCTGTGTGCACGCGGTGCAGGCGTTGCGGTCGGCCGGTTACGAGACCGTCATGGTCAACTGCAACCCGGAGACGGTCTCCACCGACTACGACACCGCCGACCGGCTCTACTTCGAGCCGCTGACCTTCGAGGACGTGCTGGAGGTCTGGCACGCCGAGGACTCGTCCGGCCGGGCGGCCGGCGGGCCGGGTGTGGTCGGGGTGGTCGTGCAGCTCGGCGGGCAGACCCCGCTGGGCCTGGCGCAGCGGCTCAAGAACGCCGGTGTGCCGATCGTCGGCACCTCCCCGGAGTCGATCCACCTGGCCGAGGAGCGGGGCGCGTTCGGCGCCGTGCTGGCTCGCGCCGGGCTGCGCGCGCCGGCGCACGGCATGGCCACGTCCTACGACGAGGCCAAGACGATCGCCGACGAGATCGGCTACCCGGTGCTGGTCCGGCCGTCGTACGTGCTCGGCGGGCGGGGCATGGAGATCGTCTACGACGACCCGACGCTGCGCGACTACATCGGTCGGGCCACCGACATCTCCCCGGATCACCCGGTGCTGGTGGACCGGTTCCTCGACGACGCCATCGAGATCGACGTGGACGCTCTCTGCGACGCCGACGGCGAGGTCTACATCGGTGGCGTGATGGAGCACATCGAGGAGGCCGGCATCCACTCCGGCGACTCGTCCTGCGCGCTGCCGCCGATCACCCTCGCGGGCTCGCACCTGGCCGAGGTCCGCCGCTACACCGAGGCCATCGCCCGTGGCGTCGGCGTCCGCGGCCTGCTCAACGTGCAGTACGCCCTCAAGGACGACGTGCTCTACGTGCTGGAGGCCAACCCGCGGGCGTCGCGTACCGTGCCGTTCGTCTCGAAGGCGACGGCGGTGCCGCTGGCCAAGGCGGCGGCCCGGATCGCGCTCGGCGCGAGGATCGCCGAGCTGCGCGCCGAGGGCCTGCTCCCGGCGACGGGGGACGGGGGCACGATGCCCGCCGACGCGCCGGTCGCGGTCAAGGAGGCGGTGCTGCCGTTCAAGCGTTTCCGGACCCGCGCGGGCAAGGGGATCGACTCGCTGCTCGGGCCGGAGATGAAGTCGACAGGCGAGGTGATGGGCATCGACACCAACTTCGGGCACGCCTTCGCCAAGAGCCAGTCCGCCGCGTACGGGTCGCTGCCGACCGCCGGGAAGATCTTCGTCTCGGTGGCCAACCGGGACAAGCGCGGCATGATCTTCCCGATCAAGCGGTTGGCCGATCTCGGCTTCGAGATCGTGGCGACCACCGGCACCGCCGAGGTGCTGCGCCGGCACGGCATCGCCTGCGAGCAGGTCCGCAAGCACTACCAGGCTGGCGAGGGCGATGACGCGGTGTCGCTGATCGCCGGCGGCCAGGTGGCGCTGGTGATCAACACGCCGCAGGGTTCGGGTGCCAGCGCCCGCTCCGACGGCTACGAGATCCGCAGCGCGGCCGTCACCGCCGACATCCCCTGCATCACCACGGTCCCCGGCGCGGCGGCGGCGGTCATGGGCATCGAGGCGCGCATCCGCGGCGACATGCAGGTGCGCCCCCTGCAGGATCTGCACGCCATCCTGCGGGCCGCCCAGTGACCCTGTTCGAGCAGGCGGTACGGCCCTGGTTGTTCCGGATCGGGGGTGGAGACGCCGAGGCGGCGCACGAGTGGACTTTGCGGCGGTTGGCGGCCCTGTCGCGGCGGCCGGCCGCGCTCGCCGCGCTGCGAACCCGCTACGCGGTCGACGCGCCGCGCACGGTGTTCGGGGTGCGTTTCCCCAACCCGGTCGGGTTGGCCGCGGGGATGGACAAGGACGGCGCGGCGCTGCCGGCCTGGCCGGCCCTCGGCTTCGGGTTCGTCGAGGTCGGCACGGTCACGGCGCACGCCCAGCCGGGCAATCCACGGCCGCGGCTGTTCCGTTTGCCGGCCAGCGAGGCGGTGGTCAACCGGATGGGCTTCAACAACGCCGGGGCCGCGGCGTTGGCGGCCCGGCTGACGGCGCTCACCCGCCCGCTCGGGGTGCCGCTGGGCATCTCGTTGGGCAAGTCCAAGGTGACCCCACTGGACGAGGCGGTCGAGGACTACCTCGCCTCGTACCGGGCGCTGCGCGGGCACGGCGACTACTTCGCGGTGAACGTGTCCTCACCGAACACGCCGGGCCTGCGGTCGTTGCAGGACCGCGCCCACCTGGACGCGCTGCTCGGCGCGCTGGTGGGGGAGAAGCCGGTGCTGGTCAAGATCGCGCCCGACCTGACCGAGGCGGCGATCGCCGAGCTGCTGGAGGTCTGCCTGGCCCGTGGCGCCGCCGGGGTGATCGCCACCAACACCACGCTGTCCCGGACCGGGCTGGCCACGGTGGACGCCGAGCGCGGCGCCCAGGCCGGTGGTCTCTCCGGCCGGCCCCTCACCGGACGGGCTCGGGAGGTGGTCGACTTCGTCCACCGGGAGACCGGTGGACGGCTGCCGATCATCGGCGTCGGCGGGGTGCTGGACCCGGACGACGCGGCGCGGATGTTCGACGCCGGCGCCGCCCTGGTGCAGCTCTACACCGGCTTCATCTACCGCGGTCCGGCCCTGGTCCGCGCCGCCGCCCGCGCGACTGCCGCGCCCGTGGCACCGGACGCGGTCGCCGGCCGGTGACCGCGCCGGCCCGGTGCTCGCCCGGCCTCGCGTCGGGCCGGCCCGCGCCGGCTCGTCGCCGAACCGGCCGCGCGCCCGGGAGGCGAGCCTCGCTGCTGGCCCTCTGCTCTGCGTCAACCCACGCGACGGCCGACGTCCGCTCTCCGGACACCGGGTGTCGCGTCCGGTGAAGCCGAGCAAAGGGCGCGGGGATGACTCTCGGCTGTGGGACGCCCGGCTTGTCCGTGTCTGGAAGGAGTACGTGTGACACCCGAGGAGATCCTGGCCTTTGACCGGGCGCACGTCTGGCATCCGTACGCCGCGCTGCCCCCGACGAACCCGCCGTACGTGGTGGAGAGCGCCGAGGGGGTGCGGCTGCGGCTCGCCGACGGGCGGGAGCTGGTGGACGGGATGTCGTCCTGGTGGGCGGCGATCCACGGCTACCGGCACCCGGTGCTGGACGCGGCGGCGACCGACCAGCTCGGCCGGATGAGCCACGTGATGTTCGGCGGGCTCACCCACGAGCCCGCCGTACGGCTCGCCCGGACCCTGGTCGAGCTGACCCCGGACGGCCTGGAGCACGTGTTCCTGGCCGACTCCGGCTCGGTGAGCGTCGAGGTGGCCGTGAAGATGTGCCTGCAGTACCAGCGGGCCGTCGGCCGACCGCAGCGGCGCCGGTTGGCGACCTGGCGGGGTGGCTACCACGGCGACACGTTCCACCCGATGAGCGTCTGTGACCCGGAGGGCGGCATGCACCACCTCTGGGGCGACGTGCTGCCCCGGCAGGTGTTCGCCCCGGTCCCGCCCGGCGGCTTCGACGACCCGCCCGACGACGCGTACGTGGCGGCGTTGGTGGAGACCGTCGAGCGGCACGCCGACGAACTGGCCGCGGTGATCGTCGAGCCCGTCGTCCAGGGCGCCGGCGGGATGCGGTTCCACCATCCGGGCTACCTGCGGGTGCTGCGCGAGGTGACCCGGGCGCACGGGGTGCTGCTGATCTTCGACGAGATCGCCACCGGGTTCGGTCGTACCGGTGCGATGTTCGCCGCCGAGCACGCCGGGGTGACGCCGGACGTGCTGTGCCTGGGCAAGGCGCTCACCGGGGGCTACCTGACGTTGGCGGCGACGCTCTGCACCCCGGAGGTCGCCCGGGGCATCTCCGCCGCCGGCGTCCTCGCGCACGGACCCACGTTCATGGGCAACCCGTTGGCCTGCGCGGTGGCCAACGCCTCCATCGGGCTGCTGCGGGCCGGGGACTGGTCGGCCCAGGTGGCCAGGGTCGGCGCCGGCCTGCGCGCCGGCCTGGAGCCCCTGCGCGGTGCGCCCGGCGTGGCCGACGTGCGGGTGCTCGGCGCGATCGGGGTGGTCCAACTCGACCACGAGGTCGACCTCGGTGCGGCCACCGTGGCCGCCGCGGATCAGGGGGTGTGGCTGCGCCCGTTCCGCGACCTCGTCTACACGATGCCGCCGTACGTCACCGACGACGCCGACCTGGCCCGGATCACGGCCGGGGTGGCGGCGGCGGTGGCGGCCGGCTGAACCGCCGTCGTCAACGCACACCCGGGAGGCGGTCCGCCGCCCGGCAGGAGAGAGGGAGTACCGGATGGAGAGCTTCGGAACCCGGCTGCACCGGGCGATCGGCGAGCGGGGGCCACTCTGTGTGGGCATCGATCCGCATCCGGGTCTGCTGGCCGGTTGGGGCCTCCCGGACGACGTCTCGGGACTGGATCGGTTCGCGCGGACCGTCGTCGAGGCGCTCGGTGACCGGGTTGCGGTGGTGAAGCCTCAGTCGGCCTTTTTCGAGCGATTCGGATCCCGCGGAGTGGAGATTCTTGAGTCAACTATCCGACAGTTACGGGATGCCGGCTCGCTCGTTCTCCTCGACGTGAAGCGCGGCGACATCGGCTCGACGATGCGCGCGTACGCCTCCGCGTACCTCGATCCATCCAGCCCGATGTATGTCGACGCGGTCACCGCGAGCCCCTACCTCGGAGTCGGTTCGTTGGCGCCGATGTTCGAGTTGGCCGCCGAGCACGGCGGCGGCGTGTTCGTGCTGGCCCTCACCTCCAACCCCGAGGGCGCGGCCGTGCAGCAGGCCCGCACGGCCGACGGCCGCACCGTGGCGCAAACCGTGATCGACGAGATTTCCCAGCTCAACGAGGGTGCGACTCCGCTCGGGAGCTTCGGTCTGGTGGTCGGGGCGACCATCGGTGACACCGGTCACGACCTCTCCGGCGTGGGGGGTCCACTGCTCGCTCCGGGGCTCGGCGCGCAGGGTGCCGGTGCCGCCGATCTGCGTACCGTCTTCGGTTCGAGCCTCGCCTCGGTGCTCCCGTCGTACTCCCGGGAGGTGCTCTCCGCCGGCCCCGATGTCGACGCCCTGCGGGCCGCCGCGGACCGCGTGTTGGCCGACTGCCGGGCCGTCCTGCCTGCCCGGTGACTGACTGACGGGTCGGTCACCTTACGGTGATCATGCGGCCCCCACGTTGCCGAAAGCTCCGTTGGCCGCTAGTTTTCCCCGCGCTGGGAACCATGGACCCCTTGGTTCACAGCGACACCACGTTTCACAGATGCGGCGGTGCGCCCCGCCCGCCGCGATAGGGACCTGAGGAGAACTGGTGCCGCTCCCGTCACTGACCCCCGAACAACGCGCTGCCGCGCTCGAGAAGGCCGCGGAGATCCGCAAGGCCCGTGCTCAGCTGAAGGAGCAGCTCAAGCAGGGCAAGACCACTCTTGGTGCCGTCCTCGAGCGCGCCGAGAGCGACGACGTCGTCGGCAAGCTCAAGGTTTCGGCCGTCCTGCAGGCCATGCCGGGTATCGGCAAGATCCGGGCCACCCAGATCATGGAGAAGCTCAAGATCGCGGACAGCCGTCGCCTGCGTGGCCTCGGCGAGCAGCAGCGCAAGGCACTGCTTGGAGAGTTCGCCGCCAACTGAACCTGGCAGCGTGTAGAAACAAGCAGTGAGCACGGATGACGAGGCGCGCCCGGCTGCTCGGCTCACTGTCCTGGCTGGACCTTCGGGTTCCGGCAGGGAGAGTGTCGTCGAGCTGGTCCGGGCGCGTTCTCCGTCCGTGTGGATCCCGGTGCCGGCCACGACCAGGCCGCGCCGGGAGGCGGAGATCGACGGGGACGACCGCGTTTTCCTCGCCCCCGCCGAGTTCGATCGCCGGCTCGCCGCGGGCGAGCTGTTGGAGTGGTCCCGGATCGGCGCATACCGCCGGGGCACGCCGTACCCACCGCTGCGCGCCCGGCTCGACGCCGGGCAGCCGGTGTTGCTCCCGCTCGACCTGCCCGGCGCGGCGGTGGTGCGGGCCCGCCGGCCCGATGCGCGGCTGGTGCTGCTGGGCCCACCGGGGTACGAACCCGACCCCACCGTGGCGGCCGCCTTCACGCACACGCTGACCCACGACCGCACCGAGCGGGTGGTCGACGAGCTGGTAGGCTTACTCGGTTCTTCTTATCCGGATCCGGCCTGGTCGCGCGTGCGCGGCTGACCGCCGGCCGCCGTTGAGACTCAACACCGCGTGCGCGCGGCTCGAAAGACGCAGAGGTCAAATTCGTGGGATCCATCGCCAACCCCGAAGGCATCACCAACCCGCCGATCGACGAGCTCCTCGAGAAGACGACGTCGAAGTACGCGCTCGTCATCTTCGCCGCCAAGCGCGCGCGCCAGGTCAACGCCTACTACAGCCAGCTCGGCGAGGGCCTGCTGGAGTACGTCGGCCCGCTCGTCGAGACCACCCCGCAGGAGAAGCCCCTCTCCATCGCCATGCGCGAGATCAACTCGGGCCTGCTCACCGCCGAGCCGACCGACCAGCCGTAAGCACTCGCCGGCCGATGTCCGCCTCGATCGTCCTCGGGGTCGGCGGCGGCATCGCCGCCTACAAGGCGTGTGAGCTGCTGCGACTCTTCACCGAATCAGGTCACCGGGTCCGGGTCGTGCCGACCGCGTCGGCGCTCCGGTTCGTCGGGGCGCCGACCTGGGCGGCACTCTCCGGCCAGCCGGTCGCCGACGACGTCTGGACCGACGTGCACGAGGTGCCGCACGTCCGGCTCGGTCAGCAGGCCGACCTGGTGGTGGTCGCACCGACCACCACCGACCTGCTCGCCAAGGCCGCGCACGGGCTCGCCGACGACCTGCTGACCAACACCCTGCTGACCGCCCGCTGTCCGGTGCTGCTGGCCCCGGCCATGCACACCGAGATGTGGGAGCACCCGGCCACCGTGGCCAACGTCGCCACGCTGCGCTCCCGGGGGGTCCGGGTCATCGAACCGGCAGTCGGGCGGCTCACCGGCGTCGACACCGGCAAGGGTCGGCTGCCCGACCCGGCGGAGATCTTCGCCGTCGCCCGTCGGGTCCTGGCCCGAGGTGCCTCCGCCCCCGCCGACCTGGCCGGCCGCCGGCTGGTCGTCACCGCCGGTGGCACGCGGGAGCCGCTGGACCCGGTCCGCTTCCTGGGCAACCGCTCCTCCGGCAAACAGGGGTACGCGTTCGCCCGCGCGGCGGTCGCCCGAGGCGCCCGGGTCACCCTGATCGCGGCCAACGTCTCCCTCGCCGACCCCGCCGGCGTCGACCTGATCCGGGTCGGCACCACCGCCGAGTTGCGGGAGGCGACGTTGAAGGCCGCCGTCGAGGCCGACGCGGTGGTGATGGCGGCGGCTCCGGCCGATTTCCGGCCGGCGGCCTACGCGCCTGGCAAAATCAAGAAGTCGGACGACGGTGTCGCGCCCACCATCGAGCTCGTCACGAACCCGGACATCGCGGCGGAGCTCGGCCAGCGCAAACGAGCGGAGCAGCTGCTTGTGGTGTTCGCCGCCGAGACCGGCGACGCCGAGGCCAACGGCCGAGCGAAACTCGCTCGGAAGCGGGCCGACCTGATCGTCGTCAACGAGGTCGGTCCCGACCTGGTCTTCGGCGCCGACACCAACACGGTGACGGTCATCGGCGCGGACGGCTCGGTCAGCCGGCTGCCCGAGCAGGCCAAGGAAGCCGTGGCCGACACCGTCTGGGATCTCGTCGTGGCGCGGCTGCCGGTCCGCTCCTGACGGGTGGAACGGAGCGCGACCGGTCCCTGCACCGGCCGCAGTGGTGATTAGACTGCCGCGGAACGACCTCACACGCTTAGGAGTGCCGTGACACGCCGCCTCTTCACGTCCGAATCGGTCACGGAAGGCCACCCGGACAAGATCGCCGACCAGATCAGCGATGGCATCCTCGACGCGTTGCTGACCGAGGATCCGCACAGTCGGGTCGCGGTGGAGACCATGATCACCACTGGCCAGGTGCACATCGCCGGTGAGGTGACCACCAAGGCGTACGCGGACATCCCGACGATCGTCCGCCGCACCATCCTCGACATCGGCTACGACTCGTCGAAGAAGGGCTTCGACGGCGCGTCCTGCGGCGTCAGCGTCTCCATCGGCGCGCAGTCCGAGGACATCGCACAGGGCGTGGACAACGCCTTCGAGCTGCGGACCGGGGCGTCGGAGAGCGCGCTGGACGCGCAGGGCGCCGGCGACCAGGGCATGATGTTCGGCTTCGCCTGCTCGGAGACGCCCGAGCTGATGCCGTTGCCGATCGCCCTCGCCCACCGGCTGGCCCGCCGCCTGGCCGCCGTGCGCAAGGAGGGCACGATCCCCTACCTGCGGCCGGACGGCAAGACCCAGGTGACCATCGAGTACGAGGGGCTGCGCCCGGTCCGGCTGAACACCGTGGTCGTGTCCAGCCAGCACGCCGCGGACATCTCGCTGGACTCGCTGCTCACTCCCGACGTGCGTGACCACGTGATCGCTCCGGAGTTGGAGAGCCTCGGCCTGGACACCGACGGCTACCGGCTTCTGGTCAACCCGACCGGCCGGTTCGAGATCGGCGGCCCGATGGGCGACGCCGGGCTGACCGGTCGCAAGATCATCGTTGACACGTACGGCGGGTACGCCCGCCACGGCGGCGGCGCGTTCTCCGGCAAGGACCCGTCCAAGGTGGACCGCTCCGCCGCGTACGCCATGCGCTGGGTCGCCAAGAACGTGGTCGCCGCCGGTCTGGCCGAGCGGTGCGAGGCGCAGGTCGCCTACGCCATCGGCAAGGCCCACCCGGTGAGCCTGTTCATCGAGACGTTCGGCACCGAGACCGTGCCGGTCGCGTCGATCGAGAAGGCCGTCACCGAGGTGTTCGACCTGCGTCCGGCCGCGATCATCCGGGACCTCAACCTGCTCCGCCCGATCTACCAGCAGACCGCCGCGTACGGCCACTTCGGCCGGGAGCTGCCGGACCTCACCTGGGAGAGCACCGACCGGGCCGCCGACCTCAAGTCGGCCGCGGGAGCCTGACCGCCACCAAGCGCAGCGACCGGCGACCCGCGGACGGGTCGCCGGTCGCGCGCGTCTGCGTGGACGTCGGCCTGGCGCACCTGGACCGGCCGTTCGACTACCTGGTGCCGGCGGAGCTGGACGAGGTGGCGGTGCCCGGTACCCGGGTGAAGGTGCGCTTCGCCGGGCAACTCGTCGACGGGTGGCTGCTGTCGCGCGCCGACGACTCCGGGCACACCGGCCGCCTCGCGTACCTGGAGAAGGTCGTCTCGCCGGAGCCGGTGCTGGCGCCCGAGATCGCCCGGCTGGCCCGCGCGGTCGCCGACCGGTACGCGGGCAGCCTCGCCGACGTGCTCCGGCTCGCCGTCCCACCCCGGCACGCCCGGGTCGAGAAGGAGCCCCGCGACGACGGCACGTCCGTTCCACCGGACGCCGACACCCTCGACCCGCCCGCCGCCGAACCCTCGACCGCGCGGCCGGGGCACACCGCGTCCGCGACCGTGCGGCCCGAGACCGTCGACCCGGCGGCCGACCCGGTCGACCCGCGCGGGTGGCGGGACTACCCGACGGGTCCGGCGCTGCTGCGGGCGCTCACCGATGGCCGGGCGCCCCGCGCGGTCTGGTCGGCGTTGCCCGGCGAGGACTGGGCGGCCCGCTACGCCGACGCGGTGGCCGCCACCGTCGCCGGCGGGCGTGGCGCGGTGGTGGTGGTGCCCGACGCCCGCGACCTCGACCGGCTGGACGCCGCGCTCACCGGCGTGCTCGGCCCGGGGCGGCACGTCTGCCTCTCCGCCGCCCTCGGTCCGGCCCGGCGCTACCGGGCGTTCCTCGCCGCCCGTCGCGGGCAGGTGCCGGTGGTGATCGGCACCCGGGCGGCGATGTTCGCCCCGGTGGACCGGCTCGGCCTGGTCGCCATCTGGGACGACGGTGACGACCTGCACTCCGAGCCCCGGTCGCCGTATCCGCACGCCCGCGACGTGCTGCTCACCCGCGTCCAGCTCGCCGAGGCCGGCGCGCTGGTCGGCGGGTACGCCCGCACCGCCGAGGCGCAGTTGCTGCTGGAGACCGGCTGGGCGCGGGAGGTGGTCGCCGACCGGGCCACCGTGCGGGCCCGGATTCCGGCCATCGCGCCGACCGGCGACGACCCGCAACTGGCCCGCGACCCGGGGGCCGCCACCGCCCGACTGCCCAGCCTGGCCTGGACGGCCGCCCGCGACGCTCTCCGGCAGGACCTGCCGGTGCTGGTGCAGGTGCCCCGTCGCGGCTACCTGCCGTCGATCTCCTGCGCCGAGTGCCGCACCCCGGCCCGGTGCGAGCACTGCTCCGGGCCGCTCGCGCTGCCCTCGGCCGGTGGCACCCCGGCCTGCCGGTGGTGCGCCCGGGTGGCTGCCGCGTACGCCTGCCCGCAGTGCGGTGGGCGGCGGCTGCGGGCCGCGGTGACCGGCGCCCGGCGGACCGCCGAGGAACTGGGTCGGGCGTTCCCCGGCGTGCCGGTGCGCACCTCGGGGCGCGAGGAGGTGCTGACCGACGTGCCCGGCGGCGCCGCCCTCGTGGTGACCACGCCCGGCGCCGAGCCGGTCGCTGCGGGCGGCTACGGAGCGGTGCTGCTGCTCGACTCGTGGGCTCTGCTGACCCGGGCCGACCTGCGCGCCGGTGAGGAGGCGTTGCGTCGCTGGCTGGCGGCGGCGGCCCTGGCCCGCCCGGCACCCGCGGGCCGGGTGGTGGTGGTCGCCGACGGTGCGCTCGCCCCGGTGCAGGCGCTGTTGCGCTGGGACGCCGCCTGGTTCGCCGGCCGGGAGTTGGCCGAGCGTCGGGAGTTGGGCTTCCCACCGGCCGTCCGGATGGCGAGCGTCACCGGCGCGGCCGAGGCGGTGGCCGACCTGCTCGCCGCGGCCCGGCTGCCCGACGACGCCGAGGTGCTCGGGCCGGTGCCGGCCGAGGAGGGCCGGGAGCGGATGCTGGTCCGGGTGCCCCGGGCGCGGGCTGCGGCGCTCGCCGAGGCGCTGCACTCGGCCGCGGGTGTGCGCGCCGCCCGCAAGGCCGCCGATCCGGTTCGTCTCCAGGTCGACCCGCTGAGCCTGTTCTGAGCGGTTTCGGGGGGGCGTCGGCGGGCGACGGGCCCGGCCCGCGCGGTTGGTCCTCGCACACCGCGTCCGACAGGGCGGTGGCGGCGGAGTGGTAGCATCGCCCGTCATGCCAAGGCGTACGACGGCTCCAGGTTGCGACGGAGCGTCACAGGCGCCGTGCTGGGGGCCGCCGCAGGATGGCGCGACGATGGCGGGAACGCGTCGGTCGGACGCGATGTCGATGATGTCTTTGAGCCGGTGAGCAGGGGTGGACCAGTCGTGACCGTTGGACAATCGATCGTCTTCAACGGCGACCTCGGCAGCGGCAAGAGCACCGTGTCGGTCGAGATCGCCAAGCGGCTCGGCATGCGCCGGGTCAGTGTGGGTGACCTCTACCGGGAGATGGCGCAGCAGCGGCAGATGACCGCTCTGCAGCTCAATCTGCACGCCGAGCTCGACCAGGCCGTCGACGGCTACGTCGACCAGCTCCAGCGGAACATCGCCGCCTCCGGTGAGCGCCTCGTCATGGACTCCCGGCTGGCCTGGCACTTCTTCACCGACGCGCTCAAGGTTCACATGATCACCGAGCCGGGTGAGGCGGCCCGCCGGGTGCTGGCCCGTCCGTCCGGGCCGGCGGAGAGCTACGCCTCCCTGGAGGAGGCCAAGGCCAAGCTCCGGGAACGCAGCGCGAGCGAGCGCAGCCGGTTCATCGTCCGGTACGGGGTGGACAAGGCCCGACTGCGTAACTACGACCTGATCTGCGACACCACCCGTGCCTCGGCGGCCGAGGTGATCGAGCACATCGTCGCCGCGTACGAGGGCACGCTCGGCGCCGAGGTGCTGCGCGACGGTCCGCCGCTGCTGCTGCTGGACCCGGCCCGCGTCTACCCGACCGAAGACATCGCCACCCTGCGGGGTCTGTGGGACACCGACTTCGTCGGCGACGTGGCCGAGGCCGGCGACGAGGCCCTCGAGCCGCTGAAGATCGGGTTCACCGGCGAGTACTTCTTCGTCGTCGACGGTCACCGTCGGCTCAGTGCGGCCTTGCAGAACGGGTTCTCGCTGGTCCCGGCCCAACTGGTCGCCGAGGTCGACGAGCCGGTGGTGGGTGGGATGAGCGCGATCGACTACTTCGCCGCCCAGGTGCGCCCCGGCCTGATCTACGACTGGGAGGCGGCCCACAAGATCCAGCTGCCGCTGCCCGAGCCGGCGCTGCTGCGCGGTGACGCGGTGCTCGCCGGGGACCCGGCCGCCGGCGCCTGAGCCCAGCGATGGGCCGGGCCGGCACGCGGGGTGCGCGCCGGCCCGGCCACCTGTTCGGTCGGTGCGTCGAGGCGATGCCTCAGCCGAGGACCACGCCGGAGGCGCCGACGCCGGCCATGCCGGAGAAGATGTCCTCGTAGTAGAACCGCCAGGCGCAGGTCCGACCGGTGGGGACGTAGCCGGTACAGGCCACCGAGGTGTTGGTGTCGTCGATGGCGGTGTTGGTCCCGGTCGCCCAGACCTGGAGGGTGTTCGCCGCGTTCACGATCTCCACCGGGCCGCCGCTGTCACCCTGACCGACGGCGTTGGTGCGGGTGGTGTTCTCCGCCTGCACCTGACCGCAGACCGTGCCGAAGTTGCGCACGTTGATGCACAGGTTGCGGGCCTTCACCTGGATCGAGCAGCGGGTGCCGGAGTACGCGCCGGAGGTGCAGACCCAGTTGCCGACCTGGCTGGCCGTCGCGCCGATCACCTGGTTGTTGAACTCGCTGACCACCTGGCCGACCGCGTTGGTGCTGTTGTTGAAGACCCGGCCGCCGCCGCTGCCGTTGAGCAGCAGGGTGTCGGTGCCGACGTTGCGGGTGCCGACGGTGCCGATCGTCTGCCCGGTCGGGTCGGTCGCCAGGACGTTGAGGTTGGCGCAGTGCGCGGCGGAGAGCACCCGCGTCACCCCGCCCTGGTAGACGCCGAAGCCGGTCGAGCAGCCACCGCCGGTGGCGGTGTTGCGCCACGCGGCGCCACCCCACCACGGCGCGCTGTCGTCCCACCGGGTGGCCGGCGCGGCGGCGACCCCGGTCTGCACGGTCACCGGGACGCCGGCGAGTGCCGACGCGCCGAGCAGACCGTCCTGGGTGCCGACGAGCAGGCCGGCGCCGTCGGCGCGAGGCCCGACCGTGGTGATCTGGTTGCCGACCTTGGCCCGCAGCCGGTCGGCCGCGGCGACGAGCTCCCGCTGCGAGTACGGGGCGGACAGCACCTTGGTGGCGACGGTGGCCCGGGTGGTGGCCACCAGGTTGGCCGGCGGCTCGCCCTTCCAGTAGACCTGGAGGTGCCGGGTGGTGGGATCGGCGACGATTCCGGCGAAGCCGGAGTTCGCGCTGCGCTCGGCGGCGTTCGTGATCCGCGCGGCGGCGGTGTTCATCCGCTCCTGGAGCCGGAGCAGCTCCGACCAGGAGGCGAAGCCGCCGGGCACCGGTGTGCTGTCGACGAACGAGCCGGCGGTGGCGGCCTTGCCTCCGGGTGCGGCGGTGGCCGGTGCGGCGGTCACGCCCGCGGCGAGCAGCGTGAGGCCGAACGCGGCGACGGCGACGCGCCGCAGCAGCGACGGAGACCGCCGGACGGTCAGATGTGGACGGATCATCAGGTACCTCTTCCCCCAGGGGTAGTGGAGCGGGCCGAACCCGCACCAGGACGGTGGCACGGGACGTCGGCGCCGCGAGGCGGATCCTGGACGGGGCTGGACACCACCGGACAGCGCCGGACGGTCCACTGTCCGACGTGGAACTGTCAGACATCGGCGCTCGCCTATCGACCGGCGCTGGGGCGGAATTAGCCTGCCCGTGCGCATCCGGGGCGGCCGGGTGACCGGGGGGTGGGAGCCGCATTGTCCGACCAACGGGTACCTTCCGGTCGATCGGCGGCACCGGGATCGTCCGCGGCGTTCGAGGTGACCCATGCCGCCGGCGAGGCGCAGACGTTGCAGGAACTGGCCGGGCTGCTGCGCCAGTTGCGCCGTCGGGAAGCCCGGCAGCAGGGCGAGACCCAACTGACGTACCGGCAACTGGCGGCGAAGACCGGCTGGTCGCGCGGGATCATCGGGGAGTACTTCGCCGGCAACATCCTGCCTCCGCCGGAGCGGTTCGACGCGCTCATCAGGCTGCTCGGTGCCGCCCCTGCCGAGCAGGGGGCGCTGGCCACGGCACGGGACCGGGTCGAGGAGCGCCGCCGAAGTCCGAACCGGGACCACGCGACGACCGGACGGGCGAGTGCCGGGGCCGGACGGGCCAGGGCCGGCGCCCCACGCCCCGGTACGCCGCCGGCCCGCTTCCCGGTGCCCCGCCAACTGCCCCCGGCGCTGCCGGGGTTCGTCGGGCGTGCCGCCCAGCTCGCCGAGCTCGACGCCGCGTGTGCCAGCCCCGGCGGGTCCGGGGACGACAGCATGGCGCCGGGCACCGTCCTGACGTTGTCCGGCACGGCCGGGGTCGGCAAGACGACGCTCGCGGTGTACTGGGCGCACCGGGTCGCCGCCCGTTTCCCGGACGGCCAGCTCTACGTCGACCTGCGCGGGTTCGACTCCTCCGGGGTGGTGGTGACTGCCGTCGAGGCGGTCCGGGGTTTCCTGGAGGCCCTCGAGGTGCCGCCCGAACGAATCCCCACCCACCTCTCCGCGCAGGTGGGCCTCTATCGCAGTCTGCTCGCCGGTCGCCGGATGCTGGTGCTGCTCGACAATGCCCGCGACATCGACCAGGTCCGTCCCCTGCTGGTCGGCAACCCGAGCTGCCTGGTCCTGGTCACCAGCCGCAACCGGCTCGCCGGTCTGATCGCCGCCGACGGCGCCCGCCCGATCGGCGTCGGCCTGCTCAGCACCGTCGAGGCCTGGCAACTGTTGGGCCGGCGGCTCGGCGCGGACCGGTTGGCGGCCGAACCGCGGGCGGTGGACGAGATCATCGAGCGGTGCGCGCGGCTGCCGCTGGCGCTGGCGGTGCTCGCCGCCCGGGGCGCGGCGAACCCCGCCTTCGGCCTGGCCGCCCTCGCCCACGAGCTGCGGGAGGCGCCGCACCCGCTGGACTCGTTCGACGGTGGCGACGCCGGCAGCGACGTGCAGGCGGTCTTCTCGTGGTCGTACCGGAGCCTCACGCCTGCGGCGGCGCGTCTGTTCCGGCTGTTCGGCTGCCATCCGGGGCCGGAGATCGGGGTCGCCGCGGCGGCCAGCCTGGCCGGGCTGCCCCGGGGCCAGGTGCCTCGACTGCTGGCGGAGCTGGCCCACGCCCACCTGGTCACCGAGCAGGCCCCCGGGCGGTTCGGCGCACACGACCTCCTCCGGGCGTACGCGGCGGAGCTGGCGGAACGCCTCGAACCGGCGCAGGCCCGGCGGGCGGCGATCCGGCGTGGGCTGGACCACTACCTGCACACCGCCCACGCGGCGGCGTTGCTGCTGCAACCGGGCCGGGATCCGGTCGCTCTGGCCGCCGCCCCACCGGGTGTGCTGCCCGAGGAGATCACCGACCACGGTCAGGCGCTCACCTGGTTCACCATCGAGTACCCGGTGCTGCTGGCGGCGGTCGCACACGCGAGACGTGCCGGGTTCGACGGGCACGCCTGGCAGTTGGCCTGGACACTCGTGGATTTCCTGCAGCGTCGGGGGCGGTGGACGGACCTGGCGGTCGCCCAGCGGGCCGCCCTGGCCGGGGCGCGGCGCGCGGGTGACCGGCTGGGGCAGGCGAACGCCCACCGCGACCTGGCCCGGGTGCTCTCCCGGCTGGGCCGGGTGGACGAGGCGGCCCGGAACTACCGCCAGGCCCTGGTGATCTTCGAGGCGTTGGGTGACCACACCGGGCAGGCGCGCACCCACCGGGCGTTCGGCGCGATGCTCGACGGGCTCGGCCGGTACGCCGAGGCGCTGGACCACGGCCAGCGGGCCCTGGCGCTGTACCGGGCCGCTGGTCATCCGGCCGGGGAGGCCAGCGCCCGCAACGCGGTCGGTTGGGCACACGCCCAGCTCGGCCAGTACGGGCCCGCGCTCGCGCACTGCGAGCAGGCGTTGGTGTTGCTGCGTCCGACCGGGGACCGGCACGGTGAGGCGAACACCTGGGACAGCCTCGGCTTCATCCACGCCCGGCTGGGTGACCACCGCGCGGCGATCCGCTGTTACCAGCGGGCGCTCGGGTTGTACCGGCGGGTCAGCGACCGCTACGACGAGGCGGACACCCTGGCCCGCCTCGGCGAGAGTCGAGACGCGGCGGGGGACACGGCGGGCGCCGTCCGCACCTGGCGGCGGGCCCTGGGCATCCTCGACGATCTCGGTCACCCCGACGTCGAGCGGGTACGTGACCTGCTGAGCCGGGCGACGCCCAGGTGCTCGGCGTGGGGCTGACGCTCCGCACGGGCCGCCCGGACGTCGGCGAGGGGCCGGGGCCGGGCGCGCTCGGCCGGTGCCCGGCGGCCGGCCGGTGACGCTGGGCACACCTGCGGTGGCCGATCGAGGTACGCCGGCCAGCGCGCGGCCGGGCACTCCGTAGACTGGTACGTGACGCCCATCCACCTGTCGAAGGAGCCATCCCGCGTGACCGTTCAGCCCATCCGTCTGTTTGGGGATCCGGTGCTGCGCACGCCGGCCGATCCGGTGGTCACCTTCGACGCCGAGCTGCGTCGGCTCGTGGCCGACCTGACCGACACGATGCGTGAGCAGAACGGCGCCGGCCTGGCCGCGCCGCAGCTCGGCGTGAGTCTGCGGGTGTTCACCTTCGACGTCGACGACGTGCTCGGGCACCTGATCAATCCGGTACTGGAGTTTCCGGACGAGGAGGAGCAGGACGGCCCGGAGGGCTGCCTGTCGATTCCCGGCCTCTACTTCGACACCAAGCGTCGGCAGAATGTCATCGCGAAGGGCTTCAGCTCCTTCGGTGACCCGGTGCAGATCGTCGGCACCGGCCTGATGGCGCGTTGCGTGCAGCACGAGACCGACCACCTCGACGGGGTGCTGTTCCTGGACCGGCTGGACCAGGAGGGGCGCAAGGAAGCCATGAAGGCGATCCGTCAGGCCGACTGGTACGACGCGGCGGCCCCACCCACGGTCAAGCTGAGCCCGCACATCAGCGACCCCTTCGGTCTGGGTCGGTGACCCCGATGCGTGTGCTCTTCGCCGGTACGCCGGCCGTCGCCGTTCCCGCCCTGGCCGCCGCCGCCGCGTCGCAGCACGACCTGGTCGCCGTGGTCACCCGGCCGGACGCGCCCGCCGGGCGTGGGCGTGGCCTGTCCCGCTCCCCGGTCGGCGAGTGGGCCGACGCGCACGGCGTCGAGGTGCTCACGCCGGAGCGCCCCCGCGACCCCGAGTTCCTCGACCGGCTCCGCGAGCTCGCACCGGACTGCGTGCCGGTGGTCGCCTACGGCGCACTGGTGCCACCGGCCGCCCTGGAGATCCCCCGGTACGGCTGGATCAACCTGCACTTCTCGCTGCTGCCGGCGTGGCGGGGCGCGGCTCCCGTGCAGCACGCCGTGCTGCACGGCGACGAGCTGACCGGGGCCAGCGTCTTCCAGCTGGAGGAGGGTCTGGACACCGGCCCGGTCTACGGCACCCTCACCGACGAGATCCGGGCCGCCGACACTTCCGGTGACCTGCTGGAACGGCTCGCCGAGTCCGGTGCCGGGTTGCTCGTGGCGGTGCTCGACGCGATCGCCGACGGCACCGCCCGCGCCGAGCCGCAGCCTGCCGACGGGGTGTCGCTGGCGCCGAAGCTGACCGTGGACGACGCCCGGGTCCGCTGGGGTGACCCGGCGTTCGCCGTGGACCGCCGGATCCGGGCCTGCACGCCGGCCCCGGGCGGCTGGACCACGTTCCGGGGCGAGCGGGTGAAGCTCGGCCCGGTCGTGCCGGTACCCGACGGCCCCGAGTTGAAGCCGGGGGAGCTGCTGGTGGAGAAGTCCCGGGTGTTGGCCGGCACGGCGACCGTGCCGGTGCGCCTCGGTGAGGTCCGCGCCGCGGGCAAGCGGGCCATGGGCGCGACCGACTGGGCGCGCGGCGTCCGGGTCGGCGCCGGAGAGGACTTCGCGTGACCGCCCCGGAAGGCACCCGTCCGACCCGCTCCGGCCCGCCCCCGGGTCGTGGCGGGGACCGCCGGCCGGTCCGGCCACCACTGGACCGCCCGCGCCGTGCGGCGTACGAGGCGGTGGCCGCCGTGCACCGCGACGACGCGTTCGCCAACCTGGTGCTGCCCATCATCCTGCGGGAGGAGGGGCTGTTCGGCCGGGACGCGGCCTTCGCCACCGAGCTGACCTACGGCACCCTGCGCAACCTGGGCACGTTGGACGCGATCCTGACCGACGCCGCCGGCCGGGACGTGGCCCGGATCGACCCGCCGGTCCGCGACGCGCTGCGGCTCGGGGCGTACCAGCTCCTGCACACCCGGGTGCCGGCGCACGCCGCGGTGTCGTCGACAGTCGACCTGGTCCGTTCGGTCGCACCGGGCGCGACCGGCTTCGCCAACGCGGTGCTGCGCGAGGTGTCCAGCCGGGACGCGGACGCCTGGGTGGCGAAACTCGCCCCACCGATGGAGACCGACCCGGTCGGGCACCTGGCGTTGGCGTACAGCCATCCGCAGTGGATCGTGCGGGCCTTCTCCGAAGCGCTCGACGGCGATCTCGGTGAGACGGCCCGGCTCCTGATCGAGGACAACGAGCGTCCCCCGGTGCACCTGTGCGCCCGGCCGGGCCTGATCGACCCGATCGAGCTGGCCGACCAGGTCGGTGGGGCGCCCGGCGCCTTCTCGCCGTACACCGTCTATCTGCCCGGCGGCGCGCCGGGCGACATCCCGGCGGTGGTCGACGGCCGTGCCCACGTCCAGGACGAGGGTTCCCAACTGGTCGCGGCGGCACTCGCCGACGCGCCGCTGGACGGCCCGGACGGGCGGTGGTTGGACCTGTGCGCCGGCCCGGGCGGCAAGGCCGGCCTGCTCGGCGCGTTGGCCGCGCAGCGTGGCGCGCGGGTGACCGCGGTGGAGGTGGCCGAGCACCGCGCCCGGCTGGTCTCCCTGGCCACCCGCGACCTGCCGGTGACCGTGCTGGCGATGGACGGCCGTGACGTGGGCGCCGACCCGAAGCTACCGGAGCAGCACTTCGACCGGGTGCTGGTGGACGCTCCCTGCACGGGGCTGGGCTCGCTGCGGCGTCGGCCGGAGTCGCGGTGGCGTCGCGAACCGTCCGACCTGCCGCCGCTGACCCGGCTGCAACGGGAGTTGCTGGGCGCGGCGTTGCGGGCGGTCCGCCCGGGTGGTCTGGTCGCCTACGTGACCTGCTCGCCGCACACCGTCGAGACGCACGTGACGGTGACCGAGGCGGCCCGCCGCAGTGGTGTCGCGGTGGACTTCGTCGACGCCCGACCGCTGCTGCCGGCCGGCATGCCCGGCCTGGGTGACGGGCCGACGGTGCAGCTCTGGCCGCACCGCCACGGCACCGACGCGATGTTCCTCGCCGTCCTGCGGCGAGGCTGACGGGGCTCACGTCCGGCCGGTCACCCGACCGGCCGGACGTCGGACGCTCAGGTGACCGGGAGCCCCTTGGTGCCGGCGTTGCGCATCGAGCGGGTCAGGTTCCGGTCGGAGATCCAGAGGAAGCACTGCACGCCGCGGTTGCCGTTCTTCCACTCCTCCTCGTACGGCTGGTAGAAGATCGTGCCGGCGCGGAACTCGAGCTGGGAGTTGTCCGGCACCTTGGCGTACCTGGCGATCATCGTCTGGCAGGCCCGGTGGGTCTTCTTCACGGTGCGGGAGAACTCGGCGAAACTGACCGCCGGGGCCTGCCAGACCCCGACGAACTCGGCGTGGTGCTTGGCCGTGCAGGAGACCGGCAGCATCTCGTCGATGTCGTCCTTGACCAGCTTGGGGTTGAAGCAGCGGTACGCCAGCGGTGCCGCGCCGGACAGCGCGCCCCGGAGGCTGCCGGTGCGCGGGCCGACGGTGGTGTCGTCGATGCTGGCGATCTCGGTGACGTCGCAGCGGTACCACCGGGCGCCGCCCGCCCAGGCCTGCGGCGACGGCAGCACCACGGTCAGGCCGATCCGCCCGGAACGCCAGTCGGCGCCCACCGCCTTGTTGACCTCCGCGTCGCACCCGGCCTGCGCGGCCCGCATGCCCGCCGAGCCGGGCTGCGGGGGCGTGCCGGGCTGGGCGTTCGGGCCGGTGAGCGTGCCGACGTGCATGGTCTCGACCAGATGCGATTCGGTGCACGCCGTCGGGTTGTAGCCGGTCAGGAAGCCGACCTGCTGAGAGGTCAGGTGGCAGACGTCGGCGGCGGGCACGAACTGCTGCGCCGCGACGGGTGCCGGCCAGTCGTCCACGAGGTCGGTGTCGACTCCGGCGGGTGCGCTGCACCCGGTCAGTACCAGGGCCAGGGCCGCACCCCCGGCGTACGCCGCCCACCACCGTCGCATCGCTGACCTCCCGCCACTGTGGCCTCCGGCCGGACCCCGCCGGTCGGTAGCGCCACGGCGCAGCAGCATACGGCACCCATCCTCAGATGGCGGGCAGTCCCTCGGGGCCGGCGCCGCGCATCGAGCGGGTGAGTTTGCGGTCGTCGCTCCACAGGAAACAGCGCACGCCACGGTCGCCCTCCTCCCACTCCCGTTGTGACGGCGGGTAGTAGATGGACCCGGCCCGGTACGGGAGGTCCTTGTTGTTCGGCACGGCCGCGTACGCGGCGATCAACTCCATGCAGCGCCGGTGCGACTGCGCGGCGGACCCGCTGAACTCGGCCCAGGTGGCGTCGCGTTCCTGGTAGACGCCCACGAACTCGGCGCGGTGCGGCTCGGTGCAGAGCACCGGCGCCATGTAGTTGAGGTTGTCGCCGATCAGCTTGGGGTCGAAGCAGCGGTGGGTCAGCGGGCTGTCGCCGATCAACGCGCCCCGCAGGCTGCCGGTGCGGTTCACCGGGCGGGTGTTGTCGATGCTGCCGGTCTCGCTGAGGTCGCAGCGGAACCAGCGCGCGCCGCCGGCCCAGGCCGGTGCCGACGGCAGCGCCAGGGACAGCGTGAGCCGGGCGGTGTGCCAGTCGCCGCCGAGCACCTCCCGGGCCCGTTGGTCGCACTCGGCGCGGGCCGTGCGCAGCGCCGCCGATCCGGGCTCCGGCCGGGTCTCGGTCAGCGCGTCGGGCCCGACGAAGGTGCCGACGTGGATGGCCTCGGCGAGGTGGTTGCGCGCGCAGTCCACCGTCTCGTAGGTGCTGGCCTGCACGACGCCGGTGATCCGGGGCAGGCAGGTGTCGGTGGCGGGGGTGAACGGCGTCGGGTCCCGCAGCGCCGGCCAGTCGTCGGTGAGATCACCGTCCGCGCCCCGCGCCGGCGAGCAGCCGGCCAGCAGCATCGTCGTGACGCCGGCCAGCGCCAGCGCTGGAAGCCACCGTCGCATCGTCCGCCCTTCCGGGAGCTGGCGGCCGGTCACCGCGCCCCGCGGCGAAACCCCGGCGGGCGTGCGCCCTTCGGCACCGTCCCGCTTGGAGTGTCGTCGCGTTTCCGTCGATCGGCCAGCCACTCATGTCTGTTCGTCCGGATTCGGCAGTCCGGAGCGCCTAATTCTGCACCACTGGTCACTGTCGCATCACAACGCGTCGGAGTTGGTGCCGCGCTGCGGGTCGCGCGTGACCGCGTTCGTACACTGGCCCCGTGACCGTACCGCCGCCGATCGTCGCGCCGAGCATCCTGGCCGCCGATTTCGCCCATCTCGCCGAAGAGGTCCGTGCCGTCGAGGACGCCGCGGACTGGTTGCACGTCGACGTGATGGACAACCACTTCGTGCCGAACCTGACCATCGGGTTGCCGGTGGTGCAGAGCCTGCGGGCGGTCACCGCGATGCCGTTCGACGTGCACCTGATGATCGAGGATCCGCGCCGGTGGGCGCCCGGTTACGCCGACGCGGGGGCGTACAACGTCACCTTCCACGCGGAGGCGGCCGACGACCCGGTGGCGCTGGCCAAGGACCTGCGCTCGGCGGGTGCGAAGGCCGGCCTGGCCATCGACCGGGACACTCCGATCGAGCCGTATCTGGACCTGCTGCCCAGCTTCGACACCCTGCTGATCATGACGATCAAGGCCGGTTTCGGTGGGCAGCGGTTCATTCCGCAGTTGCTGGAGAAGGTGCGTGCCGCCCGCCGGCACGTCTCGGCCGGGCACCTGGAGCTGCGCATCGAGGTGGACGGCGGGATCGCCGCGGACACCATCGAGCAGGCGGCCGCCGCCGGCGCCGACGCGTTCGTGGCCGGCACCGCCGTGTACGGCGCCGCCGACCCGGCGGAGGCGGTACGACACCTGCGGGCGCTGGCGGAACGCGCGGCTCCCGGGGCCTGAGGTGGAACCCGAGGTCGACCGCAAGGACATCATCCTCGTCGTCGACGACGACGCGGACATCGCTCGTTTCGTCGAGTTCAACCTGCGGCTGCACGGCTTCGAGGTGATCCACGCCAGCGACGGCCAGGAGGCCCTGGAGGTCATCGAGCGTCAGCGACCGGACCTGGCGGTGGTCGATCTCATGATGCCCCGCATCGACGGGCTGGAGTTGACCCGGCGGCTGCGCGCCGACCCGATGACCTCCGCCCTTCCGGTGATCATGCTGACGGCCAAAGGGATGACTGTCGACAAGGTGCACGGGCTCAGCGCCGGCGCCGACGACTACCTGGTCAAGCCGTTCGACACCGCCGAGCTGGTGGCCCGGGTCTCGTCCACCCTGCGCCGCAACAAGGAGTTCCGGGAGGTCTCCCCGCTGACCGGGCTGCCCGGCAACAGCCGGATCCGGCGGGAGATCAGCGACCGGGTCCGCAACGGCGTGGACTACGCCGTCGGCTACGTCGACATCGACCGGTTCAAGAGCGTCAACGACCGGTACGGCTTCGTGCGGGGCGACGACTTCATCTCCGCGCTGGCTCGCAGCCTGCACCGGGCGGTGGTGGGCGTCGGGCTGCCACCGGCCTTCCTCGGTCACGTCGGCGGCGACGACTTCGTCATCGTCTGCGCACCGGACCAGGTGCGCTCACTGACGTCCCGGGCGGTCGTCGACTTCGAAAATGCGGCCGACACGCTCTACGACCCGACCGACCGGGAGCGCGGTTTCGTCGAGCTGAAGGACCGGCGCGGCAACATCCGCCGCGCCGCCCTGGTCACGCTCTCCATCGGGGTGTCCCTCTCCGACGCCGGCAAGCGGTTCACCGACCCCCTGGAGGCGATCGCGGTGGCCTCGGAGATGAAGACGGTGGCCAAGAGTCAACCGGGGTCGTACGTCGCGGTGGACCGGCGCCGTGGTGTCACGTGAGCATGACGGCCCTGTGAAGTAGCTCGCCTAGGTGGCGACGCGCGCCCTTTTGCATGTAACACTTTCCTGTACCCACCACGCGCTGGCGGGACTCGGTGAAATTCCGAACCGGCGGTGATCCACGGTCCAACCGTGGTCAGCCCGCGACCCGGACGGCTCTGCTGCCCGGTGGACCTGGTGAAAATCCGGGGCCGACGGTTGGGAGCGGTTCGTCCGCTCCCAGACAGTCCGGATGGGAGACAGCGCGCGGGACGGACGGGTCCGAGCCGGCCGCTGGCTTCAGCGTGCCGCGCCGACCCTCCGGGGGCGGCTGTGCCGTTCCCGGAATCCGTGGGCGGCTCGCGCCGTTCCCGGATCCGCCACCGCCTGCCCGCGGCCCCATGGCCGCAGCCTCCCTGACCGCCGCGCGCGGACCGGCGAGTGAGAGGGCAGGGCAGGGCGATGGCCAGCGTCTCCGTCGACGAGGCGATGCGGCGTGCGATCGAGTTGGCGGCACGCGGGCTCGGCACCACCAGTCCCAACCCCGTGGTCGGTTGCGTGCTGCTCGACGAGGACGGCCAGGTCGTGGGCGAGGGCTTCCACGCGTACGCGGGCGGGCCGCACGCCGAGATCGTCGCGCTGGCGCAGGCCGGGCGACGCGCCAAGGGCGGCACCGCAGTCGTCACCCTGGAACCATGCGATCACACCGGTCGCACCGGCCCCTGCAGTTCCGCGCTCGTCCAGGCCGGTGTCTCCCGGGTGGTCATCGCCGTACCCGACCCGAACCCGGTCGCGTCCGGGGGCGCCGCCACGCTGCGCGCCGCCGGGGTCCGGGTCGATCTGGGGGTACGCGGCGAGGAGGCCGAGGCCGGCAACGTCGCGTGGCTGACCTCGATGCGCCGCGGCTGGCCGTATGTCATCTGGAAGTACGCCGCCACGCTCGACGGGCGCTCCGCCGCGGCGGACGGCACCAGCATGTGGATCACCTCGGAGGCGGCCCGGATCGACGTGCACGCGCTGCGCGGCACCGTCGACGCGGTGCTCGCCGGGGTGGGCACCGTCCTCGCCGACGACCCCCGGTTGACCGCCCGCAACCTGCGCGACGGCAGCCTGGCCATCCGGCAGCCGCTGCGGGTGGTCGTGGACAGCTCGGGGCGTACCCCGGCGGACGCCCAGGTCCGCGACGGCGCCGCGCGGACGTGGATCGCGACGGCCGACGCGGTCGGCGCCGACCCGGACGGCCGGGTCGACCTGTCGGCGCTGCTCGCGGCGCTGCACCAGCGCGGGGTTCGCGCGGTGCTGCTGGAGGGCGGCCCCCGACTGGCCGGCGCGTTCCTGCGGGCCGGCCTGATCGACAAGATCGTCGGGTACGTGGCGCCCCGGTTGCTCGGCGCCGGACCGACCGCCCTGGTCGACGCGGGAGTGACCACCATCGCCGAGGCCATCGATCTGGAGTTCGTCGACGTTACGCAGGTCGGTCCGGATCTCCGGATCACCGCTTTGCCCCGCAAAAGGGAGGGCTGACATGTTCACCGGCATTATCGAGGAGTTGGGCGACATCGTCCGGGTCACGGCCACGGCGGGTGATTCCGCGCGTGTCGCCGTGCGCGGTCCGCTCGTCACGTCCGACGCCCGGCACGGCGACTCCATCGCCGTCAACGGCGTCTGCCTGACCGTCGTGGACGTCACCGACGGGGTCTTCACCGCCGACGTGATGGGCGAGACGCTGCGCCGCTCCGCGCTGGGCGCGTTGAACGTCGGCGACCGGGTCAACCTGGAGCGGGCCGCCGCCCTCGGCAGCCGGCTCGGCGGGCACCTGGTGCAGGGCCACGTCGACGGCGTCGGCGAGCTGATCTCCCGGGAGCCGGCCGAGCAGTGGGAGACCGTCCGGTTCCGCCTGCCCGCCGCGCTGTCGCGGTACGTGGTGGAGAAGGGCTCGATCACCATCGACGGCGTCTCGCTGACCGTGGCCGAGGTGGGCGCGGACGAGTTCGCCGTCGGGTTGATCCCGACCACGCTCGCGCTGACCACGCTCGGCGCCAAGGGTGTCGGCGACCCGGTCAACCTGGAGGTCGACGTGCTGGCCAAGTACGTCGAGCGGCTGCTCGGCGACCGGCTCACCGACGCTCGCCCGACGGCCTCGACCCTGGGCGAGGTGGCCTGATGGGTCCGCTCAGCTGGCTGCTGGACGCCCAGGTGCAGGTGGCCGGCTCGCCGGTGCTGCTCCGGGAGATCGTCGGCAACGCCTTCGGGCTGGTCTCCGCGCTGCTCGGGCTGCGCCGGCTGGTCTGGGCGTGGCCGGTCGGCATGGTCGGTAACGCGCTGCTGCTCACCGTCTTCCTCGGCGGGGTGTTCGCCACCCCGCAGGAGCACGACCTGTACGGGCAGGCCGGCCGGCAGGTGTTCTTCTTCGCGGTCAGCGTCTACGGCTGGTGGCGCTGGCAGTCGAACCGTCGCGCCGACGCCGGTCAGGCGGCGGTCGTCCCGCGCTGGGCCACCGGGCGGGAGCGGCTGATGCTGCTGCTGGCCGCGGTGGTCGGCACCGCCGCAGCGTACCCGGTGCTCAAGGCACTGGGCTCCTGGGGTCCGCTGCCCGACGCCTGGATCCTCACCGGCAGCCTGCTGGCCACCTACGGCATGGCTCGTGGCTGGGTGGAGTTCTGGCTGCTGTGGATCGCGGTGGACGCCGTCGGCGTGCCGCTGCTGCTGCGTGGCGGCTTCTATCCGTCGGCGGTCATGTACCTGGTCTACGGCGCCATCTGCGCCTGGGGCTTCGCCGCCTGGTGGCGCACCTCGCGCGCCACCCGACCGGCCCCGGTCCGTCCCACCTACACGGAGGCCGTCGCATGAGCGAGCGGAGCGAGCGAATCAGCAGGTTCAACGCCGTGGTGGGTCATGACGCCATGGAACGAAGTGGAGTGGCGGCATGACCAGTTTTGGGAGCATCGAGCAGGCGATCGCGGAGATCGCCGCCGGCCGGCCGGTCGTCGTGGTCGACGACGCCGACCGGGAGAACGAGGGCGACCTGATCTTCGCGGCCGAGCTGGCCACGCCGGAGCTGATGGCGTTCATGGTGCGCTACACCTCCGGGTACGTCTGCGTGGCGTTGACCGAGAGCGAGGCCGACCGCCTCGACCTGCCGCCGATGCACCACACCAACCAGGACCGGCGGGGCACCGCCTACACGGTGACCGTGGACGCCCGGGAGGGGGTCAGCACCGGCATCTCGGCGGCCGACCGCGCGCACACCAGTCGGCTGCTCGCCTCGGCGGCGACCGACCCGACCGACCTGTCCCGGCCCGGACACGTGGTGCCGCTGCGCGCCCGCGAGGGCGGGGTGCTGCGGCGACCCGGGCACACCGAGGCGGGGATCGACCTGACCCGGCTCGCCGGTCTGCGCCCGGCGGGCGTGCTCTGCGAGCTGGTCAACGACGACGGCACCATGATGCGGGTGCCGGACCTGGAGAAGTTCTGCGCCGAGCACGGCCTCGCGCTGATCACCATCGCCGACCTGGTCGCCTACCGGCGGCGTACCGAGAAGCAGGTCGAACTGGTCGCGGACGCCCGGATGCCCACCCGGCACGGGGTGTTCCGGGCGCTCGGCTACCGTGCCGAGCACGATCCGGCCGAACACGTCGCCCTGGTGCTGGGTGACCTCGGCGACGGCCAGGACGTGCTGGTCCGGGTGCACTCGGAGTGCCTGACCGGGGACGTGTTCGGCTCGCTGCGCTGCGACTGCGGGCCGCAGTTGGACGCCGCGTTGGCCCGGGTCGGCCGCGAGGGCCGGGGCGTGGTTCTCTACGTCCGCGGACACGAGGGGCGCGGCATCGGGCTGTTGCACAAGCTGCAGGCGTACCAGTTGCAGGACGCCGGCCGCGACACCGTCGACGCCAACCTCGACCTGGGCCTGCCGGCCGACGCCCGCGACTACGGCACCGGCGCCCAGATCCTCTACGACCTCGGCGTGCGCTCGATGCGCCTGCTGACGAACAACCCGGCCAAGCGGGCCGGGTTGGAGGGGTACGGGCTGACCATCACCGGCCGGGAGGGGCTGCCGGCCGGCGCGCACCCGGAGAACCTGCGCTACCTGCGCACCAAGCGGGACCGGATGGGTCACCTGCTGGACGAGTTGGACGAGGTGTCCGAGGCGCCGCTGGGGCGCCCGGTCGCCAACGACGAGATCGGAGCATGACGATGGCGGGTTTCGGTGAGCCGGGAGTCGACGCGGTGGACGCCGCGGGGCTGACCGTCGGGATCGTGGCCGCCCGGTGGCACGGTGACCTGACCGACCACATGCTGGAGCGGGCCGTGGCCGCCGCCGAGGCGTGCGGGGCGCGGTCGGTCGTCGCCCGGGTCGCCGGCTCGGTCGAGCTGCCGGTGGTGGCGCAGGCCCTCGCGCGTCGCTGCGACGTGGTGGTCGCGCTCGGCGTGGTGGTGCGCGGTTCCACCGCCCACTTCGACTTTGTCTGCCGCTCGGTGACCGACGGGCTGACCCGGGTGGCGCTGGACGAGGGCAAGCCGGTGGCGCACGGGGTGCTGACCGTGGAGACCATCGAGCAGGCCCGCGACCGGGCCGGTCTGCCCGGCTCGGCCGAGGACAAGGGCTGGGCCGCCACGGTGGCCGCACTCGACGCGGCGCTTGCCGTACGAACCGTCGCGGCGGGCAACGCCCAGCGGGTCGGCTTCGGCGGCTGACGTCCGTGCCGCCCCGGTCGTCTCCGGGGGCGGGCCCTCAGAGACGACCGGCCTCGATGATCCGGTGCAGGAACTGCCGGGTCCGCGGCTGGGTCGGCTCGCCGAACACCTGCTCCGGCGGGCCGCTCTCGACGACCCGCCCGGCGTCGAGGAAGCAGACCTGGTCGGCGACCTCCCGGGCGAAGCCCATCTCGTGGGTGGCCAGCACCATCGTCATGCCGTCGGCCTTCAGGTCCCGGATCATCGCCAGCACCTCGCCGACGAGTTCCGGGTCCAGCGCGGAGGTGATCTCGTCGAGCAGCATCAGTCGAGGTGAGTTCGCCAGTGCCCGGACGATCGCCACCCGCTGTTGCTGCCCGCCGGAGAGCCGATCCGGGTAGGCGTCCGCCCGGCCGCCCAGACCCACCCGGTCGAGCAACTCCCGGGCCTGCGCCTCCGCCTCCGCACGATCCCGCCGGTGTACGCGCCGCGGCGCGAGGGTGATGTTGTCCAACACGCTCAGGTGCGGGAACAGGTTGTACGCCTGGAACACCATCCCGATCCGCCGGCGGACGCGGTCCGGGTCCACCCGGGGATCGGAGATGTCCTCCCCGTCCAACTCGATGGTGCCGTCGTCGAGCTCCTCGAGGAGGTTCACACAGCGCAGCAGGGTGGACTTACCCGAGCCGGAGGCGCCGATCAGCGCGACCACCTGATGCTCGGCGACCGTCAGGTCGAGCTGGTCGAGCACGACCTGACCGCCGAACTCCTTGCGCAGGCCCCGGCACCGCAGCACCGCCATGGTCAGCCTCCCGACTGTCGGCGGGCCGCCCGCAGCGTCACCCAGTCGGTGACCGCGATCAGCGGGATCGCGAGCAGCACGAAGAGCACCCCCGCCACGATGTACGGCGTGTAGTTGAAGGTCTGGGCGGTGGCGATCTGGGCGGCCCGGACCGCGTCGATCGGCCCGGCGAGCGAGACCAGCCCGACGTCCTTCTGCAACGCCACCACGTCGTTGAGCAGCGGTGGCGCCACCCGGCGGACGGCCTGCGGCAGGACCACGTGCCGCATGGTCTGCCGGTAGGTCAGGCCCAGCGAACGGGCCGCGGCGAGCTGGCTGGGATGCACCGACTCGATGCCGGCCCGGAACACCTCGGCGAGATATCCGCCGTAGGTGAGGACCAGGGCGAGCCCGCCGAGCACCAGCGCCGGCGGCATGCCCTGTAGGCGCAGGCCGGGCACACCGAGGGTGAGCACGTACAGCACGATGATCAGCGGCAGACCGCGGAAGGTGTAGGTGTATCCGGCGGCCAGCGCCCGGACCGGAAAGAAGATCGGGCCGCGCAACGTCCGCAGCACCGCGATCACCAGCCCGAGCGCCAGCGCGCCGACGGCACAGCAGACCAGCAGTCGGACGTTGAGCCAGAGCCCGCCCAGCACCGCCGGCAGCGCGTCGGCGGCGATCGCCGGGTCCAGGAACGACTGCCGGACCCGGTCCCAGCCGGGCGCGCCGGTCAGCGCGACGACCAGCAGCGTGCCGAGCGCCGCCGTGGAGCAGGCCGCGACCAGCACGCTGTAGACGGTCTGCCGATGCCGGTACGCCGACCGCCGGCGCTGCGCCTCGGAGGGAACGTGTTCGAGCAGGGTCACCGCAGCTCGGCCGCCCCCGCGACCTGCGCGAGCCACTTCTCCTCCAGCTGCTTGAGCGTGCCCGCCTCGGTGAGCTGACCGACCGCGCCGGTGACGCAGGGGGTCAGTGGCGAGTTCTTGTCCAGCAGCAACCCGAAGGCCTCGGGCGCGCCGACCTGCGGCACCTGCCCGACGATAGTCGCGTCGGTGATCTCCGCGCCGGTGATGTAGAAGGCGGTCGGCAGGTCCACCACCAGACCGTCGATCTGCCCGTTCTGCAGGGCCTTCTTGGCGTCGTCGTTGCTGTTGTAGACCTGGGGTTTGCTGGCGGGCTTGAGCACGTCGACGATCGCCTGGTGGCTGGTGGTGCCGACCTGGGCGCCGAGTCGGGCGTCACGGAGTTCCGCCAACGACTTCCGGCCGGCGATCTTGGACGACTTCAACGCGATCACGGTCTGCCGGACCAGGTAGTACGGCGCGGAGAAGTCGACCGCCCGCTTGCGCTCGTCGGTGATGGAGACCTGGTTGATGTCGAAGTCGAAGGCCTTCGGCCCGGGTGCGATGGCGGTGTCGAACTTGACCCGGGTCCAGGAGACGTCCGCGCGGGCGTAGCCGAGCTTCTCGGCCACCGCGTACGCGACGGCGGATTCGAAGCCCTCGCCGTTGTCCGGCTTGTCCTTGACGAACCACGGCTCGTACGCGGGCTGGTCGGTGGCGATGGTGAGCTTGCCCGGCGTCCGCGTGGGCAGGCTGTCCTTGGCGCAGGACGGCGCGGTGACAGTGGGGGTCGGCTCCTTCTGTGGCGCGCATCCGGCGGTGGCGACGACGGCGGCACCGGCGAGGGTGAGCGCGAGGAGACGTGAGCTGCTGGCCATGGCCGACAGCGTAGAGGTATCGACCAGTCTGCTTGGGGTTTTACCCCACCGTGTTGATAGGGAATTGTCCGCTTGCTGGATTTCGGCGGACCCGGACGTGGGGTGCCGCCCCGGTGGCTGGAAGAATCGTCCACCGTGAAGACGTTCGAGGAGTTGTTCGCCGAGCTGCAGGCCAAGGCCGCCGCCGGCACCCCGGGCTCGGGCACCGTCGCCGCCCTGGAGAAGGGCGTGCACTTCATCGGCAAGAAGGTCGTCGAGGAGGCGGCCGAGTCGTGGATGGCCGCCGAGCACGAGGGGCCGGAACGCACCGCCGAGGAGATCTCCCAACTGCTCTACCAGGTCCAGGTGCTCATGCTCGCCAGTGGTCTCGACCTCAAGGACGTCTACCGACATCTGTGAGTGCATCCCCACCCGTTGATCGCCATCCGGATCGAAGGAGCACTCCCGTCATGCTGCGTGTCGCCATTCCCAACAAGGGCACCCTGGCCGAGCCGGCCGCCCAGATGCTGCGTGAGGCGGGCTACCGCCAGCGCACCGACCCCAAGGACCTCGTCTGCCGCGACGAGGCCAACGACGTCGAATTCTTCTACCTGCGCCCCAAGGACATCGCCACCTACGTCGGGTCCGGTGACCTCGACCTCGGGATCACCGGCCGGGACCTGCTGATCGACTCGGCCGCGCCGGCGGAGGAGGTCGTCGACCTCGCCTTCGGTCAGGCCACCTTCCGCTTCGCCGCCCGCCCCGACGACATCGCCTCGGTGCAGGACCTGGGCGGGCACCGGATCGCCACCGCGTACCCCGGGCTGGTCGAGCGGCACCTCGGCGAGGTGGGCGTCAAGGCCGACGTGATCCGCCTCGACGGCGCGGTGGAGAACGCCGTACGCCTCGGCGTCGCCGACGTGATCGCGGACGTCGTGGAGACCGGCGCCACCCTGCGTCAGGCGGGCCTCGTGGTGTTCGGTGAGCCGCTGCTGCGCTCCTCGGCGGTGCTGGTCCGCCGCGCCGCCGCGCCGGCCCACCCGCAGGCCGCGCAGCTGCTGCGTCGCCTGCACGGTGTGCTGGTCGCCCGCCGCTACGTGATGCTCGCCTACGACGTGCCGGCGGGTCTGCTGGAACGGGCCAGCGGGCTCACCCCCGGCATCGAGTCGCCCACGGTGTCGCCGCTGCACCGCGAGGGCTGGGTGGCGGTGCAGGCGATGGTGCTCCGCGACGACGTCCACCGCATCATGGACGAGCTGTACGAGCTGGGCGCCCGCGCCATCCTCGTCACCAACATCCACGCCTGTCGCCTCTGACCGTCGGCATCCACCGCTCGACCCCGGCGGTTGATCAACTCGGTTTCGCTAAGCGGGGGTGTCCGAATGCCTGGGACACCCCCGCTTCGCCGATGCCGAGTGGATCTGTCATTCGCGCCGCCGCGGGGTTCGAGGCGGTGGTGTCGACGCCCGTGGTGGACGCCCGGCCCGCGCAAGGTCGCGCTCGATCATTGATGTAGTGGCCTCCAGCGCCACCGAGGCCACTACATCCCGGATCAAGCACGATCTTGCGCGGGCGGCACGATCTTGCGCGGGCGGCGCGATCTTGCGCGGGCGGTGCGGCTTGCGCGGGCGGTGCGGCTTGCGCGGGGCGGCGCGGCTTGCGCGGGGCGGTGCGGGCTGAGCGGTGGCTCGGCGGGTGGTGCGCTCGACGGGCGGGTGCGGATGGCAGACTGGTGGGGTGAGTGACACCGAACTGGTCCACCTGAAGCCCCGTCGCATCCGCGTGGTCTGCTGGTCGGCGGCGGTCGCGCTGGTGGTCGTGTTCGGCCTGGTCGCCACCTCGCTGAGCGGGCCGACCGGCGACGGTTACGGCAGCTTCCAACGTGGCGACCAGATCGCCATGATCGGCCTGGGCATCTTCGGCGCGCTGGGCTTCCTGCTGTTCACCCGTCCGCGGGTGGAGGCCGACGCTCGCGGCATTCGGGTCCGCAACGTCATCAGCTCCTACGAGCTGCCCTGGGAGGTTGTCCGGGGAGTCCGTTTCGACCGGGGCGCCCCGTGGGCCAGCCTGGAGCTGCACGACGACGATCTCCTGCCGATGGTCGCGCTGCAGGCCGCCGACAAGGAGCTGGCCGTGGACGGGGTCCGCGCGCTGCGGCGACTGCACGAGGCGCACCAGGCCCGTCTCGCCGAGCGTGCCAGCGGCCGCTGAGCCGACCCCCAGCTGTCCAAGATCCGAGCAACAACACCGAAACTGCTGCCTCACGCCCGCCGGAGGCAGCACTATCGCCGATGTTGCGCGGATCTTGACGCGCCGTGCGCCGCGCGCCGGCAGGGCGGGGTCGACCGTCCGGGAGCGCGGCGGGTAGGCCCAGCGTGGCGGGGGTGTGCCCGGTTTGAGGCCAGCCGGGGCGCGGGTGTAGTGTTATCGAGTCGACCGGGCTGTCTCCGCATGCGAGCAGGCAGCCTTGAAAGCGGAGCGCCTGCTCCCACCCGAGTCGCCGCTACGGTGGCCGGGTCCGGTCACCGGTTCCGGGCACGTCCCGGCACCGGACGTGTGATCCTGTGATCGCACCGACCGGTCGAGCGGGCCCTGGCATGCGCCGGGGCCTTCTGCTTTCCAGGTCGGTTCCCGCCTGGGAGCCGCCGGGGTCGGTACCTGAGCAGAAACGACTCGAGGAGGCCCCATCAGCGTCGAACCACGCGTGAACGAGCAGATCCGGGCACGTGAGGTCCGACTGGTCGGCCCCGAGGGTGAGCAGGTGGGCATCGTCCCGCTGGAGCGCGCCCTTCAGCTGGCCGCGGACGTCGATCTGGACCTGGTCGAGGTTGCGCCGATGGCGCGCCCGCCGGTGTGCAAGCTCATGGACTTCGGCAAGTTCAAGTATGAGAGCGCACTCAAGGCGCGCGAAGCGCGGCGTAACCAGCAGCAGACCGTCATCAAGGAAATGAAGCTTCGGCCGAAGATCGACCCGCACGACTACGAGACCAAGAAGGGTCACGTGGTGCGGTTCCTCAAGGCGGGCGACAAGGTCAAGGTGACGATCATGTTCCGTGGTCGCGAGCAGAGCCGCCCGGAGCTGGGTTACCGGCTCCTGCGCCGGCTCGAATCCGAGATCACGGACCTGGGATACGTCGAGGCCGCCCCCAAGCAGGACGGCCGAAACATGATCATGGTTCTCGCTCCGCACCGGGCCGTCAAGGCCTCCGCGGTCGCCGCCACGGCGTCCCGCGGTGCACCTCGGGACCGGGCAGCGGATGAGTCCGCCGCTCCGGAAGCCGATGAGACCGCGGCGGTCGGCGAGACCGCAGCAGCCGGTAACACCGGCCTCGCCGCCGACACCAGCGGCGAGTAACAGGGGAGAAGACGTTCCACATGCCGAAGATGAAGAGCCACACGGGTATGGGCAAGCGGGTCAAGGTGACCGGCCGTGGCAAGATCGTGGCCGAGCAGGCCGGCAAGCGCCACCTGTTGGAAGGCAAGTCTTCCACCCGTACCCGCCGGTTGACCGGCACGGTCGAGGTGGCCAAGGCTGACGTCAAGCGCATCAAGAAGCTGCTCGGCCGCTGACGCGCGCCACCTTTACGTTTTAAGGAGTTGAGATGGCACGCGTCAAGCGGGCTGTAAACGCCCAGAAGAAGCGTCGTACCCTGCTGGAGACCGCGAGCGGTTACCGCGGTCAGCGCTCCCGGCTGTACCGCAAGGCCAAGGAGCAGGTGCTGCACTCGATGCAGTACGCCTACCGGGACCGTCGCGACCGCAAGGGCGACTTCCGGCAGCTGTGGATTCAGCGGATCAACGCGGGCGCCCGGGCCAACGGGATGACCTACAACCGTCTGATCCAGGGCCTGCGTCTGGCTGGCATCGAGGTCGACCGCAAGATCCTGGCCGACATGGCTGTCAACGACGCCGCTTCCTTCGCGGCGATCGTGGAGCTGGCCCGGGCCGCGGTCACGGCCGAGGGCACCGGCGGCGCGGCGGCTCAGGCCGCCTGATCCCCACGCACCAGAGCGAGGCGTCTCCCGTGTCGGCACCGCCGTCCGGGGGGCGCCTCAATCGTGCCGGAGGAACGCACATCATGGCCTTCACCCCGCGTACCCCCAGGGTTGTCGCCGCCCGGCGGTTGCAGCGCCGGCGCGACCGCGACGCCACCGGCCGGTTCCTGGCCGAGGGACCGCAGGCGGTCCGCGAGGCCCTGGCGCGGCCGGGGGTGGTCACCGAGCTGTTCGGTACGCCCGCCGCGCTCGACCGGCACCCGGAGTTGGCCGCCACGGCGGCCCGCGCCGACGTGCCCGTCTCCGAGATCACCGACGACGCCCTCGCCGCCCTGACCGAGACCGTCGCCCCGCAGGGGCTGGTCGCGGTCTGCCAACACCTCGACGTGTCGTTGGAGCAGGCCCTCGCGAATGCGCCCCGGCTGGTGGCGGTCCTCGCCGAGATCCGCGACCCCGGCAACGCCGGCACGGTGTTGCGCACCGCCGACGCCGCCGGCGCGGGTGCGGTGATCTTCGCCGGCGACGCCGTCGACCCGTACAACGGCAAGTGCGTGCGGGCGTCGGCCGGCAGCCTCTTCCACGTCGACGTGGTCCGCGCGCCGGACCCGGTCACGGTGGTCGACGCGCTGCGCGCCGCCGGGCTGTCGATCTTCGCCACCACGGGGTACGGCGACAGCGACCTGGACGACCTGACCGACTACGGTCGGCTCGTCGGGCCCACCGCCTGGTTGTTCGGCTCGGAGGCGCACGGCCTGCCCGAGGAGTTGACCGCGGCGGCCGACGCCCGGGTGCGGGTGCCGCTGTACGGGCGCGCGGAGAGCCTCAACCTGGCTGCCGCGGCGGCGGTGTGCCTGTACGCTTCAGCGAGAGCACAGCGCTGAGGTGATCGTGCCCGGCGTGACTGACAGCAGGGGAGAGCGTCCGCCCATGAACGCGACACGGCGTTCGTTTAGCCAGCCCGCCGGTGTCGGCGGGCGGCGGGCCTGACCTGCTCCCTGCACAACTCCTACCGGCGGGCTGCGGCGAAGCCGCGCGTCCGTAGACTCGCCTAGCCGCCCCGGTGAGGGCTGGCGCCGCCGTGAGGGAGTGCCCGTACGCCATGAGCTACCGAAACGATCCGTACGACCCGAAGCAGGTCGCCCTGCTCGACCCCGCCGCCCTGGACGAGGCTGTCGCGGACGCCACGAAGGCGTTCACGGCCGCCGCCGACCCGGACGCGTTGACCGCGCTGCGCTCGGTGCACCTGGGGGACCGGTCGCCGGTCTCCCTCGCGCGCCGCGAGATCGGCGCGTTGCCGCCGGCCGCGAAGTCCGACGCCGGTAAGCGGGTCAACGAGGCCCGCCGGGCGATCGAGACCGCGTACGCCGACCGCGCCGAGGTGCTGGAGCGTGAGCAGGCCGAGCGGGTGCTGGTCGAGGAGCGGGTGGACGTCACCCTGCCCTACGACAGGCGTCCGCGGGGTGCCCGGCACCCGCTGAGCGTCCTGATGGAGTCGATCAGCGACCTGTTCGTCGGGATGGGCTACGAGGTGGCCGAGGGTCCCGAGGTCGACCTGGAGTGGGTCAACTTCGACGCGTTGAACATCCCCGCCGACCACCCGGCGCGCGGGTTGATGGACACGTTCCACATCGCGCCGGAGGGGTCCGGGCTGGTGCTGCGAACGCACACCTCCACGGTGCAGACCCGCACCATGCTCAGTCGGAAGCCACCGATCTACGTGATCGTGCCCGGCCGCGTCTACCGCACCGACGAGATCGACGCCACCCACAGCCCGGTGTTCCACCAGGCCGAGGGCCTGGTCGTCGACAAGGGCATCACGATGGCGCACCTGCGGGGCACCCTCGACCACTTCGCCCGGGCGATGTTCGGTCCGGAGGCGAAGACCCGGTGGCGGCCGCACTACTTCCCGTTCACCGAGCCGTCGGCAGAGTTCGACGTGTGGTTCCCGGAGCACCGCGACGGCCCGCAGTGGGTCGAGTGGGGTGGCTGCGGGATGGTCAACCCGCGGGTGCTGCGCGCCTGCGGCGTCGACCCGGAGGTCTACTCCGGCTTCGCGTTCGGGATGGGCATCGACCGGACCCTGATGGTCCGGCACGGGGTCAGCGACATCCGCCATCTCTTCGAGGGCGACGTGCGGTTCAGCCGCGCGCTCGGGACCGGGGCGTAGGCGATGCGGGTACGAGACACGGGAACGGTGGTCTGACGTCATGCGAGTTTCTGTCAGTTGGCTCCGGGAGTACGTCGATCTCCCCGCCGACCTGCCCACCGGTGACCTGGAGCAGGCCCTGGTCGACCTCGGCATCGAGGTCGAGTCCGTGGTGGACCTGGCCGGGGCGGTCACCGGTCAGCTCGTCGTCGGCGAGGTGCGGGAGATCGAGGAGCTCACCGGCTTCAAGAAGCCGATCCGCTTCTGCCGGGTCGACGTGGGTGCCGCCAACGGCACCGGCGAGCCGCAGGAGATCGTCTGCGGGGCGCGCAACTTCGCCGTCGGTGACCGGGTCGTGGTGATCCTGCCCGGCGGTGTGCTGCCCGGCGGCTTCGCGATCGGCGCCCGCAAGACGTACGGGCACAACTCGGCGGGCATGATCTGCTCGGCGAAGGAGCTGGGTCTGGGCGACGACCACTCCGGCATCATCGTGCTGGGGCCGGAGGTGACGGCCAAGCCGGGCGACGACGCGCGCCCGGTGGTCGGCCTCGACGATGTCGTGTTCGACCTGGAGATCACCCCCGACCGGGGGTACGCGCTGAGCCTGCGCGGCCTGGCCCGGGAGCTGTCGCACGCCTTCGACGTGCCGCTGCGCGACCCGGCCCTGACGCCCGCGCCGGGCGGCACCGAGACGCCGGCGTACCCGGTGGAGGTCCGCGACACGGTCGGCTGCGACCGGTACACCGCCCGCCTGGTCCGCGGCGTCGACCCGAACGCGCCCACACCGTCCTGGATGGCCCAGCGACTCGTCACCGCCGGCATCCGCAGCATCTCGCTGCCGGTCGACATCACCAACTACGTGATGCTGGAGCTGGGCCAGCCGATGCACGCCTTCGACGCCGACCGGATCGCCGGGCCGCTGGTGGTTCGCCGTGCCGAGGCGGGGGAGAAGCTGACCACCCTGGACGGCGTCCACCGGGTGCTCACCGCCGACGACATGGTGATCTGTGACGACACCGGGCCGATCTCGCTCGCGGCGGTGATGGGCGGCGAGACCAGCGAGGTCGTCGCCGGCACCACCACCGTGCTCTTCGAGGCCGCGCACTGGGACCCGGCGATGGTCGGGCGTACGGCTCGCCGGCACAAGCTGTTCAGCGAGGCCGCGAAGCGCTGGGAGCGGGGCGTCGACCCGGCCGTGGCGCTCGTCGCGCTGGAGCGTGCCGTGCGGCTGCTCACCGAGCACGGCGGGGGCACCCCGAGCGCGGAGATCCTGGACATCGACCACGTCCGGCCGCGTACCCCGATCACGCTGCCGGCGGACCTGCCGACCCGGCGGGTCGGGGTTGAGTACCCGCCGGCGCGGGTGGTGGCCCTGCTGGAGCGGGTGGGCTGCACCGTCGCGCAGGGCGACGACCGGTTGCTCGAGGACCCGGGCGCACTCGGTCTGGCCAGCGGCGCCGGGGCGGCGCTGAGCGTCACCCCGCCGACCTGGCGGCCCGACCTGACCGACCCGGCCGACCTGGTCGAGGAGGTGGTCCGCCTCGACGGGTACGACAAGGTGCCGTCGGTGCTGCCGACCGCGCCCCCCGGCCGCGGCCTGACCCCGCGGCAGCGTCGCCGCCGCGCAGTCGCCGGGTCCCTCGCCGAGCGGGGGTACGTGGAGGTGCTCGCGCACCCGTTCGTGTCGCCGGAGCTGGCCGACCAGCTCGGCCTGCCCGCCGACGACGCGCGCCGGCCCGCCGTGCGACTGGCCAACCCGCTGTCCGAGGAGGAGCCGCTGCTGCGCACCACGCTGCTTGGCCCGCTGCTCGGCATCCTCAAGCGCAACCTCGGCCGGGGTCACCGCGACCTCGCCCTCTACGAGATCGGCGCGGTCTTCCACCCGCGCGTCGGTGCCGGCAGCCCGCCGGAGATGGGCGTGGACCGGCGTCCCACCGACGCGGAGTTCGCGGCCGCCGACGCGGTGGTGCCGGCGCAGCCGGTGCACGTCGCGGTGGTGCTCGCCGGCGACCTTGACCCGACCGGCTGGTGGGGTGCGGGTCGACCGGCCGGCTGGGCGGACGCGATCGAGGCGGCCCGGGACGTGCTGGCCGCCGCCGGGATCCCCGACGAGCGGGTCGAGGTGCGCGCGGCCGAGTACGCGCCGTGGCACCCCGGCCGCTGCGCCGAACTGCGGGTCGACGACACGGTCGTCGGGCACGCCGGTGAGCTGCACCCGGTGGTGGTCGCGGCCCTGGAACTGCCCCGGCGCACCTGCGCGATGGAGCTGGACCTCGACACGCTGCCGCCGACCCCGGTGACGCCCGCGCCGACGGTGTCCGGCTTCCCGCCGGCGCTCATCGACGTGGCCCTGGTCGTGGACGACTCGGTGCCGGCGGAGCAGGTGCGCCGAGCGCTGGAGGCGGGCGCCGGCGAGCTGCTGGAGGACGTGCGGCTGTTCGACGTCTACTCCGGAACGCAGCTCGGTGAGGGGCGCCGGTCGTTGGCGTACAAGCTGACCTTCCGGGCGCCGGACCGGACGCTGACCGTCGAGGAGGCGGTCGCGGCACGGGACGCGGCGGTCGCCGTCGCGGCGGAACGCCTCGGCGCTACTCTGCGCGGCGCATAACGGGACCGTCCCACAATCTCCTAATCCGTGGGTTCGGGTTCGAATCCCTGACGGCGCACCAACGATCAAGGCCCTGACCTCGGTCTTATCCTGGGTCAGGGCCTTTTCGTCTCCTTGCCGATGGCCCGTTGCGGCGTGGTGCTGGAGTCAGCGGCGTTGCACCGCGCTGCTACCCCTACGCTGGCGGTATGAGGGAACCCAGCGCGGATCGGACCTACGCCACGCCTGGCGACCTTCCGCTGCCGGCTGTGCTTTCTGAGCTACTGCGAAGCGTGCGTGAGGGCCAGGTTGTCTACCTGAGCGAGCGGGATGAGCCCGTGGCCGCCGTCGTGCCTCTGGAGGTGGCGAGGGCGGGATTGGTGGCCCTGGGCAGGTCCGACGGACCCCCGATGACGGCTCTCCGGTAGGTGGTGATGAACCGGCATGCTGCGGCACCTGCCGAGGCGATTCCCGACGCTATCCGCGCGGACGTGGAGACGCTCTGGCGCTACCACGACATGCGTCACGAGTTGCGCCCGTGCGACGTGGGGATCGGGTTGGGCAGTCATGACCTCGGCGTGGCTGTCATCGCGACGCGCTTGTTTCACGAGGGTTTTTTCCCAAGGATCGTGTTCACCGGCGCGAACGCCCCGACGACCGTCGAGCGGTTTCCGCGTGGGGAAGCAGTGCACTACCGCGAGTACGCCATCGAGCAGGGCGTTCCCGCGGAAGCAATTCTCGTGGAGCCGCGTGCCACGAACACCGCCCAGAACCTGCAGCACTCGCGTCAGCTCCTGACCGAACACCGGATCCTGGTGAAGTCGGTGCTGATCATGTCGCGGCCCTACCAGCAGCGTCGGGCCTACGCTACCTGCAGGCTGATGTGGCCGGAGGTCGATGTGGTGTGCGCATCGAACCCACTCGAACTGGATGACTACGTAAGTAGCATCGGCGACCCGCAGCGGGTGGTGGACATGCTGGTCGGCGACACGCAGCGGATCGAGGTGTACGCCGAGCGAGGGTTCGCGATTCCGCAGGAGATGCCGGAGGAGGTGCGGGCGGCCTTCGAGCGACTGGTGGCGGCCGGCTACACGAGTCGGCTGATCTGAGCCCAGCTACCAGCGTGGCCCTCCCGACCGCACGCCCATCCGATCGCTGAGTTCGACGGCCAGTCGGGGCGGTCGGGGGCGGGTGAGGATGTCCCGGACGAGGTCCCGGGAGAGCTGGTGGTAGCGCACCTGGTCGGGGCCGATGACCTCGGCGTCCAGGAGCACCGCGAGCGCGTCGTCGATGCGGTTCCACCGGGCGAGGGCTCGGGCGGTTTCGATGGCGTGCCGAACCTGCCGCTCGACGGGCACGGTGCTGCTAAGCCATCAGGTGTTGCGAGGACCCCCAGAAACCGCCCACCGGAGCGGGCCTTGTCGTGTTTCCCGGGGCTGGCGTCGAGTTCCGGCGCCGGCGAGGACTGGTTCGACCAGTATTGGCCGATGGATGCCAGCAAGTGCGCGCCAGGGCGGCTGAGTGAGCCGATCAGGGCGTGATCGTGGCTGGTGTTGGCGGCGGCGAGACCTAGGCTGGCGGCGGTCCAGGCGAGGTCACCTTCCCCGAGCTTGATGAGGAACAACGCGGCGAACGGGTGCCAGCGTCCGCCGCAATTCCCCGGAGACGAGTCGTCGTCAGTCGCTCACGTCCCGAATGGCGCTTGCGAGGCTGGAAAGTTTCTCATCGGCGCGGCGGCGGCGGTGCCTCACCCACTGCTTACCTTCAGCCGCGATCCCCTCCAGGACGTGAAGGGTGTGGCTGAGTCCGGATGCGTCCTGTGACAGCTCGGTGATCTTTGTCGGGTCGTCCCCATGTGGGTCGGTCTCGCCATCTGGCACGCTCACCTGCACCGAAACCGGGTCGCCGTTGAAAAGCGTCAGCTTGAAGGTCTGCTGCTGTCCGGCGACCCCTTCGATCCGTACGGCGGCGACGGCGTCGAAGCGGTAATTGAGGCGCTGGGTGATCTGGCTCGTGGCCAGCTCGAAGTCCAGTTCGATGTCGACCTGCCGCACACCATCCTGGGTGAGCAGGAAGAGCAGGAGTTGATACCGGGAGTATCGCCAGGGGCCACGGGGATACCGAGCCCGCTTGCAGGCGCGGCCGGGTGCCTCGATGAATGCGTGCGCGATGACCTGGCTGGGATGCAGTTGGAATTGCCTCATGGCCTGGTCGACCAGGACCTTGCGGTCGTGTTCTAGCCAGGCCGCCATCTCGGCGTCGGTGGGGCTGTCAGCCAGCTTCGCCTGCCACTTGCGGTACGCCGCCCATTGGGCTTGATCCCGGAGCAACCGTTCCGCGCCATCGTCGGCTACGCGGCGCCGTTCGGCGATGATGCGGAACCCGGCACGTTTCGCCGGCACCGCCGACGCTACCGCCAGCAGGAGCCACATGACGGCGTGTAGGGGATCAAGCGAGATGCTGCCCGCCATGGCCAGGACGCCGCCACCGGTGAGCAGTACCAGGCCGCCGAGATGGAGGGTGCGTGTGCGGACGGGGAGACGCAGCTCCTGTCGGTGGGCCGTGAGAGTGTCGCGCTCCCACCGGTCTCGGACGTCCCCGACGAGGTGCCGGACCAACCAGGCGACGCGATCGGCTCCGATGCGCTGTTCCCGGTAGATCTCCACCAGCTCGTCACGCAGCTGCCTCCGTATGCCCGCGGTCTGGTCGAGCCAGTACCCGCGATCGGTGCCGCGCGGCACATATAGGGAGAAGTAGTGGTGGAACATGCGGTCCACCCTGCTCGCGAATCCGCCCGTCGGCGCTTCGGGACGGCGTTGGGTGGGCGGGCGAAGCTGTGCCTCCTTGGCGTGCATGCGCGTCGAGCGGTAGTGGCGATCGGCGCCCCCGACACCGAAGGCGGCGAGCCCGCCGACGCCGACGAGCGCGCCGGCGACGGGACCGAGTCGTCCCGTCGCCATGGCCAGCGCGACCAGGGAGGCGACGGAGAGCGCGGCGAAGGCCGCGGCGATACCGAACTGGAGCCAGTTGCGCACGGTCACGGCGGCGGGAGCCACCTCCCGGGTACGGGGCTGTGCGGGCACGGGTTGGAAGAACTTCCATACCCGGTTGACCCGGCGGTCGCTGGTGCGCCGCAATACCGCCAGAGCAACGGACCGTTGCCACATTTCGTCCTGGATCGTGCCGTCGAGCAGTGCCTCGAGGTGGCCGTAGACGCTCTCCCGCTGTCGATCACCCAGCGCGTCGATCTCCTTGATGACGAATTCTGCTTCGGCCGGGCTGACCGGGGTCAGCAGCCGAAGTACAGCCTGCACGCCGGCGGCCCACGGTTCGTTGGCATCGAGCGGCGGCAGGCTGCGACAAATGGCGGTGAGGCGGTCCAGCTCACCGTCCCCGAGCTGGCGCAGGGTGCGTCCGCTGAGGAGAGCGATCAACCGGTAGAACTGCATCTCGGTGGTCTGGAGGCCCCCGGCGGCGGCGCGTTCGAGCAGCCGCACCGCCTCGTCGCGTACTCGGGCGTCGAGGTACTTCACCCCAGCCTCGAACTGCTGCTCCGGAGTCGGGTCGGGGGGCAGGGTGTAGTAGTTGATGCCGCCGTGCACGGTACCGGCCTGCACACCAACATACGCGTCTCCGTCCGCGACATTTGTCGCCGTTTCGGTCGTCACTGGAACGCCTTCACCGCGGCGATGATGCCTGCGAGGTGTGCAGCCAACTCGGCCACCTCGCCGACGAGGCCCCGCAGCCGCCGCAGTGCGAGCAGCAGCCTGCTCCTGCTGCCGGCCACCCCCTCCCGGACGCAGTCGGCGGCGGTGTCCAACTCCGCTTCGGCGGCCTCGTAGGTGTCGTTGTCGAGGCCACCGTCCCGGTGCGCCTGCTTCAGGTCACGCCGCAACTCGCCTAGGCTCGCCGCCAGGTCGGCCGGTCGATCGGCGCCGGCGCCGATGACGACGCCGCCCTGAATCTGCCCGGCCTGGATGCCCACCTGGGCGTTGCCGGTGGCCACGTTCCGGTTCGTCATTCGCACAGGCGCACTCCTGTCGCTGTCGGTGTCACTGGTTGCGGGGGTCGGGGGGTTCTTCACCAGTTCCTGGGCCAGTGCAGCGGCGAACGCGGCGGCATGCCGTGCCGCCCGGGGCTGCCAGTTGTGTCCATCGGTGCTCGTCTTGGTGCCGTCGGCGTGGTCACTGATGCCCCGCACCACCACAACCGGCAGGGCACGGTTGAGGTGCCCGGCCTGGGCGACGCCCGCCGCCTCCATCTCGATCGCCAACGCGTCGTTGTAGTGCTGGCGGATCCACCGCGCCTGCTCCGAGACCGCCGAGTCCTGCACCACCTCACCGGCCGCGATGGCACCGAAGTGGACGGTAGCGGGATGGGACTCGGCAGTGAGCCCGTCGCGCCACCGCCCGGACCGTGCTACGTGGTGCGCGATCTGGTCGGCCTCGTGCGGGATCTCCCAGGCCTTGGGCCGGGCCTTGAGTCCGTCGTTTTCGCTGGTGCCGCCGTGGTAGGCGTAGACCTTGCTCGCCACCACCACGTCGCCGAGCCGGATGTTTGGCCACAGACCTCCGGCGACGCCCACGAAGAGCACGGCGGCCGGGGAGAACTCGGCCATCGCGCGCTCCGCGAGGACGGCGGCTGGGTGGTTGCCCTTGCCCACCAAGGCCAGCGCAACGCGGCAGCCTCCGCGGCCGAGCCCGCCGACCTCGAAACGGGTCCCGGCAGGGTGCCGGTGCACCGTGAGGTCGGACAACCGCTCGCAAACCGCCTCGTACTCCAGATTGAGCGCCGTGAGGATCACGACGAGCCGATCTTTGGTGCTCATGCGGTCTCCTTGTCCGCCGGGTCCGGTCCCGAAGGCCTGACCATGGGGGGATGCAGTGTGGTGTGAGGGCCCGGTCGGAACAGCTGGGCCGGCCGGCCGCCGTCCGTCCGTCGGGTCGCCTCCACCGGGACGATGAAGCCGTCCACGCTGCGAACCTTGCGGTAGAAGTTGCGGGGGTCGAGGGGTGCGCCCCATACCGCCTCGTAGACGGTGCGGAGCTCGGCGATCGTGAACGTCGGTCCGCAGAACGCGGTGGCGAGTGCGGTGCGTTCGAGCTTCTCCCGCGCCCGCTCGACCCCGTCAGCGAGGATCCGCCGGTGGTCGAAGGCGAGCCGGACGTCGCCAGCGAGGGATTCGTTCACGGGCCTCCAGTAGGCGGAAGAGGCGTCGGTGCCGGCGACGGGCTCCGGCAGCGCCGGCGCGATCGCCAGGTAGGCGACCGAGATCACCCGGCCCCTCGGGTCGCGCCCAGGTGCCCCGTAGACGCCAAGTTGTTCGAGGTGTGGCCGGCCGGCACCGAAGCCGGTTTCCTCGGCGAGTTCGCGGTGGGCGGCGGCGAGCAGCTCTTCCTCATCGTGGCCGAGGAAGCCACCGGGCAGCGCGAGCGCCCCACGGTGAGGTTCGACGCCGCGCTCGATCAGCAGAACCTGGAGGACGGCTCCGCGCAGCGTGAGGATGACGAGGTCCACCGCGAGAAGAACCCTCGGGGCGACCCAGCGATCGTCGGACATGAATCGACACTTGAGTTAGCGTCACTCTGACGTAAAGGTGCTCCAGCTGTCGGATTCCGGCACACCCGGGGTGGGCGGATCCCCGAGCGGCCGCAGCCAGTGCAGGCTGGATCTGAGCCCGCTACCGTCAAGGCCTGCCGGTGACGGCCTGTGCCACTCGATCAATCTGAGTGACAGGCTGGGACAGTTGAAGGCAAGGAGAAATCTTGCTCGTTGAACCCACGGGCAGGCCGGGCGCGGGCCTCGTTAGTGAGAAGGCGCCTGGCCTTCTCGCGTCCTCTGGCGACAGTCGCTAGGCGCGCAGGATGGGAATGCTGTCGAGCTGATCTTGGCGAAGGTTTGATCTGATGATGCCGGACGGCTGTCCCCGGCCGGGTCTGCAGGCCACCACCTCGTTCGGCGTGATCGCGTAGTCGACGCTGAAGTCATGGTCCGCGTCGGGCAGCTCATCGTCGAGAAGCTGGGTCTGGTGGATCGTGGTGGCGATGGCGGTCTGGGTGGTCACGAGTCCGGCTTCGGTGAGGAGAGCGATCTCCAGGTCGGAGTAGCCGGCGCCCTTGCCGATCCGCACGCCGCTGTGGCGGTTGACCGCGACGCTGCCGCAGACGATGAGGTCCACCGGACGCATCTCGTCGGGTCCCACGGTGGGAGCGACCTGCGGTGCGCCGCTATTGGTAGCTGCGGTCTCGATTGGTGCGGTGAGGCTGGCGGGGTCGAGCAGATAGAAGGGCTTTGGGGTGGCGAGCTTCGGGACTGCCATGTAGAGCAGTTTGCCGTCCCGCAGGGCTCGTACCCGGACGGGAAGTTGTGCCCGGTCCGGGTTGCACTTGATGACTCGGGCGTTCTTCCAGATGTCCAGCTCCGCTAGGTGGGCTGCGGCCTCCTCCTTGCCGACGAAGTCAGGGATGTGACCGTGCACGCCGGGTGGGGCGGCACCGTGACGTTCGAGGAGGTCCCACACGTGTTGCCGAACGGCGTGTTTGGCGCGGTCGATGTCGGTCACGTTGGTGCTCCTATGGGCTCATCAGGGTGAGGAGTCGGTCGTTCACATCCTGGACCGGGGGCTCGTTGCGCCAGGGGCGTAGCTGCCGGGCGGCGGCGACGGCGAGGTTGAGTCCGCCGCCGGCACGGGTCCGCTCTATGACGTCGATGGCCTGGTGCAGGTATGACGTTGCGGCGTCGACGTCGCGTTGGAGGATGCTAGCGAGGGCGAGATTGCCGAGGATGACGGCGGTGGACTTGCGGCGCGCGGCGATCAGTCGTCGGGCGTTTTCTAGCGCTGGTACGGCTTGGTCTGGCTTGTTGAGGGAGAGCCAGCAGGAGCCCGCGAGCCTCGTGTAGTGGCTGGGGCAGAAGATGTCGGTGGCTGGGTCTCGGGTGTCGACGGCGGCGAAGTGAGCTTCAGCGGTACCGAGAGCGTCGGAGCAGTCCTCGGTCTGACCGAGCATCGCGTGCGCCTCAGCGCGATGCAGTTGGGCGAGGCCAGCGATGACGTGACTGTCGCTGTGGCTCACGGCGGCGGCGCGGGTCGTCAGGACAAGGCCGACGTTGGGTTGCTTGGTGCCGTAGAGGGCGAGGTAGCTCTTGCGGAGCAACGCGTTGGCCTCGGTGACCGGGTCTCGCGTTTCCTGGGCCGCGCTGATCGCCTGGTCGAAGTAGGCGGCGCTGGCGACATGGTCACGCCGCTGCGAGGCGTCCCAGACGAGTTGACCCATCAACGTCGCGGACTCGGCGACTGCTGCCGCCAGTTCGCGCTGCACCGGCCCGTTGCTGGCGTGCTGGCGAAGGAAGACTGCCTGACCGTGTAGCTGCCCGGCCTCGGCGAGCAGGAGCGTCGAGGGCGTCTGGTCGTAGCGCTCGTCGAGGCGCCGTACGCGCTCCCGTAGGTGCGCCACAGCGATCAGGTCGACGCGGCCGGGGTTGCGAAGCACGTAGCCGAGACGCTCGTCGGGCGGTGACGGCGCCTGGCCGACGTCGGCCAACAGGTCGGCCAGTTCCTCGATCGACAGCTTGAGGACCGTGGCAAGGCGCGGCCGGTGCCAGGGCTGCGGGTCAGTCTCCGCCCGTTCCCACCGCACGATGGTGGAGCGGTCGACGCCGAGGGCTTCGGCGAGGCGTTCCTGGCTCAGGCCGATCGTCTTGCGGCGCTGCGCAAGCCGGTGCCGACGCCTGTCCGCCACGTACCGCCTCCCTTCGCCTCCATCCGTCGCGGTCCATTCACCCAGCTCACACCGTGCGACGCAATGGGGATGCGTCAGTTCTGCGCAGTTGCCGCGCTGGGCGGCAGCGACCACTGCGGCTTGTGTAGACGCAGGGCTGGAACGGGTGGGAGCAGACGCCGCTGTGCAAGGCGCGGCGGCCACGTGAACTCCCGCCCGTTCCGCCGCCATTCCAAGCCCGACCTACCGAGTGGGGATTGACGTGAGCGCCCATGAGCAAGACCGGCTTGATTCCACCGGAGCGTCTTCTGCCGCCCGGATCCACGACGAGCGCCTTGCCCAAGCCCAACGCCTCGACTCCGGGCGCAGAGAGCACACCCCGCTGCGGCCGATCTGGCTCTGTCGTGCCTGCGGCCAACCCTGGCCCTGTGGGCGCGCGAAGCTCGCTCTCGTCAGCGAGTACGACGGCGATCAGGTCAGCCTGTGCCTCTACCTGGCCCGTATGCTCCATGACGCCATCGACGACCTGCACAAGCTCAACCCCGCCACCACCGGGAGCGCCAGTGACATGTTCGATCGGTTCCTTGGCTGGCCCACCCGACGCACCCGCTCCTCCTGGATGACTGAGGCCGGCTCTCCGCGGCCCGAGGAGACCGAAGCGTGAGGCCTCCCGCTTGCCGGGTTGGCGATACCGCACCGTTCAGCCGATCTGTTCATTAGCATGCACTGCACTGCATGAACTTGCACTCGTGAGTCGTCCTTGTTAATCTTCGCTGCATAGTCATGCGGAGGTGAGTATGGGGATTCGAGTCGCGGTCGCCGGTGCGAGCGGGTACGCAGGTGGTGAGTTGCTGCGTCTGATCGCCGGGCACCCGGAGTTCGACCTGGTCGCCGCCACCGCGCACAGCCAGGCCGGGCATCGTGTCGACGTGGTGCATCCGCAGCTCACCGGGCTGGACCTGGTGCTCGGCCAGACCGACCCGGCGACCCTGGCCGACGCGGACCTGGTCTTCCTGGCCCTGCCGCATGGTGAGTCGGCGGCCCTCGCGGCCCAACTCCCGGACGAGGTGCGGATCGTCGACCTGGGCGCGGATCACCGCCTCGCCGACCCGTACGCCTGGGCGCAGTACTACGGCGGCACGCACGCCGGGCAGTGGACCTACGGCCTGCCCGAGCTGCCCGGTCAGCGGGAGCTGATCTCCGGTTCCACCCGGGTGGCGAACACCGGCTGTTACGCCGCGGCGATCACCCTGGCGCTCGCGCCGCTGATCGCCGACGGTGCGGCCAGCCCCGCCGACGTGGTGGTGGTCGCCGCCTCCGGCACCTCCGGCGCCGGCCGGTCGACGAAGGCGCACCTGCTGGCCAGCGAGGTGATGGGGGACCTGTCGCCGTACCGGGTGGGCACCCACCAGCACACACCGGAGATCAAGCAGGCCACCGGCGCAACCGGTCTGTCGTTCACCCCGGTCCTGGCGCCGATGCCGCGCGGGATCCTGGCCACGGTCACGGCGGTGCCGGCGCGCGGCGTCGACCCGCAGGAGGTGCTGGCGCGGGCGTACGCCGACGCGCCGTTCGTGCACGTGCTGCCGGAGGGCCGCTGGCCGCACACCGCCGCCACGCTGGGCTCCAACTCGTGTCACCTACAGGCCACCGTCGACGTCGACTCGGGTCGCCTGATCGTGCTCAGCGCCCTGGACAACCTGGGCAAGGGCGCGGCCGGTCAGGCCGTACAGAACGCCAATCTGATGCTCGGCCTGCCGGAGACGACGGGCCTGTCGATCTGGGGGACCGCACCATGAGTGTCACCACCCCACGGGGGTTCCGGGCGGCCGGGGTCGCCGCCGGCCTCAAGGCCGGCGGTGGCGCGGACGTCGCCCTGGTGGTCAACGACGGCCCGGACGCGGGTGTGGCAGGTGTGTTCACCACCAACCGGGTCAAGGCCGCGCCGGTGCGCTGGACGCAGCAGGTCGTGCAGGGCGGCGTGGTTCGCGCCGTGGTGCTCAACTCCGGCGGTGCCAACGCCTGCACCGGCCCGGGCGGCTTCCAGGACACCCACGCCACCGCCGAGCACACCGCCGCCGCGCTGACCTCGGTGAGTCCGCGACTGATCCTCGGTGCCGGCGACGTGGCGGTCTGCTCGACCGGGTTGATCGGTGAGCGGCTGCCGATGCCCAAGCTGCTGCCGGGCGTCCGCGCGGCGATCCGCGGGCTGTCCCGGGCCGGCGGCCAGGCCGCCGCCGAGGCGATCATGACCACGGACACCAGGCCGAAGACCACGGTGGCCCCCGGTGGGGGCTGGACCGTCGGCGGCATGGCCAAGGGCTCCGGGATGCTCGCGCCGGGGATGGCCACCATGCTCTGCGTTCTCACCACCGACGCGGTGGCCGGTCCGGCGACGCTGGACGAGGCGCTGCGGGCCGCGACGCGGGTCACCTTCGACCGGGTCGACTCCGACGGCTGCATGTCCACGAACGACACGGTGTTGCTGCTGAGCAGCGGTGCGAGCGGCATCGAGCCGACGCTTGCCGAGTTGACCGCGGCCGTGACCGAGGCCTGTCACGACCTGGCCCAGCAGTTGGTGGCCGACGCCGAGGGCGCCACCAAGGAGGTCGCCATCGACGTGGTCGGCGCGGCCGACGAGGACGACGCGGTCGAGGTGGGCCGCACGGTGGCGCGCAACAACCTGGTCAAGACGGCGTTGTTCGGCAACGACCCCAACTGGGGGCGGATCCTCGCCGCGGTCGGCACCACCGCCGCCGCCTTCGACCCGGACGAGGTGGACGTGGCGGTCAACGGGGTGTGGGTGTGCCGGGGCGGTGCCGCCGCCGAGGACCGCTCGAAGGTCGACCTGACCGGGCGCAACGTGACCATCCGGATCGACCTGCACGCCGGCTCGTCGGCCGCGACGATCTGGACCAACGACCTGTCCCACGCGTACGTGCACGAGAACTCGGCGTACTCCTCATGAGTCTCAGCACCGACCTCGCCCGCGCCCAGGTCAAGGCGGAGACGCTGATCGAGGCGCTGCCCTGGCTGGCGCGCTTCTCCGGCTCGACGGTGGTGGTGAAGTACGGCGGCAACGCCATGACCGACCCCGAGTTGCAGCGGGCGTTCGCCGCCGACATGGTCTTCCTGCGGTACGCCGGTCTCAAGCCGGTGGTGGTGCACGGCGGCGGTCCGCAGATCTCGGCCATGCTGGGCCGGCTCGGCATCGCCAGTGAGTTCCGGGGCGGCCTGCGGGTGACCACCGCCGAGGCGATGGACGTGGTCCGGATGGTGCTGGTCGGGCAGGTGGGCCGCGAGCTGGTCGGGCTGATCAATTCGCACGGCCCGTACGCGGTCGGCCTCTCCGGCGAGGACGCGCGGCTGTTCACGGCGGTGCGCCGCCCGGCGTACGTGGACGGGTTGCCGGTCGACGTCGGCCAGGTCGGTGACGTCGAGTCGGTCGACGTGTCGGCGGTGACCGACCTGATCGACGCCGGTCGGATTCCGGTGATCTCCACGGTGGCGCCGGACGCGGACGGGGTGCTGCACAACCTCAACGCGGACACCGCAGCCGCGGCGCTGGCCATCGCGTTGCGGGCCCGCAAGCTGGTCGTACTCACCGACGTGGCCGGCCTGTACGCGGACTGGCCGGACACCACCAGCCTGGTCTCCGAGATCGTCGCGGATGACCTGGCCAAGCTGCTGCCCAGTCTGGAGTCGGGGATGGTGCCGAAGATGGAGGCCTGCCTGCGGGCGGTGCGTGGGGGAGTGCCCGCCGCGCACGTCGTCGACGGTCGGGTGGCGCACTCGACGTTGCTTGAGGTGTTCACCTCGGAGGGGTTCGGAACGATGGTGGTGCCGGGAGACGGGATGGTCGCGTCGTGAGCACGTTGGCGCAGCGTTGGAAGCAGTCCATGATGGACAACTACGGCACGCCGCCGCTGGCGCTGGTCTCCGGTGCCGGCGCCGTGGTGGTCGACGACGCCGGCCGCGAATACCTCGACCTGGTCGGTGGCATCGCGGTGAACGCCCTCGGTCACGCCCACCCGGCCGTGGTGGCGGCGGTGTCGAAGCAGGTCGCGACCCTCGGGCACGTGTCCAACCTCTTCGTGGCGGAGCCGCCGGTGGCCCTCGCCGAGCTGCTGTTGGCGCTCGCCGGCCGGCCGGGCCGGGTGTTCTTCGCCAACTCGGGCGCGGAGGCGAACGAGGCGGCGTTCAAGCTCTCCCGGCGCACCGGCCGCACGCACGTGGTGGCCACCCGGGGCGGCTTCCACGGCCGCACCATGGGCGCGCTCGCGTTGACCGGTCAGCCGGCCAAGGCCGACCCGTTCCGGCCGCTGCCCGGCGAGGTGACCCACGTCGACTACGGCGACGTGGCCGCCCTCGAAGCGGCGGTCACGGACGCCACCGCGATGCTGATCCTGGAGCCCATCCAGGGTGAGAACGGCGTCGTCGTCCCGCCGGCCGGCTACCTGGCCGCGGCCCGGCGGATCACCGCACGGCACGGCGCGCTGCTGGTGCTCGACGAGGTGCAGACCGGCGTGGGGCGTACCGGGCACTGGTTCGCGCACCAGGCCGAGGGTGTGGAGCCGGACGTGGTCACCCTGGCCAAGGGGCTGGGTGGCGGGCTGCCGATCGGGGCGACGCTGGCCTTCGGCCGGGCCGCCGACCTGCTCACCCCCGGCTCGCACGGCACCACCTTCGGCGGCAACCCGGTCAGCTGCGCGGCGGCGCTCGCCGTGGTGGCGACCATCGCCAACGAGGGCCTGCTCGACAACGTCAAGCGGGTCGGCGAGCGGCTGCGTCGCGGCATCGAGGCGCTGGGTCACCCGCTGATCGACGGCGTACGCGGCGCCGGGTTGCTGCTCGGCGTGACGCTCACCGCGCCCGTGGCGTCGGTGCTCGCGGAGGCGCTGCGGGAGGCCGGTTTCCTGGTCAACCCGGTGCAGCCGGGCGTGCTCCGGCTGGTCCCGCCCCTGATCCTCACCGCCGCGCAGGTGGACGCCTTCGTCGCCGCGCTGCCCGCCGCCCTGGACGCGGCGGCCCCGGCGGCCGCCGGGACCGAGCCAGATCTTGGAGGGAAAGCGCCCCTCCAGGGGCCCAAATCTTCCAATATCTCGACGCCGACCACGCCGACCACCACGACCACCACGACCACCACGGGGACGACCGCATGACCCGGCACTTCCTGCGCGACGACGACCTCTCGCCGGCCGAGCAGTCCACCGTTCTCGACCTGGCCGCGCAGATGAAGGCGGACCGCTTCGGCCACCGGCCGCTGGCCGGCCCCCGTTCGGTGGCGGTGCTCTTCGACAAGCAGAGTCTGCGGACCAGGATCTCGTTCGACGTCGGGATCGCCGAGTTGGGCGGGCACCCGCTGGTCGTGGACACGCAGGTCACCCACTTCGGCCGGGGCGAGTCCCTGGCGGACGCGGGACGCGTGCTGTCCCGCTACGTCGCGGCCATCGTGCTGCGGACCCACGGCGACGAGCGGATCGCCGAGGTCGCGGCGGGCGCCACCGTGCCGGTGGTCAACGCGCTCACCGACGGCTTCCACCCGTGCCAGCTGCTGGCCGACCTGCTGACCATCCGGGAGCGGTGCGGCGGCACGGCCGGGCGCACCCTGACGTACGTGGGCGACGGCGCGAACAACATGGCGCAGTCGTACCTGCTGGCCGGGGCGCTGGCCGGCATGCACGTGCGGATCGCCGGGCCGGCGGGGTTCGCGCCCGATCCGGCCGTCGTGGACCAGGCGGCCCGGATCGCCGCCGACACCGGCGGGTCGGTACGGGTGCTGACCGACCCGACCGAGGCGGTACGCGATGCCGAGGTGCTGGCCACCGACACCTGGACGTCGATGGGGCAGGAGTCCGACGGGCTGGACCGGATCACCCCGTTCCTGCCGTACCAGGTCAACAAGGAACTGCTCGGTCAGGCCGCGCCGGACGCGATCGTGCTGCACTGCCTGCCGGCGCACCGTGGTGAGGAAATCACCGACGAGGTGCTCGACGGGCCGCAGAGCGCGGTCTTCGACCAGGCGGAGAACCGGCTGCACGCGCAGAAGGCGTTGCTGGCGTTCCTGCTGGAAATCGCGACCGGTGACGGCGCGACCGGTGACGCCGCGACCGGCGACACTGCGACCGGCGACACTGCGACCGGGGAGCGGCGATGACCGGGCCGTTGACCCGCGCGGCCCGGCACGCCCGGATCGTGGAGTTGATCCGTGACGGGGCGATCCGGTCGCAGACCGAGTTGGCGGACCTGCTCGCCGCCGACGGTGTCGTGGTCACCCAGGCCACCCTCTCGCGGGACCTGGAGGAGTTGGGCGCGGTCAAGGTGCGTGGCGGTGACGGACCGGCCGTCTACCTGATCCCGGAGGACGGCCAGCGACCGCTGCGCGACGCCGAGGCAGCTCCGGCGCGGCTGGTGCGGTTGCTGCGTGAGCTGCTCAACGGGGTCGACTCCAGCGGCAACATCGCGGTGCTGCGGACCCCGCCGGGCGCGGCCCAGTACCTGGCCAGCGCGTTGGACCGGGCGGGTCTGCCCGAGATCGTCGGCACCATCGCCGGCGACGACACCATCCTCGTGGTGGCCCGCGAGGCCATCGGCGGGGCCGCGCTCGGCGAGAAGCTCGCCGGTTGGGCACGCCGGGACGACACCGCCGAAGGGAACCTCCCGTCATGACCGAGCGGGTCGTGCTCGCGTACTGCGGAGGGTTGGACATCGGAGACACGTTCGACCAGTCCCTGGCCAAGGGCTTCGTGCAGCTGTGGGGGCTGCCGAGCCGGATGGCCGCCGCTCGGGACGCCCGATTGGGCGGTGGCGGACAGTGACCGGTGCGAGCGCGTACGCAGTGAGTGAGCCCCGCAGTCGCGAGGGAGAGACGAGCAGAGCAATGATGGGCGACGTGGACGACAAGAGCCTGACCGAGAACAGCGCAGCCACCAACCGGACGAGCCTGTGGGGTGGTCGTTTCGCGGGTGGCCCCGCCGAGGCGCTGGCCCGACTGTCGGTGAGCGTGCAGTTCGACTGGCGCCTGGCCCCGTACGACATCGCCGGTTCCCGGGCGCACGCCCGGGTCCTGGCCGGCGCCGGCCTGCTCGACCCGGAGGAGCTGGGCCGCATGCTGGCCGCGTTGGACGACCTGGAGGCCGCCTGCGCCTCCGGGGCGTTCCGCCCGACCATCGAGGACGAGGACGTGCACACCGCGCTGGAGCGCGGTCTGCTGGAGCGCCTCGGCAGCCTCGGTGGCAAGCTGCGCGCCGGCCGGTCCCGCAACGACCAGGTCGCCACCGACCTGCGGCTCTACCTGCGCGACCACGCCCGGGGCGTGGCCAGCCGGCTCGTCGAGCTGGCCGAGGCGCTGGTGGAGCAGGCCGAGCGGCACATCGACACGGCCGCACCCGGCATGACGCACCTCCAGCACGCCCAGCCGGTCACGTTCGGGCACTGGCTGCTCGCCCACGTGCAGCCGCTGCTGCGGGACCTGGAGCGGCTGCGCGACTGGGACCACCGGGCGGCGGTCAGCCCACTGGGCGCGGGCGCCCTCGCTGGTTCGGGGCTTCCGCTGGACCCGGTGGCCGTGGCCAAGGAGTTGGGCTTCCGGACGTCGTTCGCCAACTCCATGGACGCGGTCGCCGACCGGGACTTCGTCGCCGAGTTCCTCTTCACCACCGCCCTGATCGGCGTGCACCTGTCCCGGCTCGGCGAGGAGGTCGTGCTCTGGACCTCGCACGAGTTCGGGTGGGTGGAGCTGGACGACTCGTTCGCGACCGGGTCGTCGATCATGCCGCAGAAGAAGAACGCGGACATCGCCGAGCTGGCCCGCGGCAAGTCCGGCCGGTTGGTCGGCGGCCTGGTGACCGTGCTCACCATGCTCAAGGGCCTGCCGATGACCTACGACCGGGACATGCAGGAGGACAAGGAGCCGGCGTTCGACGCCGTCGACACCCTGGAGCTGCTGCTCCCGGCCCTGGCGGGAATGATCTCCACGATGACGGTCCGGGTGGACCGTCTCGTCGCCGCCGCCCCGGTCGGCTTCTCCCTGGCCACCGAGGTCGCCGACTGGCTGGTCCGGCGCAACGTGCCGTTCCGCGACGCGCACGAGATCACCGGTCGGCTGGTGGCGCTCTGCGCGGCCCGGGAGTGCGAGCTCAACGACGTCTCCGACGACGACCTGACCGCGATCAGCGAGCACCTCGACCCGTCGGTGCGCGACGTGCTCTCGGTCCGTTCGGCCCTCGCCGCCCGCACCACCCCCGGCTCCACCGGCCCCGGTCCGGTGGCCGACCAGCTCGCCACCGCGGCGGACCGGCTGACCACCTGGCGGGAGTGGGCCGCCGAGCGGGTCGTCCCGCGCTGAGCCGTGCCGTGGCGTCGGCGCTGGCCGCCGGCGCCGCGGCGGTTCAGGCCGTCGGGCGCTCCCGCTTCGGGAGCTTCGCCACCACCATGTCGTACGACGCGTCGACCGCCTCGGTCAACTCCTCGTCGTCGATCCCGCCGTCCAGGCGCAGCGTGTTCCACCCGGACCGGCCGATGTAGGCCATCACCTTGGCGTCGTCGGGGTGCCGGTGCAGCCACTCGTCGGCCATCTCCCGGGTCTGCCCGCACTTGATGCCGACCGTCGGCTTTCCCGCGCCGCTGCCGAGGAACGCGAAGATCCGGCTGCCCACCTTCACCACCTCGTCGCCCTCCCACGGCCGGTCCAGCCACGCTCCCGGCTTGGCCAGGCAGTACGTCAGCATCTCCGCGCGCTCCATGGGTGCCTCCTCGTCGTGCGCACAGTGTGCCCGCCCAATCGCCGTCGCACGCGCGCCGTGCCGATCCCGCCCGGCCCGGCCCGCTCTGGGTCCGTCCCGCCCCGTCCCGCCCCGTCCCGTCCCGCCCCGTCCCGTCCCGCAAGATCGTGCTCGATCCAGGATCTAGTGGCCTCCGCCGCGGTCGAGGCCACTACTTCCGTGTTCGAGCGCGATCTTGACACGGACCAGCGCGATCTTGGCGCGGTCGAACACGGACGGGCGCGGCCGTCAGGCGCTCTGCTCGGCTGAGCGGGCGGCGACCCGCTCGTAGCGCTGCCGGGCCGCCTGCGCGCTGCCCAGGCCCAGCCCGTACGCGATCGCCTGCCAGGTCAGCCCCCGGTCGCGGGCCAGCGTCAACAGTCCGGCTTCCAGGGCGTCCAGCTCGGCGCGGACGTGCGGCAGCAGGGTCAGCGCGGCGGTGAGGTCGGCGGCGTCGATCGGCTCCTCGGCCGGTGCCCGCTCGGCTCCGCCGGCGGCCAGTGCGGTGACCAGGGCGACCGCCTCCCACGGGTCGAGCACGTACGGGTGGGCCCAGCGCCCGCGCTGGGTGTCGGTCCCGGCGTGCCGCTCGCTGATGCGTTGCAGGGCCTCGTGGGTGCGGTGGGCGCGGGCGCGGGACGGGTCCGGCGCGGTGAACAGCTCGTCCGTCGTCATGCCCCGATCCCAGTCTATCAACGAACGATTGTCAACAAACTATTGAAGCGGGGCGGCGCGGTCTTGCCGCGCCGCCCCGCCGCGGCTCAGAGCGACAGCTCGAAGCGGTGTTCGTCGGTGAGGGAGTTGCACAGTGCGTCGCAGGAGTTGCCGGTCACCACGCCGAACGCCACGCCGGGGGCGAACGGGCGCTCCGTCGCGGTCACGGCGATCCGGACCTTCTGCGTGGTCGCGTCGCAGACCACCTTCCGACTGGTCGTGCCGGTCCGCATCGTGTCCCCGATCGCCTGGGCGACCTTGACGGTCAGGTCGACCGAGGTGCGCTGCGAGCAGGTCAGGGTGATCGGGACGAAGACCGCCGCGCCGCTGGCGTCGATCTTGCCGGTGCCGCTGAGCGCGACCGCGGTCAGCGGGGCGCCGTCGACCGCGGCACCCGCCCGCAGCGGGGCGTTGGCACTGGCCGACGGGGCGAGGGCAAGCGTGGCGCCTGCCGCGGCCAGGACGATGGCGATGAGAGGTCGACGGATTCTGCGTACGTTCATGGTGGTTCCTCTCCGGATGCGCCGTCGCGCCCTGCGACGACACTCGTTACACCCGCCGGTCGCGGGGCGGGTTTCCGCGGGTGGATGACGAACGAATGAACACCGGAGGGCTTCCGGGTGCCCGGCCGGACCCGGCGGCGGGATGGTCAGGCGGAATGCTGGGTACCGTCGGAGCCATGGATCTCGTGTCGGACGACCGCTCCGCCGACGCCGGCCTGGCGACGCTGGCCGACCTGCTCGCCGGCCCGCTGCTGCCGGCCGCGCGTGGGCTGCTGGGCTGCGAGCTGCACGCGGGCGGCGTCACCGTCCGGATCACCGAGGTCGAGGCGTACGCCGGTATGGCCGGGGATCAGGCCTCGCACGCGCACCGGGGCCGCACCCCCCGCAACGCGGTGATGTTCGGGCCGGCCGGGCACGCGTACGTCTACTTCACCTACGGGATGCACTGGTGCATGAACGTGGTGACAGGTGTCGAGGGGGAGGCTTCCGCGGTCCTGCTGCGCGCCGGGCAGGTCGTCGACGGCCTGACCGAGGCTCGGGACCGTCGGCCGGCCGTACGCCGGGACGTGGACCTGGCCCGTGGGCCGGCCCGGCTCTGTGCCGCGCTCGGCATCGACCGCGAGGCGTACGGGGCGTACCTGCTTAGCGACGGGCCGGTCCGGTTGCGCCCACCGACGCGGCCGGTGCCGCCGGAGACGGTGGTCGCCGGCCCGCGCGTCGGGGTGACCGGCGCGCACGACCTGCCGTGGCGGTTCTGGCTCGACGGCGATCCGACGGTCAGCGCGTATCGCCGGCACGTGCCCCGCACCCGGCGCTGATCCCGCGGGCGTGTGTCCGGCGAACGTGTCGGAGGGTGTGGCCATAATCACCGAACTGCTCATTGACGGTTCGGAGGACATCATGGCGACGTTGCTCGCGATCGGCACGGCCAAGGGGTTGTTTCTCGCCACCAGCGACGATGACCGGCGCGGTTGGGAGATCACCGGCCCGCACTTTCCGATGACCGGGGTCTACGCGGTCGCGGTCGACACCCGGCGGTCCACCCCGCGGCTGCTCGTCGGGATGACCAGCTCACACTTCGGTCCCAGCGTCGCCACCAGCGACGACCTCGGCGCCTCCTGGGACGAGCCGGACGAGGCGCCGGTCGCGTTCCCGGCCGACACCGGCGTCTCCCTCGGGCGGGTCTGGCAGTTGGTGCCGGCCGGCCCCGACCAGCCGGACGTGGTCTGGGCCGGCACCGAGCCGTCGGCGCTGTTCAGGTCCGCCGACGGTGGCCGCAGCTTCGAGCTGGTCCGTTCCCTCTGGGACCACCCGCACCGCCCGCAGTGGGACGCCGGCTTCGGCGGCCAGGCCGTGCACACCGTGCTGCCGCATCCGCGGGACCCGGCCCGGCTGCTGGTCGCGATGTCCACGGGTGGCGTCTACCGCTCGGAGGACGCCGGGGCGAGTTGGGCGCCGGGCAACACCGGCATCCGCGCCTACTTCATGCCCGACGAGTGGCCGGAGTTCGGCCAGTGCGTGCACAAGGTCGCTCGGGACGGGGCCGATCCCGAGCGGCTGTACGCGCAGAACCACCACGGCGTCTACCGTTCCGACGACGACGGCCGCACCTGGTCCTCGATCGCCGACGGGCTGCCCAGCGACTTCGGCTTCCCGATGGTGGCCCACCCCGGGCGGGGCGGCATGGTGTGGACCTTCCCGTTGGTGGCCGACAGCGAGCGGTTCCCGGCCGACCACCGCTGCCGGGTGTTCCGCTCCGCCGACGCCGGCGGCAAGTGGGAGCCGCTGTCGGTGGGGTTGCCCGAGGGGCCGTTCTACCCGGCGGTGCTGCGCGACGCGATGTGCGCCGACGGCGCCGCTCCCGGTGGGGTCTACTTCGGCACCCGCTCCGGCTCGGTCTACGCCAGCCGCGACGAGGGCGACTCCTGGTCCCTGGTGGCGGCACACCTGCCGGACGTGCTCTGCGTCCGGGCCGCGGGGGTCTGAGCGTGGTCACCGTGCTGCTGCCCGGACCGCTGCGGGGCGAGGCCGGCGGGGCCAGTCGGCTGAGCGTCGGCGCCACCGGGACGCTGCGGGCGGTCCTCGACGAGTTGGCCGTCGCGCATCCGCGGCTGGCCCGGCGGATCCGCGACGAGCGTGGCGAGCTGCGCCGCTACGTCAACGTCTATGTCGACGGTGCGGATTGCCGGCACTCGGGTGGGCTGGCCACGCCCGTCGGCGAGGGCGCCGAGGTGCAGGTGCTCCCGTCGGTGGCCGGCGGCTGAGCTGGTGATAGGCGCCGCCAACGCGGGGTGTGTCCGTTATCGGGCGTGACCGGCGCCACTGCGAGATGGGCCGGCCACGGAATAGTTGCGTCGTCAAATAAGTTGTGAGCTGCGTCCGGGTACCACGACGGCACCCGGTTGACACGCGAGGAGCTGGTCATGCAGTTCGGAGTCTTCACCGTCGGCGACGTCACGGTCGACCCGACCACCGGTCGGGAGCCGACCGAGCATGAGCGGATCAAGGCCATGGTCGCCATCGCGCTCAAGGCCGAAGAGGTCGGTCTGGACGTCTTCGCCGCGGGCGAGCACCACAACCCGCCGTTCGTGCCCTCGTCGCCGACCACCATGCTCGGCCACATCGCGGCGCGCACCGAGCGGCTGCTGCTGTCCACCGCCACCACGCTGATCACCACCAACGACCCGGTGAAGATCGCCGAGGACTACGCGATGCTTCAGCACCTCTCCGACGGCCGGGTGGACCTGATGATGGGCCGCGGCAACACCGGCCCGGTCTACCCGTGGTTCGGCAAGGACATCCGCGCCGGCATCCCCCTCGCCATCGAGAACTACGACCTGCTGCACCGGCTGTGGCGCGAGGACGTGGTCGACTGGAAGGGCAAGTACCGCACCCCGTTGCAGTCGTTCACCTCGACGCCGCGCCCGCTCGACGGCGTGCCCCCGTTCGTCTGGCACGGCTCGATCCGCAGCCCGGAGATCGCCGAGCAGGCCGCGTACTACGGCGACGGCTTCTTCGCCAACCACATCTTCTGGCCCAAGGAGCACACCCAGCGGATGGTCGCGCTCTACCGCCAGCGGTACGCGCACTACGGCCACGGCAGCGCCGACCAGGCGATCGTCGGCCTCGGTGGCCAGGTGTTCATGCGCCGCAACTCGCAGGACGCGGTCCGCGAGTTCCGGCCGTACTTCGACAACGCCCCGGTCTACGGGCACGGGCCGTCGTTGGAGGAGTTCACCCGGGAGACGCCGCTGACCGTGGGCAGCCCGCAGCAGGTCATCGACCGCACGTTGGGCTTCCGGGAGTACGTCGGTGACTACCAGCGGCAGCTGTTCCTGGTGGACCACGCGGGGTTGCCGCTGAAGACCGTGCTGGAGCAGCTCGACCTGCTGGGTGAGGAGGTGGTGCCGGTGCTGCGCAAGGAGTTCGAGGCGCTGCGTCCCGCGCACGTGCCGGCGGCGCCGACGCACGCCTCGCTGGTCGCCGCCGCGGGCGGCGGCAAGGACAGCACCGTGCACGCCGTCGACGACGTCACGGGCAAGGCACCGGAGGGGGCGACCCGATGACCCACCGCACCCTGGCCGTGGTCTCGGCGGGGCTGAGTCAGCCCTCGTCGACCCGGCTGCTCGCCGACCAGCTCGCCGCGGCGACCCGCGACGAGTTGGTCCGGCGCGGCGCCGAGGTGGAGCTGCACGTGGTCGACCTGCGGGAGTACGCCCACGACGTGGTCAACAACATGCTCACCGGGTTCCCGCCGACCGCGCTGCGCGACGTCATCGACACGGTGACCGGGGCGGACGGGCTCATCGCCGTCACCCCAATCTTCAGCGCCTCGTACAACGGGCTGTTCAAGTCGTTCTTCGACGTGTTGGATTCCGAGTCGCTCGTCGACCGGCCGGTGCTGATCGGCGCCACCGGCGGCACCGCCCGGCACTCCCTGGCTCTGGAGCACGCCGTCCGCCCGATGTTCGCCTACCTCCGGTCGGTGGTCGTCCCGACCGCGGTCTTCGCCGCACCGGAGGACTGGTCCGACGGCACCGCGGACGGCGCTCTGCGCGGTCGGATCCGGCGCGCCGCCGGTGAACTGGCCGACCAGATCGAGCGCCGGCCGCCGACCAGCGGCCCCGCCGACCCGTTCGCCCTCACCACCGACTTCCTGCAGATGCTCGGCCGATCCGACGACGCGCCGGTCAGCTGACCGGGTGGGCGACCAGCACCGGGCAGTGCGCGTGCTGGATCACCGCCTGACTGACCGACCCGAGCAACAGGCCCGCGAATCCGGCCCGGCCCCGGGTGCCCACGACCAGCAGCGACGCCGTGCCGCTGGCATCGATGAGCCCCTGGACCGGGCCGGCCGCCCGGACCGGATGCTCCCGCACCACCAGGTCGGGGTGCGCGGCGCGTACCGCGGCGGACGCGTCGGCCAGTAGCCGCACCGCCTCGGCCTGGTACACGGCCTGCGACTCCTCGATCTCCTCCGGCACCGCCCGGTCCCCGGCCGCCGGGCCGACGTGCACCAGCACCAGCGGCACCTCCCGCCGCGCTGCCTCGTCGGCGCCGTAGCCCGTCGCCAGCCGGGACGACTCGGAGCCGTCGACCCCGACCAGCACCGGCCCGTCCACCGGGATCGGCTGCTCGTCCGGGCGGACCACCAGCACCGGGCAGTGCGCGTGCGCGGCCACCTGCGTGCCGACCGAGCCGAGCAGCAGCCCGGCGAACCCGCCGAGCCCTCGACTGCCCACCACGACCAACTCGGCCTGGCGGGACTCCTCGATCAGCGTGATGCCGGGGCCGCCGGCTACCTGGCGCACCTCGACGACCAGGCCGGGCCAGCGGTCGGTCAGGTCGGCCGCCGTGGTCTCCAACATCCGCTGCGCCTCCTCGGACGGCACCGGCATCCCGATGTCGTACGGGTTGAGCGGGATGCCGTAGCCGAATGGGTGCAGGTATCCGTGCAGCAGGAGCAGCGGCCGGGACCGGAGCAGTGCGGCGCGGGCCGCGTGCTCCGCGGCGACCAGGCTGGACGACGATCCGTCCACGCCCACCACGACGGGTCGGTTCATCGGCGCTCCCTGGGTCGGTCGGTTGCCCCCTTCATCTTCCTGCCTCGGTGGCGGCGCGCTCGCCACGGATCGCCGACGCCGGAGACAGAGTTTGCTCGGAAGTACGTTAGTACGTACTATCTCCACATGAGCACAGTGGAAGAGCGGCTGGCCGCCCTGGAAGCGCAGATCACCGCCCTGAGTGAACGACTGACGCCGGCATCGACGGCACCGGCCGCGTCCGAAGGCGCCTTCTGGGCCCTCGACGGCCTCAAGCAGCGCCTGCCGCCCGACGGCACCGGCGCGGTCCTCTACACCGGCACCGTCCGCGTCGCCGGCCAGCACTACGACTGGCAGTACGGCCGCACCGTCGACGACGTGCTCGCCGCCGACTGGACCGAGCTGTCCGCCACGCTCTCCGCGCTGGCCCACCCGGTGCGGCTGCGGCTGCTGCGCGAGATCCTCGACGGTCGCCAGAGCACCAGCGAGCTGGCCGAGATCGAGGAACTGGGCACGACCGGCCAGCTCCACCACCACCTGCGCCAGATCACCGCCGCCGGTTGGCTGCGCAGCGTCGGCCGAGGGCGGTGGTCCGTCCCCGCCGAACGCGTGGTGCCGCTGCTCACCATCCTCACCGCCGCCGGTCGCTGAACCGCCCCCACCGCACCGACCGCCCGAACAGCAGGGAGAAGCACCATGCGCAGGACGACCGCGATCACCCTCGCCGCGGCACTGGTCGCCGGCGTCGCCGGGATCGCGCTGATGCCCCGGGTGGCCCGCCTCAGCGCACAGGCCACCGGGGACGCCGATCTGGCCGCCGCCGCACGGTCCGCCGTGCGCGACCCGTCGGGGCACCGCGGGCTCGCCGTCGCCCTGGTCGAGAACGGTCGCATCCGTACCGCCGGCCTGGGCGACCGGGACCCGACCGGCCGGCCGGTCGAGCCCGGCACCTCGTTCGAGATCGGCTCGGTCACCAAGGTGCTCACCGGCATGCTCCTGGCCGACCAGGTCGCCGCCGGGGTCGTCCGCCCCGACGACCCCCTCGGCGCCACCTGGCCCACCGTCGCCGGCCCCGCCCGCGAGGTGACGCTCGCCGAGTTGGCCAGCCACCGCGCCGGCCTGCCCCGCCTCGCCCCCGGCGGCATCCTGGGCTGGGCTCGCATCCTCTGGTCCAACGTGTCCGGTGGCAACCCGTACGCCGGGCAGGACGTCGACGCCATCCGGAGCGCCGCCGACCGGGTCACCCCCGACGACGACGAGCGCGGCGACGTCCACTACTCCAACGTCGGGCCGTCCGTGCTCGGTCACGCGCTCGCCGCGAAGGCCGGCGTCGCGTACGCCGATCTGCTGCGGTCCCGGCTGCTCCGACCGCTCGGCATGAACGCCACGGTGATCGCCACCCACGCCGACGACCTGCCGGCCGGCCGCGCCCACGGCGGCCGGGCCGCCGGCCGGGCACTCGACCCCTGGTCCGGAGTGGGCTACGCCCCGGCCGGCGTCGGCCCCTGGTCCACCGCCGAAGATCTGGGCCGGCTGGCCGCCGCGACCCTCGCCGGCACCGCGCCCGGCACCGACGCCACCACCGCCCGCTTCCGCGAGGACGAGAACACCCACGTCGGGTACGGCTGGTTCACCACCCGGCACGGCGACCACGAGGTGGTTTGGCACAACGGCGCGACCGGCGGGTTCCGGTCCTACATTGGCCTCGAACGGGCCACCGGCCGGGCGGTGGTGGTCCTCGGCAACACCGACAAGGGCGTCGAGCCGATCGGGCTGCGACTGCTCGGCGTACCGGAGAAGGAGGCTGGAGGGGCGGCACCGGCGGCTCCGGTCTGGATCGGCGCCGGTCTCGCGGTGGCGCTCAGCTTCCTCGGCGGCCTGTCCCTGCTCGGCACCGCCCGCCGCCGCGAACTGGACCGGGTGACCCTGGTGGCGGCGGTGGTGTGGGCGTTCGCCTATCTCGGGCTGGCGCACCGGATGGGCGACTGGTCGGTGGTGCCGGTCTGGCTCTGGCCGCTCGGCGCCGGCTTGTCCGCGGCGGGGGCCGCACTGGCCGTGACCCGGTGGTCCGCCCTGCCGGTGGTCAACGCGCGGGTGCCGTGGCGCCGCCTGCTGTCGGTGGGCAGCTCCCTGCTCGCCGCCGTGCTGGCGGTCGCCGCCGTGAGCGACTGAGCGCGCGGCGCGGGCTCGCCGTTGCGTACCCTCGTCCGATGACCCCTGATCTGCGGTTGCGCCCGGTCCAGGAGGACGACCTCGTCGAGTTCTTCCTGTTCCAGCAGGACCCGGAGGCCAACCGGATGGCGGCCTTCGTCGCCAAGGACCCGTCCGACCGTCGGGAGTTCGCCCAGCACTGGGCCCGGGTGCTCACCAACCCGGCGAACCGGGTCCGCACCGTCGAGGTCGACGGCGAGGTGGTCGGCTACGTGAGCGCCTTCCCCGCCGAGGGCAGGACCGAGGTCAGCTACTGGATCGACCCGGCCCGCTGGGGCCGGGGGCACGCCACCGCGGCCCTGACCGCGCTGCTGCGCGAGGTGCCCCGACCGGTGCACGCCCGCGCCGTCAAGGACAACGCCGCGTCCCTCGCGGTCCTGCGCAAGTGCGGCTTCGTGGTGGTCGGCGAGGACTCGGGGTACGCCAACGGTCGCGGCGAAGACGTCGAGGAGTGGCTGTTGGAGCTGCCCGCCGACGCCCCTGACCTGGGCGGGCACTAGTCTCGCGGGGTGAACTGGTTGGATCTGGTCGGCTGGGCCGGCTCCGCGGTGCTGGTCTGGTCGCTGCTGCAGTCGCGCATCCTGCGGTTGCGGGCGCTCAACCTCGTCGGCTGCTTCGTGCTGATCGGCTACAACGCCGCGATCGAGGTCTGGCCCGGCGTCGGGCTCAACGTCGTGCTCGCGGCGATCAACATCTGGTACCTGCGCGGGATGCTCGCCACCCGCCACGACGAGAAGACCTACCAGGTGGTGGAGGTCGGTGTCGGCGACCAGTTCCTCGCGCACACGCTGCGGGTGCACGCCGGCGACATCGCCCGGTTCAACCCCGACTTCCACTGGGACCCGGACGCGTCGGGACGATCCGCCTTCCTGGTGGTCACCGCCGACGAGGTGGTGGGTGTGGTGCTGTCGCACGCCGAGGCGCACGGCGTCGCCCAGATCGACCTGGACTACGTGACCCCCAGGTTCCGGGACTTCACCCCGGGCGAGTTCGTCTACCGACGCAGCCACCTGTTCACCGAACGAGGCTTCCGTCGGGTGGTCAGCCCGCCCCGGATGGTCGCCCCGTACTACCACCGGCTCGGCTTCCGCCCGGACGGCGACTCGTACGTCCTCGACCTGCCGGCGACCCCGGCCGCCGACCCGGCGTAGCGTCACCCGCGACCGATCCGGCGTAGCGTCACCGACGCCCGATCCGGCGTAGCGTCACCGACGCCCGATCCGGCGTAGCCTCACCGGGGCAGGATTCGGCGGGCACCGGACGGGGCAAACACACGCCTACGCCGGGCGGGCTCGCCGACCGGCGGGCACCGCGCGTACCGGCCGGTGCCACCACCACGAGGGAGCGAACCGGGCGTGCAGAGCTACGGGAGCCAACTGGCCCTGGTCGGAATCCTGGTCGTGATCAACGCGCTCTTCGCCGGCAGCGAGATGGCGCTGGTGTCGCTGCGGGACAGTCAGATCCAGCGGTTGGAGCGCACCAGTCGCGCCGGGCGGGTGCTGGCCCGCCTCGCCAAGGACCCGAACCGCTTCCTGGCCACCATCCAGATCGGCATCACCCTCGCCGGCTTCCTGGCCTCCGCCGCCGCGGCGGTCTCGCTGGCCAAGCCGCTCGTCCCGCTGCTCGGAATGTTCGGCAGCGCCGCCGAGACGGTGGCCATCGTGGTGGTCACCCTCGCGCTGACCTTCGTCACCCTGGTCTTCGGCGAGCTGGCCCCCAAGCGGATCGCCATGCAGTCCGCCGAGCGCTGGGCACTGCTGGTGGCCCGCCCGCTCGATCTGCTCGCCAGCTTCACCCGGCCGGCCGTCTGGGCGCTCGGCGCCACCAGCGACGTGGTCGTCCGCCTGGTCGGGCTCAACCCGAAACACCAGCCGGAGGAGATCGGCCCGAACGAGCTGCGCGACATCGTCGCCGGCAACCACGGCTTCACCAAGGAACAACGCACCATCATCGCCGGCGCCGTGGAGATCGCCGACCGACGGTTGCGGGCTGTCCTCGTACCCCGGTTGCAGGTCTTCACGCTCGACAGCGGGACCACCGCGGAGGCGGCGCGGCTCGTGCTGGCCGCCACCGGGCACTCCCGCGCGCCGGTCGTGCGCCACGGCGGCCTGGACGACACGGCCGGCGTGATCCACCTGCGCGATCTGGTGGGCGTGCCCGACGACCGCCCGGTCGACGAGATCGCCCGCCCCCCGATGCTGTTGCCCGACTCGCTGCCGGTGGTGGACGCGTTGCGCCAGTTCAAGGCCGAGCGCCAGCACATCGCGCTCGTCGTGGACGAGCGCGGCGCGGTCGACGGCATCGTCACGCTGGAGGACATCCTGGAGGAGATCGTCGGCGAGATCTACGACGAGACCGACCGGGACGTGCGCTCGGTGCGGCGCGACCCGGACGGCGCGCTGCTGCTGCCCGGCACCTTCCCGGTGCACGACCTCCCGGACATCGGCGTCGAGCTGCCGTCGCGTCCGGACGGCGACTACACCACGGTCGCCGGGCTGGTGCTGGCCCGCCTCGGGCACATCCCCACCGTCGCCGGCGAGGACGTCACCCTGGACGGCTGGGTGCTGGTGGTGGCCGGCATCGACCACCGGGCGATCACCGAGGTACGGGTCAGCCGGGTACCCGATGACACCGACCCCGACGCCGACCAGGCGGCGGAGCCGGTGCTGGACGAGGCCCGCAGCTGAACCGTCCGGGTGCCGCCGCTCAGTCGCGCGAGAGGTTCTGGAGTCGCACCTGACCGCGGGCGACCAACCGCTCGTCGGCGTCGGTGATCTCCACCTGCCAGAGCTGCTGGCTGCGGCCCCGGTGCACGGGGGTGCCGACCGCGGTCAGCTTCCCGTCCCGGACGGCCCGCAGGAAGTCGGTCTGGTTCGACACGCCGACCACCGTGCCCCGGTCGGCCAGCCAGAGGGAGCCACCCACACTGGCCGCGGTCTCCACCACCGAGCAGTACACCCCGCCGTGCTGGATGCCGAACGGCTGGTGCAGCTCCGGTCGGACCTGCCAGCTGATGACCACCCGGTCGGCGGACGCCTCCTCGAACGTCAGGCCGAGCAGGGCGACGAAACCACCCGTCAGATCCGGCATCTCCACGGCAAATCCCTCCTCGATCAACGGGGCGCAAGCCTAACCGGGGCGGGTTGCGGCAAACCCGGTACGGGTCGGTGCCGGCGATGGGGGAGAATCGGTGACCGTGACCGACAGCAGCCCCCCGCCCTCCGGGCGGGACTCCCTGACCGACGACCTGCTCTGGCGTGGCCTCATCCAGGACTCGACAGGCCTCGACGAGCTGCGCGAGCTGCTCGACGGGGGGACGGCCGCCACCTATTACGTGGGCTTCGACCCCACCGCGCCGAGCCTGCACGTCGGCAACCTCATGCAGGTCCTCATGGCCCGCCGGCTGCAACTCGCCGGCCACCGCCCGTTGCTGCTGGTCGGCGGGGCCACCGGGCAGATCGGTGACCCGAAGGAGAGCGCCGAGCGGACGCTCAACCCGCCCGAGGTGATCGCCGGCTGGGTCGAGCGCATCCGCGAACAGCTCGCGCCCTTCGTGTCGTACACCGGGGACAACGCGGCGCAGTTGGTCAACAACCTGGACTGGACCGGCGAGATGTCGATCGTCGAGTTCCTGCGCGACGTGGGCAAGCATTTCCCGGTCAACAAGATGCTCGCGCGGGAGGTGGTGCGGGCCCGACTCGAGACGGGCATCAGCTTCACCGAGTTCAGCTACCAGCTGCTGCAGGGCAACGACTTCTTCGAGCTGCACCGCCGGCACGGCTGTCAGCTTCAGTTCGGTGGCTCCGACCAGTGGGGCAACATCACCGCCGGCGTCGACTACGTCCGCCGGCGGGGCGCCGGGCCGGTGCAGGCGTTCACCACGCCGCTGGTCACCAAGTCCGACGGTACGAAGTTCGGCAAGAGCGAGGGGGGCGCCGTCTGGCTCGACCCCGCGATGACCAGCCCCTACGCGTTCTACCAGTTCTGGCTCAACGTCGAGGACCGAGAGGTCGACCGGTACCTGCGCTACTTCAGCTTCCGTACTCGTGACGAGTTGGAGGAGCTGGCGAAGGCGACGGCCGAGCGGCCGGCGGCGCGCCTGGCGCAGCGGGCGCTCGCCGAGGAGCTGACCACCCTGGTGCACGGCGCCGAGGAGACCCGACAGGCGGTCGCCGCCAGTCAGGCACTCTTCGGCCGCGGGTCGCTCGACGACCTGGCCCCGGAGACGCTGCGTGCGGCGTTGACCGAGGCCGGCCTGGTGCGTCTCTCCGGCGAGTTGCCGGATGTCGCCGGGCTGTTGCGGGACTCCGGGCTCGTCAGTGGGCTCAAGGAGGCCCGTCGGGTGATCGCCGAGGGTGGCGCCTACGTCAACAACAATCGGGTGACCGAGGTGGACGCCGGGGTGTCGGCGACCGATCTGCTGCACGGGCGATACCTGGTGCTGCGTCGCGGCAAGCGCTCGTTCGCGGGCGTTGAGCTGGGCGAATAGTCGACTGTCGACGATGTGACCGGGGACGCGTCCGGCGGATTTGACGATCATCCCGCCGGACGCGTAGCTTTCTCTCTGCCAGCGCGGAACGGACGAAACAGGCGAAAGCCTGAGACGGCCGGAGCGCAGGACAAACGGCCTCGGGCCGGCGGGCTTGCCCACCGGATCCCGGACCGGGAGGTGCCGCCAGAAACGCCGCGAGGCGGATTTGGTGCGGCGAAACCGACCGGGTATGGTTACCAACCGGCAGGGCACCGGGCGAGCTTGCGGGAGACCGCAGCGGCCGGCCTGCCGAATCCGTGACGAGAGCGGCGCAAGCCGGTCGAGCCATGGTGCCCGCATTACCGAATGAAGCACGACGAACCGCGAAACACCGGTTTGACACGGCGGAAACGAGCGGGTAACGTAGTAAAAGTGCCTGGCGCTGGAAAGCGCTAAGGGACACGGTACGAAAAGCCCCGGTTGGGGTTCCACTGAGGTGGGGCTTCTGGTCGGTGTGTGGTTGTTCTTTGAGAACTCAACAGGGTGCTTGTAAAGCCAGTGCCAATTATGATTTATA